>NZ_CP034562.1:3570000-4282500 GCF_003970675.1 Flammeovirga pectinis
AAGACGTTTAGTGTTGCTAATGTTATAAAAGAAACAGGTAGACCTACATTAATATTAAGTCACAATAAAACATTAGCCGCCCAGTTATATGGAGAATTTAAACAGTTTTTCCCTGAAAATGCTGTAGAGTACTTTATATCTTATTACGATTATTATCAACCCGAAGCATACATTCAGAGTACGGATACATTTATTGAAAAAGACCTCATGATTAATGAGGAAATAGAAAAACTGAGATTAGCATGTACTTCAGCTCTATTATCTGGTAGAAGAGATGTTATTGTAATAGCATCTGTTTCTTGTATTTATGGTATTGGTAATCCCGAAGAATTTGAAAAAAATGTACTTAAAATAAAATCTGGTATTCAATACCCTAGACAACAATTTTTAAGAGACTTAGTAGATATTCTCTATTCAAGAAATGAAATAGAATTTAATAGAGGTAATTTCCGTGTTAAAGGAGATACCGTAGATATTTTTCCTGCATATGCAGATTTTGCTTACCGTATAATTTATTGGGATGATGAAATTGAAGAGATTCAAAGAATTGATCCGATAACTGGCCGTATGCAATCAAGAGAAAAAAGTATTTCTATATTCCCGGCTAATTTATTTGTTACAGGTAAAGATGCAATCAATGAATCTATTATTCAGATTCAAGATGAATTGGTAGAACAAATAAAATATTTTGAGAATGATCAAAGAGGTGCTGAAGCAAAAAGGATAAAAGAAAGAACTGAGTTTGACCTAGAAATGATTAGAGAACTTGGGTATTGTTCTGGAGTAGAAAATTATTCCAGATATTTTGATAGACGAAGAGCAGGCCAGCGACCATTCTGTTTATTAGATTATTTTCCAGATGATTTCTTAATGGTCATTGATGAAAGCCACGTAACACTTCCTCAAATAAGAGCAATGTGGGGAGGAGATCGTTCTAGAAAAATTTCATTAGTTGATAATGGCTTTAGGCTTCCATCCGCTTTAGACAATAGACCCCTTACTTTTAATGAGTTTGAAGATGTAGTTTCCCAAAGTATATATGTAAGTGCTACGCCTGGGGATTATGAACTTTTACAAACAGAAGGAGCAATTATAGAACAAGTAATTAGACCTACAGGTTTACTTGATCCAGAAATAGAAGTACGCCCTACAATAAATCAAATAGATGATTTATTAGAAGAAGTCGATGCTACAATAAAGAAAGGAGATCGCGTTCTAATTACTACTTTAACAAAACGAATGGCTGAAGAGCTTTCAAAATACTTAGATCAAGTAGGCATAAAAGCCACTTACCTTCATTCTGAGATAAAGCCTCTAGACAGAGTTGAAATATTAAGAGAATTAAGGCTCGGTATTGTAGATGTATTAGTTGGTGTTAATTTATTAAGAGAAGGACTTGATCTGCCCGAAGTGTCATTAGTTACGATTATGGATGCCGACAAAGAAGGTTTTCTAAGAAATGTAAGGTCTTTAGTTCAAACTATTGGTCGTGCTGCTAGAAATTCCGAAGGCCGTGTAATAATGTATGCTGATAAAATGACTAAATCTATGCAGAAATCAATTGACGAAACACAACGCCGTCGAAAAATTCAGCATGAATACAATTTAAAGCATGGTATCACACCTAAAACGGTAAAAAAATCAAAAGATGCTATTTTTGATCAAACCCAAGTTGCAGATAAGAAAGGGGGTATCACAAAAGAATATCAACTTGATGACAATGATATGAGTAAAGCAGCCGAAGCCATTTCAGCTTATCAAGCTTCAGAAAAAGGAGATATAAAAGCTCAAATTATAGCCGTTAAAAAGGAAATGGAAAAAGCAGCTAAAGATTTAGACTTTGTGGAAGCTGCTAGATTAAGAGATATAATGTTTGAACTTGAGAAACTCAAGAAATCAAAATAAGATATATATAATAAATACAACGGTATAGAATTAATAATCTATACCGTTTTTTTTAGACAAAATAAAAGAGGTCATCTATTGCTAGATGACCTCCAATATATTAAATCAACTTGCGTTGAAATAAATTAGTCTAAGATTGCAGTTACTTGACCCGCACCTACTGTACGTCCACCTTCACGGATAGCGAAACGAAGACCTTCCTCCATTGCGATTTCCTTTTGAAGATCAACAGTAATAGTTACGTTGTCACCTGGCATTACCATTTCTACACCGTCAGGTAAAGCAATAGTACCAGTTACATCAGTTGTACGGAAGTAGAACTGAGGATTGTAACCTTTGAAGAATGGAGTGTGACGTCCACCTTCTTCTTTAGATAATACATAGATCTCTGCAGAGAATTTGCTATGAGGAGTTACAGAACCTGGTTTACAGATTACCATACCACGCTTGATAGACTCTTTATCTACACCTCTAAGAAGGATACCAACGTTATCGCCAGCTTCACCTCTATCTAAGATTTTACGGAACATTTCAACACCTGTAATAGTAGATGTTAATTTGTCACCAAGACCCATGATTTCAACAGAGTCGCCTGTATTAGCAACACCTTTCTCAATACGACCTGTAGCAACAGTACCACGACCTGTGATCGAGAATACGTCTTCTACTGGCATTAAGAAATCTTTCTCCACGTCACGAACTGGAAGTTCGATGAATGAATCAACTGCTTCCATTAATTCATCAACAGTAGTAACCCATTTTGGTTCACCGTTTAATGCACCTAGAGCAGAACCTCTAATGATTGGAGCGTCGTCATAGCCTTTGCTTTCTAATTCTTCAGCAACTTCCATTTCAACTAACTCTAACATCTCTTCATCATCTACCATGTCAGCTTTGTTCAAGAATACTACGATTCTTGGCACACCAACCTGACGAGCTAAAAGGATGTGTTCTTTTGTTTGAGGCATTGCACCATCAGTTGCAGCTACAACAAGGATAGCACCGTCCATTTGGGCAGCACCAGTTACCATGTTTTTAACGTAATCTGCGTGACCTGGACAGTCAACGTGAGCATAGTGACGGTTCTCAGTTTGATATTCTACGTGAGAAGTGTTGATCGTGATACCACGTTCTTTTTCTTCCGGAGCGTTATCAATTGCTGAGAAGTCTTTTACTTCAGCAAGACCTTTTGCTGCCAATACTGATGAAATTGCCGCAGTTAAAGTAGTTTTACCGTGGTCAACGTGACCGATTGTACCGATGTTCAAATGGGGTTTCGAACGGTCAAATGTTTCCTTAGCCATCTTTTTAAAAAAGAATTATATACAATTAATAGATTTCAATCTTCAGATTTTAAAGTAAAATCGAGCTGCCGAGGAGAATTGAACTCCCGACCTCTTCCTTACCAAGGAAGTGCTCTACCCCTGAGCTACGGTAGCTTTTAAACGTTGTCCGCGTTTCTAAAGGCAGAAGGTATCGACTTTGCTTTTAAAGACATAATTAGAGACCTGAAGAACACTAACTACACCTTTCTCAATAAACAAAACTATTAATAAAAACAGCTTTATTTATTGATAGTGGGAGGGGCAGGATTCGAACCTGCGAAGCCGAAGCAACGGATTTACAGTCCGTCCCATTTGACCGCTCTGGAACCTTCCCAAAAAATAGATTTGAGACTTATCAAAAATAGTTCTCGTATCTATTCGAGATGCAAAGGTAAATTGATTTTCAAAAACTTCAAACATCTATCTTAAAAATAGATACAATAATCATTGAATTATTGCTTTTTTTAACTTTAGACCTTGTGAAGATTACACCAATATACATAAATAAAGGGCTATTTATCAACATTTTAAGCTAAAAAACAGCTGTAATTAAATCTTTGTTAAGAGTATGCTAACAAACCTTACTAATTTCATAAAAAAGTATCTTTTTTAATTTTTCAGCTCGATTTCAGTTGCAAACTCGTTTTTTTTTACTTCAATTTAGATTTTTAGTCAATTTTGTAAAGTAACAAACCTTCTCTTAATGAGGCTCCTGAAATATCAATTTTCGAGTAATTCAACACCTCTAAAACAGTCATTAAAAGTACTGAAGCTGGCACTATCATATTTACTCTTTCTTTAATAAGTCCAGGGATTTTTAAGCGTTCAGATAAAGTAAATTCTATAAACATTTTATACATTTTGTGGTACGCTATAACTTCTACTTGTTTTACTTTAGAAGGAACTATAGAATTCATAGAGCCATATATTTCTTGAAGTGTTTCAAAAGTACCTGCTGCTCCAATTATTTTCACTGGCAAATGCAAATCCACTGCTTTCCATAAATCATTAAGTTGAGTAACAACGAAAGTCTTTAACGCTAAAAGATCTTGTTTATCTATGGGATCTTGTTTGCAAAATAAATCGTATAATCGCTGTGCCCCAATCTCAAAACTTTGTTTCCATAAGATGCGCTCATTATCACAAATAATAAATTCTACACTACCACCTCCAATATCCATTATTATAGAAGTCTCAGTAAGATCAATATCAGATTTCACTCCATAATAAATAACTTTAGCTTCTTCTTCTCCTTCAATAATTTTAGGAGTGAAACCAAATTTACTTTGAATATTTTCTATGAAGAATTTGCCATTTTTCGCAGACCTCACCGCACTTGTAGCTCCAACAATTACTTTTTCTACTTCTAATTTTAATATCTTTTTATTGAAAACCTCTAATGCATCAAAAGCTCTTTGCATAGCTTCTTCTGTTAGAATTCCTTTTGAGATACCTCCTTTTCCTAATCTTACAAAAATATCTTCTTGATAAATTCTCTCTATTTTCTTTTCATCAATTACATCAGCTATTAATAACTGAAATGTATTTGTACCCATATCAATTGATGCTTGCCTCTTTTTCATATTCTAAATTAAATGATATAGAATTATATTATCACAATTATAAACAGCAAAACATTATCTTTACGCCAAAATATTCAAGACAAACAATGAAAGAAAAATTCTTTATATTCCTTAAAGGGATTGCTATGGGTTCTGCAGATGTTGTACCTGGTGTTTCTGGAGGAACAGTTGCATTTATTACAGGTATATACGAACGTCTTCTAAAAGCAATTAGTGCTGTTGATATAGAAGCGTTAAAACTATTATCTAAATTTAAGTTTAAAGAATTATGGGATAAACTTGATTTAGGTTTTTTATTCCCTTTATTCCTTGGCATTGGAACAGCTATTGTAAGTTTAGCAAAAATAATGAAATACCTGTTAGAGAATGAGCCTATTGGTTTATGGTCTTTTTTCTTTGGCTTAATTATAGCCTCTGCGCTTCTAGTGAGTAAACAGGTAGGGAAATGGAACACTGGAAGTATAATATCATTAATAATTGGTGTAATCCTATCCTATTACATTACAATTGCAACTCCTGCTCAATCTCCAGAAGGTTTAATATATATCTTTTTTGCAGGTATGATTGCTATTTGTGCAATGATATTACCAGGTATATCTGGTTCTTTTATGTTATTACTAATGGGGCAGTATCATAATATACTTGATTCTGTAAGTAATTTTAAGTTAGATGTAATTGCTGCTTTCTGTGCAGGAGCAGGTATAGGTATCATCTCTTTTGCAAGAGTGCTTACATTTCTTCTCAATAAATTTCATGATATAACCATTGCTTTACTTACTGGTTTTATGATTGGCTCTCTTAACAAAGTATGGCCTTGGAAGAAAGTAGTAGAAACTTATACTGATAGACATGGTAATATCAAACCACTACTAGAAAGTAACTTATTACCTCAAAATTTTGAAGGAGATAATCAATTAGTATTAGCACTACTATTATCTATAGTTGGTTTCTTATTAGTTGTAGGTATCGAAAAGGTAGCGGATAAGCAAAACCACTCATCAGAATAAAAGAACTAAAAATACTTAAAGCAAAAAGGATCAATTCAAATATGAATTGATCCTTTTTTTTGAGCGAGTGACGAGGTTCGAACTCGCGACCTACAGCTTGGAAGGCTGTCGCTCTACCAGCTGAGCTACACTCGCATGTTTTTTCTGGTGTTGCAAATATAACTACTGTTTTTTCTAAATTCCCAATAAAAGAACACATAAAATTAAATTACTTATCTAAAGTACTGTAAACTAGTAGATATAAATAATAATCTATTTTAAACTAGAAAATTATTATACAAACAAAAAGGTCAACCTATTTCTAGATTGACCTTAGAGCGAGTGACGAGGTTCGAACTCGCGACCTACAGCTTGGAAGGCTGTCGCTCTACCAGCTGAGCTACACTCGCAAATACAATGTAGTGTGGGAGGGGCAAGATTCGAACTTGCGAAGCCGAAGCAACGGATTTACAGTCCGTCCCATTTGACCGCTCTGGAACTCTCCCAAATTAAGTAAACATTGTATAGTGGGAGGGGCAAGATTCGAACTTGCGAAGCCGAAGCAACGGATTTACAGTCCGTCCCATTTGACCGCTCTGGAACTCTCCCAGATTGCACTATGATTTACTTAATCATTACACTCATCATATCTTTCGTCGTGACCTTTTGTCCCGATTGCGAGTGCAAATGTAGGACACTTTTTTTTATCTGCAAAATAAAAAACATAAAAATAAATTAAATAAACGTAAACTATTTGAAAAACAACAATTTATATATCGAATTATTTTAAATTAAAGTTTCTAACAAACGTTCTATCCTTTAATTTTGCTCTTACAACATAAAAGCCTGGTAATAAATCTGACAAGATATATTCTGTTTTCAGCTTTCCTTGATCAAGATTTACCTTAACATTATAAGCATCTTCATCTTCATTTTCATTCTTTATTGATATTTCTACTATTTCATCTTGAGCAAAGAAGCCATCCAAGGATAATGTATCTTCAGATAAGTTTGCGTTAAAATAGGGTCTTTTATAATCCGCGCTATGATATACTTTAAGAGATGTATCCTTATTTACATTAGAAACTTCTCCATAAAGTGCCTTACCGTCTAAAGCAAACTGGAAGTTGTATACTCCTTTTGGTAGTCTTTCTACTGCATAGTTTCTTTTTAAAGTTCCTTTCTCTCTAAAAACCTCCCAAAAAACTGTCTTCTTAGATCTTTTCTCAGAAAGTTGAAAAAACGAGTCTTCTCCTGATATAGATTTAGCATTTATAGCTAGTATACCATTAATCAATTTTAGGTTGTCGGATAGGTCTACTTGGTCTTGAGCAAAAGATACTATTGATAAACACAGATAAACATTTAATAACAAAAAATACTTTTTCATATAAAAAATAATCAAAAAGCCACTTTAGAGCCTTTATAGCTGTTCAATTACGAGTATTAATAAGTGCAATATAGTTTATTAACGTATAACTCACTGTATATTAATATGAATTAAGAAAATATTTACCTCTTAAGTTTGTTTATTCTATTCAAGTATTTACCTTTGCAACTCGGAAAATTAGAGAGGGTGTGTAAAGCCTTGAAAATTAGATGATAAACGGGTGTAGCTCAGTTGGTAGAGTTACGGTCTCCAAAACCGCAGGTCGTGGGTTCGAATCCTACCACCCGTGCAAATTAAATTTGAACTGTTATATTGCAGTCGAATAAAATTTTAAACATTCACATGGATACAATGCTGTATATATTTAAACAGCATTTTTTTGTGTAAAAATTCGTAAGAATTATGAATAAATTAATCAATTTCATCAAAGAGTCATATACTGAGATGACTGACAACGTAACATGGTTGTCGTTCAAAGAAGCTCAAGACAGTTCTGTACTTGTTCTTGTAGCGTCAGTAGTTTTTGCATTGGTAATCGGAGCAGTAGACTTCGGTTTCAATGAGATTTTGACAGCATTCTACACTGCTTATTAATAATAAGCGTGAGGATCAAATTTTTAATTAAGAAACCTCAACAGATTAAACATAATAACAATGGGTGAACTTAAATGGTATGTAGTTAGAGCTGTAAGTGGCCAAGAGAAGAAGGTTAAAGATTATCTACTGAAAGAATTAGAAAATCAGAACCTACAGAACTTTATCACTGAGGTTTTAGTTCCTACAGAGAAAGTTTATCAGGCGAGAAAGCAAAGAGATGGCAAAGTTAAAAAAATTGCCGTTGAGAAGAACTTACTCCCAGGATATGTTATAGTTGAAGCTGATTTATCAAATGGTGAGGTTCAACACACGATTAATAGTGTTCCCGGTGTCATAGGTTTTCTGAATGCAGATTCAAAAGATCCTTCAGTGCTTCCAAAGCCTATGCGTGATTCTGAAATTAATCAGATCCTTGGCAAAGTCGACGAGTCTGACGAAGGCGAAGTTAAACATGACACGTCTTACTCTGTTGGCGAAACAGTACGCGTTATGGATGGTCCATTCTCTGGATTCTCTGGAAGCGTAGAGGAAGTCTTCGAAGAGAAGAAAAAACTCAATGTCATGGTGAAGATTTTCGGTCGCAATGCACCAGTGGAACTCGATTATAAACAAGTAGAAAAAGAAGAATAAGATGGCAAAAGAAATCGAAGGTTTCCTCAAGCTCCAAATTAAAGGTGGAGCAGCCAATCCGTCGCCGCCAGTAGGTCCTGCGTTAGGTTCTAAGGGTTTGAACATTATGGATTTCTGTAAGCAGTTCAACGCTAGAACACAAGACAAAGGAGGGCAATTATTGCCTGTGTTGATTACTATTTTCAAAGACAAGTCTTTCGAATTTGTAATTAAAACACCTCCAGCGGCTAACTTGATCATGGATGCGGCAAAGATTAAAAAAGGTTCATCAGAGCCTAACCGTACCAAAGTTGCTTCGGTAACTTGGGATCAGTTAAGAACGATTGCAGAGACTAAATTACAGGATTTAAACTGTTCTACAGTTGAATCAGGTATGAAAATGGTTGCGGGTACAGCTCGTAGCATGGGTATCACAGTAGAAGGGGTAGCTCCTTGGGAAGCTTAATCTTGTACAAGTATAATAGTTTTAACTATGGCAGTATCAAAGAAAAGAAAAGAGGCTCTATCTAAATACGATAGAACTCAAGAATACACGCTGGAGAAAGCTACTGAACTTGTGAAAGAATTATCTTTCGAGAAGTTCGATGCTTCTGTAGATCTTGACATCCGTTTAGGAGTTGATCCACGTAAAGCTGACCAAATGGTTCGTGGTGTGGTTACACTTCCTCACGGTGTTGGTAAAGAAGTTCGTGTGCTTGCACTAGTGACTCCAGACAAAGAAGAAGAAGCTAAAGCAGCTGGTGCTGATTACGCTGGTCTTGACGAATTCATCAAAAAGATTGAAGGCGGATGGACTGACATTGATGTAATCATCACTATGCCAACAGTAATGGCGAAGGTAGGTCGTTTAGGTAGAGTTTTAGGTCCTCGTGGTCTAATGCCAAACCCTAAAGCGGGTACTGTAACTTTAGAAGTTGGAAAAGCTGTAAAAGAAGTGAAAGCTGGTAAAATCGATTTTAAAGTTGACAAAACTGGTATTATCCATACATCAATTGGTAAAGCATCATTTACTGCTGCTCAATTGAATGATAATGCAGCTGAGTTACTTGCGACTTTATCTAAGTTGAAGCCTTCTTCTGCAAAAGGTACATATTTTAAGAGCGTAACGGTTTCTACAACTATGGGCCCTGGTGTCAAAGTTGAAAAGGGATCAATCGATAGCTAATTATGACAAAAGATCAGAAAATACAACTCGTTGAAGAGTTAAGCCAAAAATTGGCGGCTACTGATTACTTCTATGTTGTTAATGGAGCTACATTAACAGTTGATGAAGTAAACAAGTTCCGTAAGGCTTGCTTTGCAAAGGGTATTGAATATCAAGTAGTCAAGAACACGCTAATTGCGAAAGCTCTTGACAAATTAGAGTCAGATACAGACTATGCTGAACTTAAGAGCGGAGCTCTTAAAGGTATGTCAGGTATCATGTTCTCTCCTGAATCAGGATCTGAGCCTGCAAAGGTTCTTAAAGCATTCCAAAAGGATATGCCTAAAGATCGTAAGATTCCAGCATTAAAAGGCGCTTGCATTGACGGCGGTATTTATGTAGGAGAAGAGCATTTAGAAGCTTTAACAGCAGTAAAATCGAAAGCAGAACTTATTGGCGATGTCTTAGGATTATTGCAATCTCCTGCTAAGAGTGTTGTTAGTGCGCTTCAATCAAGCGGTCAGACAATTTCTGGCTTATTGAAAACGCTAGAGGAGAAAGGAGAGTAATATACTCTTTTCTAAAAAAAACCTCTCGCAACATGGTATGTAATAGTTACGCCTAGTTGCTTCCATATATATAGTAATTATTTAAAAACACGTTTTAAAGTAAAAAGAAAATGGCAGATTTGAAAAAAGTTGCAGAAGAGTTAGTAAACTTAACAGTTAAGGAAGTACAAGAACTTGCTACAATCTTAAAAGATGAGCACGGTATCGAGCCAGCTGCTGCTGCTGCACCAGTAATGGTTGCTGCTGAAGGTGGTGCTGCTGCTGCTGAAGAACAAACTGAATTCGATGTAATCTTGAAATCAGCTGGTTCAGCTAAATTAAAAGTAGTTAAGGCTCTTAAGTCTGCTGCTGGTCTTGGATTAAAAGAAGCTAAAGAATTAGCTGATTCTGCTCCTGCTGCAGTAAAAGAAGGTATCTCTAAAGAAGAAGCTGAAGCATTAAAAGATGCTCTTGCTGCTGAAGGTGCTGAAATCGAAATCAAATAATTTTAGTTTTACTAAAATTATCGATATAGATATTAAGGTGAATCTCTCGAGATTCACCTTTTTTTTATTTCAAAATTTTAAAAGTATAAGTTTCTTTCCCTTCTTCTATTACTACTATATTCATTCCTCTAGTAAAATATTTATTACTAATGGCTCCTTTATTATTAATTGATGATTCTTTATAACTAATAACTACCTTACCTTGACTATCAATTATTGTTACTCTAATTGATTGATTATTTAAAAGTGAACGTTGAATATATAAATCTTCTCCGCTTGATAAATCAGTAGGATATACTTGTATTGTCTGATCTTGCTCTCCATTATTATTTACTTTCAAAGGACCATATGATTCTGATTTTCCGTCAAAATCAAATTGTATAAGCTTATAGTAGGTGTTTTTTCCTAAGCTCAATGAATTAGTATCAATAAAAGTGTAATTGATTTGAACACTACTATTTCCATATCCTTCTAGCTCACCAATTTTTATCCATTCTTTATTATTGAAAGAAGAATATATTTCAAAATGGCTATTATTGATTTCCGATGCTGTAGACCAACTAATTTCATTACCTTTTGTTGTAACTGAGACTTCTAAAGAAATTAACTCTACTGGTAAATTCATATCACAGAAAGAGCCTTGTTTTGTTGCACAACTTCCTACAATATCAATAAGAGGGTTACTGTAGACGGATGGCGTATAATGTTGATCATTAAAATCTCCTGCTACATGAAATTCTGTTCCAACACCTCCTATTTCTAATTGGCCACTTCCTATATCAGACCTGATGAAATTTCCATTCACGGTAAAAATACCTCCATCTTTAATAAAAAGGTTTCCATTATCTAAGTTAAAATTATTTTCAACTTCTAAAGTTCCAAAAACTTTTAATTCAGGGTTACTAGAACTCATTGTAATACTACCTAATACATAAAGGTTAGCATTTGTATTGAGAGTAAGTTGTCCATCATCTCCAAAGCTTAAATACACCTGAATATTTTCGTTTACTAAGTCAAAGTCTATTGTCAGTTTTGCATTAGTAGAAAAGATGATCTCGTCATTTGTTATTGGATAACCACTTCCTCCATCTAACTTGACCCAATTTGTTGTTGTCTGCCATTCACTTAAAGTACTGAGTGTAATATCTCCATTGGGTTTATACTGACTAGCAGAAGATACAGTTATAGTAAAAAGTAAAGTAATTAATAGGATTGCTTTCATGTTAATTAAGAGTATTGTGATAGTTTTCATTTCATACAACCTCAATATGAAAAACTCTATAACTACAATCGCCCCTTTATATAAATTACCACGTACCACCTTTAAAATATGCGTACCACTTAATAATTGGCACAAAAAAAAGTAACTGATTTTGTGAATCAATTACTTTCTTGAATGGTAAAAACAATAAATTTCGTTACTTAATAACGTTCGCTTTTACGGTTATAATAGTTACAGGATCTATAGGATCATTTGTAAATAAAGTAAACGATCGTGTTTCTTTACCTGTTCTTGGTGTTTCTAAATAGCGAACGTTTACATTGACAGTTTCAAAAGGTTGTACCTCATTTTCTTCTATACTTAAAAGTGAAAGACCATGGTTTGTTTCAACTTTAAGAATTTTAAGAGGAACTTTTCCCGTATTCATTACAGATAATGTCACTATCTTCTCCCCGTTATTTTTAACGTTACCCAAATTCATATACGTTGATGATAACCCCATTTTAGGTTTAGGACCATCACCTTCTGATTCTGGATATTGTACTGATGCTGAAATAATACAATTTGATGTAATTTCTTTCTCTCCATTTGATAATACAATAGAGAAAGTATCTTGAGCATATCCAAACTCCTCTCTATCTTCTGGTTTAATAAATAACTCAAAAGAGCCTTCTGAGTTAGGCATCACTTCATACTGACCACTATCTATCAATACTCCTAAGTAGTCTGGAGTGTTAGGTGCTTTTTCAAACCTTAATGTATCGTCTGTATTGTTATAAAAGTATACTGTTTTTGATGCTGTACCTTGAGCTGTCAACATACCAAAGCTTACTTTTTTATGGCTCCATCTTATTTCTTCTCCATATGGATAAAGCTTATCAAATGATATTTTAGAAGGGCGAATAAACCCTGCCAACTTTAATTTATATTCTTGCTTGCTATCATTTAATCTTACAGTAAAAACTTTTGTAAATGGGCCTGCTTTATATGGAATATAAGTTATATCAATTATTCCCTCCTCACCTTTATTTATCTTATTTGTTGAATAAGAGGGTAAAGAACATGCACAATCTGTAATTACTGTATCTATACTTATTGATGATGTTGACTTAACATCAAACTTGAAAGAATATTTTATTGTATCTAAATTCGATGATAGTTTACCTAAGAATACACTATCTTTTTCGAAGTCTAAAAAATTCTGAGCATAAGAAGATGTTGCTAAAATCAAAAAGCAACAAATCAAAGAATAAACTTTATTTATCATGGAATGGGGAATATCAAATTTGAAGTTCAAATATACTATAAGATGAGTAGATTCAACTTCTTTAGTTTATTTTTTATCCAAATATTCCAATCTTAATGTAACTGATAAAAAACCATATTGTTAATGTCCAAAGTGAGACTAAAAAATAACTCTCTTTTGTTACTCTATGTCTAAGTATATATAAAATAGGAAGCATTACTACTACTCCCCCTAATAGTTCTAACCCGTGCAAAGCAATTGATGGAACTCTAGCAATTATTTTATTATAATCTAACAAAACTATAACAATACTAATTGCATTAATAATAAGTAAGTATGATAATAAAATTTCCATGTGTAGTTATATTTAAATAGTTAAACTATATAACTACATTTTTAAAGTTTGGGATTCAACAAAAAAGTTTTGTTAGGTTAAAAAAACTAAAAACCCTTTACTGAATAATTCAATAAAGGGTTAATTTTTATAGAAATAGAATGCTATTTTTTTCCTTTCGTGATATAAATTTTCTTTTCCTCACCTGACCATTTTAAAGTAACAAATAATATTTTATTTACTTTATCATAGCCCATATCACATTTTTCTGCAGGCATTTTCTTTTTTCCAATTCCCACATTTTTTGGAGGTAAAGTAACATTATGAATCTCTAAAGTTATCATTCTACTTTCTGGAGCTTCTTTATAACTTCCTTCTTTAGTTAAAGTTACTTCTAAGTTCTTTTTTGTGTTCTTTGTACTTACATTCAACAATTCAAATGCTTTATTTTTTATTGTATTTGTTGCTTCTCCGTTATCATCGAACATTACTCTAGAAGAGGATACTACTTCTGAATCATTCCATATTTGAAAAGTCAGTTCTTTTGATGAATACTCTTCTGTAGATTGCAATGCTTTTGATGCTAGTGGTATAATTGCTCCTCCTTTTACAAAAACAGGTAATTGATCTAGAGGAGCATCAACTGTTACCCAATCTCCACCGTTATACTTTTTACCTGTCCATAAGTGATACCAATTATGTCCTTTAGGTAGATATAATTTCCGTTCTCTTTGTCCTTCTTTGGTTACAGGAGCTACTACATAAGCATCTCCCCACATATAAGTGTCCGATATATTTTGTAAAGATGGGTTGTCCTTTTCTTCCATAAATAGAGGGCGAAGTAGAGGTGTTCCGTTTATACTGTTCTCGTAAGCCAAAGAATAGTTATATGGTAACATTTTATACCTGTATTCAATATATTTTTTTACGATATCAAATGTTTCTCCCTTATAATGTATCACTTCTGAAGGGATAGACTCTTGTGCATGAGGTCTAAAAACTGGCTGGAATACGCCATATTCTAACCATCTTATATATAATTCTAAGATATCTTCTTGTTTCAAATCCCAATTTACAAAACCACCTAAATCAGAATGCATATAAGGTACACCACTTAAACCCATCGTCATAGAAATTTGAGATTGAGGTGTTAACCCACCAAAGCTTCTATTTACATCACCTGACCAAGGAATCATACCATAACGTTGCGAACCTACATAACCTGACCTCATTAAGATAAAAGGGCGCTTATTTGGGAAATCTTTACGGTAACCATCATAAATAAGTTTAGCCCAGTTTTGTCCGTAAATATTATGTACTTCGTCTGCTGAACCATTAACATGCTGTAATTTAGCTGGGTGAACTTCAGGTTCTCCTAAATCACCCCACCATCCTGCTACACCTTGATCTGCTAAACCTTTATAAATATTCCAAAACCAAGTTTGTGCTTCTGGTTTAAATACATCTACTAAACCTGTTTCACCAAAAAAGAAATCATAAACAAATGGTTTTCCATATTTATCCGTACCCAATACCTCACTTTCTTTAGCATCTTCCCATTTGGCTGAAGATGTTAAGATAAAAGGCTCGGTTATAAGGATTGTTTTTACATTTTCTTCTTTTAATGATTTTATCATTTGCTTAGGATCAGGAAATGCTTCTTTATACCATTCAAGGTTACCCATTGTTCCTTTAACATCTTTACCAAACCAATATAAATCAAGTATTATGGCATCTAAAGGAACTTCCTTATCTCTAAACTGTTTAACTGTTGCTTCTACTTCTTTTTGAGAATGATACCCAAACCTTGATGCAAAGTTTCCAAACATCCATCTTGGTGGTAATGGTTGTTTTCCTGTTAAGTCTGTAAATTCATTCAATAGATTTTTAAAATCTGTCCCTGCCACTATCACATAACTAGAACGACCTCCTATCGTTTCAAATGATAATTCATCAGATTTACGCTTTCCAATATCTATAAAACCTATAGGTGCATTATCATATAATAGTGCATACTTCTTGGACGAAACCATTAAAGGCATTCCATAATTCATCTGCGTAGCTACTTCTTCATTAGAATAATGGGCTCTATTATAGAGTGGTAATCTGTGTCCTCTTCTGTCAAGAGGTAATGCTCTTTCCCCTGCACCATATAAAGCTTCTCCCTCTTGGATCTTAAATTTGAACCCTTTTAAAGTATCTGCATCAAAATATCCTTCCGATTCTTCTAATAACTTATCATTATTAAAATAGTAAGCGATCTGTAATGGCGATTTTTTAATACGAGCAATAATTCCATTATCAACCTGAAAAACTAATGTTGCTCCTTCGTCTTTTAAATCAATCTCTACTTTATTAGGAGCCATAATAACCGCTTCTGATAGTGGCAATGTCTCTACTCCTTTTGGATAAAATTGGGTTTCTAAAATCTGTGCATCAAAAGGCCTTAAAATTATTGAACCATCATTTGTAGTGATAACTAAATTTTGGCCATCTATTTTATGCTCTTTATAGACTCGTTGTCCAAATGCTGTTACTGAAATACAGCATAAAAAGAAAAATATTGATAATTGTAGGCTATTAATAGAATGGTTTTTCATTATTGCTTCTAAATTTGATATTTAGAACATGCTTAAAGGTTTTTCCTTTTATGCTCTGAGATTTGTGGATTATTAATGACGATAAAGATAATTAAAGAAATTACACTATCTTTTTCTAATTCAAACATAATATAAAATATATCTAGCACATATGACAAAGGTTTTAATAATAGATAAATTACATGACGCTATTTTACCTATTCTAGAGCAAGAAAATATTGAGGTTACATACAGGCCAGATATTGCTGTAGATGAAGTACCAAATGTAATTAAAGATTATAATGGGCTCATATTAAGAAGTAAAATGAAGGTTGGCGTTGATTTATTGGACCTCGCTCCTAAATTACGTTTTATAGCCCGTGCTGGTGCTGGCGTAGACGAAATAGATGAAGAATATTTATTACGCAGAAATATTACTCTATTAAATGCTCCAGAAGGAAACATGGATGCCGTTGGGGAACATACAATTGCTATGTTACTCTGTTTAATGAATTTTCTACATATTGGAAATACAGAGGTCCGACAGAAATTATGGCTTCGCGAAGAAAATAGAGGCCATGAACTATCTACAAGGACAGTTGGTATTATTGGTTATGGTAATATGGGGAAAGCATTTGCCAAACGATTGATAGGTTTTGGCTGTAAGGTTCTTGCTTATGACAACGGGAAAAAAAATTATGGTGATGAATATGCTCAAGAAGCATCTTTAGAACAAATTCAGAAAGAAGCTGATGTATTAAGTTTCCACATTCCTTTGAATAAAGAGAACAAACACCTCTTTACCCAAGAATATTTAAGTGCTTTTGAAAAACCTATTTACTTACTAAATCTTGCCCGTGGAGAGGTTATTCCTTTTTCAACAATAGAATGGGGACTTGATAATGATAAAATAATTGCCGCAGGTTTAGATGTTCTAGAAAATGAGAAACTCCACACCTTATCAAAAGATCAAGAGCGTATCTTCAATAAGCTTTGTAACGATAGTCGTGTAATATTTACTCCGCATGTAGGAGGTTGGTCGTTTGAGTCTTATGAAAAAATTAGTACTGTTTTAGGTAAAAAAATAATATCGTTACTATCTAAATAATAAACACAAAATGGACTATCAAAAAGAATTTAATGCCAACAAAGAACAATGGAATGCAAGAGTCGAAGGGCACGTTGCTTCTAAAATGTATGATGTTCCTGGTTTTAAAAGAGGAGACACATCATTAAAAAAAATTGACCTTGAAGGGCTTGGTGACCTTACAGGAAAGCGAGTACTACACCTACAATGTCATTTTGGGTTAGATACAATGTCTCTTTCTAGGATGGGAGCAAAAGCTGTCGGTTTAGATATTTCTGATACTGCAATTGATCAAGCTAGGCAATTAAATCAAGAACTTGGTTTGGATGCTGAGTTTATTTGCTCGAATGTATATGATATTAGAGAGCATTTATCTACTGATGAGAAATTTGATATGGTTTTTGTTTCTTATGGTGCTTTATGTTGGTTACCTGATTTAGAAGCTTGGGCGGATATCGTTTCAGATTATTTAAAAGAAAAAGGCACTTTCTATATGGTAGAAATGCATCCTTTTATTTATACGCTCAATTGGGCCACTTTCGTACCTGAATTCAGTTATTATAACAAAGGGGTTTACGAAGAAAAAGTAGAAGGAAGTTATGCAGGAGATGTACCCCTTAATTTGACAGAATATTTTTGGGTACACTCCATTAGTGAAATGCTTAATCCTTTACTTAAAAGAGGGTTCACTTTAGATAAATTTGAAGAGTATGATTTTCAAACATACAATTGCTTTGACGACATGATAGAAAGAGCAGACGGAGAGTTCATTTTTAAAAATATTAAAGTTGATGTCCCTTATCTCATAGAGTTAAAACTGACGAAATAAAGACACAATAAATCCCTCTTATACAATGTTACATGCGTTTTAAGAGGGATTTAACACAATACCTGTTAATCAATTTATCTTTTACATAAAATAGTACGTATGATTGCATTACAGAGCAATAACTTTGTATAAAATCAAACAATGAAAAGATACACTATTCATACTGTATTCACGCAATTAATCTGTTTTCTAATGTCATTTCACTTATTTAACGTAAGTGCAAATGTCAACGATAACTTATTGCCTAATGATATGCACAATGAAATTGAAAGTATCTATGAATTGATTTCTGTACATTTATTTGGAGATGAAGCAGGTATGCCTGATAATCCTGAAGGAGAAAGTGAAGGACAAACCATTGTTGGTGTAATCAATATTACTTGGTTCATGAATAGTTCTGACGTGATTACTCCAAATAAATCTGTTGACTTGGATGATCTACCAGTAGATAGCAAACTCCCAATTGCACGTCCACTTTTTTATACTGCTCCATCATTCCCTACAGATACTCCACCACCGCGAGTAGCATAAGTATTTTCCATTCAAAAAGTGAAACCACTTTTTAGTAATACACTTTATATTACCCTTTTATCACATTTTATCAGCATTCAAAACAGTATTTATTACTACCTAACTTAGTAATCTGTTAATTCTATGTTGATCTCAATTAGGTATTTATATACCTATAACGGAACAATACTATGTATAAAATTCTAGTAGGATTGCTTGTAGTGTTTTGCATAAACCTAGCAAATGCACAGGAGCAAAGTACAATGGATAGCTTATCCATCTCTATCCCTCAATCAGAAGAACTATTCCTTAAAAATAACCTATCCCTAATTGCTGAAAAGCAAAATATAGATATCGCTAAAGCCGAAATCATTCAAGCAAAAGCATGGCCTAATCCAGAAGTTGGATTTGAATTAGCTATGTATGATAATGAAGATCAGCAGTGGTTTAGAACAGACTCTGAAGCTCAACGTGTATTTGAAATTACACAAATGATTGAGACTGCAGGTAAAAGAAAAAAGAGAACCAATATTGCTAAAATTGAAGCCGAAATTTCTGAATATGAATTCTATAACACGCTTAGAGAATTAAGAACAGATTTAAGAAATCAATTGGTTGAACTTTATTATGCTCAGAAGAAAGCTGAAAGCTATTTAATAGCCATTGAGCCTGTAGAAAAACTTGTTGAAGTATATAAAGAGCAATCTTCAAAAGGAAATGTTTCTATAGCAGAAGTTGTACGTTTAAAAGCATTACTTCTAGACTCCAGAAAAGGTTGGTTAGATATTGTTCAAGATGCAGCTGATATTGAAGCTAATATTAAAGTTTTATTGAATTTACAGCCAAATGTTCACCTTAAAATTACTATTCCATCAATTGCTCCATCTACCTCTTTACCTGACCCAGAGTTATGGGTAACATTGGCACAAGAACATCGTTTTGATTTTAAAATTGAAAATATCAGAATGAAACAAAGTGCTGAAAGTCTTGCTTTAGCTAAAGCAGAAGCTGTACCTGATTTACATATTGGTACAATGTATGACAGAAGAGGTGCACACCAAGCAGATTATTGGGCGTTACAAATAGCGTTTGATTTACCAGTTTGGGATAGAAATAAAGGAGGTATTCAAGCTGCTAAAATTATACAAGAACAACAACAAGTTAAACTTAATGAAGCAGAGAAAAACCTTCAGATTGATATTTATACTTCAGCTCAAAAACTACGTCAGGTAAACACTTTGTATGAACAATTAGACCCTGAATTATCTGACGAAATGGAAGCCGTAATGATTGCTGTAACAAAAAGCTACCAAAACAAACAACTAAGTCTTATTGAGTTTATCGATTTCTTCGAAAGCTACAGAGATAACTTAGGACAATGGTATGATACAGAACAAACATTATTCAGTGCTCAAGAAAATGTTAACTATACAGTTGGCAAAGACATCTATCCTATTCAATAATCTACCTTAAATAAGAAATCACATGAAAGCTATATATAAATTAATCGCTGGCGTAATCTTCGTAACATCTTTAGGTTTTATCATTCAATCATGTACTCAGAGTACTGCAAAAAATGATAAATCGATTACTAAGTCTAAAGGTTTAACCAATAGTATGAAATCTATTGTCACTACAGCAAATGTTACTTCTTCTTCTGTAATCCAAGAAATTAAATTAACAGGAACTGTAGAGGCTTTACCTAATAAACAGATAAGAATACCTGCAATTGTTTCTGGTAGAGTTACTTCAGTTAATGTCTCTTTGGGAGATCAAGTACGCAAAGGACAAATTTTAGCAAGAATCTATTCGTCAGATATGGCAGCTGTTAAACAAGAATGGATAGAAGCTAAGGCTAATGTAGATAGAGAAGTAAAAGAATTTGATGTTGCTCAATCTTTATTTGATGCTGGTTTAAGTTCTGCACTAGAACTTCAACAAGCTAAAAGTGAGTTAGAAGCCGCAAACGCTCAACTAAATCGTATTAACCAAACCATGAAATTAATGGGGGAATCTGATAATGCAACACATATTGTTCGTGCTCCAATGGGTGGTACAATTACAGAAAGGAATATTACTGCAAATATGATGTTACGTGAAGATTTTGAAGATGCTCTATTCACAATTGTAGATTTAAGTGATGTTTGGTTAAAAATAAATGTTTTTGAATCTGATATTAGAAAAGTGAAACTTGGTGCTAATGTTAAAGCTGAAGCTTTAGCTCACCCGGGTGATTTATTTGAAGGGCAAATCAATAAAATGGGTAAATTATTAGACCCTGAAACTAAGGTGCTCGATGCTAGAGTTGAAATCAAAAACACAGAAATGAAACTCCTTCCTAATATGGCGATGAATGTAACCGTATTTGAAGAATTAGATCAGGTAGCATTAAAAGTACCTTCTAATGCTGTGGTCTTTCATAATAATAAAGAGTTTATTGTGAAGAAAAATGGAGATAACTTTTCTATGGTTAATGTAAAAGTTATGGGAAATGCATCTAATGATAAAGTTTATATAGAAGGTGATTTAGAAGAGAATGATACAGTTGTTTCTGAAAAAACTTTATTGGTTTTTAATGAACTTGTAGAAGCTAAAAAAATCAATCAATAATTATTTAAGCAATAAAATCATTAAGCTGCCATGAAAAAGTTTGTTCAAAATATTATTGGATTCTCCTTAAAAAATAGATTTTTCGTTTTCTTCATGACGTTAATTCTAATTGTTGCAGGGGTAATCAGTTATCAAAATACACCAATAGAAGCATTTCCAGATGTAACGAACCCTAGAGTTAGAATTATCTCTCAATGGCCAGGTAGAAGTGCCGAAGAGATGGAAAAGTTTGTTACCCTGCCAATAGAGGTTGAAGTAAATTCTACCCCAGGTAAAACAGAAGTTAGGTCTATATCTTTATTTGGATTATCTGTTGTTACAGTCGCTTTTGACGATGGCGTTGACGAGTTTAAAGCCCGTCAGTTAGTTGCAAATAGATTAATGAATGTAGATTTACCCGATGGTATTGACTCTGAAATGGAGCCATCTTCTGGACCTACAGGAGAAATTTATAGATATACTTTAAAATCTGATCACCAATCTGTAAGAGAACTAAAAACTTTACAAGATTGGACTATCGAGCGTAAATTAAGAGCTGTTCCTGGTATTGCAGATGTAGTGAGCTTTGGAGGTGAAGTCAAAATTTTTGAAGTGAGTGCTGACCCCAATTTAATGGCTCAATATGGTATTACATCACTGGAATTATACGAAGCACTAGAGCGTAGTAATGTAAATGTTGGCGGTGATGTTATTGAAAAAAGAAACCAAGCTTATGTGGTGAGAGGTATTGGTTTACTGAATAACCCATCTGAAATAGAAAATGTCATCATCGAAAGAAATAATAATACCACTGTTCTTGTAAAAAATGTAGCTGAAGTAAAAGAAACTTTCGCTCCTAAGCTTGGTATTGTTGGTCTTAATGATAATCCTGATTTAGTTGAAGGAATTATTGTTATGAGAAGAGGAGAAAATCCTAGTGAAGTTATTGAGCGTTTAAAAATTAAAATTGATGAATTAAACGAGAGAGTATTACCAGAAGGAACAATTATAGAACCTTTCTATGACCGTTCTGAACTAATAGATTTCACAACTAATACAGTTACTAAAAACTTAGCAGAAGGCATTTTCTTTGTAGTGATTTTTGTTTTGCTTTTTATGGCAGATTGGAGAACTACATTTATTGTTTCTATCATTATTCCTTTATCATTATTGTTTGCATTAGTATGTATGCGTATGAGAGGAATGTCTGCAAACTTACTTTCTTTAGGTGCGATAGATTTCGGTATTATTATCGATGGTGCTGTAGTAATGGTAGAAGGCTTGTTTGTTGTTCTTGATAAAAAAGGGAAAGAACTTGGAATGGATCGATTTAATAAACTTTCTAAGTTAGGGTTAATTAAATCTGCAGGTTCTAAGCTTGGAGCAAATCTATTTTCTTCTCAGTTAATTACTATTCTTGCCTTAGTTCCAATTTTTGCTTTTCAGAAAGTAGAAGGTAAAATGTTTACACCTTTAGCATTTACTTTTGGTTTTGCTTTATTAGGAGCACTAATAATGTCGTTAACTTTAGTACCAGTTTTAGTAAGTGTTCTACTAAATAAAAATGTAAGAGAGAAAGAAAACTTCTTTACTCGTTTTGTTCAAAAAGTATTCTATGGTGCTTTTTCATGGGCATATCAAAGAAAAAAATTAACAATGATTTTAGCCACCTCGCTATTATCTACAGGGTTATTTTTTGGATCACGCTTAGGTACCGAATTTTTACCTCAACTTAATGAAGGTGCAATCTATATTAGAGCATTTATGCCAATTAGTTCTAGTCTATCAGAATCTTATGATATGACACAAAAACTAAGAGCTAAAATTAGAGAAACTCCAGAAGTTAGAGGTGTCTTGTCTCAAACTGGTAGACCTAACGATGGTACTGATCCTACTGGTTTTTTTAATATTGAATTTCATGTTGATTTATACCCTCAAGAGGAATGGACAAGGGATTTAGATAAAGCCGAAGTAATTGAAGAATTAGAAGATAAACTAAATGATTTCCAAGGAGTATCTTTCAACTTCTCTCAACCTATTATGGATAATGTTGAGGAGGCTGTAACTGGTGTAAAAGGAGCTTTAGCGTTAAAAATTTATGGTTCTGATTTATTCGAACTAGAAAATTATGCAGAACAGGCGAAAGCATTGATGGAAAACATTGATGGTATTACTGACTTAAATGTTATAAAGCTTATTGGACAGCCGGAGTTACGCATAGATCTTAATCAAGAAAAAATGGCTCTTTATGGAGTGGCCACAGCAGATGCTCAATCTGTTATAGAAATGGCTATTGGCGGTAAAGCTGCTACAGAGCTTTATGAAGATGAAAGACGTTTTGATATAAGAGTGAGGTACCAAGAAGAATACAGAAACGATACACAAGCCATTGGAAATATTAAAGTTCCTACACTTGATGGAGGAATGGTTCAGCTAAGAGAAATTGCAGATATAAGTACTAAAACGGGACCTGCTTTTGTATACCGTAGTGGCGGAGAACGATTTGTAGCAATAACCTTTTCTGTTAGAGGAAGAGATCTTGGTAGTGCAGTTGCAGAAGCACAAGAAAAGGTTGAAGGCACCTTGAATATTAGCAAAGGAATGTATTATTCTTGGGATGGGGAATTTGAAAATATGGAACGTGCTCAAAATAGATTGATACAAGTTGTTCCAATTGTAATGGTTTTAATTTTTCTTGTTCTATTAACCACTTTCAATAATGCAAAAGATGCAGGTATTGTAATGATGAATGTACCGTTTGCTTTAATTGGAGGCATATTAGGGCTTACTTTCTTTACAATGAACTTTGGCATATCTGCCGGAGTTGGTTTTATTGCATTGTTTGGTATTTGTGTACAAAATGGAGTTCTTCTTGTATCCAAATTTAAATCAAACCTTCAAGAGGGAATGAACTTGGATGATGCTGTACACAATGGTGTGAAGTCTAGAATAAGACCAGTATTAATGACGGCAGTAACAGATTTTGTAGGGTTATTACCTGCCTCTATGTCTACAGGTATTGGATCAGAATCTCAAAAACCTTTAGCAGTTGTAATTGTATGGGGTATACTAACGGCTACAATATTAACGTTAATCGTTTTCCCTGTAATATTCAGCTTATTCTATAGAAAAAAACTATCTTAATAACCTATATAACTTACAAATAAGAGCTATCATTTAGTTGGTAGCTCTTTCTTCTTTTATCTCTTTTGGGAAAATACTCCATAGGTTAGGAATAACTATATCAAAGGTTGTTCCGTGATTTAACACAGATTGAACTGTTATTTCTCCACCTAATTTTTTAACTGCTTCATGAACAATATATAAACCTAATCCTGACCCATTATTTACATCAGTGGCTCTATAGAACATATCAAAAATCTTTTTTATATGTTGTTCTCTTATACCAATGCCATTATCTGAGATCTTCATAATTAGATCTGTAGAGATTACATGAGCATTTATTGTAATACTCGCATTTGGTCTAAATGATGTGAATTTATAGGCGTTAGAAATTATATTATTAAGAATAACCGCTAAACGAGATTCATCACAGTACAAATCATTTTCAGCCTCAACAGTAATAGAAATCAATGTTTCCGCATAGTTATTAATAAACTTATACTGATCAATTGTTGATTTTAATAACTCTTCTATATTTACTTTAGTTGGACGTAATTCCATTCTATTATTTCTTGAATAATTCAAGATATCATGAATAAATCCATCTAGTTTTGTTAAACTTCTCTGCTGTAACATTAAGTATTCCTTCACTTCATCTGGTGTAGCAGTCATACTTAATTCTATTAGGCCAAGAGCAGAAGTAATAGGAGCTCTTAAATCATGAGAAACTCTATAAACAAAGTTATCTAATTCTTTATTGGCTTTACTTAACGCTTCATTTCTTTTCATGAGCGTATCTTCGTACTCTTTTCTTGGGGTAATATCTTTTATAATACCTAGATAGCCAATAGCATCTCCGTAAACATCATATAAAATACTCGTTCTAACCTCTACCCAAATGTAGATGCCATTACGTGTTCCAATATGCAATTCTATATTATTGTCGTCTTTCAGAAAATCATCTACAGTAACATCAAGTGTTTTACTTCTATCAAAACCTTTAAGAATTACATCTAAAGGTCTTCCTAATAAATAAGTTCTTGGATAGCCCGTCAGTGCAATAACCGCATCGTTTACAAAAGAAACATTTCCCTTTAAATCAATTACTAAGACACTGTCCTGAACACCTCTAAGAATTGTAGATTGAAAGAATAATTTTTCGTGATTTTCATGTTGCTTCGTAATATCTTTAGCCATTCCGTAGATCAAGCCATTTTCAGTAATCAAAGAAGCATCCCATTCCAAATAACGGTATTCACCCCATTTTGTACGGTACCTATTTATAAAAGATCTTATTGATTTCCCCTCACAAACATCCTGAAAAACACGTATTGTTTCGCTTATATCGTCTTGGTGTAACCAATTTACAAAAGGGTAAGATTTTAATTCTTCTATTGAAAAGCCTAAAGTTCTCACCCAAGCCTGATTTAGATAAACAAAGTCACCTGAATCTGGATCAGTTACCGTACATAAATTAGCAGAGTCTGTAAAGAATGGTTTAAATGATATCTTTTCTTGAACAGAATTATCAAGTTGCTTTCTTAATTTTGAAGGTGTCTTTACTTGAAGATTAGACATTACACCTTCTCCCACTAAAATAGCTTGCTCCAAAGCAAACATATCAATATCTACATATTTTGGAGCAGTTATTAATACCATTACTCCAAATACTTCATTGGTTTGATCGTTTATAAACGGACATCCAACTAATTGATACTGATCAACCTCTTGTATTATTTTTTTTTCTTCAACAACTCTATTTACGAAGTTGTTGATTTCTGGTAGAGTAATAATTTTTTTATTGAATCTAGAAACACATTCAACTATATCATTACCTTCTTCTATTTTACATATAGATCCATAAAAAGCTTGTTCATATTCTAAGACATAAAGAAGTAATGACTCCATAAATTCTTTAGGCGATGCTTCACCAGAAGAATTTAATCGTTGAATTCTCAATAAGTTATTATAAAATTGATCTTTTTTAGTCATTAATCTATAAGGTTCAGAAGTAGGTAACTATTATTTGTCAAGCATAGATATTCGGCAACTAATGTGAATATATCTTAATATAGGTTAGAAATACTAGATTGACAAACTCTTTCTTAAGGGTTTATGACTATTCTTTTTGAATTCTGAAGGAGTCATACCTGTATGTTGTTTAAATTTTCTAGATAAATACTGCGTACTACTATACCCTAAAATATCTGCTATCTGATTTAAAGTCATCTCATTATAAGATAAAAACTCTTTTACTTTTTCTACCTTTTGATTTGATAAATACTTCTCTATTGTTATCCCTTCTGTGTTAGAAAAAAGTGTACTAATTGTTGTATAATCTTTACCTAACTCTTTTTGAAGCTCCTCTGATAATGTAGCATTCCATTGTTTTTCATCGAGATTAGAAAACTTATGATGAATAAAGTTCTTCACTCCTTCTACTAAACGTGATTGTTTATTATTAAGGAAAGAAAAACCAAGTTTTTTAAAAGTTTGTTCAATTTCTTTTGTTTGATCCGCTGATAACGGTACAGAAATATAAGCAACACCTAGGTCTACTCTTTCGACTACAGCATCTACATCTATTAATGCTTGCCATACTGTAAGTATGCATCTTTCGCATACCATGTTCTTGATTCTGAGGGTTAAAAGGTCTATCATTTGTGAATAAATATTGACGAAAGAACGGTTTTTCGTACTATTGTGTTGATAATCATAGGATAATGTGCAATCTAATTTAAATAAAAATTGATTGCCGTAAAAATTCATCTTATTTTTGCATTCCAAATTTTTAAAATAGCAACAAAGTGGATCACAAATATAAAAAACCGACAACTAGACGTCCTGTTGAGCTAATGGCTCCCGCAGGAGGATTCGATTCGATGATGGCTGCCATACAAGGTGGAGCTGATTCTATCTATTTTGGTGTCGAGCAGTTAAATATGCGTGCTCGCGCTTCAATCAACTTCACTCTAGAAGATTTAGATGAAGTTGCTAAGATTTGTAACGAGCATGGTGTTAGAAGCTACTTAACACTTAATACAATTATATATGAGCACGACCTTTCTATAATGCGTCGTGTGGTTGATAGAGTTAAAGAAGCAGGTATTACTGCAATCATCGCTTCTGACCAAGCTGTTATTGCTTATGCATTTAGAGCAGGTGTAGAAGTTCATATTTCTACTCAAGTAAACATTACAAATGCAGAAACTGTTCGTTTCTACGCAACATTTGCAGATGTAATGGTACTTTCTAGAGAGCTTAGTATGGTACAGATGAAAAGTATCTGTGATACTATCAAAAATGAAAACATTACAGGACCTAATGGTGAGCTTGTAGAAGTAGAAGTTTTTGCTCATGGTGCCTTATGTATGGCTGTTTCTGGAAAATGTTACTTGAGTCTTCATACACAAAACTCTTCTGCTAACAGAGGTGCTTGTGTTCAAAACTGTCGTCGTAAATATAAAGTAATTGATATTGAGGACGGTCATGAGTTAGAAATAGACAATGAATACATTATGTCTCCAGAAGACTTATGTACCATTGACTTCTTAGATCAATTATTAGATACTGGTATAAAAGTATTAAAAATTGAAGGTAGAGGTAAAGGACCTGAATATGTGAAATGTGTTGTAGCATGTTATCGCGAAGCAATTGAAGCATATTATGACGGCACATACACTAAAGCTTTAGGCGAAGAGCTTAAAGAGCGTATGACTCAAGTTTATAACCGTGGATTCTGGGGTGGATATTACCTTGGTCAAGAAATGGGTAAATGGACAGAGCAACATGGTTCTAAAGCAAAAACAAGAAAAGTTTATCTTGGTACTGGACGTAGATACTTTAAAAATATCAACGTTGCAGAGTTCAGCTTAGAAACTTTAAAAGTAAAAGTTGGTGATAAGTTATTAATCACCGGACCTACTACTGGAGTTGTTGAAACGGTAGTTGAAGAGCTACACGTTAATGATGATGGTAAGCAAGAAATGGCGGTAAAAGGAGATATCTTTAGTATTAAACTAGATACTCAAATTAGACCATCTGATAAATTATATAAAGTAGTAGATGCTGAAACAATAGAAGCATAATCTGAATATGGCAAAAATCACAATTACGCATCAGCGAGATAAATGTATTGGATGTAATTACTGCGTAGAGTTTGCTCCTGATAGATGGGTAATGTCTAAAAAAGATGGTAAAGCTACACTAGTTGGGGGTGTAAACCGTAAAGGTTTTTATTCTCTAAAGTTAAGTCCTATCGAATTAGAAGAAAATCAGAAAGCAGCAGATGCTTGCCCTGTAAAAATTATTCAGGTAAGAGAGTACTAAACTACTTTTCTTACAAAAAGTAAAAGGTCTTGAGCGATGTATATCACTCAAGACCTTTTTTATTACTATGTCTATTTAAATTAAATAGCCATTGCTACATCTTCTTCTTTCTCTGTGTCTTTCGACTTATTAGAGTTAACAGAATTCTTCAACTTAATTACACCAGTTTTATCAAGAGCTAGAATAATTAAATATGTTGGATCAATTTCATGCCATCTAATTCCTCCAAAATTTGCTCTCGATCCTCTTGCATGGTGGTTATTGTGATATGATTCACCCATCATTAAGAAATCAAAAGGAAGGAAGTTTGTTGACGTATCACTAACTTCAAAGTTTCTATACCCATAGATATGTGCAAACCAGTTAATAATAGCACCATGAACTGGCGACATTAAGAAATGAATTGGTAGTAATAGGAAAATAAGTGGTGATAAATCATAAGTCATATAACAATAGATATAGAGTGCAGAATAAGCTGCTCCCCATGCTAATCTACTAAGACCACTACCTGCAAATTTATCAAATGAATGCCATTCTGGTACATTCTTGGTAAACTTTGGATCTACCTTAACTTTCCCTTTACAAATATCAGTATACACATTTTTTGTTTTCCACATCATTGCAAACAACGATGGAGAATACTTTGGTGAATGTGGATCCTCTTCAGTATCTGCAAATGCATGGTGCATTCTATGCATAATACCATAACCATAGGCACTTAAATAGTTAGAACCTTGGAAGATATACGTTAGTACAAAAAATACTTTCTCTGTTTTTTTAGACATTGTAAACATAGCATGTGCTGCATATCTATGTAAAAAGAATGTCTGGAAAAACAACGACGTGTACCAGTGAAGTATGAAAAAAGCTATTATTATATACATAAATGTAAAATTGAAAATTCATCAATTAAATTGTCGATGACCCTTAAACCAACTTTACTTCTGTTTTGTGACAAAATTGTTAAAAAATATTTATTAAAAATAGTTAATTACTTAATTTACAGAGTTTTAATTTCAAATAAAATTAAGTAATAATCTCTTTAATCATTGGCTGCTTTGTTATACGCTTACCTGTTGCCTTTTTATAAGCATTAGCAACAGCTACACTTGCAGGCGGTAAACCTGGCTCTCCTAAACCCGATGGGTTTTCTGTACTTTCTATAAAATGAGTTGACACAATTGGTGTATCTTTCATTCTTATTAATTGGTATTGATCAAAATTATTAACCTGTGCTACTCCATCTTTAACTTCCAAATTACCATATAAAGCATGCCCTATACCATCGATTACACTACCTTCTATCTGATTTTTTGCGCCTGATTTATTAATCAAGATTCCACAATCAACAGCTACAGTTACCTTTTTAACAACTGGCTTATTATTCTCTATTATAATATCTGCAATTTCAGCAATGTAACTATTATGGCTAAAGTAAGCTGCAAAACCCTGATAAACACCTGCTTCCGTTTTACCCCAATTTCCTTTCTCTGCTACAAGTTTAATTACCCCTTGTAGTCTTTTAGGTGAATAAGGAATACCTTTTTTACCTTTTGCCTTCTCTAATAAAGATAACCTAAATTGAATAGGGTCTTTCTTTAATTCTGTAGCGATATCATCTAAAAATGATTCTTGTGCAAAACCTAAAAAGTTGGTTACAGGAGCTCGCCACCACCCAATTGTTGTATCACATTCAATAGCAGAAGATCTTACTTCATAATTGTCAATTGCTCCATTTGGAAAATATTTTGATATACCTTTCCACATTCCTCTATTAATAACAGCTTCATGTATAGTATACCCAGTAAGTTCCCCTCCTTTTATAGTTGCCTTTATTTTATATTTAACGCTTGGTCTATATACTCCAGACGTCATATCATCCTCTCTAGTAAAAATGACTTTTACAGGATAACTAGATAAATTTGAAACGTAAGCAGCTTCTTCGGCAAAATCAGTATTTAATCTTCTACCAAATCCTCCTCCCATACGTGTCATTTGTACTTCAACCTCTTCTTCTTTTCTTCCTAAATTTTCAGCTACCATTTTAGCTGCGTTCTTAGGTGTTTGTGTAGGACCAACTAAGAGTATTTTGTTCTTTGTTACATGAGCAAAAAAGTTTAATGGCTCCATACAATTATGAGGTAAAAATGGAGCTTCATAGAGCTGTTCTATTACTTTATCCGCATTCTTAACAGCTACATTAAAATTACCATTGGATTGCATTGGTTCTACTCCTTTTTTATCAAAAGCAGCTAACATCATTTTATTATGGTAAGCGGTAGATTCCTCCTTTTTAATTTCTTTCCACTCTACTTTAAGCGCTTCTTTCCCTTTCATTGCAGCCCAAGTATTTTCGGCTACTACGGCAACTTTATCATCAAAAGAAACAACAGTAAGTACTCCTTTAATCTTCTTAGCATCTGTAGCATCAAAAGAAGCTAACTTTGCTCCAAATGGTGGACGTTGTAGCATAGCGTATTTCATCCCATCATACTGATAATCTAAGCCAAATAGAGATTCTCCTTTTACTATTTTTTCTACATCAACATTCTTAATTCCTTTACCTATTAAAGTAAAATCTTCTACTTTCTTTAAAGGTGCTTTTTTCGGTATCTCTAATAGAGCTGCTTCATTAACAACATCTCCATATTTTATACTATCACCCTTCTTATTGGTAATTACACCTTGTTTAGCTACACATTCTTCAACAGGAATATTCCATTTATTTGCAGCAGCAGTCAGTAACATTAATTTAGCTGTTGCTCCTGCTTTTCTTAAATTTTTCCATCCTAAACGAATAGACTGACTTCCTCCTGCTACTTGGCGTTTATACTCACTATTTAAACCTGCTTGTACCACAATAACATTTTCCCAAGGAATATCTAACTCCTCGGCAATAATCATTGGCATTGATGTTTTTACTCCTTGTCCAATTTCTGGATTGGGTGCATAAATTGAAACCGTATTATTATCTGCTATTTTTAAATAGGCATTGAATGATTGAAAGTCTAAATCATCAATTGACTTGGGCATTTCTGCACTTTTTGCACATGATGTTCCTAAAAAATTTAGGCCCATCAATAATCCGCCACCTGCTAATAGTGATGTTTTCAGAAAATTACGTTTGCTCTGTTGCTTTGCTTCTTTTGGTTGCATTTGATTATATAATTAGTAGTTAGGATTTTGTTGCTGCTAATGCCACTGCTTTTTCAATTCTATTATATGCTGCACACCTGCAAATATTACCATGCATTGCATTACGAATATCTACAACAGAAGGAGCTGGATTATCTTTTAAGAAAGCTGCTGCTGTCATTATTTGACCACTTTGACAATACCCACATTGTGGTACATCTAATTCTATCCATGCTTCTTGTAATGGGTGATCTGCGTTTTCTGATAACCCCTCAATTGTTGTTATTTCTTGGTCTATCACATCTGTAATTGGAAAACTACAGCTTCTTATTGCAATACCATTTAGATGTACGGTACAAGCTCCACATTGTCCAATTCCACAACCATATTTTGTTCCTACTAAATTTAATTCATCTCTTAATACCCATAAAAGAGGTGTATCAGCTTCTACATTAAAAGTGCGTAGTTTGTTGTTTACTTTGAGTGTATATTCTGGCATATTTTTGTTATTTATCTAGTTGAAGTAAAGCTGAATAAGCTTCTTCTGTATCAATATCGATATAAGGAACATCAGACTTTAAAACCAAGGTATCCTCTTTATATTTTTGTAGTATCTTTTTGGCCCCTTCATCTCCTTTTAATTGTAGTAAAGCATCGAAATACTGTGCATTAAATAGAACAGGAACTCCCTGCATATTCCCATAAGAGGTTACTGCTATTTTTTTAGAAGAAGAATAAAATGCAGTAATTAGTGATTTCAAATAAGATACAGATAAAAGAGGTAAATCACTTAAAACAATAAGCAGATCTGTATATTCTTTTTGTTTGATATGATAAACTCCCTCACGAATAGAACTCCCTAACCCTTCGTTCCAGTTTTGGTTATCAATCACTTTAATAGTTTTTGATTTTAAACTATTTTCTATTTCTTTTTTATAAGCTCCTAAAATTAAAAAAGTAGTTGATTTATCTATTGCACTGGCCTTTTCAATACAATGATTTAATAATGTTTCTCCTTTCCATTTAAGAAGTTGTTTAGGTCTTCCTAACCGTTTGGATTCTCCTGCTGCAACAATTAATATGGCTAATTTCTTATCCATAAATACTAATAGTTTTTGAGTTTGCAAGTCGGGGTGATTTATTTCTTATCGCTCCTAAAATCTCTGCAACAATAGAAACTGCAATTTCTTCTGGAGTAATTGCTCCAATATCTAACCCTGCCGGTCCATTAATTTTTTCTATAAAATCAAGATCAGGTTGGTAATCTAATAACTGTTCTTTTAATTTTTCTGTTCGCTTATTTGCTCCAAGTAGCCCAAGGTATGTTATTGGCTGCTTCGTTATTGCTAAAAGGTATTTTAAATCTTTTACAAAACTATGTGTCATAACCATAACTCCAGAATGAGTATCCATCTTTAAATGTTCTACCTCTTCCGCTTCTACTCTTAGCAAATTAGATGCTCCCGGAAAGTCTTCGATCACATTAGTATTTAATGGAGCTGCAACAATTGTTACTTTCCATCCAGTCATGACTGCATATTTACAAAGTGCTACAGCATCATGCTCTACACCTAAAATATACAAATGAAACTCAGGTTTTAGCTCTTCCACAAAAACTTCTGTGTAAGTACTTTTTTCTTTCTTCTTTTTATCAAATGAAAAGATTGAAACACCTTGCCTTTCCGTTAATGAGTAATGACTTTGTATAGTGATAGTACTCCTTTGTTTTACAGTATTTTTAAAAGCAGAGTAGAAATTTTCGGTAACATCAAAAGGTTCAATAAGAATAGTCAAAATACCTTCACAGCCCAATCGATATCTTCCATCATAATTTATTAAAAGAGCTTCTCCTGTTTTAAAAACACTTTGAGACTGCTTTACAATTTCTTTTTCTACACAGCCACCACTTACTGCCCCTCTCATTTCATCATTTTCTAAAATCAACATTCGAACACCCGGCTTTCTATAAGAAGAGCCATCTAAACCTACTACAGTAACAAGAACAGCCTTTATTTTATGCTGTTTTGCCTTGTAAGCTGTATTAATAATGTTTTTAAGTTCGTGTAACATCTTTTGATTTCTGAAAATATGAATAACAATTGATAGCCCATATTAATTAAAAAAAATCGATCTATAAAGTGATGAACACAAATTGGATAATTATGTGTTATTATTAAAAATGATAAAAGGCTATTCCCTACAAAATGAGGAAATAGCCTTTTTAAAATTAATTTTATTTCATTTAACTTCCAGAAGTCATATCCTGATAGGATTCTGAAAATGCCTCTCTAGAAATAGTAGCATTTTTCTCGTAAACTGCTTTTAGTACTTCAAGTTCTTCTTTTGATTTGCCTTCAAAATCTGGTGTTTCAGGAGATAATTGAGCTAGTCTTTGATTAATATCTTTAGCACTGCTCTCAAAAAACTGTGATAAATTCCTTAAGATCATATATGATAAATTAGCACCTCTTTTTGGTCCTTTCCCCGTTGAAGAATAATACAATACACTTTCAGTAGAGCGGTGAAGTAACGTTTCAAAAATTTGATCTGCCGCTACTGTATCACCTAATTTATAATATAATCCCATAAACTTTGGTGCATAAAAACTGTATGGAATTGTTTTATCTGGAATCATAGTTAAAATCCAGTCCAAAGTTTCCTTAGACTGTTTCTTTTTAGATAAATCCCCTTCCATCAATGAGTCATAATATAACTTTTCAGCTAATCTATAAACACTATTTCTAGTAGTTACCCCAAATTTTTGATACTCTCCATCATAATAAATACTTTCATCTTGAAGACCTCTAAATGCAAAATCTTTTATATTTTCTTGCATTACTTCAACATTAACTTCACCTACTTCTCCAAACGTATCTTGATTACGAATAGGTAATAGTCTTAAGGCCAATCCTTCTAAATATAAGTAATTACTTAAATCCATATTAATAATATTTGATGATGTATTATTAAAGTAGATAGGTCGTTCCCAATTGTTCGATACAATTAAATCAAGTAATGCTAACTCATTTTTAGGAATACTATTTTTATTTGGCTTTAGGTTCCAAACCATTTTAGATGCTACTCTATCTTTAAGGTTATCAGGTATTAAATCACTCTTAGAGAGCTTATTACTATCTACATCTACTACAAAAGTCTTCGATAGTAGTCGGGTGGTAGAAATTCCTTCTCTTAATTCAAACTTAGTTATTGGATCATCATTTTTAATAGCATTTATATAAGCATTCATATTTACACCATACTGTGCCTGCTCAACTTCAATTAAAGGAATAACTTCATTATTTCCTTCTTGATACACACTATTGGGTAGTTTTAAAGGTAATGGTTCTGATTCATATTGCTGCTGATGCATTTGTTTGATATACCAATCTGCCTGAAAGTAACTTAATACAACAACACGTATATCTGTTCTAAAACCTTCTACATTCTGTACATACCATAATGGAAACGTGTCGTTATCTCCGCCAGTAAATAAAATAGCATTTTCTGCACAACTTGCTAATGTATTTCTAGCTTGATCTACAGAATAATAACGGTCTGATCTGTTATGTCCATCCCAACCATTTATGCCCATTACAATAGGTATAATAAAACTTAAACCAACACCTGCATAAATTCCATTAGCACCCATTTTTTCTGATAAAAATTGTACTAATGCCAATACCCCAAACCCTATCCAAATGGCAAATGCATAGAAGGAGGCTGCATAAATATAATCTCGTTCACGAGGTTCTACAGGTGGTGAATTTAGATAAAAAACTAAAGCTGCTCCAAGTGTGATAAACAGAACTGCTACAACAAAGAAATTCTTCTTATCCTTTTTATACTGATAAAACACTCCTAAGAGACCTAATACTAAAGGCAATAAATAAAAATTTGCTCTTGCTTTATTCTTTTGAAGAAGCTCCGGTAAGTCTTCTAGATCATCCCATGGTAATAAATAACTAGCATCTTTTTCATCGCTTTCTCTCCCCGCAAAGTTCCACATAAAATATCTTAGGTACATATGTCCTAACTGATATCTAAAAAAGAACACTATATTATTAAACATGGTGGGTTTCTCTCCAGAAGCTATTCCTGCCCACTCTTCGTACAATTGTACATGATGAGGTCTACGAGAATGTAATCTAGGAAAAAACATCATATCTTTTTTTTCAAACTCAAGTTCCTCTTTTTGAGCATAAACTTCATAATAATCCTTTTCTCCTTTATTCGCTTCTCTATATTTATTTCCAACCTCATGAGTACCATAATATGCAGCATCATAAGTAGGACCATAAAATAAAGGTCGTTCTCCATACTGTTCTCTTTTTAGATAAGATACATACGATAATAAATCATCTGGAGTATTTTCATTAATTGGTGTCTCTTGGTTTGAACGAATAAACACAAGAGTATAACTCATATATCCTACTAGAATAAATGAGACCCCTAATAGGATATTATTTAATGTTATGAGTTGCTTATTTTGAGTATAATATATTCCATAAACTAAAGTAAAGATCAAGAGTAAAGAGAAAACCAATCCTCCCGTTCCAAAAGAAGTCCCAAATGAGTTTACAAAAACTTTATCAAAAGAAAATGCCAATGATGGCAAACCAGGAATAACAATAATGATAATTCCTAAGATAATTGCTCCACCTACAGCCATTGCAATCAATGTTCCTTTAACTGTAATTGTATTGGGGTACTTTTTATAATAGTAAACCATTGCCAATGCAGGCAAACAAAGTAAGTTTTCTAGATGAACACCAATAGATAAACCAATGATATAAGCAATCATGATTAACCACCTATTAGACGAGGCATTATCTTCGATAAATTCCCACTTTAAAATTGCCCAGAATACTAATGCTGTAAATGCTGATGACATCGCATATACTTCTGCCTCTACAGCAGAAAACCAGAATGAATCAGAGAATGTATACGCTAAAGCACCTACCGCAGCAGATCCAAAAAGTAATACTTTGTCTTTTAAATCATATCCTTCTGCTTTTTGCTTAATCACTTTCATGCCAAGCATAACAATAGACCAATACAAGAATAAAATTGTTAGTGCACTCATAAAAGCAGATTGGAAATTAATCCACCATGCTACTTTTAAAACATTGCCTAGGGCTAGAAAAGAAAAAAGTCGGTTAAATAATAAGAAAAATGGTGCTCCCGGAGGGTGTGGTACCATTAATTTATACGATACTGCTATAAATTCACCACAATCCCAGAAACTTGCTGTTTCTTCCATTGTGATGGTATAGATTGATAATGACACTAGAAAGAGTGTCCATCCAATTAAATTGTTAGTTTTTTTGAGTTCGTTCATTTTTTTGAGTATTTATCAGAAGTCGGATAATAGGAATGTTTAAGGTATTAATTATCTACAACTCATCAACACTCTTTTTATTGATATTAACAAAAGTAAGGCTTTGTTAAATCTAAATATCTAAGACAAAAAAAAGTCGTTACTTTATTTCTAAAGTAACGACTTTCTTACAATTTATAATTTTCTTCAACTTATCTCGCTGAAGTCATATTCTGATAGGATTCTGAAAACACTTGTCTAGAAAGACCTGCATTCTTTTCGAATACAACTTTGAGTGCCTCAAGTTCTTCTCTTGATTTACCTTCTAAATCTGGTGTTTCTGGAGATAATTGAGCTAAACGTTGATTTACATCTTTCACATTACCCTCAAATATTTGAGTTAATTGTTGCAATGTAATCAATGATCTACGCGCTACACTCTCAGTACCTTTTCCTGTAGTTGCATAATACTTCACATTTTCAGCATCACGACGAACTAATAAATCAAAAATCTTATTCGCAGTTTCAATATCACCTAATCTATAATATAAATCCATATACTTAGGAGCATAGAAACTATAAGGTATTGTTTCGTCTGGAACCATTCTTAAAATCCAATCCAATGTTTCTTTAGATTGTTTCATTTTAGATGGGTCGTTCTGCATTAATGCATCATAGTATAATGTTTCGGCTAAACGGTAAACATTATTTCTAGTATTTGCACCAAACTTGCGGTATTCATCATCATAATAAACACTTTCATCTTGAAGACCTCTAAATGCAAATTTCTTCAAGTTATCTAGCATTACTCCAACATTTACTTCTCCTACTTCTCCTCCAGAACTTTCTGTACGAATTGGTAGTAATCTGTAAGTCATACCTTCAAGGTATAAGTAACTTCTTAAATCCATATTGATGGTATTTGCAGAAGTATTATTAAAGTAGATTGGGCGTTCCCAATCATTAGAAGCTATTAAATCTAGAAGAGCCAACTCATTTTTGAAGATATACGTCTTGTCATTTTTTAATTTCCAAGCCATCTTCGTCTGCACTCTATTCTCCATTCCCTTAGGAATGATTCCACTATTTACAACTGCCGCACTATCAACATCTAAAATAAATACCCTAGATAATAATTTTGCAGTAGATTGTCCACCTTGTAACCCTACTTGAGTAACAGGATTATTAGAGTTTACAGATTGTAAATATGCTTTTAGATTAACACCATTTTTTGCTCTTTCATCTTCTACTAAAGGAACGTAATCGTTTTTACCCTCTCTATAGTTTTCGCTAGAAATTGACAATGGTAATGGCATAGACTTGTACTGCGTTTGACGCATTTGATCTAAATACCAACCCGTACTAAAGTAACTTAATACAGCTACACGTACATCTGTTCTAAAACCTTCTACATTTTGTACATACCATAATGGGAATGTATCATTATCTCCACCAGTAAACAAGATGGCATTTTCTGCACAACTTGCTAATGTATTTCTTGCCTGATCTACTGAATGAAAACGATTTGATCTATCATGACCATCCCATCCATTTATTCCCATAACAATAGGAACAATAAAGCTCATACCAACACCAGCATACACTCCATTAGTACCTATTTTTTTAGATAAAAATTCACCTAATGCCAATGCTCCAAATCCTATCCACATTGCAAATGCATAGAAGGAGGCTGCATAAATATAATCTCGCTCACGAGGTTCTACAGGTGGTGAGTTTAAGTAAACTACAAGTGCCGCTCCTAATGTGATAAATAGAATACCAACAACAAAGAAGTTCTTTCTATCTTTTTTATAATGATAGTATGCACCTAAAATACCTAATATTAAAGGTAGTAAGTAGAAATTTGCTCGTGCTTTATTTTCTTGGAGTAATTCTGGTAGATCTTCTAAATCATCCCATGGTAAAAGGTAACCAGCATCTTTTTCATCACTTTCTCTACCTGCAAAGTTCCACATAAAGTACCTTAAATACATGTGTCCTAATTGATACCTAAAGAAGAATACAAAGTTATTTACCAAAGTAGGTTTTTCTCCCGGAGCAATCCCTGCCCATTCTCTATATAACTGCGCATGATGCGGTTGACGAGAATACATTCTAGGGAAAAGCATCATATCTCTTTTTGCATACTCTGCTTTTGTTTTGTGGTCATACACCTCATAGAAGTCGTTTCCACCCTTGTCTGCTTCTCTATATTTATCTCCGTTTTCTACAGTATTTACATGTTCTGCATCGTATGTTGGGCCATATAAAAGAGGGCGATCTCCATACTGCTCACGTTTTAAATAAGATACATATCCTAATAAATCATCAGGAGCATTCTCATTAATTGGTGTTTCTTGGTTTGAACGGATAATTACTAAAGTATAACTCATGTAACCAACCAATATAAATGACACGCCTAATAAGAAATTATTTAGCGTAACCATCTCTTTACTTTGTGTGTAATAAACACCATAAGCAAGAGCAAAAATTATTGTAAACGAGAACAATAATCCACCTGTTCCAAACGAAGTTCCAAATGTATTTACAAAAATCTTATCAATAGAAAATGCAATTGATGGTAAACCAGGAATAACAATAATGATAATTCCTAGGATAATTGCTCCACCAGCTACCATTGCAATGATCGTCCCTTTAACTGAAATAGTATTAGGATACTTTTTATAGTAATAAATCATTGCCAATGCAGGCAAACAAAGTAAGTTTTCTAAATGGACACCAATAGATAAACCAATGATATAAGCAATCATGATTAACCATCTATTAGACGAGGCATTATCTTCGATAAATTCCCATTTTAAAATTGCCCAGAATACTAATGCTGTAAATGCTGATGACATTGCATATACTTCTGCCTCTACAGCGGAAAACCAGAATGAATCAGAGAATGTATACGCTAAAGCACCTACTGCTGCAGATCCAAAAAGTAATACTTTGTCTTTTAAATCATATCCTTCTGCTTTTTGCTTAATCACTTTCATGCCAAGCATAACAATAGACCAATACAGGAATAAAATTGTTAGTGCACTCATAAAAGCAGATTGGAAGTTAATCCACCATGCTACTTTTAAGACATCGCCTAAAGCTAAGAAAGAAAATAGTCTATTAAGTAATAAGAAAAATGGTGCTCCCGGAGGGTGCGGTACCATTAACTTATACGATACAGCTATAAATTCGCCACAATCCCAGAAACTTGCCGTTTCTTCCATTGTGATAGTATAGACAGCGAGTGATATTAAAAACACTGTCCAACCAATTAAATTATTTGTTCTCTTGAATTCGTTCATTCTATTACATTTTCCAATTGGCTAAAATAGGGTAAAAATCTGCATTCGGATTACAAAACATCCATTAACAGCCGCTATTTTTCCAATTATTGGTCTAGTTTTATTTTTTTTAACATTAATTTCTATTCTTCTTAAAAAAGTAAAGTGACTTTACCTTAATAAATACCTTCTTCTTTTAAGAATTTAATCACGTTTAAATCAGATAAATGATGAGCATGCAATCCTGCTTTTTTTGCTCCTTCAACATGTTGAATTGAATCATCAATAAAAAGCGTTTCTGATTTATCTAAATTATTTTCTGCAATTACAGTTTCAAAAATACTTGGATGTGGTTTCCTATCACCCATTTCATAAGAGTAATATCCTTTCTCAAATAACTTTTTAAAATCTCCAAAATCATCTCCTAAAGTAGAATTTACAATAGTTTCAAAAGCATCAATATGAATAGCATTTGTATTTGACAATAAGAAAATTCGATATTTTGTAGATAATTCTTTCAGCATTTCTACTCGCTCAATGGGTAAATCAAGTAACATTGCATTCCATGCTTCATCAATTTGAGTAGTAGTAATCTTGTCCCCTACAATCTTTTTAATTCCTAGACGAAATTCATCCGAAGATATATTCCCCTTTTCATATTCATCAAATAATTCAGTTTGTTCTTTCTGCGTATAAAAAGGTGAAACTGGTTTTTCTAAAATTTCTGAAAATTTATCTAGTGTATTTTCGTATCTTAAATTTAAGAGTACTCCTCCTAGATCAAAAATTATCGCTTTATACTTCATTTCTAATTATTAAGGGATTGATAATTATGAATTTATTTGTTAGAATTACAACTATAAAATTCGATTTTCGAATAAATATACTACTGTTTTTATAATTTATGTCCAAATTACTATACACACTGTTTGCCTTTTGTGCTTTAATGGTATCCTCATCAGTTTTTGCTCAACAAGCAAACGATGAAGAAGTTATTTTAGAAAGTTATCCTAACGATCATGACTTCTATAAATTTTATATTTATGATAGTGTAGAATATTCTCAAAGTACACCTTACCATGCTTTACATACTCATTTAGACTTTCTAGAAGAAGGAAGTAATTACCATCCAAAAGTTTCTGCTAGAGTTATCCCTACAAGTGTAGGGAATTTAGAAGAACGTATAGACTTAGCAGATGAACTGAAACTTATCTATGCTGGTAAAGGCATTTATCTTCATTCTTTAGATTTGCCTTTACAAAAAGATTATGTTGAAAAAAACACAGGGAAATCAAGGTTTATTATAAGTGATAAATTACCTGACATCTACCTTATAAAAGTATCAGGTAGGTGGAGGTATTCGAGCTACTCCTCTTTAAAAATTCATAAAATATTCAAAGAAACCTTTCCTTCGTACTCTAGAGATATTATTAAATATGTATCTAAAATTGAAAGAGGAAATCAGATTTTTCTTAACATAAAATTATGGCAATGGGCTGCGCTAATTACCATCTTTATTGCATTCTATTTTATTTACTATATAGTAACTTGGTTCTTATCTTTTATCATAAAAGCATTATTTACAAAAGGTAATAATGAGTATTTTATAAGTAAAGTTATTAGTAGTTACAAAAAGCCTGTAACAATTGCCATCTTAGTATTCTTCTTTTACATGATGCTGCCATTGTTACTTTTAGAAAGTCACATCTCTTATGGTTTAGCACTCACTTGTCGTTTTGTTTTTGGGTTAGCTGCAGCATTTTTCATCTTTAGAACAGCAGATTTATTTGTTTTTAAAGTGATGAGTTCTGGCTCAAGCTTTTCTATAGACGAACATCTTACTCCAATTTTAAGATCTTCTTTTAGATTAATAGCTCTAATATTAGGCTTTTTAGTAATTCTAAAATTGATGGGTTACAATATCAATAATCTAATTACAGGCATTTCATTTGGTGGTTTAATCATTGCATTTGCTGCTCAAGATACTGTTAAGAATTTTATTGGTTCTATTATGTTATTTACTGATAAACCCTTTAAAGTTGGAGATTCTATTATTGTTTCTGGTCAAGCTGGTATTGTAGAAGAAATTGGTTTTAGAACAACTAAAGTAAGATCATTTAATAATTCTTTAATCAGTTTACCAAATAATATTGCTGCAGACAATATTGTAGATAATATGGGAAAAAGAGATTTCAGAAGATTTAAAACAATGATTACTATTGAATATGGTACCGATAGAAAATTAATAAGAACTTTTATTGAAAAAATAAAGGCTGCAATAGAAAAGCATCCTCAAACAAGAAAAGAAGGTTATCAAGTTCGTTTATTCCAATTCTCTTCTAGTTCTTTAGATATTTTACTAAATGTCTTTTTTAGAACAGATGATTATGATGTAGAATTAGCTACAAGAGAAGAATTAATGTTTGATATAATGGAAATTGCAGAAGAACTAAATGTACAGTTTGCATTCCCTACACAAACAATTCATATGGCTTCGGGTAATAATTTAGAATCAGATGATAGTAAAAGCTAATTGATTTTTTGAAATTGCTTAGTTTATTAAACTGAACTAGGCAATTTCAATTTTCGCTGCCTATTTTTACAAAAACAACGAACAGTAGCCTCAATAATTTTATATATCAATGTCTAAACATTTATCATATTTATTATTCTTTATCTTTTCTGCAACGAGCATTTATGGTCAGAATACTGAAAACAATAAAAATGATCTAGTTTCTAGTTACCCAGATGATCATTCATTCTATAATTTTTTAATGTTAGATAGTGTGGAATTCTCTTTAAGTTCTCCATACCACACAATGCATACGCATTTAGAAAACCTTGAAGAAGAGAATTATCACCCTAATATTTCTGCTCAAATTTTCCCTTTATCAACTGGTTCTTTAAAAGAGAGAAAACAATTAGCAATAGAATTAAAGTTGATTTATACGCAACAAGGTATTTACATCAACTCTCAAGATTATCCTCTTCAAAAAAACTATATTGATTCAAATACTAAAACTCACCGCTACAATATAAGTCCTAGACTTCCGAATATATATATTGAACTTCAGGATGGAAGGTGGAAGTACTCTAGGTATTCTACAAATCTTATTCATCAGATATTTGAAGAAACATACCCTTCTTTTGCTAGACAATTAGTAATCTATACTTCCTCTCTTCAACAAATGAAAGGAAAGTATTTTGGTATAAAATTATGGCAATGGATTACGCTTGTATCTATGATGATATTAAGCTACTTGTTTTATTACCTCACTATTTGGTTTACTAAAAGAATTCTTACAAGCATTTTTATAAAGTTAAAGCAAGAACGAATAGCAAAAAAAGTCCTTCCTAAATTAAGAAGGCCAATTGCTATGATTATCTTGATGCTAACTTGGTATTATATTATACCTTTCTTGCTTCTACCTAGTAATGTATCTTATGGGTTTGCTATAATTACAAAATTAATTTTCTGTTTCTACCTCATTATTTTACTATTTAGGTTTGCTGACATTTCTGTTCTTAGACTTGGTACATATTCTAATAAATCTGAGGCAATAGATCAGAATTTAGTTCCTGTTTTAAAAGTTTGTTTTAGAATAATTGCAATTTCTGCAGGAGTTTTACTTACTCTTTACTTCTTCGGTTATGATATTACACATATTATAACAGGTATATCATTTGGTGGTGTTGCTATTGCTTTTGCTGCTCAGGATACTTTAAAAAACTTTATTGGTTCTGTAATGATCTTTGCAGATAAACCTTTTGAAGTTGGCGATTGGGTAGCAATAAAAGGGCAAGAAGGTATTGTAGAAGAAATTGGATTTAGAACTACTAGAATTAGAACATTTACAAACTCTCTACTTAATATACCAAATGGAACACTATCTGATAGTGATATTGATAATTTAGGAAAGCGACAATTTAGAAGATTCAAAGCCTATCTTTCTGTTCCTTATGGTACACCTCCAGATAAAATTGAGCAATTTATTAAAGCAATAAAGAAAGCAATCCAAGATCATCCTCAAACAAGAAAAGATTTCTATGAGGTACGCTTAAATAAATTTAATGCTAGTTCTTTAGATGTACTCTTATATGTTTTCTTTATTACTAAAGATTGGAGTGATGAATTGCAAGCAAGAGAATATTTGATGATAAAAATATTAAGAATAGCTGAAACAATGGGGGTTGATTTTGCATTCCCGACTCAAACTATTCATATTGCTAATGATAATAATGATCAAGATAGTTCTGATAAAGCCTGAAAATGAGTAAAGAGCAAACTATACCCTTAAATTCATCTGAGAATATATTCAACACTTTTGAAAATGCATTTGAAGCTAGTGAAGTAGCTACATTTGGATTAAATAAAGATGGACAGATTATATTTTGGAATGATGCTATGCTTACGCTTACTGACTATTATCCAGAAGAAGTAGTTGGTAAACATTATTCTGATTTTATTCAGATTTTTCATCATGAAGATAGATTTTCTTTAAATGGCCTACTTCAATCACTTGCAGGGAAAATTACGACTAGGGAGGGTGATATTTACCAAATAAAAATTGGTGGTATTCCTTGTAGTTTTAATGACATTACCCATGTCTATATCTCTGTTCAAAATATTACTAAAGAAACATTCCATGTTCAAGAACTGGTAAAAAGTAATATTCTGATGAAAGAGCTTTTTGGTTCTTCGAGAGAAATGGTTGTTGTGTTTGATAGGCAAGGGAATATTAATTTTGCGAGTGAACCTTTTAAGGCATTAATCAAAATGTCTGATTCTGAAGTCCACAAGACTAAATTTGTAGACTTAATACCAAGTAATAACAGAACAAAGTTATTAATTGGTTTAAAAATGGCTGAAGAATCAATCATAGAACATCAGATGGAACTTACCATCGAAACGGAATCACAAAAAAGAGTAACCGATTGCCATATCTCTTATAAAGGTTCTTCAAAAAATTGCTACCGCTTACACCTTTTTGATATTACAGACAAAAAAAGAAAGGAAAGGGAGCAAGAAATAAGTATCACATTTGCAAAATTATTACAATCAAATTTCAAAATTCAAGATTTATACGAGAAGGTATATCTTGCCATGAAATTGGTTGTTGACATAGATAGTTTCTTACTTATTAGAGGTAAAGTTTCTGGTAACGGAATGTACATTGCTTTTAATAGTACAAATAAAACTGTTTTGCAGAAAGAAGAAATTCCTGCAGGCGACTTTGCTTTAGAGATGGTTAATGTATTGAATAGACCAATGTTTATGTACCGAGAGGTTATAGAACGATTGGCAAATCAGTACAATATAAAATTAGTCAATATTCCAGAAATATGGATGGGTCTTCCTCTGATTACTAATAATCAGAAAATGGGAATGATTGTCGTCCAATCTTTTACAGATAGAAAAGCTTTTAGCAAACCAGATCTTAATTTATTTGATCTAGCTACAGGCCTTTTAGCTGCCGCGATTATTAGAGATCAAAGTCAGTTAAAAGTAAGAGCACAAAGAGCACAACTCGAAGCTATTTTTGAAAGTGGTGCTCAAGCAATTTGGACTTTCAATAAAAAGGGAACCGTTACTCGTTTTAATCAACAATTTGCAGAATATATTAAGCAATTCTCTGACATTGAATTAATGCCTGGAATGAGTTTAATTAATATTATTCCAGAAAATCAAAGTTTTGATAATAATTGGGATTATATCTTAAAAGATGTTTTTGAAGGTAAAACGAAAACTTTTGAGCATAAATTTCTAACTCATATTGGAGAGGAACAATGGCACTCCATCACTCTAAACCCTGTAAGGATGCAAAGTGGTGACGGTGAAATTATTCAAGAGATTGCAGGTGTAACTCAAGATATTACACACAGGAAGAAAATGGAAATTCACCTTGCTGATAGTGAGGAACTCTTCCGTAATATTTTTGAGACACTACAGGATGTTTATTTCAGAACAAACCTAGAAGGTTACTTTACATTAATTTCTCCTTCGGTAAAAGATATGCTAGGAGAAGATCAATTAGATGTAGTAAATAAACATGTTACTGAATACTATTTGAGTGAGTCTAACTTATCTAGGTTAATGAAAGAATTAGCTGTAAGAGGATATGTAAAGAATTATGAAAGTACAATCAGAAATAAAAATGGAGACGTACGTTATATACTATCCAATTTTAGACTGATCTATAATAAAGATAAACAACCTACAGGAGTTGAAGGATTAGCAAGAGATATTACACCTATCAAACAATCTGAACATGATTTAAGAGAGGCAAAAGATCTTGCTGAAAAATCTTTAGAGGTTAAAAGGCAATTCCTATCAAATATGAGTCATGAGATCCGAACACCAATGAATGGTGTTATCGGTATGGTTGACTTGTTATCAACAACTCCTTTAAGTCAAGAACAGAAAAAGTATGTTTCGACTATCAAAAGATCGTCAGAAATATTACTTAATATATTAAACGACATTCTTGATTTATCTAAAATTGAGGCTGGCAAAATGGAATTACGTCCATTACCAATAGATATAAGAGTGACTATTTCTAAATTAATTGCATTGTTTCATCAAAATGCAAAAAATAAGAACACACACTTAATTTCTAATGTTACAGATACCGTTCCTCAAGTAATATTAGCTGATGAAACACGATTACTACAGATCTTATCAAACTTAACATCTAATGCAATTAAGTTTACCGATAACGGTACTGTAAAAATTAACGTTAATGGTGTCCAGAAATTTAATGGGATCTTTACGTTAATGTTTGATGTTATTGATACAGGATGTGGAATTTCTGAAAATGGACAAGCACAACTTTTCAAACAGTTTAGCCAAGTAGAAGACTCTTATAACAGAACTCAAGGAGGCACAGGCTTAGGTTTATCAATATCTCAGGAACTTAGTAACATGATGAATGGCGATATTGGGGTGGAATCTGAAATTGGTGTTGGTAGTACTTTCTGGTTTACAATAGAAATAAAAGAATGTAACCACCTTACACCTACTAATAATAGTGAAGAAGTTCAAGAGTTATTTTCTAATAGCATCAGAATACAAAAACCAAAAATTCTTATTGTTGATGACAATAGTGTAAACGTAATGGTAGCTGAAAGTATTCTGAAAAAAGCTGGATCTGTAACTTTCTCTGCTAATAGTGGTAATAGAGCTATTGAAATTTTAGAAGATGGAACACATTCTTTTGATGTCATTTTTATGGATATCCAAATGCCAAATATGAATGGTATGGAAACCACTAAAAAGATTCATCATTTATTCCCAGAATTAAAAGTTCCGATTATTGCTATGACGGCTTTTACTTTAGTAGAAGAACAAGCTGAATTCTTAAAAGCAGGAATGGATGGTTTCTTACCAAAACCTATTAAAGCACATGATTTATTACAAAAAGTAGAAGATCTTATTTCTAATAATGTTACTCCATCAGATGAAATTACTGAAGATATTGAAACTGAAGAAGTAACTGCCGATGAAGAGAATGAAGATGATATAAGAACAGATAAAGATTTTGACACAAATGGTCATGTAATTATTGATTATGGTGTAACTGCAGAACTTGCAAAATATGGTGGTGTAGAGCTTATCCAATTATCTTTTAATGACTTTATAAATGAGGGAGATAGTTTGATTAATGAGTTAATTGAAGCTAAAACTTCACATAATATCGAAAATATTCGTTCCATAATGCATACTTTTAAAGGTACAGCTGCTACTATTGGAATAATGAAATTAGCTGATAAAGCAAAAATATCTGAACAGAAACTTAAAGTAAACAACGAAGAAGGTCTAAATGAAGATGTAGATGATATTTTTGCCTTGTACAAAGAATTTAAAGTTACTTGGAACAAAAATTTAGGTAAATAAAATATTCTTAGATAACTTCATATTTTTAAAACCCTCTAAACGTTAATTAATGTTTCTTATGAAACAATTTTTCTAATGACTCGTTTGGCAAAAGAATTAATAAATTAATAATCATAACTATGAAAATAACTACAAAATTTGGAGGAGCTTTTGCTTTTCTGTTAGGATTAACTCTTTTCATGTCTGTTGATAGTTTCGCTCAAAATATTGATGTGAGAAAAGAAATTTTGATTAGCAAAGATTGGACAATTACTGAAGTTAAGCGTGATAAGCTCACAAAACAAGAGACTTATGCCTTAGACGAAGGAAATACATTGCACTTTTCTATCGATAAAAAATTCGGTTTTAAGAACAACAGCAACGAATATCTTGCTGGAAAATGGGTAATGGGTAGTAAGAAAGAATTATTACTTGTTCATGGTAAAGGCGATGGTTCTAGTGATACTGCATCTTCTAGATTCAAGATCGTAAATATTTCAGAATCCAAAATAACTTTAAAGAAACTTGACAAGCCTAAAGGTAAGTTTGTCTTACAATAGCTTTTAAGTATAATTACAATTAATACAATACAAAAAAAATGAATTTAACGAAGAGATTTACTTTTGCAGTAGCAATTCTTTCTTTAATTATAGTAGGATCTTGTTCTAGATCTGTAACTAGAGTAGACCCAAACCAAACTATTGATATTAGCGGTAGATGGAATGACACAGATTCAAGACAAGTATCTAAGGATATGATTTCTGATGTAATGAGTCGTCCTTGGTTACCAAACTTTGAAAACTCTAAAAATAAAAAACCTGTAGTAATTGTAGGTGGCGTTATTAATAAAAGCCATGAGCATATTGAGGCAGAGACTTTTATTAAAGATATTGAGCGTGAATTTATCAACTCTGGTAAAGTAAGAGTTGTAGAGAACGACCAATTCCGTGAGCAATTACGTGCTGAGCAACAGTCTCAACAAACAAATGCTTCTGAAGAAACGCAGAAGAGAATTGCACAAGAGTTAGGTGCTGACTTTATTATGTTCGGAACAATCAACTCTACAGTTGACGAACTTAAAAAAGAAAAGTTAGTAAACTACAAAATCAATCTTGAATTAGCTGATCTTGAAACAACTGAAAAGGTTTGGATCGGTGATAAAGAGATCAAAAAATATATCAAAAACTAATTTGATATTTTAAAAATACACCTCCCTAAAACCGTAATGGATTTTAGGGAGGTTCTCTTATATATAAACCAACATACTCAACTTTTTTCAGTATGATCTATCGTTTTTTAATCTGTCTAACATTAGTCTTTACCGTAGTAGCCTGCGCTCCAACATTCTATCAGAAAACGTACGAATTTAACAAAGCGTTATCTGAGAGTAATTATGATCAAGCAGCTTCTTTTATGGCTGCAAGTAAGAAAATGGAAACAGGACGCTTAGAGTTTCTATACTATGTAAACTATGGTATGGTTACTTCCCTTCAAAGAGATTTTGATCAGAGTAATCAATATTTCCAAAAGGCTGATATTTTTGTAGAGGATCATAAGAAAAGTGTTTTAGAAGAAGGTGGTGCTTTACTTCTAAATCCAAACTTAACAACTTACCCTGGCGAAGACCACGAAAAACTAATGGTAAACTATTTCAAGGCATTAAACTACCTTGAAATGAGACAATATAACGAGGCGCTCGTTGAATGTAAGCGTATGAATATCCGATTAAATCAGCTTTCTGATAAATATAAATCGGATAAAAAATATAAAAAAGACGCTTTTATCCATGTAATGATGGGTATTATCTATGAAGCATTCAACGATCCTAACAATGCATTTATCGCTTACCGTAATGCTTTAGATATTTACGAAAATGATTATGCAAGATTATTTAAAACTCCAGTTCCACAACAACTAAAGTTAGATTTAGTCAGAACAGCTCAGAAAACTGGTCTTTGGGACGATGCAGATAAATATGCGAAGAAATTCGGTATCGAAAACAAAAAGGATGACGCATATGCCGATTTAGTTCTTTTATGGAACAACGGTATGTCTCCTGTAAAAGATGAATGGGGAATTAACTTTGCGATCATTCAAGGTAGCAACGGATGGGTAACTTTTGTAAATAAAGATCTTGGTTTAACTTTCCCGTATTATGCAGGTAAAGACCAACCTTCTGTTTCTTGGATTAGAGCCGTATTCCCTAAATATGTAGAAAGAAAAAGTTTTTATAAAGATGCTGTTGTAATGGATAGTACTGGAAATAAATACGGTTTTTCTTTTGCTGAAGATATTAACGCAATTTCTTTCAAAGTTCTTGAAGAAAGAATGTTATTAGAATTTAGTAAAACATTATTACGTGTAGCTCTAAAGCAAAGTGTAGCTGCAAAAGTTTCTCAAGAGAATGAAGGATGGGGTGCTGCTTTAAGTATTATAGGTTCTGCAACAGAATCTGCTGATACAAGATCTTGGCAATCACTTCCTAAAGATATTTCCTATTCTAGAATCCCTCTTGTAGAAGGTCAAAGTTCTATAGAAATAGAACTAACTACTTTAAAAGGGACGAAAGAAAAGCGAACTATTCAGTTACCTAAATTTAATAAAGGAGAAAGAGTTGTATTACCATATTATACCCTTACTTCTTTTGATGCACAGACATCATCTCAATTTTAGTTAAAAGAATAACTACTTATTCACCTTAATTATTGAAGATAATTCGGCTTTCTTTCAGAAGTCAATTAATCTTATCACTTTTGTGATTCAATAATTAAGGTGTTTTTTTATATGAGTATTTCTGCAATTGAAAGCTTAGGCCTATTCTTAGCCTATGTAGTGTTATTATTTGTCATCTCTTTTTATTCTTCAAGAAGTAGTAGTACAACTACTTTTTTTACTGGAGATAAAAATTCCCCGTGGTATGCTGTAACATTTGGAATGATTGGCACCACCCTTTCTGGTATTACATTTATTTCTCTACCAGGAATGGTTAAAGCAGCTTCTTTTAGCTACTTGCAAATGGGGTTAGGGTATATTGTTGGCTATGTGGTAATAGCCTATGTTTTAATGCCTCTCTATTACTCCAACAATTTGATATCTATTTATGGTTTCCTCAACAACCGTTTTGGAAAAACTGCATATAAAACAGGCTCTTCCCTATTTATCTTATCAAGAGGTTTACAAGCTGCCGGTAAGTTATTTATAATGGCTACTGTATTACAAACCTTTATCTACGAACCGTTAGGAGTTCCTTTCTTAGTTAATGCGTTTATTTTATTACTGATTATTAGCTTATACACACTAAAAGGAGGTATAAAAACAATTGTTTGGACAGATATCCTACAAAGTGCTTTTATGCTTATTGCTGGTGTGTTGACAATTGTATTAATAACAAACACAATGTCGAGTTCAATGAGTGATATTTGGACAAAAGCTACTGTTGATACAAATTATACTCAAGTTTTATTCTGGGATATTAATGCTCCTAATTATTTTTGGAAGCAATTTATAGCAGGTGCTTTTATTGTGATTGTTATGACAGGTTTTGATCAGGATATGATGCAAAAAAATCTTACGATTAAAAAGCTCAAAGATGCTCAGAAAAATATGGTTATCTTCAGCTGTATCTTATTTTTCACCCTAGCATTATTCTTACTTTTAGGTGTTTATCTATATAGTTATGCAGACTTTATTCAATTAGACCTACCTAGTAAATCAGATAAAGTATTTCCATTAATTGCGCAGCAAAAGTTAGGTTTTGTAGGTGCTAGTATATTTTTATTAGGCGTAATTGCAGCGGCATTCTCTAGTGCAGACTCTGCTATAACATCACTAACTACCTCTTTTTGTGTAGATTTTTTAAATTTAACTGAGAGTAAAAAAACAGATGTTGCTAAAGAAAATGTAAAACGAATAACTCATTTTTCTTTTGCCTTCTTACTCTTTATTTTAGTTATCATTTTTGAATCAATAAATAATACAAACGCACTAGATACCATACTAAAAATAGCTTCTTATACCTACGGGCCATTATTAGGTTTATTCTCATTTGGTATATTGATGAACAAAAAATATCAACCAAGATATTATGTACTCATCTGTTTATTAGCACCAACAATATGTTATTTTATAAAAACTTACTCTACAGAATTACTAAATGGATATAAATTTGGATATGAACTATTATTACTCAATGGGTGCCTTACTTTTCTTGGTTTATTCTTAACTTCTAGAAAAGTAGAAGCGTAAACCAATAACAATCATTAAGTTAGATTAACTTAAAATTTGAACTTTTTATTGACGAATTGGGCCTAGATAACGTCTATACTAGAGAACTTACACCTTAAATTCTCTAATGATGAAATCAATAACTTTCCTTATCGTAACTTCAATGATTGGCATTTTATCATTTAATGCTTATTTCATAAATACACATTCAGGTACATTTATTAAGCCTAGTTCTGAAGAATTTGCAATGACGTATTTTGATGAACATGAAGAGAATAACCTTCCAGAAGTAAAAGGTTTAAATATTGATATTACCGAAACCATTGTTGGTAAAAAAGGCCACTTTGATAATGTTTTTCTTAAAATTACTAGTGTAAATAACTTACAGATTCTAGATATTAAATGCGATGGCCATGTTGTTAGAGCTGCAAATGATGGAGAGAGTATAGAAAATATAGATTTAGTAGGCTTAAATTTTCCTATTGAAGAACAAAAATCTGCCATTATTAACCTTAAGAAATTTATAAATACGCAATTAACAGAAACGGGAAATTACACTGTTCATGTTCAATTAAGTAGTCAAAATGATATTAATGGCAATCCACAGTTAATAGATAAAAAGATACATATTAGATTAATCTAAATAATCTATAAGGTGAGGTAGAAATACTTCACCTTTTTTTCTTCGTTGCGATATCGTTGCCATCTCTCTTAAAACCTGTAGTGTTTTTAACTCTCCAAAGTTTGGTAGTTGTAAAGCATAAAACTTAATTATAATATCCATCAATTGTCTTCTAAATTGAAGTGGAAATTGAGGTGCTGAATCATATGATGTGTTTAAAAGTTGATTAATAGCCTTGATGATGGATTGATCTTCATATCCAGTTACATCAGTTTCCTGGATCAACATTTCAGCATTTTCTATTCCAAATCCTAAATAGTTACTCAATCTCATCATAAATTGAAGTGTAAAGCAATTCCATTTAGATTCTAACTTATCTAATTCTATCATACTAAATGATAAAAATTCAAATATCTCTTTATTTCCTACTTCATCTTCTCTTAAAACCTTTTCTAAAAATTCAGTAATAAAAGTAAGAATCATAGATTTTTGAGGTATTATTCTAAAAGATAATAGTGGTTCTAATACCTGCACCTCTTTTACCATATTTAAATTATTAGAAGGGTTTTCGTACACCTCCATTGCTAATAAATTTAAGGGTTGATAAAACGACGCTTTATTACTTTTTTTACTAAAAGCTCCTTTTATTATGTAATCTCTTCTGCCAAATTCTTCTGTATACACATGTACAATCAAAGAAGATTCTCTATAACGAAGACTACTTAATGTAATACCTTTGGTTGACGCAATCATTGTGGTCCTTTTGAATGTGTTATAGTGAAGTTACATCACAATCCTTTAACTTTGTACTACCACGAATAATATTGTTCCTATTTATAGAACAATTTAAATAAGGATAGATTCTAATGATACCTCAGGAAACCGTAGAAGAAATAAAAAGAACGTTAGACATTGTTGAAGTTGTCGAAGATTTTGTTACTCTAAAAAAGAAGGGTAAATCTTGGATCGGACTCTGTCCTTTTCATGTCGATAGCTCACCGTCAATGTACGTAACACCAAGCATGAACCTTTATAAATGCTTTTCTTGTGGTGCTTCTGGAGATGCTATCAAATTTGTGCAAGAAAAGGAAGGTTTAAACTATGTTGAATCTCTAAAATATCTAGCAGCTAAATACGGCATTAAGATTATAGAGAAAAAACGTTCTCCTGAAGAAGAAGAAAAGCATAAAAGAAGAGAAAGCATTTACGTAACAATGAATTACGCTAAAGATTTCTTTATGCGTACAATGCAAACTTCTCAAGAAGGAAAATCATTAGGGTTAGGCTATTTTAAAAATAGAGGATACAACGGAGATACGATCAATAAATTTGATCTAGGTTATAGCCTTGACGCCTGGGACGCACTAGAAAAGAGTGCTTTTGAAAAAGGGTATACTGAAAAATCTCTAGAATTAGCAGGATTACGTTCTGAAAATGAAAAAGGGAAAAAATACGATCGCTTTAGAGGTAGAGTGATGTTCCCTATTCATGATCTTTCTGGACGTGTAATTGCTTTTGGTGCACGTACGCTTAAGAAAGACGGTAAACCAAAATATCTAAACTCTCCTGAAACTGAAATATACCACAAAAGTGATGCTCTATATGGTATCTACCACGCGAAAGATGCATTACGAATAAAAGATAGGTGTTACCTCGTTGAAGGTTATACAGATGTTATTTCATTAAATCAATCGGGAATTGAAAACGTTGTTGCTTCTTCTGGTACAGCATTAACAGAAGGACAGATTAAACAAATTAAACGTTTCACTAATAATGTAACGGCTGTTTTTGATGGTGATGCCGCTGGTTTAAAAGCCGCTATTCGTGGTGTAGACATGCTCCTTGAACAAGGTTTAAATGTTCGAGTTGTTCGTTTACCTGAGGGAGAAGATCCTGATAGTTATTGTACACAATTAGGAGGAACTAAATTTGCCGAATTTTTAAAAGATGCAGAAACAGATTTTATTCTTTTTGCTGCAAAACTTTATAATGAAGAAGCTAAAAACGACCCCCTAAACAAAGCTGAAAAGGTTAGGGAAGTACTTATGAGTATTGTCAAAATACCTGATACAATTCAGCAAGAGATTTTTATAAAAGAATGTGCTACTGTTTTCGATATTTCTGTTGATGGGTTGATTAAAGAACTCAACGCTTTAACAAAAAGAGAGATTGAAAGAATTGAAAAAGAAAAAACAAGAGCTAGACGTCCGTATGAAAATCCAAATGGAGCAGGATCAATTGGTATTCCACCAAGTACTCCTCCCCCAAACATGCCATCTGATTTACCACCACCTCCGATGGATAATTTTGGTGACATCCCTCCTCCATCATTTTCTCCTGAATTTGATATACCTGAACCTCATTTTGACGATGTAAATGGGTATCTACCTCCTTTAGGTCCTCAAGAAACAGTAAACGATAACAAAAAAGAAGAGCCTTCTTCAAGGTCGACAACGGGTAACCGTTTATCTAAATTAGGTATTCATGAAGAGGAATTTATTCGAATTCTATTACTTTATGGAAGTGCTTATGTAGACGATAAAGTTGGATATATCTATGAGTACCTTTTTAATGAATTAGGTTCAATGATGCTCGAAGATGAACTCTGCCAACAAATATTAGTTGATTATAAAAATGAAACAGCAATGGGAGAAGTTCCCTCTGTAAATCATTTCAGAGAAAAATATAGTAGTGAAAAAGACCGTAAGAATTTACAGCGAATCACGGATATAAACGAAGACCATAAACCTAGTGAAGAATGGTTTAAACGTCATAGAATTATGATCCCTACTATGGACGAAAACATTGGTAGATTAGCCTATAATTCATTATTACATTATAAACTTACGTACTTGTCAGACCTTATAGACCAATGTAATACGGGCTTATTAGAAGCTGAGAAAAATGGAAATGATGAAAAAATGATGGAAGCATTACAACTTTTAACCTTGCTAGTACAGCAAAGAACAGATATTGCAAAAGAATTAGGGATAACAATTAAGCTATAAATCAGCTTATTGACATAATTTCACCTCTATTTTTTAGAATACTTAAAGAATACATTTTATCTTTATCGCTTGTGTAGAATTATAGCTTAATGGAAATTACTATAAACCTACTTAAACTATAGGATACAAATAAAATATACTATACATCAATGAGTAATTATCAACTTTCACATTTGGACGAGTTGGAGGCTGAAGCAATTTATATACTAAGAGAAGTATTTGCTCAGTTCCAAAATCCAGCGCTTCTATTTTCAGGAGGGAAAGACTCTATTACTGTCGCTCACTTAGCGAAAAAGGCGTTTTACCCTGCTAAAATTCCTTTTACTTTTCTTCATGTAGATACAGGGCATAATTTCCCTGAAACAATCAAATTTCGTGATGATTTAATCAAGGAATTAGGCGTTCGTTTAGCAGTAGGTTCTGTACAAGAAGCTATTGAAGATGGTAGAGTTATTGAAGAAACTGGTGCAAATGCTAGTAGAAATGCTCTTCAAATTACTACACTTTTAGATATTACTGAAAAAGAAAATTTTGATGTACTAATTGGTGGTGGTCGTAGAGATGAAGAAAAAGCACGTGCTAAAGAACGTTTCTTCTCTCACCGTGATGAATTTGGACAATGGGATCCAAAACGTCAGCGTCCTGAATTATGGAACTTATTTAACGGAAAATACAGTCAAGGAGAACACTTTAGAGCGTTCCCTATTTCTAACTGGACTGAATTTGATGTTTGGCAATATATCTTAAGAGAAAAAATTGAGATTCCTTCTCTTTATTTAGCACACGAAAGAGATGTAATCTGGAGAGACAACACTTGGTTGCCTGTTTCTGAATTTACAGTACTTCGCGAAGGTGAAAAAATTGAGCGTAAGAAAATCCGTTTTAGAACATTAGGAGATATCACTATTACTGGTGGTATTGAATCTGATGCGGATACTGTAGAAAAAGTTGTTGAAGAAGTATCTGCTATGCGTCAAACTGAACGTGGAAACAGATCTGACGACAAACGTTCAGAAACTTCTATGGAAGATCGTAAGAAAGAAGGTTATTTCTAAAAATCACAAAGTAGCAACAAAGTGGAAATACTAAGATTTACAACAGCAGGTAGTGTCGATGACGGAAAAAGTACATTGATAGGCCGTTTATTATATGATTCAAAATCAATTTTTGAAGACCAATTAGAGCAAGTTTCAGCAACATCAAAAAGAAAAGGTCTAGAACATGTAGACTTATCTTTATTAACTGATGGTTTAAGATCTGAAAGAGAGCAAGGAATTACAATTGATGTAGCTTATAGATATTTTGCTACACCAAAACGTAAATTCATTATTGCAGATACTCCTGGTCATATTCAATATACAAGAAATATGGTTACAGGTGCTTCTACAGCCAACCTTGCCTTAGTTCTTGTTGATGCTAGAAAAGGACTTGTAGAGCAGACTCACCGTCATGCTTTTATTGCTTCTCTTCTTCAAATTCCTCACTTGGTAGTTTGTGTAAACAAAATGGACCTTGTTGATTATGATGAAGAAATTTTCAATAAAATTCAAGAAGATTTTAAAGAGTTTGGTGCTAAATTAAACTTGAAAGAAATTCGTTTTGTACCTATTAGTGCATTAAAAGGCGATAACGTAGTAAATAGATCAAAAGCTATGCCTTGGTACCAAGGTGAAACGTTATTACATACTTTAGAAACGATTTATATTAGTAGTGACAACAACTATATCGACCCTCGTTTTGCAGTACAAACTATTATCCGCCCTCACTCAGATGAGTACCATGATTTCCGTGGTTATGCAGGTCGTGTTTCTAGTGGTGTATTCAGAGTAGGTGATGATGTTGTTGCCCTTCCTTCTGGCTTTACTTCTAAAGTAAAATCAATCTTATCTTACGATAAAGAGTTAAAAGAAGCTTATCCTCCACAGTCTGTAACAATTACTTTGGAAGATGATATAGACATTTCTAGAGGTGACATGTTAGTTCGTCCTAACAATAAACCACAAGCAACACAAGATTTAGATGTGATGCTTTGCTGGATGGATGACCAACCGCCAAGACCACGTGCAAAATATATCTTGATGCATACAACTAACGAAGCTAGATGTATGATTAAAGACATTCAGTATAAAGTAAACATCAATACATTAAGCCGTATTGAAGGTGATAAATCTTTAGCAATGAATGATATAGCTCGTGTCAAAATTAGAACAACAAAACCAATCATGTCAGACCCTTACAAGTCTAACAGAGTAACTGGTTCAATTATTCTAGTTGATGAAGCTACACACAACACAGTAGCTGCAGGTATGATTAGAAGAGAAAAGTAATATTTTCTTTAAATAATACTAAAGGGGTATTTCTGATTAAGGTCAGGAATACCCCTTTTACTTTAATTCTAAAAAAGATTATACTATTCCGTGTATTTTCCCTATAAAATTGAAAGAACAATAAGTAAATTTATAATAGAAATAACTGAATAATCATCGTTTAGTTACATTGATTTAGAACCTAAAATAATTCATGTATCAAACTAATTGTCAATAACTTACGTAAGTAATAATATAATATCTCATAAAACTATCATTACCTCATTAAACACTATCATCTATGAAATCGACTAAAATTGCTTTAATTATCCCCGTTAACGAGAGCTTACCCCCTTATTTTAAATTATTTTTAGAGCATTTATCTTTCCAAAGAAATATTAATACTTTACTTATTGGTAAAATAGATATTGATCAGAAATTACTTCCTCCCAACGTTCGTAGTTTATACCACGACTTTAAGGGTGATGTGAGTATAGTACAAAGTATATTATCAAAAGAAACCGATTTTATCTTATCTCACAATTATTGGACTATTGGAAGTTTACATCATCTCTACGGGAATTTATACCGTTTTATATTTCAGTTAACTAAAGATAATCCAGATCAGTTTGAATTATCATCTGATAAGATAAAACTAACATTCTATAAAGCTACCTCTCAAATGCTTGAAAATGTTATTACTAATAATTTTCCAAATAAGTTAAAAATTAATGCTATTACAGATGTTGTAGCATCTATTGATAAAAAGCATATTTACTCTTTTAATCAGGGACGTATTTTTAATTACTTTAATAGAAGAGCCTATGCTTTTTTAGACTGTAAGAGTTTTAAAGAAGAAGTTTATTTTACTGCTACAAATTGGAAAACAATTCCACCTCAATTTTACATTACCCCTACTGGATTTTATTCTCTTAAAGAATTCCGTAATTATAAATCATTAAAGCTACAAAAACAGCTAAAAAATTTAGGGTTAAGATGCGTAACTTCTGTTAGAAAACTAATTGGAAACCAAGTTTTAGGATATCAATTACATTCTTCCTCTTCCCAACAAACACCTGATTAATCGCTTACATTTATTTGGCAAGTTATTTGATGTTTGTCGTAGATAAAATGTTAATTAATTAACATTATTCTATACTTTTACACTACTAAATTTTTTAACTGATTTTTTTTTCAGTTATAAGTAGCTGTAAATAAGCATAACTATCGATGAACAAGTCAACTCTAATCAAAAGTCTGTTCGTTCTACTCTTAAGTTTGAACATTCATGCTGTGTATTCACAATCTTCAAATGTACCCTATGATCCCGAATATTATCATTTAATTGATAGATATGAGATCAAGCAGAAAGACTTTGGGAATATATATACTAATATTAAGCCATACAGTAGAAAAGATATTGCAGCATTCGTGGAAAATTTTGATAGTACATATCAAGGTACCCTTTCCGAATCAGACAAATATCAATTATCCTATTTAGCATTAGACAACTGGGAACATATGTCTGATACTGCTATAGCAGATGTAAAAAAACCTTTCTTAAAGTATTTTTATAGAAGTAAAATAGATCTTGTAAATGTACATGAGAAAGATTTCGATGTACATATTAATCCTGTTGTTCTATTTAGTGCAGGAGATGACAACTTAAACTCTTCTAGACCTTTTGTAAACCAACGTGGTGTTGTAGTGAGAGGTTCTATTGCTGGTAAAGTTGGGTTTTATATGCAAGCTAGTGATAACCAAGAGAGATTACCATTTTATGGACAACAATACTCTCAGACTCACAACGGTACCTTCCCTCGCCAACAATGGTATAAAAATGATGCTGGAAAAGCAGACTATTTTAATGCGCAAGGGTATGTTACTTTCCAATTATTAAAAGACTATATCGGAGCAGAATTTGGACATGGCAGAAACTTTATGGGTAATGGTTATAGATCATTATTTCTATCAGATTTTGCAAACGATTATACTTATTTAAAGTTTAACACTAGAGTTTGGCATTTAGAGTATACAAATTTATATGCTCAGATGATTGCTGATAATGTAAACCCTGGTCGTGCACTTCCTAAAAAGTTTATGACAATGCACCATTTAGGTTGGAACATTACAAAGAACTTAAATATTGGATTGTTCGAGCAAACTATATTTAGCAGAACAGATTCTTTGGGTAACAATAATTTTGATCTTGCTTACTTAAACCCTATCATTTTCTACAGATCGTTAGAACATGGTTTAGGTGATGTTGATAATGTACAAATTGGTTTTGATGCTAAATATAATATTTGGGGTAAAATTCAGCTATATACCCAAATTATGATTGATGATTTAAGTGTTGCTAATTTAGGAAAAGGTTTCTATGGTAATAAGTTTGCCTATCAGTTTGGTGCTAAATACATTGATGCTTTTGGACTATCTAATCTAGATTTACAAGGTGAAGTTAATGTTGTAGATCCATATACTTATGCACATAAAGATCCACAAGGTGTTAGTGCTACAAGAAATGGACAACTATATGCCAACCAAGGCCATTATTATCAAGAACTTGCCCATCCGAATGGTGCTAACTTCTACGAGCTTATTGGTATTTTAAGATACCGTCCTCATTTCTTACCTAAATTATCATTTACAGGTAAAGCAATGTGGAGAGAGCAAGGAATGAATGAGGTAGATGCTAATGGTAATACAGTAACTAATTATGGTTCTAATATCTTCTTAGATTACAATACTGCTCCAGGTTCACCAGATTCTTTTGATAACTCTTTATTACAAGGAACTAAAGTAAGTACTATTTATATTGATGCTACTCTAACGTATTCTCCTTTCCATAATATCTTTGTTGATTTAAGAGGTACGTATAGAAACCTATCAAGTGATGATACTAAATATACTCAAAGTGAAAATTATTTAGGTGCAGCTGTAAGATGGAATATTGGTCAGAGACTATATGATTTCTAAAAAAATATAAATAGTTAACCTATTAAAAAGGAGTTGTTTCATTCAGTGAAGCAACTCCTTTTTTGTTACCTCAATGTGAACAAGAAAGTAGTACTAAATTAATATTTGATTGAATTAAACACCAATTTTACATAAATATGACATAATTGATTCTCAATGTTAACTCAATGTTAACTTTAGAAGTCTTTTTTACGTATATTAGTAACATAAAGAAATTGTTATCTAATCTATGAAATTCAAAACTGTCATATCATCACTTATTCTATCATTCATCTTTTTGGTGAATGTGAGTATGTATGCACAAAATGAATCAATTAGAATAACAAAGAACAATACAAATTCTATGTTAGAATACTATGCCTTGAATAACACAGAAGAGGCATGGGAAAAAAATCCTTTCTTTTTATACTTTTCACCTCAAGAAAATATTACAGGAGAAGAGTTCTCAAAATTAAAAGGAGATGTAGATGGTTGGGTAGCCGACTGGAAAGTTAAAAAAGCTACTTCTAATAAATCAATCCTAAAAAAGTTATTTGCTAAGACAAGAGCAAAATACCTCGTTAATTATAACGAATGCAGTACATTTTCTTTATTGCTAAAAGAAGGTACTTACGATTGCCTTACTGGAACATTATTATTTGCTCATATTCTTAAAGAATTAGATTATGAATATGAAATCAAGCAACTTAATAGTCATGTTTACATTATGGTAAACGATCCTCAGTTAGGGACTACTTTAATAGAATCTACTGATGTTTACGGTTATATTAATGGTAAGCACGCAATAGCTAATAAAATAGAAGATTACCAAAAGAGATTAGATAATTCTTTATTATACGTGAAATACGGGTTAGACTTAAAAGAAGATTTAACCATTAAAGATATCGCTGGACTTCAATATTACAATAAAGCTGTAGCGGCTTATAGAGTAAATGATTTATCAGCAGCCCGATTATCATTATACAAAGCCTCTATAATTACGGATTCTCCTCGTATCCCTTTCTTAGAAGAATACTTGAACGAATCTTCAGTTGTAGTTAGTGCTGCTAAATAAAATGCCACATACCAATCAAAAAAGCCTCAGTTCTTAAATAGAACTGAGGCTAATTTTTTACTCAAAAATTGAAGAAACTAAACTACTTTAATTAAGCAGTAATTCTTCTTTCCTTTTTGAGCTAGAATATATTTACCTTGAAGTAACTCAATATCTTTAGGCAATTCACTTCCTTGAAGTTTTGCCTTATTAATAGAGATACCTCCACCTTTAATCATACGTTTTGCTTCACCTTTAGAAGCAAATAATTGGTTCTGAGTTCCTGTTGATAATAAATCAGCAATCTCAGCCATTCCTTCTAAATCAGCTTTAGTAATTTCAGACTGCATTACTCCATCAAATACTTGAAGTAAAGTACGCTCATTTAAAGTCTTCAATTGATCTGTAACATTCTTTCCAAATAAGATATTTGAAGCTGCAATAGCAATATCTAATTCTTCTTGTCCGTGTACAGCTCTTGTTACTTCTTCTGCTAAACGCTTTTGAAGAAGACGTACATGAGGTGCTTCTGCGTGTTCTGTAATTAATTGATCAATAACTTCTTTATCCAAGAAAGTAAAGATCTTAATATAACGTTCTGCATCAGTATCACCTACATTTAGCCAGAATTGGTAGAACTCATAAGGTGATGTTTTCTCTGGATCTAACCAAACTGCACCACTTTCTGTTTTACCAAACTTAGTTCCATCTGCTTTAGTAATTAAAGGACATGTTGCTGCAAAAGCAGTTCCTTGTGCTTTACGACGGATCAATTCTGTACCCGTAACAATATTACCCCACTGATCTGAACCTCCAAACTGTAAACGACAGTTCTTTGTTTTATATAAATGATAGAAATCCCATCCTTGTAATAATTGGTAAGTAAACTCTGTGAAAGAGATACCTGTACCAGAAGCCAAACGCTTCTTTACAGATTCCTTACCCATCATATAGTTTACAGTTAGATGTTTACCTGCTTCACGAGCGAAGTCGATAAAACTAAAATCTTGGAACCAATCGTAGTTATTTAAGATCTCTGCTGAGTTCTCCCCACAATCAAAATCTAAGAATTTTTCTAACTGACCTTTCATTCCAGCAATATTTTTTTGTATTGCTTCATCATCTAAAAGTTGTCTTTCAGCTTCTTTAAAAGAAGGGTCACCAATCATACCTGTTGCACCACCTACAATAGCTAAAGGTCTGTGCCCTGCCTTTTGTAAATGTCTTAATAACATTACAGATACCATATGACCAATATGAAGAGAATCAGCAGTAGGATCAAAACCTACGTAAGCCGTTGTCATCTCTTTGTTCAATTGGTCTTCTGTACCTGGCATTATATCATGCAGCATACCACGCCACTGCAACTCTTCAATAAGATTTGTTTTTATATCTGCCATTTTTCTATTATTTCTAATTTGAAAGCGCAATTTAACAGTAAATCATCAAATGATCGTTTAATGTTACTTAAGATTTTAGTTTTAATTTCTGTCCAACCTTAAGATTATTGCTTTTCATGCCATTTAGCTTCTTTATTTCTGATACACTTACTCCTAACTTTTGAGATATACTCCATAATGTATCACCACTTTTTACAGTATAAGAACTTGTAGAAGAAGAGGTAGTAGAAGTACTTTTTCCTTCGCTTAATACACTTGATGGCGATGGAGGAATAGTTAATTTCTGTCCTGTTCTAATTGCTGAACTAGACAATTTATTCACTCTCTTAATATCTTTTACATAGACTCTGTACATCTTAGCAATCTCCGTAATACTTTCTCCTTTTTTTACAGTATGATACCTTGTTTTAGCCGATGGACCATATTTAGAAGTAGAAGAAGTCTTTTTTACTGTTTTAGTTGATGACGATGAAACAGTAGTTGATGTAGAGTATATTTTTAATTTTTGACCTTTATATATTGTAGATCCACTAATTCCATTCCATTGCCTAACCTTTGATGCAGACGTATTGTATTTCTCAGCTATAGCTCCTAACGTTTCTCCACTTCTAACGGTATGATACATCAATTTGCCAGAAGTTGATGTAGTTTTTGTTGAAGTTAAAACAGTAGATTGCGTAGTTGTAACAGGTGCTTTATATTTCCCTTCTTTAATTAAAAGCTTTTGTCCTTTATAAATTGTTGACCCACTAATTTTGTTCAACTTTTTAATATCAGCCACATATACTCTATACTTTTTAGCAATAGAACCTAATGTTTCTCCACTTCTAACGGTATGGTAAATACTTGCTCCGCTAGACTTTGTTGGTGTCTTTTTCTTTACGGTTGATGTTGTACTCGTTTTAGGACCAGGACTATAGGCATTACCATAAATTTTTAATTTTTGACCCGGATAAATTGTATTGCCTCTTACATTATTCCACGCTCTTAAATTAGAAAGTGATACTCTATTTTTACTAGCAATTGTACCCAAAGACTCTCCTCTTCTTACGTAATGATAATAGTAACCGTCACCAACATTACCACCTTTACCTGTATATTTAATATTTGCTAGAATTTCTTCTTGATGCTCTAAATAATATTCAAAACGAGCCTCTGGAATCTTAATTCTAAAGTTTTTAACATAGTTGGGAGCATATCCAAAGCGTAAAGACGGATTTAAGAGTACTAAATCTTCTCTACAAACATTTAACTGCTCTGCTAACTTTCCTAAATCAACAGATTGGCTAATAAATATATCTTCTGCAGGAATTTCATACTTAGGTAGATCCTGAATTAAATTGTGTTCATCTGCATACGTAATAACATATGCCATTGCTACATATTGAGGTAAGTAAGAACGTGTTTCTCTTGGTAGCTTCTTATAGATATCCCAAAAATGCTTTTTACCTGATCTCCTTTGTGCTTTTCTAATATTTCCAGGTCCACAGTTATAGGCTGCTATTGCTAATTCCCAGTCGCCATGATATTTATGGAGAAATTTTAAATAACGTGCAGCAGCTCTAGTAGCCTTCTCCGGATCCATTCTGTCATCTATCTGATAACTTTGTTTTAATCCGTATGCTCTACCTGTTCTTGGCATAAATTGCCATAAACCTTTTGCTCCAACTCTAGATAATGCCACAGGCTTTAAAGCTGACTCAATTATTGCTAAATATTTAAGTTCTGTAGGCACACCTTCTTCCGCAAAAATTCTTTCGAACATTGGGAAGTAAATATCTTTACGTTGTAAAATTGATAATGTATAATCTCTTCTTCTTACCGTAAAATAGTCAATAAATAAACGTACTCTTTCGTGGTAGGTAAGTGGTATATCTTTTTGCATTTTTTGCAACCTCTCTTTAACCAAACTATCTGATACATTAGGAACATAATCATAAGTCTGATCTGTAATATCTATCAGAATTGAGGAGGTTGTATCAAAATCATCGAAGTTTTCAAACCAAGGTGCATAAGGTGCAGCCTCTACTATTTCTAAAGTATCTGAAGGCATCAAATATCCCTCAGGAAGTTCTACTGTATATAAACTATCCTTCCAAGTTAATGTCGCATTTTCTTCATCTTGAGCATAAGAGGATAAAGAAGTGGTCAATAAAAATAAGATAAATAAAAACTGTATATAAATGCTTTTGAACTGCATACTTCGATTTAAAAATTAGGATGCGATAAACGCTATGGGGAACAATGGAAACTGTAGGTAAATATACCGATTCCTATAGGAGACAAATATAAAATTTATAAATGCAAAATGTATCTTAATAAGCAATTAGTTTTACTCATATAAATAAAAACCTCTCATTAGTTATAACTAAAGAGAGGTTCTAGAAAAATATATATTTCTATCTACTATAATTGAGATACATACTGAGAAAATGACAACATTTTTTCTTCTTCAAAACGATTTGCCATAATTTGTAAGCCAATTGTTAACCCATCTTTATCCTCCCCATTTGGAATTGAGATAGCTGGTAACCCCGCCAAAGATGCATGAACAGTATATAAATCTCCTAAATACAATTCTAATAAATTATTTTCTCCATATTTACCTATTTCGAAAGATGGAGTAGAAGTCGTAGGCATTAAAATAAAATCATATTCAGAAAGAATTTTTTCTGTTGATTCTTTAATCATACGACGTACCTTTTGTGCCTTAGAAAAATAAGCATCGTAATAACTAGCTGAAAGTACAAAAGTACCTAACATTATTCTACGCTTTACTTCTGTACCAAAACCTTCTGATCTAGATTTTTTATATAATCCTTCTAAATCTACATTTTCTTTGGTTCTATGACCATATCTCACACCATCAAAACGTTCCAAATTGGTACTCGCTTCTGCTGTTGTTAAGATATAATAGGTAGGCAATAAATAATCTAATAATGGAAACTCGATACCTTCTACTTCATGTCCTTCTGCACGTAAAGCTTCAATTTTATCAAATGTATTCTTACTGATCTCTTTATTTAAATGCTCACTTTCTACAGTCTCTTTAAAGTAAGCTACTTTTAGCTTTTCCTTTGGCTTGTTCTCTACAGTTTTACTATAAGCAGGAACTGGTTTCTGAGAAACTGTTGCGTCATTTTCATCCTGACCAGCAATAATTTCTAAAACCAAAGATGCATCGGTTACATTGTTAGCAATTACTCCAATTGTATCAAAAGAAGAAGCATAAGCAATTAATCCCCATCTCGAAATTCTAGAATAAGTTGGTTTTAAACCTACTGTTCCTGTAAACGCAGCGGGTTGTCTAACAGATCCACCCGTATCAGAACCTAAAGAAACTAAACAATGATCATCAGAAACTGCAACTGCAGATGCCCCAGAAGACCCACCTGGTACACGCGTTTCATCAATATTATTTTTAACTACACCAAAAGCTGAATTCTCATTAGAAGATCCCATTGCAAACTCATCACAACTTTGTCTACCAATAATAATTGCATCTTCTGCAAGTAATCTATCTGTAGCCGTTGCAGAAAAAGGAGATACATATCCATCAAGCATATTACTTGATGCCTGTAAACCGTGGTCTTTGTAAGCAATTACATCTTTTAGACCAACAACCATCCCTGCTAATCTTCCTGCATTTCCTTTCGCAATTTTAGCATCTACCTCTTTAGCTTTTTGTAAAGCCTCTTCAGTATACACCTCATTCCACACATTTAAGTGCTTTTTCTCTTCAATTCTTGCTAAGTAACCTTTTACTAGAGCTTCACAACTTGTAGAACCCTCAGTAATTGCAGTTTTTATTTCTTCAAATGCCTTATACATTGTCATATTCGTAATTTCATTAGACAGGTGGTCATTAAAAAATGGATTTTTCTCTATAAAAAAAGAGAAGTTTATCCTATCTGAATGACAAAGATAAACTTCTCAGCTTTATTACGAAATATTTAACGAAAAATACATTTCATTAAAAATCTATCAAGATACAGGAGGATACTTTACTTATCTTCCTTCTTCTCTTCATCTTTTATGCCTTTTTCAAGCTCATCTGAAATCTGACTTTTAGCGTCTTTAAACTCTCTGATTCCACTTCCTAAACCACGAGCTAGTTCCGGAATACGTTTAGCACCGAAAAGTAATAGAACAACTAAACCAATGATTATCCACTCGAAACCACCTGGCATGCCGAATAACAAAATTGAATTCAATTCCATGGCTGTATTTTTTAATGTTTGTTGTACTGCAAAGATACATCATGAACTTGCAAATATCAATTAACGTTCTCAACTTCTTTGTATTGCATCTCATAAAGCTTGGCATAAAAACCTTTTTGTTTTAGGAGTTCATCATGGCTTCCAGACTCTTTTATTTCACCTTTATCTAAAACAATTATATTGTTAGCATTACGTATTGTTGCTAATCTATGGGCAATTGCAATACTAGTTCGGCCTTGCATCATAGAAGATATTGCATTTTGTATTAATGCTTCTGTTTCAGAATCTACTGATGAAGTTGCCTCATCAAGAATAATGATTTTTGGGTCGTAAACCATTGTCCTAACAAATGATAATAATTGACGTTGACCAACTGAAAGTGTCGCACCTCGTTCCATTACCTCATAACTTAATCCTCCTGGCAATTTTTCTATAAATGACTTAGCACCTACTAACTCTGCTGCATCTAAGATTTGTTTATCTGTAATTGATTTATCTCCAAGTGTAATATTTTCTCTAATTGAACTAGAAAACAAGAACACATCTTGTAAAACAACGCCAATATGCTTCCTTAGATTATAAAGGTCGTATTCCTTTACATCTATATTATTTACAGTAATTGTCCCTTTATTGATCTCATAAAAGCGCGAAATCAAATTAATAATAGATGACTTCCCTGCTCCTGTTGCTCCAACTAAGGCTACTGTTTCACCATGTTTTACTTTAAATGATATGTCTTTAAGTACATAATCATCATTTTTATAAGCAAACCACACGTGTTTAAACTCAACATTGCCCTCTATAGTCTCTGGTGCATATGTACCATCATTTGATATAAAATCTTTATCGTCTAATAATTTGATTATTCTATCAGAAGATACAATACCCATTTGTAGTGTATTAAATCTATCTGCAATCATTCTTATTGGACGAAAAAACAGGTTTATATACATAATAAAGGCTATTAAAGTACCTAGTGTGGCGTAACCTTCTAAAACACTATGAGCACCCCACCAAACTAATAATCCTGTTCCAGAAGCTGCAATAACTTCTGCTACCGGATAATAGATTGAGTAATACAAAACAGTATCAATGTTTGCATCTCTATGTTCTTTATTAATTTTTTGAAATTCTTTTTGCTCTCTTTTTTCTGCACTAAATAATTGTACCACATTCATACCTGTGATATGTTCTTGTACAAATGTATTGAGGTTAGATACAGCATTTCTAACATCGCCAAAAGCTACTTTAATTTTCTCTTTGAAAACGTAAGTTGAGAAGAGTAGTACTGGCAGAACTGATAAGCTTATTAATGTTAATCTCCAATCTGTATATAACATAACAGCAAAGATGAATATCAATTGAAGGATATCACCTAGCATTGCTGCTACTCCGTTAGTAAATACCTCAGATAAGGTTTCTATATCAGATACTGCACGTGTAACTAATCTACCTATAGGTGTATTGTCATAAAACTTAAGTTTAAGCTTTAAAATATGTTCGTATAATTGTACACGCATATCTTTTACAATATGCTGCCCTAACCAACCCGATAAATAAGTGTGGCAAAACTGTACTAATGCCTGAAGTAACTGTACTACAATCAGTATGATTACCATTTTATTTAGACCAGGCATATCGTCTGTCACAATAAAATTATCTATGGTATACTGAATAAGCCAAGGTCTAGCAGGAGCTAAAACACCAAGGCCAATTGTCAAAGAGACAAGTAATATAAAATATTTGATGTGAGGCTTTAAAAAAGATGCCATTCTTGATAAGACCTGACTATCGAATATTTGCCCGTTATTATTTTCTTTGTTCACTGAATAATGAGTTATATGTACGGAGTATCATATATTGAATTGATCTACAAAAATGCAGTTATTGTTTGAATTTTTTAGACTTCGCATCAATAAATCGTATAAATCATTGTAACAATTATATACTTACAATGTTATCAAAAACTTAGAAATCGTAATTAAATGCATTTTTTACGCAAAAAAATATTTTTTAGTAAATCAATAGAATATTTTGATATTCTTATAGAAGTTTAATAGAATCGATTACAAAAATTGCAAATTCTCAACAAATAAGTATAATATTTTGCAATTTATCACAATTTGATTCGCTACAATCAATATTGTTTTCCTTATTTGAAAATGTAAATTGCCTCACACAAAAATCTAGAGATCTAAGATTAATCAATTAACAGTAAATAAATGGAAGATATCTCAATATTCGAAGAGGTCTCTGGCATGGGACATGAGCAAGTGGTTTATTGCCATGAAAAATCAACAGGATTAAAAGCTATTATAGCTATTCATAATACAGTTCTCGGACCTGCCCTTGGTGGTACAAGAATGTGGATGTATGAAAATGAAGCACAAGCCACCAATGATGCTTTAAGATTATCTAGAGGTATGACTTTTAAAAACTCTATCGCAGGTTTAAATCTTGGTGGAGGAAAAGCTGTAATTATTGGTGATGCAAGAAAGCACAAGTCTGAGGGAATGCTTAGAGCTTATGGTCGTTTCTTGAAAAATTTAAATGGAAAATATATTACAGCAGAAGATGTAGGAATGAATGCAAACGATATGGAACATATTGCTGCTGAAACTTCTTATGTGAGCGGAATGCCTGAAACTCGTGGAGGTTTAGGTGATCCATCTCCATTTACTGCTTATACAACATATATGGGTATGAAAGCTGCTGCCAAAAAGCAATTTGGAACGGATAGCTTAGCAGGTAAAAAGGTTTCTATCCAAGGTGCTGGTCATGTAGGTGAATATATAATCCAACATCTTGTAAAAGAGGGTTGTGAAATATATGTATCAGATTTCTACGAAGACCGCGTTAAAGATGTGGTGAATAAATATGGCATTAAGGGAGTTTCTTTAGACGAAATTTATGACCTTGATGTAGATATTTACTCTCCTTGTGCTTTAGGTGCCACTGTAAATAATGAGACTTTAGAACGCTTAAAATGTTCTATCATTGCAGGTTGTGCAAACAACCAGTTAGCCAATGAAAAAATACATGGTGATTTAGCTATGCAAAAAGGTATTCTTTATGCTCCAGATTTTTTAATAAATTCTGGCGGTGTAATTAATGTTTATGCAGAAGTAATTAAAACATCAAAAGATTGGTCTTGGAACAAATGTGAGTTTGTTTACGACCAAACATTGAAGGTATTTGAGCAGTCTGCTGCCCAAAACATCAATACGCAACAAGTAGCGATCGATATTGCACAGCAAAGAATTGATCAGGTTGCGGCTATAAAGAGCACATATTAATTACCAATTCGCAGGTTATCATATAAACTAGCAAGGCATCCTCAAAAGGGATGCCTTCATTATTTCTGAATAAAAAATCTTACTCTTTCTGAAAACTCAATAGGTTTCTCCATAGGGTACATATGCGTTGCATTTCTAACTTCATTTATAGCACTATTCTGTAAATTTGAATATACAGACTGAGATACAACTTTAAATAAATCTCTTGTATACTCTCCGTAAGCAACACAACTTCTAGTAGTTATTTGAAATAGAGCTTCTTTATTTAAATTAGGCTGTTCAATTTGAGAGAGCTGTAATGGCAAAGAATTTTTATTTTCTAATTGTTCTTTTCTTAATTGTTTGCTTTGTTGTTGAAAATAACCTTTGCTATTTCCTGAACCATCAATTAATAATTCTACTGCTTCGTCTAATTTTTGTTCTTGTACTGCATAAAATATAGGTCCAAACATTTCATTTGCATCTGTACCAAATGTTTTCATCTCATCATCATCTAAACAACCGGGGTAACCAGGTTCGTATACATACAAAGAAGTGAGTTTATTAGGTACTTTTGTTGCTAAATTTAATGCAATATCAGCACCATAAGACCAAGCAACTACGTGTATAGATTCGATCTCTAATTCTTCTAATAATTTTAGAATATCTGATGTATGAGTTTCTATCCCAAAAGGCTTATCAGATGGTCCATTTTTTCCAAAATGACGCTGAGTAGGAACAATAACATCAAAATGTTTTGATAGTATCTCGCTATGCGTATTCCACATTCTATTATCTGCTAAAGCCCCGTGTAGTAGCAATAATGGTTCTCCTTTTCCTATTCTAAAATAAGAAATTTCATCTCCATCAATATTTACCGTTTTATATATTTTTTCCATATCTGTTTCATTTTCACAACTAAATAGAAATACTAGTATACTTATAATTAATACGATCCCTTTCATAATAAATAGAAAATAGAAATGATGTGAAGGACAGGCCTATTTACATCTATTCGGATCATAACTATAAATTAATGGCTTTCGTTTAATTACAAATTGATTTAAATAAAAAAGAAAGCCTGTTTCACATTGAAATCTTCTTTCTTAATTAAAAAACTGAATAGCTCTATTTTTTTAAAAGGCAATTAATGATAGTATTAATTTATAATTTTCAACCAATTTTTATCAGCTACTTTTTCTAATTTATCAGGTCCTTCCTCCTGCCAATCTTCATAAGTATTTGAAAAAAATTTATTGTAAAATAACATTAATCTTCCATTCTGAATTACATAGGTTTCATAATTAACATCTACTTTTTCTCCTTTATCTGCCATAGCATAAGCACACCAACCACCATAAGCTGGGATGTATTTTTGGGGTTGAGATAAAAATTTATCAGCATGTTCTTTGGATGTAAAATAATAATCAACTCCTTGAAAAGAGGATGTATACTCTTTAGATCCTTCTTCAACGTTACCTTCGGTATAGCTAATAACATCGTAACCTCCTACGGCTACATTATTTTTATCAATGTTGAATTCTTTTGATGATTGTGAATAACTCACTAATGAAGTGAATAGAAAGAGAATGAAAAAATAAGATTTGAGTTGCATCAAGTTAATAATTTAGGTGTAAGGTGGTATAAATTCCTTATCAGAAAGGTTTAACCAACATAATTGTTGATAACTTTTTGATTTATTAAGTATACTCAATTTAAGAACAAAAAGTTATCAACATGAAAAATCCAACAGCTTAAAACTAAACTGTTGGATTTAATCTATTTTTATAGCTTAACCAGTATTAAAGAATAATTTCTTTTTCGAAAGCCTCTTCAACGTCAGTTAAAATATTTAATACCTCATCCTGATCCATTGCTTCTACCAAACGCATTCTAAAAGGCTTAAAATGAGTTATACCTTTAAAATAGGTAGTATAGTGTCTACGCATTTCAAAGATTCCTGTTTTATCTCCTTTCCATTCTACAGAAAAATTTAAATGGCGTTTAACAGTTTTAATTCTTTCTTCCATTGTAGGAGGAGCAAGAATTTCACCTGTTTCCATAAAGTGTTTTACTTCTCTAAAAATCCAAGGATAACCAATTGCAGCACGGCCAATCATTATACCATCTACCTCGTACTTTTCTTTGTATTCTAAAGCTTTTTGAGGAGAATCAATATCACCATTGCCAAAAATTGGAATATGAATATCTGGATGGTTTTTAACCTCCGCTATTTTTGTCCAATCTGCAACTCCTTTATACATTTGTTCACGAGTACGACCATGAATTGTTAAAGCCTTAACCCCAACGTCTTGTAAACGTTTTGCTACTTCAACAATACGGATTGTACTATCATCCCACCCTAAACGAGTTTTAACTGTTACGGGCTTTTCGACTTGCTTTACAATTTCTTCGGTCATGCTTTGCATTTTATCAATGTCTAATAAAATACCAGCACCAGCACCTCTACCTGCTACCTTTTTAACAGGACAGCCATAATTAATATCAATAATTTCTGGGTTAGCTTCTTCAGCAATCGCTGCTGCATGACGCATAGAGTCTATCTTTTCTCCAAAAATTTGAATACCAATAGGACGTTCGTAATCATATATATCTAATTTCATTCTGCTTTTAGCAGCATCACGTATCAACCCCTCAGCAGAAATAAATTCTGTGTACATTAAATCAGCCCCGTTTTCCTTACAGACAGCTCTAAATGGAGGATCACTAACGTCTTCCATTGGAGCCAATAATAAAGGAAAATCTTTGACCTCTAAATCACCTATTTTTACCACTTGATTAAAGCATTTTAAATGTTTAGCAAAATATGTAGTTTTTACTCTTATATAAAAAAGTATCTTTGCTACATATTAGGAAACTCCCTATAAACCATTTCGGTTCATAATTTCCTAATTATGAGTATGTTTTGTAACAACTATTAGGAAATGCATCCTTACAGTTAGAATTGCAAATTTATAATAATTACATAATAGACCATAAAAATGAATCAAGATCCGTTCAATTATTTTAAAAAATTTCTTTTTCTGATCTTATTTATCATTGCCTTTACATTTATTGGGCAAGCAGTTGTAGTGGCTGTTTTACTTCCAATATTCGATTTTGATGTAAATTCAATATTTAGTAGTATAACTGCACAAGATAATAGAACTATCATGTTAATAGTTCAGGGGATATCTGCACTTTTCACTTTTATTCTAGGGCCAATAGCTTATGGTTTTTGGTATGATAAAGCATTACTAAATACACTTAGAAGTACTTTAGTAGCAGATAAAAGACAATGGGTAATTGCAATATTTGTAATCGTAGCATTCTTACCTCTTGGATCTGCTTTATTAGTTTGGAATCAACATATTGATTTCCCATCAAGCTTAGCAACACTAGAAGCTAGTTTTAAAGCCAAAGAAATTCAATTAGCTCAATTAACTGTGTTCTTAGTCGATTTTCAATCTACTGGAGAGTTTTTATTAGGTCTAATTGTAATTGCTGTTTTTGCTGGAATTGGTGAAGAATTAGTATTTAGAGGTTTTTTACAAAGATACTTAGAAGGTATATTTAAGAATGTTCATGTGGGAATATGGCTTACTGCAATCATTTTTTCTGCTATTCATATGCAATTTTATGGTTTCTTTGTAAGAATGTTCTTGGGAGTCTTGCTAGGATACTTATTTTTGTGGTCAGGAAGAAGTTTATACCCTTCCATTATAGCCCACATTACAAATAACGCACTTACAGTTATTGGTGTTTATTTTAATAAAGAAGAGTTGTTAGAAGAAATGGCTAATCCTTTTGATGCTGAAGCACCAGAATGGTATATAGTTGTTATAAGCGGTATTTTTGCAGTAGCTCTGTTAATGTATTACAGAAAACTCTATTTGGACAAAAGAGATAATTCACTAAATTGAGAACTATGGCACAATCTAATTGGGAAAAAGTATTTGCAAGCGATCAGTTATACCAAGCTGAAATCGTAAAAGAAACTTTAAATGAAAGAGGCATTAATGCCGTTGTTTTAGACAAAAGAGACTCTTCCTATAATGCTTTTGGTTATAGAGAGGTCTATGTTGATAAATCAGTTGCTGAGCAAGCAACATTAATAATTAAGCAAGATGTTCAATTTGAATAATCGCTCCGAATTAACGCAAAGAGTTATTGTCGGATTTTTAGGCGGAGTAGGAATGATAGGGGCCATCTATTTTGGTGCTTGGACTTACTTTGGCTTATTCCTCGTAATTAGTGTAGCTACAATGTTAGAATTTTACAAGCTACTCAGATTAGAGGAACACTTACCTTTAAGAACTTATGGAACACTTTTAGGTATCCTTATTTACTGCCTTACATTCTTTATTGAATTAGATATGATATCATCCCGATGGATGTATCTGGTATTTGTAGGGTTCTCTTCTGCATATCTTATAAAGCTATACAGTAAGGGTGATAAATTACCTTTTAAGAATTTAGCTTATACATTTTTAGGAGTGATGTATGTTGCTGTTCCGTTTTCATTAATACATGCTTATGTATTTTTTGATACTAAATATCACTACGAAATTTTAATTGGAGCTATGCTTATTTTATGGGCAAATGATTCTGGAGCTTATTTTTCTGGAAAAACATTTGGTCGTAGAAAGTTATTTGAGCGTATTTCTCCAAAGAAAACTTGGGAAGGTAGTATTGGAGGAGCTGCACTTGCAGTAACAGTTAGTTTAATATTCTCGCATTTTTATACTTCTTTAGAAGCATGGAGATGGGTAACTATTGCTATCATTATTGTAGTTACAGGTACTTATGGCGATTTGGTCGAATCTCTTTTTAAGAGAAGTATGAGTATTAAAGATTCTGGAACTACACTTCCTGGACATGGTGGTTTCTTAGATAGATTTGATGGATTATTATTATCAGCTCCATTTATTGCAGCTTTTTTGAAAATATTCCCTCCAAATCTTTAAAAAAAGAATCAAATATTTGGTAGTTATATAAATTACCTACATATTTGCACCCGCTATCAGAAAAAGATAGCACCTAGAGAGTTGGCAGAGTGGTCGAATGCGGTAGTCTTGAAAACTATTGTACCGCGAGGTACCGGGGGTTCGAATCCCTCACTCTCTGCTGAAAAGGCATCAAATATTAATATTTGATGCCTTTCTTTTTATATAATTATTCTAAGAAGTAATTTTAATATATTTTTAGAATAATTCTCCTTTAAATATTTGGTAGTTACAAAAAATACGCACATATTTGCACCCGTTATCACAAAAAGATAATACCTAGAGAGTTGGCAGAGTGGTCGAATGCGGTAGTCTTGAAAACTATTGTACCGCGAGGTACCGGGGGTTCGAATCCCTCACTCTCTGCTGAAAAGGCATCAAATATTAATATCTGATGCCTTTCTTTTTATATAATTATTCTGATTTACTTTAGCTTATCCTACTCCAATTTGTAGAAGACTTTTTCACTAATAAACTCTGTTGATGTTTTATCAATTGATTTTCTTCTTTCTGCAAATCAGGATCCTCATCAAGTATTTTTTCTGCAATACCTCTTACCTCTTGTAATAAAGCAGCATCTGCTCCAATATCAGCATGCCTTAAATCAAGAATACCACTTTGTTGTGTTCCTTCAATATCACCTGGTCCACGAAGTTTTAGATCAGCATCAGCAATTTTAAAACCATCAGTAGTATCTACCATTGTTTTAATTCTTACTTTACCATCTTTAGATAGCTTATCACCTGTCATAAGAATACAATAAGACTGCTCTCCACCTCTACCAACTCTACCTCTAAGCTGATGAAGTTGTGCTAATCCAAATTTCTCTGCATTTTCAATTATCATCACAGTAGAATTAGGGATATTAACACCAACTTCAATTACAGTTGTTGCTACCATAATTTCTGTTTTTCCTTCAGCAAATCGTTGCATTTCGGCGTCCTTATCCGCTGCCTTCATTCTACCATGAACTACACTTACTTTATAATCAGGAAAAGCCCTTGTAACACTTTCGTACCCAGACATTAAATTTTGATAATCGAGTGTTTCAGATTCTTCAATTAAAGGATACACAATGTAGACTTGTCTACCTAATTCAACTTGTTCTTTTAAGAAACCAAAGACACGTAACCTTCCTTTTTCAAATTTATGCCATGTGATAATTGGCTTTCTACCTGCAGGTAATTCATCTATAACAGATACCTCCAAATCACCATAAACAGTCATAGCCAAAGTTCTTGGAATTGGTGTTGCAGTCATAACCAACATATGCGGCTTTGCTTTACTGCTCTTTTTCCATAAAGCAGCACGTTGAGCAACTCCAAAACGATGCTGTTCATCTATTACACATAAACCTAAATTATAAAAATCTACTTTATCCTCAATAAGTGCATGTGTTCCCACAATTATCTTTAATGAGCCATCTCTAAGTGTTTCGTCAATTCTCCTTCTGGTTTTTGTTTTTGATGATCCAGTTAACAGCTCAATTGTTACACCCATTGCATCTGCAAACTCTTTTAAACCATTATAATGCTGCTGTGCTAGAATTTCTGTTGGAGCCATTAATGCAGACTGAGCATCATTATCAAGAGCCATAAGCATACACATAAATGCCACTATAGTTTTACCACTACCTACATCGCCTTGTAATAATCTATTCATCTGATAGCCACTTCGCATATCATTGTAGATTTCTCTTATTACTCTTTTTTGCGCGCCAGTTAAATCAAAAGGAAGGTGATTATTAAAGAAATCATTAAAGGTGGGAATTATTGTGAATATTTGACCTCTATATTTATCTGTTCTCTTCCCTACTTTAGAAGCAATAATTTTTAATTGAAGGTAAAATAACTCTTCAAATTTTAATCTTTTCTTTGCTTGGTCAAGTGTTTCAGCATTTTTAGGAAAATGAGTCCATGCTACTGCCAACCCTTTTGAGATTAAATTATGCTCCTTTATCAAATACTCGGGTAAAGTCTCTGAAATAGTATGATAGACTTTTTCTAAAAGTGTTCTTGTCAATTTAGCTAATACCCTACTATCCACTTTCTTTGTCTTCATTTTTTCTGAAGTGTGATAGACAGGAGCTAGTCCTCCAGATGTTGCCTGAGGTGTAGCTGTATTTGGATCATATTCATCTAATTCTGGATGCGAAATGGAAAATTTAAAACCATATCGTTGTGGTTTGCCATAAGCTATATACCACATTCCAACTTTCAGTGATTTCTCTACCCACTTTGCTCCTCTGAACCAAACAAATTCCATTTCTCCGGTTTCATCAGAAAATGTAGCCACCAAACGTTTACTTCTACCTTCACCAATAGAATTTACAAATGTCAGACGGCCAATCATCTGAACATAAGCTGTATCACTTACAACCTCATTAATTTTATAAAAATGAGTTCTATCTTCATGACGGAAAGGGTATTGCTCTAATAAATCTCCAAAAGTATATACTCCTAGCTCCTTATTTAGAATTTCTGCACGAACAGCTCCAACTCCTTTTAAAAACTCAATTTTAGTATCAAAAATATTATTCACTTGATTGGCCTAATTTTTTTGGTAAAAATATACGGTCTACACTACGAAATTAGTGTATTATTGTCAGATTCTATTAATTTTAGATATAGGCTTTTTAATTAACTCATTATTCGAACTTATCATATGCGATTTTTCGTACTCTTTATATATATAATTCTTCTTTTTCTTCCAAATTTCACCTTTGGTCAACAGACTCAAATGGAGAAAGTAAATGCATGGAGAAACCTTGTTAATGGCAAGCGTTTTTATAGAATGGAAGTAAGGGATAATGGTATTTATAGACTCACCTATTCTGAATTGGGTAGCGAAGTAACTTCTCAGAACCCTCAAAACTTTAGAATGTTTAGAAGAGGAGAAGAAATTGCAATTCATATTGAAGGAGAATCTGACGGTAGTTTTGATACCGGTGATTATATTGAGTTTTATGGGGAGCCAAATGATGGTGAAACCGACCGCTATTTATTTAGAGACACTACTGAATTATACAATCCATATCAGCCTATATATTCTAAAACTGCCGTTTATTTTCTTAGTATTGATGTGGTTAATATCAGTACACCACCTAAAAGAATAGAAACCTTAAATCCAGATCCTAGCGGTGCTAGTTTAGTTACTGAACATTGGTATACTGAAACTTATATTAAAAAAGATGCTAATGATCCTAGTGGTAATTTTGATTTAAGAACATCTTTTAGTCAAGGAGAAGCAGTTGATAAAAATTATACAAATAGAGTCCATTTTCAATCTACATTTGAAGATGTTAGATCTTGGAGTACTTATGATACAGAATATAAAAAAGGGTTAGTAAAGTTTCAATTAGATTTAAATAACTATGTTTTAAAGTCATCTGTTACTCTAGAAACTAGAATTATAAATTTTTCTTATAGAAGTGCTAGATTAATAATAAAAATTGGTAATAAGGAAGAAGAAGAAGAATTAGTTGAAAAATATAAAGCTAGTCCAAAATTTTTCATAAAAATAAATGAAACAGAAATTGACGATGTAAACTCTCGTATCATAATCGAACTTAAAGATGATAATGACAATCCTAATGAAACAAGAACAGCACATATAAATCAACTAGGAGTGATGTATTTTGCTCTTACATACCCTCAAGTACATTTGTCAATAAAAAACACTGATAAAAAATTCTTTTTGAAGTCAGGTATAAAAAGGAAAATTGCTGCTCCATCAAGTAATTCAAGTAATTTTTATAACATAAATAATCCATATTCTCCACGTAGATATTCAAAAAATAATGCTAGTAGTAAATATGAATGTATTATAGCATCAAACACTGATAAAACTGAAATATATTTTAGTGCTTCTTCAAAATCAGTAAGTAATTTAGTTAAAGCACAATTTGATTTTACTAATACTACTTTAAATTATAATTACTTGATTATCTCACATCAAGAATTAATGAAAGACGAAGCTGTAACTTCTTATGCCAATTACAGAAAGTCACCAACTGGTGGTAGCAACAATGTATATACAGCCGAAATTAATAAACTTTATAATACGTTTTCTTGGGGTGAATATACACCTTTAGCAATAAGAAATACAATTGACCTTTTGAAAGATAATAACTTAAAATATGTACTACTTCTTGGTAAAGGATTAGACCTAGACTCAGATCCTTATGAAAAGCCTCCCGAATTTTCTCCAGAAAACCCTACAGCATATCATTATATACCTTCTTTCGGATACCCTGCTTCTGATAATGCTTATTCAATGTATTTTAATTCTGAAATAATAGGAGAAGTTTCAGTTGGCCGAATTGCAGCAATTTCTTCATCGAACATAACAGATTATCTTAACAAGGTCAAAGAACATGATCAATTAGATTTTGATGCTTTATGGAGAAAGAAAGCTCTACATCTTAGTGGCGGTAGTGATGCAGTACAACAACAAAAATTTAGAGAAGTTATAGATGGATTCTCTAGTATTTTTATTGATACTTTAGAAGGAGGGATTGTTGAAACAAAAAGTAGAACTGAAGATGGTGTTATCGAAATTCTTGATGTATCTGATATTGTTGATCAAGGTATTACTTTAATGACATTCTATGGACACTCCTCTGCTTCTGCAGCTGATATTGACATTGGTCCTGCAAGTAATTACAATAATAAAGGTAAATATCCTTTTGTTTTAATGAATGGGTGCGGAGGCGGAAACCTTTTTGAAGAAAAAAAATCATGGGGAGAAGATTGGATTGAAACTCCGAATAAAGGCGCTATAGGTTTTATGGCAAAATCTGGTACTGGAGATGCAGATGAGTTAAAATATCTTGCAAATAATTTCTACACAAGCACATTCCAAGATAGTATTGGAGCTAGTATTGGTATTCATATACTCAACTCATTTAGAGATTATTTAAATAATATAACAAATGGATTAAAACTCTCTACTGTTGAACAATTTGCAATCCAAGGAGATCCCTTAATTAAAATCTCTCCGAATAAGCCTGATTTTGCATTAAATCAAAATACAATTACCATAATACCTCAGAATAATGAGTTAAATACCAGTGATGATTTCTATAATTTGAATATCGATATTTATAATTTTGGCATTGCAATACCAAACCAAGATTTATATGTTGAAATTACAAGAAGATATTCAAATGGTATTATTTCTAGGGAAAACACTGTAACAAAATTACCTTTTAATGCTCCCTATAATTCTAATCATACAATTTTAAATGTATTAAATAGTAATGAAGATAAGGAATATGGTAGTGGAAATAATGAAATCATCGTAACATTGGGAGACTCTATCGACGACCAAGGACATGTGATTAGTACAATTGATGAAATAAACCTTGAGAATAACACTGTAATTATCAATACTTATTTTTACCAGAATAAAGTTGAAATAATTTATCCTCAAAATCAGTCAGTTGTTTATCAAAATCAAATCCAAATTTATGCATACGATTATAGTATTGATAAAATCAATAAAAATGTATCATTTCAAATAGCCAATGATAGTGAGTTTAATTCAATAATTTTTGAAGAAACGGTCTCTAGCTCTCAACTTTTTAAATGGGAAATCCCTCTAAATAATGTAAATGACACTACAGTTTACTACCTAAGGTCAAGTATTATTAATGACAATAATTCAAATAAAATTTGGGATACTATCTCATTTACTAAAATTAAAAACAATACTCTTGATGGATGGATGCAAAGTAGTATTTATCAAATGCAAGATAATGTCTTAACTAATATGACACTTAACGGCTATGAAAGTAATTTGAATTGGAGTTTCCCAACTGATGATGCAATTATTGAGGTTAAATCTGGTGGAGCAGATTATGAAAATGGATATACTTATGAAGTAACTTTAAATGATGAAACATATGTCGAAATAGGAGGCTGCTCAGGAACTGATCGAATGATTATTATGGTTTTTGATCAATACTCTGGAAATATTAAAGTTGCTCAAAAAGAAAGTTGGGATGGTTTAAGATGTGGAAATGGTGTAATACCTGGCGCCGTACGGTTTAGTACTGATGATATTAGAGGGAAATATGGAAATCCGATCACTAGAAATGGTCCATATTCTTTATTTATAGATCCTAAATATAAAATGGAAAATATCCAACCTGGTGACTATGTTTTAACAATAATGGCAGGTACTTTTAACTTTCAAAAAGATTTACCTAATGTTGGAACTCCGCAAAGAGATGCATATGAGTTGCACTTAGATGCTTTAAGAGAAGCAGGTTTAGATGTAGAAGATATGCAAAAAGAAATAACAAAAGAAGGAGTTCCATTTGTTGGGTGGAGCAGGTATAAAATGACTTCTAATATTCCCTTACAGTATTATAAATATGAAAAAGACAAAGTAATTGAAGAGACTTTTAAAATTCAAAGAAATATAAACGAAGGTAAAGTATCTTCATCACCTATTGGTCCATCTAAACTATTTTCAAGATTATGGATTAATTATGATAAAAATGAAAATAATATAGTTTCAACGAAGATTAATGGGATTACTAAAAATCCAATTACTGGTAAATTATCTTACGATTCACTTTATATAATAAATCATGAGATTTCTGATAATGGTTTTGATTTAAGTTCAATACCAAGTATTCAAAATTATCAGATGATCAACTTAACAATGGAAACAAGTGATATAAGTAATAATAGAATTCCTGCACAATTAAAAAATTGGAGAGTCTCTTATTCTCCTATCCCAGAAGGTGTTATACTCAAAACTGATAACTTGAAAAAATTAACAGTTCAACAAGGAGAACCATTTTCTTATAACTATGAATTTTTTAATGTTTCTCCAGTTACATTTGAAGATAGTATTTTAATAGAAATTAATTATAAACCTTTAAACAATCAATTTACAGATTTTAAAGACAGTCTTTATATAGCTTCGATACCTCCATATGGTAAAAGTAATATCTCTATTACTCCAATTACTTGGAATAATTCTAATCAAGAAAAAAGTTTCTATGGTGATAGTGAAATCTCGACAAATGTTAATGCAGATTTTAAAATTAATGAAATTCATTACAATAATAATTTTATAACAGAAAGTATAAATATTACGACTGACTCTACAAACCCATTAATTGAAATTTTCTTTGATGGCCAACGAATTATTAATGGTGATGTAATATCTCCCAATGCTGAAGTTAACATTAGTCTTAATGATGATAATCAATATATTTCTTTAGAAGATAACTTTATATTTTTAAACAATGGAGATACCACTTCGCTACTAACTGCTCTTATTTCAGAAAAAGATACTAAAAGTGAACAATATCCTTTAAATATATCAGGGGTAGATATAGAAAGAGTTAATAATAGTAATCATATTACTACTACATTCAATTTATCAAACGCCGTTCCTTTAATATTTTTAGATGAGAATAAGAACCTCAAATCAGGTCAATATTCATTGGAGATTTCTGGAATTGATCCTACAGGTAATAACAGTGGTTATAATAAGAATGATGGTAAAGCAAATAAGCTTAAAGTAGATTTTGAAATAAATACTGAAGCTTCAATAACTAACTTCTATCCATATCCAAATCCATTTTCTGATAATGTTAAATTTGTATTTCAGATAACAGGCATTAACGTACCCGATCAAATAAAAATTCAGATTATGACTATTACAGGCCGTGTTGTTAAAGAAATATTTCAAGATGAATTAGGTCCAATAAGAATTGGAACAAATATAAGTGAATACGCCTGGGATGGCAAAGATACATTTGGAGATCAATTAGCTAATGGAGTTTATTTATATAGAGTTATTATCCCTGAAAAAAACATTGGTAATTTTAAACATAAATCTACAAGCAGTGATAATTTATTTAAGCAAAATATTGGTAAACTATATCTATTAAGATAATAATGTCTTTAAAATTTAAGCTATCTAACAAAACATTTATTTTTGGTTTAATATTACTATACTGTATACTGTTTATAATATATAATAAGGTTCTTTTTAACCCCAATTCATATTTATTGAGTACAGAAATTGATGCTTTAAAAAATTATTTTTTCTATGTATGGATAGTTCGGTATGGACCAGAAACAAAATTATTGGCAAATAATTATCCTTTTGGTGAATCTATCCTTTATACTGATAGTATGCCTATTATTTCTTCTATTTTATACTATTTCTTAAAAATAATTAATATTAAAAGTGTTTATTCAATTGGAATACTTCATTATATATTATTTTCACTTTATGGCTTTAGCTATTCAATAACTTACAAAATTTTAAATCAATTAAGAGGTAATAAACATTGGGTAAATGTATTTGCTTCAATATTAATCACTTTAATTTTACCAAGTAATTCAAGAATTTCATTACATTTTGGCCTTTTCTTCTTACTTATCCTTATACCTTTATTAATCTATTGTCTTATAAAAGTAGAAAAAGGTAATTCATTTATCTTAACCTTATTATTACCGATAATCTTATTCGGTTTTCTTATACATAGTTATTCTGGTTTCTTCTTGGGCTATATTTCAATCTTATTTTTCATAATTAAACTTATTATTGTTAAACCTAAAAAAAGAAATCTAATAGGACTTCTATTAACAATTGCTGTGATCTTATTTTACCTTTTACTTCTAAAAAATAATGATCAAAATTTATGGAGGAGTAGTCACCCCCTTTTTATGTATGATTTTCGTCTATCAGTTAAACAAATATTATTTCCATTTTACGATTCGAATTATCATTCATATTACAGAGTAGTTCTAAATTATTGGTTCTGGATTAGTGTATTTCTCTGTCTATTAAAATTCAAAAGTATCAACATAAAAAATAATAAAAATCTTATTACATTTTTTATAATTGGTTTTTTATCAATTATGTATGGTACATCTATATTTTTAAGGTTTGAATTTCTATATAAGGTCTTTCCCATTTTAGAACAGGTTAGATCATTAGAACGATTTGGATGGGTAGCTAATTATTTACTCTCTATATCTATATTTATTATTTTAAGCAAAATCTATAATTCAAGAATAATTATTCTAATAATTACATTAGGTATTCTTGAGTCATTTTTATTTCATACTGATATTCAAAAAGATTTCACATATACTTCCAATCCTTACACTAAGGAAACAGTTGAAGGATCATTAAACATTAACTGCATATTCCCTATATATTCAAATAAAAATGACTGTAATAAAAAAATCTTACAAGACACATATTCATTAGCATATTATTTAAAGACACCTACAATTCACAATTATTTATCTAGAAGAAGTGATGAAGAAAAAAACATACATGATCAATTTATTCTACCTTCAGTTTCCAATAAATCTATTCAAAAATATTACCCTATAAATGATAGAATTCTTTTACATGGTAATATTGAAAATCTAAATTTTCCTAAAAATTTTATTAATGGTATTAAAACCATTAGAGTTTCATCAAACTATTTTCAAGATAATATTATTCAAAAAGATACTCTTATTAAATATTCAAAAAAAAATTATGTTGATAGTATTTTTAATATTAAGAATTTAGGTACTCAAAAAATTTTAAATATCAAAACACACTCTCTTAAACTTAACACTACATACTCTTTAATGATTTGGAATTATAATTACCATCAAGATAGTTTAATTCTAAATAAACTTGAACTATACCAAGGTCAAAAACTAATTGGATCTCAAAAAAATTTCACTAGTTATTCTATAATGGATAATCACTGGGGTGGATTGAAAATTAACTTCAAATTACTAAATAACAAACCTCTTCATCTAAATGTAAAATCTATACGCCGTAATTATATTTTCTTATATAATTATATATTTGATATACCTACTGAATTGAGGGCTAGAAAGCAACCTTTAATTTTCAAAAATATCATGATATTTGAAAAAGACTCACTTGATAAATTATTGAAATTAAAAAATGATTAAAATAATAAAAGATAATAAAGAATTTTATATTGGATTTTTTTTTATTGTAATAATTCTTTTAACTATTTACTGTGAATTAATTTTGAATATTAATTCACATTTCCTTTATGTTGATGGAGATGCCCTAAAAAATTATTTTTTGTTTGCGACTGTTTCTAAGTTTGGTAATACTTCTAATATAAATTATCCTTTTGGAGAATCTTTATTATATACAGATTCAATTCCTCTTATAAGTTATTCAAATTATTTATTATCTAAACTATCTATTCTTAATCCCAAATATAGTATTGGTATATTACACACATATCTTTTATCTATATACCTTATTAGTTACATCTATTTATATAAAATATTTCGAAATACAAATACTACCCCTTGGATAGCAGTATTAGGAAGTTTAATAATAGCATTAGGATGTCCTTCAAATAGTAGAATTTTATTACACTTCGGGTTACATTTCATAGGTGTATTCCCTTTTTTATTATTTCAAATTTTTAATTATTCAAAAAATACACCTAAAAAAAATGTTATTATAATTATATTTCTCACCTCTTGTTATTATATACATGGGTATGTAGGAGCACTATTCTCTGGGTTTACTATTTTTTATTTTATATTTTTATCACTCTTCAATAAAAAAATAATATCAACAGGTATTTCATTAGGCCTAATCTCAACATTCATATATACAATAACTGTTTACTATTTCGATGACAATTTATGGAGAAGTCCGCATCCTTCAGCATTATTTGATTACTTAATTAACATAAAAAGAATAATCCCCTTTACTTTCAATAGATATATATCTATCCATGATAACCTTCAATTAAATATTTGGCTTTGGATTCTAACTTTTTTTACATTGCTTCAATTAAAAAAAATAAAAATAAAAAATACTTCAATTGTAGCAGCTTTTCTTAGTGGATTAGTTTTTTTTATTTATGGCACATCAATTATAGTACGTTTTCAAATAGTCTTAGACTTAGTTCCTCAACTACAACAATTAAGAGATTTACAAAGATTTGGTTGGATTTCATATTTCGTTTTTACTTCAGGAAGTATTATTTATGGAGAAAAATATTTAAATAAAAAAATACTATTTCCAATTCTACTTTTAGGACTAATTGAAAGTATTAATTATCAAATTAAAATAATAAATAAAGCAGATTTTCAAGAAAATATTTTTTCTAAAAAAAATCTTAAAGATTCAATCTCTAATAATTTTAAAGCATCATTATTTTTATCCTCTAATTTTAAAGAAAATACTAAATTCAATTTAAAACACAACTTAAATTTGATACAATATCAACTATCTTATTACTATGAAATCCCTCCAATAAACAATTATTTATCTAGACACAGTGAAGTTGAACAACACATACAAAAACAATTTTATATCCCGATTGCTAAAGGAGTTTACCCTACATTACTTAGTTATGTAAATAAAACAGATTCCATATTATTACTTTCTAATATTCGTAATTATAATTATATCCCGATAAAAAAATTAGGATTAAATTTTTATATTTCTTCCATTGAAGACTTTTTACAAAATCCAATAAATCTTGATTCAATAAGACAAAAAGCTGACTATTTTGATCCGTTAACGAATAAGAGTATAATGAAAATAATTAATGATAATAAAGATGGATTATTAATTGACCAATTCTTTAGTGGAAGAATTACATCAATACCCGTAAAATCATTAAATACAAAAACCAAATATAAATTAAGCATATGGAACTATAATTACAAACAAGATAGTTTAGTATTTGATAAACTTGTACTTTACCAAAATGATCGTATTATCAGTTCAACTAGTGACTTTACCAAGTTTGATATTATGAGTAACAGATGGGGACGATTAAATATGAATTTTATATTAAATAATAATATAGATACCATATTTCTTCATGCTGAAAGAAGTTTTTATAATTCACCTTTCATAATAGAAAAAATTTTAAAAACTAATTTAATAAAGAAAAAAAGAAAACAGCCCTTAATTTTTAATGAACTAACCATTACTACTATATCGCCAATAGAATGATGAATACATCAATAATACAGGATATACTGGCATAAAAAACCGTCCATCCCAATCTGCTACAGTAAATCCAACTATAAATAGGTGAACAACGAAATAAGAAATAAATATTAATTTTATATCAAAATCATATTTATAATTAAAAAAATTAACAATTGAATATATATATAAAGGAAATAATATTATTATCGAATTAATATTATGAGATATTGACCAATATGGCCTTACGTGTAGTAAAAAAAAAGTAACTTTTAATAAAAATAATTTTATCCAAAAACTAAAGTTATCAATAATAAAATATAACATACCAATAAAAGTTGAAACCGTTTCTTTTCGTATTATTAATGGAGAATTATTATCTACTTTTAAATACGGGTATTTATTTATTATATTTTCATATGATGAAATCAAATAAATCACATCTCCTCTTATATAATCTGACACTACATTAAATGATAACAACATTTTATTTAGTAAAATGAAAATTATCATTACGAATATTAAGATCGATAATGATAAGATTAATCTTGACTTTATATGTTTTTTTATTAAAAAAATTACAAAGACAATTAAAATTGCTACTCCCGTCGGTTTAATTAAACTCGTATAAATTCCTACTATTAATAAACTTATAAGAATCGTTTTATTTTTTTTATTATTTAAATAAAATTGAGTTAAAAAATAACATAATAATATAATAAAAGAGATATAAAAAGATTCACATAGGAGATATGAATTCCAATAAACAACCTCAAAATTCATCAAATAAAAAATCACTATACATGCTGATATTTTAAGGCTTTTAGTAATTATTAAAATCACTTCAAGTAGTAAAAAAACCGAACAAAAGGATATAAAATACTGTAATGAAATTACAAAAATATTACTATTACAAATCCCTTTTGATATTTTTAAAAATAGGATATAACCAATATACCAAAAATTTGAATTATTGTCTCTAAATAATAATTCAAAGTTTTCTACATAATATAAGTACCTTTCAGAGTCCACCACAACTTTAACCCCATATTTATGTATTGAGATGACACTCAATAAAATAAATACTATTCCTACAATAGAGTAAGTATTTATTTTACTTAAAAAGAGTTTTTTAAGTAAGTTCATATATCAAAAAATAACTTTATACCCTTAAGGCAATATAAAATTTATTAAAATATTTTGGTTTATATTAAAAAAGCGACCATTAACTGATCGCTTTTTTTAATATCTATTTATTTACCTTTAAAGTCTTACCCCTAAAATAGTAATATCATCACGTTGAGGAATTTCTCCCATATGCTCTACTAGAGATTTTTCTAAAGCTGATTTTTGCTCTAACATTGGCTTTTCTGCATTTGCTTGCAGAATATCTATTAGTTGAACTTTACCAAACTTACGCCCTCCTTTATTATTTTGATCCTGAAGACCATCTGTAGTAAGATATACAGAAGATCCTTTCACTACATCAATTACAGTATTAGAGAAGCTAATTTTAGATGACTTACGACGGTGAACACCACCTACAGATTTATTATCACCTTTGTACTCTATTAACTGTTCATTACCCGGCTCTTTTATGTACAATGGTCTCTTTGCACCAGAGAACACTACTCTATCATTACCAGTTAGTGATCTTTCTATCATACATAAACAAACGTCCATACCGTCATCATTACTTTTATTTTCCTGATGGAGGGCATCAATAACACCTTCGTTTAGCATGTCTAAGATTTTTGCAGGATCGTATGTTTTCTTCTGATTAATAATCTCATTCAATAATGTGTTACCAATCATAGACATAAATCCACCTGGTACACCATGACCTGTACAGTCTAATGCTGCAACAAATATTCTTTCTGTAACATCTGTTTTAGAGAAGTTAGAACCAGCAATCATGTCCTTGCGTTCATCTATTTTAGAGAACCAATAGAAATCTCCAGATACAATATCCTTTGGTTTAAAGAATACAAAGTTCTCTAGTAAACCTGTCTGGATTTTTGCATTAGATGGAAGAATGGCTCTCTGAATAGTTTGAGCATATCTAATACTATCTGTAATGTGCTTGTTCTGGTTTTCAATTTCTTGGTATGCATTCGCATTTGTCAAGGCAATTGATACGTAAGATGCTAGAGTTCTCAAAATGTTTAACTCATTTCGAGTATATGCATTCTTTTCATAACTCTGTACTGTAAGTACTCCTAAGGATTCACCAGTAATTAATGGAATATATACCAATGATTTTGGTTCTTCTGAAGTTCTAAACTCAGGTTCTTCTCTTAAGAAATTATGAATTTCATTTTCATAATCATTTATTACAATCTCTTCACTAGACTTGTAACTAAGAACAGATAGGCTATTCTTTTTCTCGATATCATAACTGAAAAGAGGAAGTGTTAATCCGTTTTCTAAGAAATTGATATATTCAATTTTCTCGTATTTCTTTCTATAAATACCGATACCAAATACCGCTGCATCCATTAAAGTATTTACATAAGCATAAGCTGTCCAGTTAATTGATTCAAGATCCAGAATTGCGGTAATTTTCTGACCAAACTCTGATAGTACTTGAATGTTACTATATGCTTTTTCTATTTGTGTTTTTGCTGAAACAAGTTCATCTCTTTGTTTTTCAATTTCTAGGTTTTGGCCTAAAATTTCTTCGTTTTTAGAAGCAAGCTTAACATTCTTATTACGGTTTTGAACATAACCTGTAATAATCATTGCTAATACGATGAATAACATGATAAACATTGCAATAAATACTTTTTTCAAAGTTTCTTGCTCACGAATCAAATTATCTTGAAGTTGTCGTTCACGCTCTAAAAGCTCTAATTCTTGTTCTTTTTGTTTCGACTTTGTTTCATTTTCTTGAAGACGTAACTCATTCAATTTCTTTGTTCTCTCTAACTGGTCAATTTCTTTAGAAGATTTTTCAGCTTGTAGAGCATTCATAGTAAGCATTAAATCTTGCTCCTGTTGTTTCTGCTCTAATTCTTGTTCTCTAAGCTGACTTTCCTTTAAATATTGATCTTGTTGTAAAAGTTCTAAGTCTTTTGCTTTACGCGCATTTTCTTCTTGTAAACGTTTCATTGATGCCTCTGCAACCTTACGGTCCATTATTAAGAGGTCAATCTCTTTTTCTTTTTCCTGTGCTGTTATACGAGCATTTGCTACTTCTTTTAGCTTTCTTCTCTCTACAGCTAGTGTACTATCTTTTAAAGCAATCAAACGTTTAGTTGTATTGAATGCTCTTTTGTAATCATTTGTTTTTACATACACATCAGCAATCTGACGGTAGTTTTTCTCCATTCGAGTAAAATCCCCCGCTTCCTTAGCATACTGAGAACTTTTTTCAAAATACTTTCTTGCTTCTGCGTAATTACCTTTTCCTAAAAATACAGTTGCTTTATAAGAATAAGCTTGAGCAATAGGTCCGGGTTGACCTTGTTTTATACGAATTCCTAATACCTGATCATAAGCTTTTAATGCTTCTGAATAACGCATGTTCTGATTAGAAAGCGTACCAATATTTGTCAATAATGTTGTATTCTGAGATTCAGGCTTACCAAACCTTCTATTTACAGCTAATGCTTTTTGAAAATATTTAAGTGCTTCAGAACGCTTATCTAATTTTTCAAAACATACTCCAATATCATTTAAAGGTACATGAGAACCTTCTTCATCACCTAGAATTTTTTTATTTGAAAGGATCTGAAAGTTAATTTCTTTTGCTTCTTCATAATTTGCTCTACGCATTTCAATAGAAGCAATCTTACCTAACTGAGTATTATGAGATTGTAAATCGTTTTTATTGTTCTGTAAAACGTATCGTTCATTGTAGTATTCGGCACTTTTTCTAAAATAAACTAACGCAGACTCATAATTTCTTAATTTAAGGTACGAATTACCTAATAACGTCCATATTTCACTTTGGCGTTTTAGGTCATTCATTCTTTCTGCAACCTTCAATGCTTTCAGCTCATATTGAATTGCGTTGTCGTAGACACCCCAATCTTGATACAAAAAACAGATTTCTCCATATGCATTATACAATGGAATGTCATCATTTTCTGCTTCATATATTTTGACTGCTTTAATTCCATACTCAATTGCTGTATCAAATTCTCTTTTCAATTTGTACATCATTGAATACACCAACAAAGCATCTGCTTTACCAATAGGATAATCAACTTTTTCAGATATTTTCAATGCTAATTCTGCAGATTTCTGCATAGAATTGAAATTACTTCTATCTAGTTCTAAACGTGATAGTTTAATTAACTTATCTACCTTACGTTTTCCATCAGGCATGGTTGAAATTTGCTTTTTCAACTCATTAACATTCTGTGAATAAGATAAATTTGTAAAAAAAAGTAGCCCAATAAGTACTAAAAATATTTTTGCGATTTTTTTATCAAACATATGCCGAGTTAGTCTAAAATCTTAATACGAATAGAGTAAATTTTAAAAAATTGGATATTTAACACTGAATTAGCGAGAAAAATACACTTATTCCTGTAATGTACATAACATTATATAATCATTCCAAGTAAATATTTAATTATAAATAGTAGGCAATAAAAATGCCATAACTACAACTTGAATTAATACTATTTAGCCATAATATCCATTAACGGTTCCAGTGCTTTCCTCACTTGTTTACTTTTACAAGAAAAATTATTTACAATTACAGTAAAAACTAATATTTCTCCATTGCTTGTTTTAACAAAGCCTGCATAGCTTCTAACTCTTCTCATAGAGCCACTTTTACCCGTAATTTTACCTTTTGCATTATTATATTTACAAAAGTATTTTAACGTTCCAGAAGTGCCCGTAACAGCAAGAGATTTAAAAAATGATGGATAAACAGCATCTTTTGTCATTTGCTCCAAATACTGCGTCATGTGTTTAGCAGAAAAAGCTCCAAATGGAGATAAACCACTTCCATCTTCTAAAAATAAACCTTGAGTATCAACCCCTACTTCTTCAATACAACTTAACAATGTGGAAGTTATATCTTCAGGAAGTATTGATCCCGTCTCATTAATACTAACGGTCTTTATGATCGCTTCCGCATATAGATTGATACTTTTTTTATTTGTTTTATTAATTATCCAAGATAAATCATGTGAAAACACACTGCAAAGCGGTTTTACAATAGGTAATTTATTTTTATCATATACTACTTTCACCTCATTATTATCAATAATTACTCCTTGAGAAGCTAAAGTATCAGCCAAAATCCAACCTGCATGATAGTCAGGATTTGTAATACCTCCTTTCACTTTAAAAGATGATCTATTGGGTGGTAGTGTGCCTCTTATAATGTGACTATCAGAATAAGGCGACGAAAATATAAAAGAATTATCTCCTGTACCTTTCTCTCCTGCTAAAACTTCGGATTTAACTTTTAAATAAGGTGCTTTTGGTTTTATATCTATTATTGATGCTACTTGACTCTGACTACCTGTTTTAAGGTACAAGTAATACATATTATCATTTACATTTAGTGATGCCACTCCAGCTCCATAATAATTTCCAAGATCCTCCCAAACCCACTTTGGTGGTGTAGTTAATTGTCCATATAAACTTGCATCAATAATAACTTTACCTTTAATCTCTTTTAAGCCAGGAATAGATGCTACAATTGCACTGTCTAGACTCCTTAATTGTAGGGTTGGATCACCTGCTCCATGAATTACTAAATCACCATCTAAAACACCATTATATATTTGCCCTGTATAAGATACTCTTGTCTCATATTTAAAACCTTCTCCAAGTTTTTTTAAACCAATACCTGTTGTAAAAAGTTTAGTTATTGAGGCTGGTGTTAAAGATGTTTCTTCATTATAGCCATATTCTAATGGTTTACCAGAAAGCGACTTAACATGAAAAGAAATTGAACCTCCTTTCATCCATTCACTATCTTGTATAGTGTTAACAGCTTCTTTTATTTGTTGAATTTTTGATTGAGCGCCTACTTGATTATTAAAAAATAAAAAAATGACGTAAAAAAATAATACCTTAATAGTAGTATTTAAGTGGAGTTTTCTAAAAATAGACATGATTTTAACTTCGTTTATATGGCAATTTCTAGGTAAATTTGAGAATTACAAGCAAATTCTTGATACATTTTATCAAAAATTGCCTCAACTAAAGAAAAGAATAAATATTCATATTTAAATAAAATACATTTGATAGAGAAAGTAATCCCTTTAGAAGATGTCGCTCTAGTCGATTTCTTGGGTGTTGACAATAGCAATATCAAAGAATTATCTACAGCATTTCCTAACAGTAAAATTATTGCTAGAGGTAGCGAAATAAGAATACAAGGTGCTAGTGCTGAAATAATTAGAGTACATAAAGCTATAAACGAACTTCTAATTCATTACAGGAAGTTTGGTAAAGTAACAGTAGATAATATACTTGATTACGTTGAAATGAATGCTGATTTACAAGATGCAGACGTTAAAGACGAAATTCTCCTTTATGGTGCAAAAGGTATTGCTATTAGACCCAAAACAAGTAACCAACAGAAACTTGTTGATGCTGTTAAAAAGAATGATCTTGTTTTTGCACTCGGACCTGCAGGTACTGGTAAAACGTATGTTGCAACGGCTCTTGCTGTAAAAGCACTCAAAAATAAGCAAGTAAAAAGAATTATTATATCTAGACCTGCTGTAGAAGCCGGAGAAAGTTTAGGTTTCCTTCCGGGAGACTTAAAAGATAAAGTTGATCCTTATTTACGACCTATTTATGATGCTTTAGATGACATGATTCCATCAGAAAAATTAAAATTCTATATGGAAAATCGTGTGATTGAAATCGCACCATTAGCCTACATGAGAGGTAGAACATTAAGTAATGCATTTGTTTTACTTGATGAAGCTCAGAATACAACTGAGATGCAAATGAAAATGTTACTTACACGTTTAGGGTTAGACTCTAAAATGATTATTACTGGTGATATTTCTCAGATTGATTTACCTCCAAGACAAAAATCTGGTTTAGTGGTTGCATCAAAAATTCTTGATAATGTAACGGGTATTAAAGTACTTCATCTTACACAAAAAGATGTTGTTCGCCACCGCCTAGTTAAAAATATCATTTCTGCATATCAAAAATCAGACGACCGTAAAAAGGCAATAAAAGAAGAGCATAGAAATGAAAATAAATAGAGGTTTAAAAATAACGCTTCTATTATTGGCAATTGCTTGGCTTCTAAAGATTATTGAATGGTCTTTAGAAGTCAATCTTTATCATCTTGGTATCTATCCTAGAAATCGATTAGGTTTTTTCGGGATATTCTTTTCTCCCTTCATTCATGGTGGATTAAAACATATAATCTCAAATAGCTTTTCCTTTTGTATTCTATGTTTTTCACTTTACTTATTTATCCCAAAAATCGCCTCTAAAGTACTTATACAGCTAACACTAATAAGCGGTTGTATGGTTTGGTTTTTTGCACGCCCCTCCTTTCATATAGGTGCAAGTGGTGTTATTTACGGAATAGCTTCCTTTTTATTCTTTCTTGGTATTTTTCAAAAGAATCCTGGCTCTTTAATCATTTCACTTTGCATTGCTGTATTGTATCAAGGTATGCTTACGGGATTAATTCCAAATGAACAGGGAGTTTCGTGGGAATCTCATTTATCTGGTAGTATTGCTGGGCTAGTATTAGCGTACTATTACAAGAATATCGAAACTGAGTTTTCTCAGAAAAAGGAAATAAAAATTGAAGATGATTTTAGTTTCGAAGGGTATCGAAATATTGAAAACAAGGCTTTTATTTATAAATACAGTGACAATAATAAAAGAGTAAAGGAATAAATAATTTCATTTTTTATCTTTCTTATTGATACATTTATAGCAGACCAAATAAATAGACAACAGATTTACTAATAATGATATTTAATTTTTTCAGACAACTTCAGTTACATAAAAACAGTGATGTTTATAAAAGACTACAGCAAATTTTACTTTACACCTTAGGGATAAATATTCTATTTGCTGTCCTTTTTAAAAATATTGAACAAGTTTCTTGGAACGAAGCTATTTGGCAAACTTGGCAAACTGCAACAACCGTTGGTTATGGAAACAAACCTGCAGAAACTCTTGCAGGTAGAATTATCACAATGCTACTTAGTACAGTAAGTATTGCGTTCGTCGGTGCATTATTTGGTGCCGTATTTGACTATAGAGAACACCATAAAACACAAAAAAAATTAGGCTTTATGAACAATCCATATAAAGACGGTTACGTCGTTTTCAACTTTCCAGGTATAAACATAGCAAAACATTTTATAGATGAGTTAAGAGCTGTTGAGCATAATGTCGGTATTTGCTTTGTTGATAATCATATTGAAACACTTCCAGACGAGATTGCATCTCTACCTAATATTCATTTTTTAAAAGGTAGTCCATTACAACAACAAACATATACCAATGCACAGGTAAATAAAAATAAAACAATTATTGTATTCCCTGTCCATCATAAGACATCTACTTCGGATGGTAGCACTAAAACCACAATAGATCTTCTAGAGCGTTTTATTACAAGTTCTACTAGAGTTCTTTTCGTATTAGTTGATCAGTCTAATGCATGGATGTTTGATACGAATAATGCTACGCATGTAAATGCAGACCTCTCTATTTTAGCAATTGTACAGGAATGTCAAGATCCTTATTCTGCTAAAGTGATAGAGGATTTACTCTATAATACACAAGGAGCTAACCCTATGACTGTGACAGTAAATAAGTTAGCAGGTATCTCTTGGAAAGATTTTCAGATCAATATGATGCATGTTTTATCTGACTATAAATTTGATTGTAATGTACTCTCTATCATTAGAGATGGACAGAGTAATTCTTGTCCAAAACCCTCTGAAATACTCGAAAAAGGGGATTTATTATCAATAGCTACCTATGACGAATTTCCTTGGGAAGATTTTGAAGAGAAAATAATAGAACTACAATCTTGATTCTCAATAAGAATCATTTAGAAATCTTATTGAATATTTTAGTGAATCACTTTCCTTTTATCTAAAACTTATTTATATTTGCGATCCGAAATCATGGATTGAATTTGAAAAAACCTTCATAAAAGGAAAATATAATGATCGAAATTAAAGTAAAAGATAACGAGTCTATCGACCGTGCTCTTAAGCGTTTCAAAAAGAAATTTGAGAGAACTAAAGTTCTTCGTGAATTACGTGGTCGTGCGTATTACGAGAAATCTTCTGTAACTGACAGAAAGAAAGCAATCAAAACTGCTTACAAAATCAAAATGAGAACTGAGCAAGGAGCTTAATCTTATTTTGTATTCTCTTAAAAGAAGCCTATCAATATTATGTATTGATAGGCTTTTTGCGTTTTAAATTTTCAAATTTTCAATAAAAACCGTATTTTGTTTCTCAGAGGACAGAATTCAATTTATGATTACACCATTCCAATCTTTTTTAAATCACTTACAGTTCGAAAAAAAGGTTAGTAGCCACACGCTTACTGCTTATAAAACGGATTTACTACAGTTTGATACTTTTATTAAACTAGAGGATGATACAAGTACCTTAGAAGGTGTAAAAAAAGCTGAAGTTAGGCTTTGGATAAGCACTTTAATGGAAGAAGAATTAAGTACTCGAAGTATTAACAGGAAAATGGCCTCGTTAAAGAGTTTCTTTAAGTTTCTTAGAAAAAGAGATATTATAGAAGTGGACCCTTCAAAATCTATTCATGCCTTAAAAACTCCTTCAAGACTGCCTCAAAGTGTTAAGAGTACCGAGATGAATCATCTATTAACAGATGAAGTTTTCGAAGATAATTTTGATGGAATCAGAGATAAATTAATTTTTGAGTTTCTTTATGGAACTGGTTTAAGGTCTTCAGAGTTATTACAAATAGAAATTAATGCTATTGATTTCTCAAGTAACACTGTAAAAGTACTTGGTAAAAGAAATAAAGAAAGAATAGTCCCCTTACACGCACAGTTAGTACATCAATTAAGATATTACCTTGATAAGAGAAAGAATTACGACACCCAAAACCTCTTTATTACCGAAGAGGGTGCCCCCTTGAAGTATCAACAACTTTATCACCTTGTAAAAAGGTATTTAAAGGAAAACACAACCGTTGGAAAAAAATCTCCACATATTTTACGACATTCTTTTGCGACAAATATGCTTGAAAACGGAGCAGCTCTAAATGATATCAAAGAGTTACTTGGTCATGCTAACTTATCTGCAACTCAGATATATACACATTCATCTTTATCTAGGATGAAAAAAGTACATGCTCAAGCACATCCAAGGTCAGGAAAAAAATCTACTTAAAAATTAGTAAAATGTGGTATTTTGACACAACCAAGTCAAAAAATAATCGTACATTAGAATAGAAGTTAACGGTTATTTTGAGCTTTTAGTCGCACCTTTTTTTGGTGCAAAAAATGTACATTTTAAATGTATAAAAACAACATCTTTTTTTTAAAATTGAATCTTTTCATAACACTTTAAAACAGTAAAAATATGAAACTCGACATCCAATCAATACATTTCACAGCAGATCAAAAATTAATTGATTTCATTGAAACAAAAGTAAATAAATTAGAAACTTTTTACGACAGATTTGTTGACGGAGAAGTTTTCTTAAGAGTAGAAAAAAACAGTGACAATAGTCGAGATAATAAAGTTGTAGAGATTAAATTAAATATCCCTGGTGATACATTAGTAGCTAAAAAGCATGGTGTGTCATTCGAAGCAGCTACAGATGATGCTACTGAATCATTACGTCGTCAAGTAAAGAAATTTAAAGAAAAATTATTAGACAAATCTGGAGCTTAATCCTCCATGCTTTTAAAATGTACATAGACTAAAAGTATATTATACATAAAAGATGTTTAGAAAGGGTCAATCTCAAATTAGAGGTTGACCCTTTTAGTTTAAAAAACCTCCACATTTTGCAAAACAAAATGGGAGGCTCAGTAAACGAGGATATAAATAATATCTTTGGTTACATCGAAAATATCAACTCTAGAAATAAAAAGGTGTAAAAAACATATTCCTAGATGTCTAATTAGTATCAACGTTTACCAATAATATTCTATGTGATTTATATGTAGTAAACCATAAATATTAGTGTATTTCACTACCATTTACCTTGAGTTTTTTTTATTCAAAATTATCAAAAAACAAAACCTTTATGCTGATTTTTAAGTTTGATTTACTCATGGAAATATGCTTAAAATAGCTATTTACTTATGATCGTCTACTTAATGGATAACGATATGATCACATGTCAATAATAAATATTATTTAGCCGTCGTCATAATCATTTAAGATTGTTTATATTTCTCTAGTATTTGTTGACTTTCTTAAAGATTATCAGTGAGTTATTTTCTTTTCTTTGGCTTATATTTTGATTTTTGGAGTATCTTTCCTGCGTTATCATTTGCCATTAATTGTGGTAACATAACCTCTGGGTTTGCTCTCATATAACTCTGTACAATTCTCCAACCAATCCACCTTCCTAACCTTCCTGGGCTATCTTCAGATACTTCTGATGTGACAGGTCTATCATCAACATAACGTTTTACTGTTCTGCGTTCTGTTTTATAAAGCAACTCATTTTCTACAAAATGACTCCAAATATAGGCTTCATTATAATTTACACCTTTTAGTTCTTTAGCAGTATACCCTGTTTTTATAGAATCTGCTGTATAAGGCATTACATCGTCTACAAACTCGTAGGCTTTCCCCCAGGCTATCATATGCGACAACACGGACCTATCATTAGGGTTTACCTTATTAAATCGATTAGACAGCATCTGTATAGAAAAAGGTACTAAGTGTTCTGGAGTATATCTTCTACTTATGTAGCTTGGGACTTCTGGAACACCATAAGAAGCTGTCGGACCTTCAAAGTAATCAAGACCAATAACAATAAAATCTCCTAAGTCTAAAACATCTCCACCAAAGCCCCAGTTAGCAAAACCAGAAATTGATGTATATATTTTAGGAGGATTAAAATCTGGGTAATAATATTTGATATATTTAAAGGCTTCTTCAAACTCTTTTTTCTGAACTTCGAAATTCCCGAAAATTCTATCTGCATCCATCTTTAGAGTATCATTTTCAACTTTATTTCTAAAGTCCCAAATGGCTTCTACTAAAAAATGTCTATTGGGATATAACCCTGCCTGTAAAAAATATTTTTTTTCTATCTCAGGATTTTCTATCAAGAATTTTACAATATCATCTTTAGACTTAAGTGCAAAAATTTCTTGTTCAAGATGCCTTACCTCTACATTTATTTTAATTTCTGATACATCAGGGAGTTCTTTTTCATCACTAGAACCACATTGGAAAAATAATAATGTACTAAAAACTAAGAAGATGTATTTAAAAATTTGTTTTGTCATTTTGTTAGGATTAAGAAGTAACGGTTTCGATAGCATAAAACTATTAATTTTTATGTATAAAAAAACCTCTCACAATATAAATTATGAGAGGCTTTAGCGTATCTAACTTTCACTATACTGCAAAAGCAAAGAATACTAACCAAACTATTATTAAAATACTTAATAGAATTGGCAAAGAATATCTTAAAATGTAACCAAAGAAAGAAGGCATTTCAACACCTGATTGCTCAGCAATTGATTTTACCATAAAGTTTGGTCCATTACCAATATAAGTCATTGCACCAAAGAATACAGCAGCAACAGATATTGCTGTTAATTCTAATACAGATTCATGATTTGGAGCTCCTTGAACAATACCATTAGTAAAATCAACTACATCACTAACAACGCCAATGTCTGCTCCTTTAGAGGCCATTGCTGCTGTTAAGAAGTTTAGGTAGGTAGGTGCATTATCTAATATTCCAGATAAAGCTCCTGTTGCCCAATACAGAGAATTATGGTTAATTAATGCCGCTCCTTCTGGAGATTTCGCAAAATTGGCTACTAACTCTAAGGCGGGCATCATCGTTCCAAAAATACCTATAAAAATAAAGGCTACTTCTCTAATCGGCTCAAAATTAAACTCATTACCTTGAATGGCTTTTTGATCTGCAAGCTTAAATGACAGGTATGCAACAGAAAGCATAATTATCTCTCTAATGAAAGAAAATAGCGTTGCTCCTTCATGATGCTCTAAATCTGCTAAGAAACCAATAGAAAAACCATCATGTGTTTGTAAAATACCTGGTAACCATCCAATTTTAGACGGATCTAAGAAAACCGCTCCTACTAAAACTGCTAGCCATGCAAAGTTCTTACTACCTGTAATGGTAATCTTATTTGAATATTCTTTCTCGCCTTCCTCTTCATCAAAAAGTAAGTTTCTTTTATTAATAAAGCGCTTATCTGCAAAGAAGAATACAATACATAATAAAGTTATTGTGAAAGCCCACATTGGTAAACTATGTACCAATGTCCATTCAAAAGGTACTCCTTTAAGGAATCCTAAGAATAATGGAGGATCTCCAATTGGCGTTAATGCACCACCAACATTACTTACAATAAATATAAAAAATACAATATGGTAAGGTTGAAGTCTCTCTTGGTTTAAACGCATAAAAGGTCTAACAAGAAGCATAGAAGCACCTGTTGTTCCGATAATATTTGCTATCACAGCTCCAAAAGCAAGAAGCAATGTATTTACCAAAGGAGTTCCTTTCTTATCTACTTTAATCATAATACCACCAGATGCTATATAAAGCCCCGATAGTAAAGCTATAAACTGAAAATATTCGAAAAATGCGTGGATTGGAGCATGTGTATTGTGTAACCCAAAAATATAATATAACACTACTGATCCAGCTAAACCAACAGCAACTTTTGGATAATTATGGTGCCAGAACTTCTCGTAAAAAAGAGGTCCAGTAGCAATCATTATTAAAAGTGTAGCAAATGGAATAACACTCCAAGGGGCCGCTTCAGGATGTCCTCCTCCACTCGCTAAAGCCGGCGATACTCCTACTAGCATACCTAAGCTTAAGGTCATTAGGAGAAGTAATAATTTCTTTTTCATATTCTAATTTGTAAACAGTTACTGACAAACTTCTAATCGTAAGAATTTTTCTATTTACTAGTAAAAAATAGCTATCTAAATATCTATTTCTAATAGTCGTTGATAGTTCAGTTAATCTCTAAGACGATATATATTTTTATCCTACAATTAATTTCCTCGTTCAATTGTGATGCTATTTTATGAAATTCTACTCTCTTAAAACAATGATTAAATTCAAGAAGCAGCATTATAAAGAACTCTTAAGAATTATTTAACATATCTTTAGTGTTTTGTAACTTCAATAGCTGTTTTCCCCAATTATATTTAATCAATAACAATCCACAAGATTAAATTCACTTTCATTTAAAAATGATTGATATACAACATTTCCTTGCTCATTTATGTAAAGTAAAATATATAATTTTGCTTGCTTAATAAACTGCTTCGCTAAAAAAAGAGGTTCCTCCTTAGATCCAATATTTTGTATTGATAAAAACTCTGGATAAATCACATTTCCATATTTAATTGAGTACGCTCCGTATTGTTCATTCTTTTGATATAAAATCCAAGTATACCCCTCTTCAGTGGTCTTTATTTTGTAGCTATCACAAGCCAAGACGATATCATTCTTTTCTACATTCAAGAGTTTCCACAGGTTGTCTTCTCGTATAAAAACTGAAGTGCTATCAAATAATGTCATATCATTATAATAAAACTTTGCAGTTGCTATGGTAGACAGTGAGAATAATCCTTTCTTTCCTTTTTTACTTCCCAACCATTGTGTTACCTCTTCTTTTTTAATAGTAGTTTTAATTAATTTACTATCAAATTGGGGTGCTATTTTTTGGTTTGTTTCTGGAATATATAATCCGTATTTACCGTTCTTTTTCAAAACAAAAACTCCATTTTCATAATAGATAGCAGAGTATCCTTCTTGAAAATGTCTTTTCCCTTTAGTTGTATACAAATAGTACCAATTTCCATATTTGGCAATTACAAAACCATTAGCAGTTACAGTTAGGTCTGTAAACTGAGGTGTCATTATCTGATTTCCTTTCTCATTGAGTAAAGCAAATTTCTTATACCTTTTACTTTTTGCTCCAATAAATATTTCTTCTGTAGAGTCTTTTTGTACATACTGAATATGCCATTTTGTATACGATTTCAATAATAAGTCTCCTCCTCCTTTAAAATAGAGATGATCTATTCCTCCTGAGGATGCTACTATACCATTACCATTACCATTAAATACTATCGTATCTGCTACATAATTCCCTAAACTATCACCTGACCATGTAAAAGCTTGCCATTTATTTTTCCATCTAGATATCACTCCTTGCTCTTTTACAACAGGAAGAAGAAGAGAATCAATTTTCAATTTGTTATCATAATTAAGTAACTGCCATAAAGTATCGTTCTGTATAAACCAACCCTGCTTATAGGGAGCATCTTTAATTAAATCATAATCATCTGTCCATTTTTCTCCATTAGGAGAATAAACAGCCCACTTTCCTTCTTCTTTTAAAGAAAACCATTGGTCTTCTAAGCTTTTATAAGATTCGAATCTAAATACACTGTCAGCAGAATTAATTTGTTCGCTAAAAATAGCAGATTCAGAAAAGTAATTCCATCTCCCTTTTTTCATTATTAATAGCGTATTCTCTGCAATTTTAATCAACTGCCCTGCTTCTATCGGAAACTTCTGTGTACCATCTGAAGAGATTATACCCCATCTACTTTTTATTCTAACACCAAATAATCGATTACTTATCTGCATAATCTGATCATACATACAAGGAATCCATTGTTCTTCATTTAAAGCATAAATACCATATTTCCCCTGCTTTTTTACAACTGCTAATCCTTCAGATAAAAAAGAAATACTCTCGTATTCAAATGGAATTAGTACTTTCCCTTTTCTATTAACAACCCCATGTCCCGTTTCTTTTTCTACTTCGATATAAGATGATTGAACACCATTACAGTTATATTTTTTCTTTGCTTGGAGAAATGCATCCTCTAAAATTACTTTACCTTTATTATTTATAAATGCTACTTTACTATCTTTTATTACAGGATAAATAGTGTGTTTCTCTGCCAAGTTAAGTGATTGATAATACGAAATATTTTTCCAATTAGGGTAGCTGATCAAAACGCTATCTTTATTTTCAGAAAAATACCATAAATGAGTAATTGCAGTGTCAACTCGACTACTATTTGGGTAATCTCTTATAAAACTTAAATAATCACTTTCTGATTTATTCTCCGTTCGCAACTCATAGATTTGCTTCTCTACTTTACTCTTAAATTTATTATTTGGATGTTCAAGTAAAAAGCGGTTTAAAGCATGTTCGTCAGCATCTTTTGTTTTTGAGTGATACACTAAGATTTCATATTGTTCTTGAGCTAAATCTCGCTGTTTTGCTTCTGGATGATTTTTTATAAACTCTTGATAAGATTTATAACTGTGCTCTTTTTTAGCAATCTCAAAACTTAAACTATCCTTTAGTTCTATTGCTCTAGGTATATGTGTAGCATCTGGATATTTTTTTATGAAATCTTTAAAATCATCAACCTTAAAAGAAGACATAGAGGCTTCAAAAGCAAGTTGTTCAACATGATTGAGCCAATAACCAATAGAATCTATATTTACATAACTCTTTACCCATACAGCATGTGTTTGCTCATCTGCATTATCCCAATTTAATTTTGCCTCTTGCAGGTGTAAATAAGAAGAATCCAAATTGTATTTCAGGTTATTTTCCACATAGTAAAGTCCCCATAAATAGTTTAAGACGGCATTCCCCTCTAACTCATCAGATTCTTTAACTAATTTCTTTTCAATTTTTTCATATTCACCTTTATCAGCAAATTTCCAGAATAATTTAGAAGTTTGTGCGTCAACTTTATTTATCTGAAAAAGACAAAAAAGTAAAAACAGTATATATATTTTCATTATACTTTTATTAAAAGTAGTAGGTAACCTATTTCTTATTTAATACAGATTTTCCATCTAATCCACTAAATACTCCCTTTGCATTAAAACCCATTATGGTACTTTTAAAATGATAGACAGGCGCTTTGTATCTCAAAAAGAGAGTATCAGCTTATATAAATCATAAAAATATGATGAATCTGTTTAAATCATTAAAACTTAATCTCACAAAAATATTGAGATCTCATATCGACCATTAACTTTGTGCCAAGATATAAATGATTATCACTTTATCTTTTAAAAGGTAATTTTGTTGATGTATAAATCTGATCACAAAATTAACAGTGATAACTTCTAATAAAAATGTAAATGTCAAATTCGAGATTTCCTTTCTTTGTTGCCAAACGGTATTTCTTATCACAGAGAAATATAAAAAGCATATCATTAATGCTTATTGTCTTGGTGGTACAGATGACATTTGGAGTTGTAGTCTTTATTGGGAAAGCCATTGGTGTTCTTTTCACCTTCTCTCCTAAAAAGATTAGAAAAACATACAAAGGAATGGCTGAAAAGTTCATAAGACAGAACTTTATACAGACCCTTTCTAACATAGCCATGATTGGTGTAGGTTTTGGTACCGCTGCTTTGGTAATTGTTCTTTCACTGTTTAACGGTATGGAAAGAACACTAACAGGTATGTTTAACCGCCATAACCCAGAATTAAAAATTGAAATAAAAGAAGGAAAATCTTTCCCCTATACTTGGACTTTGAGAGATCAGATAGAAGAGATAGAAGGGGTTCAAGCCATTACAGAAATAATTGAAGATAAAGTTTTAATACTGTACAACAACAAACAGAAGGTTGTTACAATGAAAGGTGTTAGCGAAAACTTTATCCAACAAACACATATTGATACTACCGTTGTTTTAGGTACTAACACGCTATATAATAACGACACACGGTATGCATTGGTGGGTTCTGGGGTATATCAAGAACTTGGTTTAAGATTAAGAGATAGTATGCACCCTTTGCAGTTTTGGTATCCTAAAAGAAAGGGTAAAGCATCACTAGATCCTTCAAAAGCATTCAATAAAAAAATTATCCAAGCAGGAGGTGTATTTGTAGCAGAGCCTCAATTTGATCAATCTACTGTGATTGTTTCTTTAGGGTTTGCCAATTCATTATTAAACTATGGAAAGCTAAGAACTGGTTTAGAAATAAAAACAGACGATCATACTAGTCCTGAAAAGGTTAAAAAAAGATTGCAAGAAGTTCTTGGTGATACGTTTATTATAAAAACGAGACCAGAGCAACAAGCACAAGTTCTTAGAGCGCTAAAAATAGAAAAATTCTTTACCTACGGAACGTTCGCGTTAATTCTAGGTATTGCATCGTTTAATGTATTCTTTGCTCTTGCAATGCTTTCTATAGAGAAAGGGCATGACATGAATATTATTAAATCTATGGGAGCTACTGATGGAATGATTAGGAGAATTTTCTTATTTGAAGGAAGTCTTGTCGCCGTTTCTGGAGCTATTTTCGGACTCTTATCAGGCTATGTTTTTTGCATTGCTCAAGAAAAATTAAAATGGATTAGTACAGGTGCTAACAATGGTATTCTTGATGCTTATCCTGTAGAAACACGTTGGCAAGACTTTGTCATTATCTGTCTTACAGTAACTACAATTACGGTACTTGCATCTGTTATACCTTCTAGAAATGCAGTTAAAAATACACGTAGATAATTATTTCTAATCATTCTTCGTATTTTTGCAATAACATTTTATTTAGAGGAAGGCATAACTTTCACAAACAACAAACATTAATCGGAAAAAGTCATGAGTTTAAAAGAACGCATTAAAGAAGCTGTTACAACAAACATTGATGAAATTGTAGCAAATAGACATCATTTACATGCTAATCCAGAGCTATCTTATCAAGAGTTTGAGACAGCTAAGTTTGTTGCAAATAAATTAAGAAGTTACGGCATAGAGCCTCAAGAAGGTGTTGCAGAAACAGGTATTGTTGCTTTAATCAAAGGAAAAAATCCAGAGAAAAAAACAATCGCATTGCGTGCTGATATGGATGCATTGCCAATTGTTGAAGCAAATGATGTTCCTTATAAATCTAAAAATGAAGGTGTAATGCATGCTTGCGGGCACGATGTTCATACTACTTCATTATTAGGAGTTGCACAAGTTCTTTCTAAACTGACTGATCAATTTGAAGGTACTATCAAATTAATTTTCCAACCAGGAGAAGAGAAATTGCCAGGTGGAGCATCATTAATGATTAAAGACGGAGCATTACAAAACCCTGCCCCAACTAAAATTATTGGTCAACATGTTATGCCTTTTATTGATGCCGGAAAAGTTGGATTCAGAGAAGGTATGTATATGGCTTCTGCAGATGAAATTTACTTTACCGTAAAAGGACAAGGTGGACATGCTGCAATGCCAGAAAAAAATATTGATCCAGTAGTAATCACTTCACATATAATAATTGCCTTACAACAAATTGTAAGTAGATATGCTTCTCCAAAAATCCCTTCTGTTTTATCTTTTGGAGATGTAAGAGCAATTGGTGCTACCAATATTATTCCTAATGAAGTAAAAGTGCAAGGTACATTCCGTACAATGAACGAAGAATGGAGAGCCGAAGCACACGAAAAAATCACAAAAATGGCAGAAGGCATTGCTGAAGCAATGGGAGGATCTGTTGAGATGAATATTTGTAAAGGCTATCCTTTCCTTGTAAACGAGCCAGAACTTACAAAAAGAAATAAAGCAGCTGCAATTGATTATTTAGGAGAAGAAAATGTTGTAGATCTTGACCTTTGGTTAGCTGCAGAAGATTTTGCCTATTATTCTCAAGAAATAGATGCTTGTTTCTACAGATTAGGTACTCGTAACGAAGAACAAGGTATAGTATCTAGTGTACATACACCAACTTTTGATATTGACGAAAGTGCTTTAGAAATTGGTGTTGGACTTATGGCTTGGTTGGCTGTTTCTGAGTTAAATGCTTAGTAACGTCATCAAATTATCGGCTTCCTTTCCTGTCTAAAATCAAAATTTACACAAGCTATCTTTCAAGTTATTAGTAAGTTAACTGACAAGATAAGACACCTTGTCAGCCACAATAAATACTAATGACAGTGAAAAAGGACATTTTGACTCGTATATTTGCATTGGCAAAATTGTTGAAAAGCTACGTAACGTATATTTTTGACACAAATAATACTATAATGACAGAAAATAAAGGAAACGATAATATCGATAATAAAGAAGAAAAAGTAACTGAGGATCAAACTGAAGCTACAAATTCTAAAAATATAGAAGACGAAAATTCTACTTCTAACAATGATGGAGCAGAACTTTCTGAAACTGAAAAATTAGCTAAGGATTTAGCAGAAATGAAGGATAAATACCTTCGTTTATATTCTGAATTCGACAACTTCCGTAGACGTACTGCAAAAGAAAAACTTGACTTGCAAAAAACTGCAAGTGAAAAAGTTCTTTCTGCAATTATCCCTACAGTTGACGATTTAGAAAGAGCAATTGCAAATACAAAGTCTGACAGCCCAGAGGTTAAACCTGTTGTTGACGGTATTGTAATGATTAAAGATAAAATGCTTAAAACTTTAGAAGGACAAGGTGTTAAACAAATGGAGGATGCTACTGGTAAGCCGTTAAATACAGATTACCATGATGCTATTACTCAAATACCTGCTCCTACTGAAGATTTAAAAGGTAAAATTGTTGACGTGGTAGAAAAAGGCTACACGTTAAATGATAAAGTAATCCGCTACGCTAAAGTAGTAGTCGGTCAATAACTTATAATTAATTATGTCTAAGGCAGATTATTACGAAGTACTCGGCGTAGAAAGAGACGCATCAAGTGGTGAAATTAAGAAAGCATACAGAAAAGTAGCAATTAAATTTCACCCAGATAAAAACCCAGACGATCAAAGTGCTGAAGAGAAGTTCAAAGAAGCAGCTGAAGCTTACGAGATCCTAGGGGATGATGATAAACGTGCTAAATATGACCGTTTTGGACATCAAGCTTTTGATGGTTCTGGCGGATTTGGTGGCGGAGGTGGAATGAATATGGACGACATATTCTCTCACTTCGGTGATATCTTCGGTGGCGGAGGTGGTAGCCCATTCGGCGACTTCTTCGGTGGTGGAGGTGGCGGAGGTAGACGTCAAAGAAAAGGCTCTAACCTACGCATCAAATTAAAACTCAACCTTCAGGAAATGTCCAAAGGGGTTGAGAAAAAAGTACGTATCAAGCGTTATAATTCTTGTGAACCATGTAATGGTACAGGAGCTAAGAATGGTACAGACTTAGACACATGTCAACAATGTCACGGTAGTGGTCAGGTACAAAAAGTAGTAAACACAATGCTTGGTCAAATGGTATCTAATACTACTTGTCCATCTTGTAATGGTGAAGGTAAAATCATCAAAAACAAATGTGAAAGCTGCCACGGTGAAGGCCGTTTGTATACTGAAGAAGAAGTTGCTATCAATATCCCTCCAGGGGTTGATGATGGTATGCAATTATCTATGCGTGGTAAAGGTAATATGCCTAAAGGTGGTGGAGTTGCAGGTGATTTACTCATCGTAATCGAAGCTATTGAAGACGAACAGTTACATAGAGATGGTGAAAACATTCATTTTGAATTGCACTTAAGCTTTATGGACGCTGCTCTAGGTACAACTGTAGAGATTCCAACATTAAATGGCAATGTAAAAGTTCCTATCGATGCTGGTACTCAAAGTGGTAAAGTTCTTCGTTTAAGAGGTAAAGGTATCAGAGATATCAATGGTTATGGTGTTGGAGATCAACTCATCCATGTTTCTGTGTTTACTCCTACAAAATTAACAGGAGAAGAGAAAGACCTTCTTAAGAAATTAAAAGAGTCTAAGAACTTCTTACCTACGCAAGAACATAAAAAAGAGAAGAGTAAAAACTTCTTTTCAAGAATGAAAGATTTCTTTGCTCAATAAAATTGTAGCAAATTAGATATAATCGTCTCTAGGTTTACTTAGAGACGATTTTTTTATGATTAAAATCGCCTCAACGAAAAGTTTATCATCGTATCTTTGCTACGAGTATACAGAAAAAGTTATTTTAGCTAAAGCTGATACTTGAATACATTAACTCATTATTTTATATGTTAACACGAGAAACACAAATACGTATTAACTACGCAGATACCGATCAGATGGGATTTGTCTATTATGGTCATTATGCAAAATTTTATGAGATAGGGAGAACAGAAGCACTCCGTTCTCTTGGAATGAGTTATAAACAAATGGAAGCAGAAGGGGTGATGTTACCAGTTTTAGAGAATTTCTCTAAGTATATTAAGCCTGCTAAATATGATGACTTGATTACAATTCGAACTACTTTGATAGAAAAACCATCTGTCAAATTATTATTCGAATATGAATTATTTAATCAAGATGGCGAGTTACTAAATACAGGTAAAACAAAATTGGCTTTTATGAAAAAGACCACTTACAAACCTTGTAGAGCCCCTAAAAACTTTATGGAAGTAATAGCATCCTACTTTGAAGATTAAATAAATAGGTTTGACAAAAAAGAAGATCAAAACTACTCTAGAAAGTAATGATTTATATAAAAAAGTAATTCATTATTTATCAAATAGTAGAGTTCCGCATACCGAAGTTTCCTTCTATGTTTTTAGTAAGGCTTTAATTGCACGTGTAGATCAAAACGATCTTTTACAGAGAAGTCAGGCAATTGCTTACAGTTTTAGTTTAGCAATGTTACCCTTCATTATATTTTTCTCTACATTACTTTCATACATACCAAGTGATCAGGTGGATGTTATGTTTAAAATATTTCGAGAAGAAATGCTACCTCAATATGTCTATCAAGCTATAGAAGGTCCAATACTTGATCTTAGTGGACGATCTAGAGGTGGTTTGTTATCATTTGGTTTTGTTGGTGCTACTTATGTTGCTACTACTGGAATGAGAACACTCATGAATGCCTTTAATAGTTGCTATCATCTAGAAGATAAAAGAAGTTTATTTAAACAGTTTAGAGTTGCTTTAAACCTTACTTTACTTTTTTTAATTACTCTATTTATTTCTTCCTTTATTTTAATCTCTGGAAAGCACTTATTAGAACACCTTCATGAAATTGGTTTTTTAAATAACCAATTCACTATTTATAGCTTACTCACCTTAAGGGTACTATTAATTGTACTTCTTTTCTTCTTTAATGTATCCTTAATATTTAGGTTTGCTCCTAGTGAAGTAATGAAGAAAAGAATCTTTAATCCGGGTTCCGTTGTAGCAACAACCCTATCTATTGTAGTATCATTACTCTTTGGGCTGTACTTAGATACATTTAATTCTTATGATATTCTATATGGTTCACTTGGTGCAATTATGGGATTAATGGGATGGATTTTTATAATTGCTATGATATTACTTATTGGTTTTCAAATCAATACAACAATAGAAGAAGCTCAACTTTGGACGGAGTCTAATCCTCCTGAAGAATTTAGATAAAGTTATTTAATTTTATTTGTATTTTTTATTGATCAAAATGTTGGAAATTAAAATCCAACCATGCATATTTGCACACGTAATCACTCACAGAGAGTTGGCAGAGTGGTCGAATGCGGTAGTCTTGAAAACTATTGTACCGCGAGGTACCGGGGGTTCGAATCCCTCACTCTCTGCTAAAAAACCTTTAGAATTCGTTCTGAAGGTTTTTTTTATGCCTATACTTTTTTGTAAATTTAGAAGAGGTAATAATCCGATTAATTGATTTACTCGATAATTAATAAAAATTTGGACATAAAATGCATCTTTTCTCTATGGAAAACGTATATGTAAATAAGTGTCAAATAAAACAATTAACATCATTAACATGTCTAAAAAATTAGTAAAATCAACATCAAATGCGGTCTTTTCTGGAGTATGTAGCGGTATTGCAAAATACTTCAATATAGACCCTACAATCATTCGTTTAGGTTTTGTGATCAGTTTCTTTTTCGGTCTCGGATCACCTGGTCTTATTTACTTAGTAATGGCATTTGTAATGCCTAAAGACGATACTTATTTCTATTAACAGGTAACTGTTGTAGTTTAAATACAAAAAAGGGAATCAATCTTAAATCGATTGATTCCCTTTTGTTTTTTATTCATCTAATAAACATCGACTAATTACTAGTTTTTGAATATTTGAAGTGCCTTCTCCAATAGTACAAAGCTTGGCATCTCTGTAATATTTTTCTACTGGATAATCTTTCGTAAAACCATATCCACCAAAAATCTGTACAGCTTCGTCTGCACATTTTACAGCCACTTCTGATGCATAATATTTTGCCATTGCAGAAGCCTTATTTATATTTTCTCCTCTTTCTTTTTTTATTATAGATTCCTTAATTAATAATCTTGAAGCTTCTACTTGCGTAGCCATATCTGCAAGTTTAAAAGACACCCCTTGAAAAGAAGAGATTGATTTACCGAACTGTTTACGTTCTTGAGAATACTCTAAAGCACATTTTAATGCTCCTTTAGCTATTCCATAACCAAGGGCTGCGATAGAAATCCTTCCTCCATCAAGAATTTTTAATGCTTGGACAAACCCCTCACCTACTTCTCCTAAGATATTTCCCTCAGAAACTCTACAATCCTCAAAAATCATTTCTGTAGTTTCTGATGTTCGCATTCCTAACTTACGTTCCTTACGTCCGCCAGAAAAACCAGGAGTGCCACGCTCAACTACAAAAGCAGTCATTGCATGTTTATCACCTTTATCACCCGTTCGGGCCATAACAACAGCAACATTACCACTTTTACCGTGTGTAATAAAATTCTTAGATCCATTCAGGACCCATTCATTTCCTTCTTTACGGGCTACTGTCAGCATATTCCCTGCATCAGAACCTGTGTTTGGTTCTGTTAAACCCCAAGCACCTATCCACTCTCCAGATGCCAGTTTAGGCAACCATCTTTGCTTTTGCTCTTCTGTACCAAACATTAAAATATGGTTTGTACAAAGCGAGTTATGCGCTGCCATAGATAAGGCAATACCGGGGTCAAAATAAGCCAATCCTGCAATTGCTTCTACATATTCGTGATAGCCTAAACCTGTTCCTCCATATTCTTCGGGAACAAGTATTCCCATTAAGCCAAGTTCTCCTAATTGATGGAAAACTTCAATAGGAAAGTGTTCGTCATCGTCCCATTTATCTCTGAAGGGTGCGATGTTCTTTTCGCCGAACTGTTTAACAGACTCGGCAATCATTTTTTGTGTTTCTATAGTATCTTGAACCATGTGTTTAGTTTTGGTATGTGTATGTGTGTGTTTAAATTGTGTTTTGTGTTTTTGAGTAGTAATTTGGTTATAAATCAAATGGCTAGTAATACATAAAAAACAATAGCAATTTGTAATTTGTTTTATCAAGCTATCAAAAATATAATCTTAAAGCAAAAGATTCGTGGGGAAAACAACATCAATCATAATCTATTTTAATTTACTGATTTTCAACATTTCAATTTCTTGTATAGCACAAGACATGAAAGCAGTAGAAAAAAACATTAAAACCTTGTCTGCTAAAAATATGCGTGGGCGTGGATACACATTTAACGGTGATAAGAAAGCTGCTGCATTTATTGAACAAAAATTTAAAGATATTGGGTTGCAATCTTACCCAAAAGAAGAGTACCTACAACATTTTGAAATGCCTGTAAATACCTTCCCTAACAATATCACTTTAAAAATTAATGCTAATTCTCTCAAAGTGGGTGTCGATTATCTTCCTTCTACAGATTCAGGAACGGGTAATGCCGAAGGTGAAGCATACTATATTTCTTCGGATGTGTTTATAAAAGATGCTGCTTTAGTTGAGTTTTTAAAAGTAGACCTTTCTAACAAAATTGTAATTTATGATCAAGAAGAAGAAAAAAATAGAATTACTTGGAATCGAGCTTTAACAACTAAGATTTTACAAGCACGTGCATCCATTGTATTGTTCGATAAATTAACTTTTAGTGTAGCCCGTTGGCAAGTACCTCAGCCTAGATTTTATGTTTTAAGGGAAAAACTTCCTGCTGATATCGAAAAAATATCATTTTCAATCCAACCAAAGTTTTTTAAGGAATATACTTCTCAAAATGTCATTTCATACATTAAAGGAAAAACGCATCCAGATAAATATTTAGTTTTTACAGCTCATTATGATCATTTAGGAAGCATAGGAAAGCAAATTTACTTTCCGGGAGCAAATGACAACGCATCTGGCATCGCTCTTTTATTAGAAATAGCTAAGTATTATAAATCAAATACTCCAGATTATTCTATTGTATTTATTGCCTTTGGAGCAGAAGAAGCAGGTTTAATTGGATCAAGATATTATGTAGAACATCCTTTCTTTCCTTTAGATAAAATTGATTTTCTTATAAATTTAGACCTTTTTGGTAGTGGCGAAGAAGGAATGATGGCTGTTAATGGAGCAGTATTTACAGAACAATATCAACTTCTTACATCAATTAATACTAAAAATGAATTCCTTCCTGAAATTAAAAAAAGAGGTAAAGCAGCCAATTCAGATCATTATTATTTCTCTGAAAATGGGGTTCCTTGCTTCTTTTTCTATTTAATGGGTGCATCTTGGCCACATTATCATGATATAAAAGACAATCAACCGCTTCCTCTTTCTGGGTTTAAAGGTGCTTATAAATTGATAACTACCTTCGGAAATGAGTTACAAACCTCATCAAAATAGAAATTTATACTAATATCAGCCCATGATTATGAGAAGTTTACAATATCAATGCAAACCTATTGATTAGGTTCATTACCTTTGCATATTGAAACCTCGTGCATGTCATTTTTATGTACTTGGTTTAATCACACTAAGAAATCAAGACAATGTACGACGATAAAAGAAAAGTAAATTACACGAAATACAATACAACACCCCGTCAGAAAACAAACTCTGCGGATATTATGTATGGTATTCAGCCAATTTTTGAGGCATTAGAAGCTGGTAAAGAATTTGAAAAGTTATTTATAACAAGAGATTCTTCGAACGAACAAATTGCTGAAATCCATAAAATGGCGAATAGAGCAGGTATTGTTGTTTCTAGAGTTCCTGTTGAAAAGCTTCAGAGAATTACTTCTAAGAACCACCAAGGTGTAATCGCTTTTGTTCCTGCAATTGATTATGCAAAAGCAGAAAATGTTATTGCTGCAGCTTTTGAAGCGGGAAAAACACCTCTTGTTTTAGTTCTCGACAGAGTAACTGATGTTAGAAATTTTGGTGCAATTGCTAGAACTGCCGAATGTGCAGGTGCAGATTTAATCATGATTCCTAAAAAAGGAGCTGCTCAAATTGGTAGCGATGCTGTTAGAACTTCTGCAGGTGCATTAAACCATATTCCTGTTTGTAGAGTAGATAACTTAAAGCAAGGTATTCTTGAACTTCAAGACAGTGGTTTACAAGTTGTATGTTGTACAGAAAAAGGATCAAAAGACCTTTATTATGTTGATATGGAAATTCCAACAGCAGTAGTAATGGGTTCTGAAGAAGATGGTATCTCTCCAGATATTATCCATTTAGCAGATAAATTGGCTAAGATCCCTATGCTTGGTAAAGTCAACTCGTTAAATGTTGGTGTTGCTGCAGGAATTGTAATTTTTGAAGCAAACAGACAACGTATGATGTCGGCACAGAAATAGTTTTTATTATCTTTGCTATCAATTTAAACAACTAAAAGAAGCATTTTATGCAGTTTACTGAAAATTGTAATTCTATCTTCTCGCAGAGTATCGAGAAATATCATATAAAAGATCATGTGGACACTCCAATTGAGAATCCATTTGAAAAAGAAGATATCCAACATTTATTATATCTAAAAAACTGGATAGATACCGTTCAATGGCATCTAGAGGATATTATTAGAGACCCTAATATTGACCCAGTAGAAGCATTAAAAATCAAACGTAGAATTGATGCTTCTAACCAAGAGCGTACAGATGTTGTAGAATACATTGACAGTTGGTTTTTCGAAAAATATAAAGACGTTCAAGTTATTCCTGGAGCAAGTATTAATACAGAATCTCCTGCATGGGCAATTGATAGACTTTCGATCTTAGCATTGAAAATTTACCATATGAACGAGGAAGTAGAACGTAAAGGTGCATCTGAAGAGCATAAAGCAGCTTGTACAACAAAACTAAACATCCTTTTAGAGCAACGTGTAGATCTTTCTACAGCAATAGAAGAATTAGTTAATGATATTGCAGCTGGTAAAAAATTCATGAAGGTATACAAACAAATGAAAATGTATAACGATCCTTCATTGAATCCTGTTTTATACAAAGAAGGAAAATAATTCCTTTCAAATTATAAATAAAGAAGTTGTTTCAGCAAAAAATGCACTTAGCATATTTGAATGAGACAACTTCTTTTTGATTACTCCTCCTCTTATCATGTCAAAAAAAATACTTGCATTAAGATTTTCAGCCATGGGCGATGTAGCCATGACTGCTCCAGTAATGAAAGAAGTACTTGAACAAAACCCTGATACGGAAATTATCATGGTGTCAAGGCCTTTCTTAAAGCCATTTTTTGATAATATTCCAAGAATGACATTCATAGGAGCAGATTTGAATGGAAAACATAAAGGTTTTGGAGGACTCACAAACTTATTTAAAGAGCTTAAGAAATTAGGCCCTTATACAGCTGTAGCTGATCTTCATTCTGTTTTAAGAACATTCATTATTGATGGGTTATTTCAGTCTACAGGAACAAAAGTTTACCGAATTGATAAAGGAAGAAAGGGTAAAAAAGCACTAACTAAACCTTCTAAAAAGAAATTTGAACCACTCAGAAGTACACCAGAAAGATATGCTGATGTCTTTAGAAAGATTGGACTTGATGTTACATTATCAAATCAATTACCCTCTAAAGGCAGCCCTGCTCTAAAAAATGCTGAATTAGAACTTCTAGGTGGAAAAACTCAACCTTGGGTTGGTATTGCTCCTTTTGCTCAACATGAAGGTAAAATATGGGGAGAGGCAAAAGCTGTAGCTCTAGCAAAAATGCTTCAAGAAAAATTAAATGTAAAAGTATTATTTTTTGGAGGACCTGGTAAAGAAGCTGAAATTCTTGAGAAATGTATAAAAGAAGTACCAAATAGTGTAAATCTTGCAGGTAATATCAAACTTAAAGAAGAGTTAGATATTATAGAATTACTTGATTTAATGGTAAGTATGGATTCTGCAAACATGCACATGGCATCTTTAAGAGGAACAGAGTGTGTGTCTATTTGGGGAGCAACACATCATTACGCTGGCTTTTTAGGATACGGACAGTCTACCGAAAATATTGTTGAAATATCTGAGAAGGAATTACCTTGTCGTCCTTGTTCTGTTTTTGGTAACAAGCCATGCCTTAGAAATGATTATGCCTGTTTAGATAGTATTACACCAGAAATGGTCTATCATAAAATAGCAACTGCATTACACAAGTAACACTTCATCATATTAATCTATGTCACTTATTAACTTCCTAGATTTGGTAGGTACTTTTGTATTTGCTATATCTGGTGCTTTAGCTGCTTCCGAAAAAAAATTTGACATTTTTGGAGCTATATTCGTTGCTAGCGTAACTGCTGTTGGCGGTGGAACAGTACGAGATATGATTTTAGGCACTACTCCTGTTTTCTGGGTAATGGACACCAACTACATCTTAGTAATTACAATGGCTGTCTCATTTACTGTATTATTTAAAGAAACAGTGGCTAAATTAAGAACAACAGTGTTTCTATTTGATACATTAGGTTTAGGGGTTTTTACTTTTATTGGTTTAGAAAAAAGCCTACTTTTAGATATATCCCCTGCTATTGGAATAGTTATGGGAACTTTCACAGCCGTATTAGGTGGAGTTATAAGAGATACACTTTGTAATGAAGTACCTTTAATTTTCAGAGATGAAATCTATGCAACAGCTTGTATTATTGGAGGGTTTGTATTTGTTGGGTTATCTTATCTAAATATTGACTTTAATGTAATAACATGGACTTGTATTTCGACAGTTATTACAATCCGACTACTTGCTATTCGTTTTCATATCGGACTTCCTAAAATTTAATATCACCAAACTACTTTTAAACAATGAAATTAACATACCTAATAGTACTTTTTATAAGTTTCTCGCAAAACCTTTTTGCACAAGAAACTACTTCTAACATACATTTAACTGTAGAAGGCCTAAGAAATACTGATGGCTTTATGCTTGTTCAAGTTGTAGATAAAGATTTAAATTCTGTTCTAGAAACAAAAGGTAATGTTTCTGATATAATATTTACAATGGTTCTAGAAAACATCACTCCCGGTACTTATGGTATTAGAATTTGTCATGATGAAGATGAAAATGATGACATGACAAATAACTGGATTGGTCTTCCTAAAGAAGGCTTTGGTTATTCTTGGGATAAAAAAGTGAAAATGAAAGAGCCTGATTTTGAAGAATATGCATTCGAAGTTAATCAAGGGCAAGTTACAGAAGTTAAGATTGTTACACAGTATTTATAATTCTTTGATTAAAACATATGAACATTTGTTAATTTGTTAGAAACTTCAAAGTAAAACTAATTTCTAAGTACCGTTTATCACGATAAAACTATAAACTTTAGTTACCTTTGTACAAAGAAATTTAAGTCTCTAAGACAAATTCACACTATATTTATCATGGAAACTATATTATTAACCGTTGGTATCCTCGGGGCATTCTTCATTTTGATGTCTGTGAAATTAATTTTCAAAAAAGATGGGAAATTTGAAGGCACATGTGCGTCTCAAAGTCCTTTTTTAAATCCTGAAGGCAAGACATGTAGTTTTTGCGGAAATGATCCTTCAGAATGTAAAAACAAAAAAGAAACAGCATAAACAACTGTTTTTAAAATATAGATCAAGTCTCTGCTTAAAATTAAGTAGAGACTTTTTTATTTCTTAAAATTCAACCGATTGCAGAAGAAATAATATGATTTTTATTGAATGATCTAACAAATATCAGTTAAATGTTAGTATTACATTTTTATATTTGTTGTATAAGTATGAAAGTGAAACACAAAAATTATATTCATTTATATGGCAAATAAAGTCGCTAAACCTGATTTATCTTTCTGGCAAATCTGGAACCTAAGCTTCGGTTTCTTAGGTGTTCAATTTGGATTTGCACTTCAAAACGGTAATGTAAGTCGTATTCTTCAAGCTCTTGGTGCAGATGTGCACGACTTAGGCTACTTCTGGCTAGCTGCTCCTATTGCTGGAATTATCATTCAACCAATTATTGGTGGTGCCTCAGATAGCACATGGACAAAACTTGGACGAAGAGTACCATTTATCTTAGGTGGTGCCATTGCTGCAACATTAGCAATGTTCTTAATGCCTAATTCAGAATTCTTTGTGGCACTAATGCCTCCAATGTTATTTGGAGCTACTATGCTATTAATAATGGATGCCTCTTTTAATATCACATTCCAACCATTTAGAGCTTTAGTAGGCGACATGGTAAATGATAAACAAAGAGATGTAGGGTATTCTGTTCAAAGTTTCTTAATCAACACGGGTGCTGTTGTTGGTTCTGCTCTTCCTTTCATTCTTACAATGGTCGGTGTTAACAACGAACCATCAGAAGGTCAAAAAGTAGCAGACTCTGTTGTTTGGTCATTTTATATTGGCGGTGCAACCTTAATGATTACTGTATTATGGACTGTATTGAGAACAAAAGAGTATCCTCCAGAAGAATATGCTGAATACAATAATATAGATTTAGAGGCTCAAAAAGCCGAAAAAGAACAACTTACTAAAGAAGGTGGTAATGCAATAACTAATTTTATTAAGACATTAGTTTCATCACCAAAAGTAATGTTTCAGCTTGCTGCTGTTCAGTTATGCTCTTGGGTAGCATTCTACTTTATGTGGGTGTATTCTACTCCAGCAATTGCACAACATATATGGCATACAGCTCCCCAAGATGTAACATCTGCTGCTTATAACGAAGCAGGTAACTGGGTAGGATTAATGTTTGCAATGTATAGTTTTGCTGCTGCAATCTTCTCTTTACTTATGCCTACATTAATTAAAGCTACTAATAGAAAAACAGTATACGCAAGTGCATTAATTCTAGGTGGTTTAGGACTTTTAAGTATTGGAATGATACAAGATAAATATTTACTTTTTGCTTCTATGGCAGGTGTAGGTATTGCTTGGGCTGCTATTTTGGCAATGCCATTTAGTATTTTATCAGAAAATCTTCCTGCAGAAAAAATGGGTATCTATATGGGTATCTTTAATGTAACTATTGCAGGTCCTCAAATCTTTGCAGGTTTATTTGGTGGTACTATTGCATCAAACTTCTTTGATGGCAACGCAGTAGGACTATTAACTATGGCAGGCGTAATATTAATTATTGGTGCATTCTGTGTAGGAATAATTAGTGATAATAAAGATAAAGAGATAGAACAGTAAAATACTTTTACGTTTTAGTATATATTGGGACTACTTTCATTAATTAATGGAAGTAGTCCTTTTTTATGTAATGTGAAATAATAATACCTATGGATAATTATTTACAAGGAATTCTAACCATTTTTTCATTGGTAAATCCTGTAATTTGTGCACAAATTTTTAATAGCTTAGAAAGAGGTAAAAGTTATAATCAAAAACTGAAAGACCTTACTAAAACAATTCTTATAGTAGGTGTTATTTTATCTTCTGCTGCATTTTTTGGTGCTAGATTACTTCAAAGTTTTGGTATCTCTCTAGATGCCTTTCAAGTTGCAGGAGGTATTGTTTTAATATGGATGGGGTTTGGTATGTTAAGTAAATCTTCTTCAGAAGACCGAAGAGAAAAAAGTTCATCTACAAAAGAATCTATAGATGAAAATAATTTAGTCCCTTTAGTATTATTTGCTGCTAGTCCGGGTACAATTACAGGGGTAATTACGTTATCCATTACCCAATCCGATGCAGAGATACCATTAGTTGCTCTATTTTCAATTGTTGGTGTTTTGCTATTAACCTGGGTAATTGTTGCTGTTCTTTCTCGTAAATCAGCCTCAAAACCATCCATGACAAATCAAGTAACAACTAAATTTATGGGGTTAATTGTATTAGCAATGGGAGTACAATTTTTACTATCAGGCATTAAAGATTTTTACAACCCTTTACTTCAATAGAACATCTAAATCAGCATTTCTACAATTTAAAAATTCATATCTACCCTTAATTTAATTTTTGGCACATATTTTACACTTCATTATTCTTTAATATTGATATACATAGACGTACAACTTTTACTAGTTTTTACGTTATCACTTTACAAAGTATTTACACTCTGTTCTTAGCAATAGAAATTCAATAATCCTTTGATAAATTTATTAAAGGAAAAGATATATAAAAGAATGATTGAAAAGTATTTAAAGCAATTTACAATCAAGCAAATTATTTTTTGGATAGGTGGTGTTGTAATCGGAACTATTTCCCTTACAGTACTTACTCTTGTAGGCCTATACACTAATGAAAGCCTTGAAGTAGATATCTCTGCCAGAAACGCAATGCTATCTCAACGTATAGTTTTGCTGTCTAATATTTATGTAGACTCTGGAGACAATCAAACTAAACAAGAATTAAAAAAAGCAATAAACCTATTTGATGGGTCTTTACTTGCCATGAAACACGGTGGTACTGTACCGGAAATGGATGGAAAAAAGATCCGTCCTGCAAGTATTAGAGTTGACGACTATATTGAAAGAGTTGAAGAAGTTTGGAAACCTTACAGAAGCAATTCTAGAGTTATCTTAGAAGAGCCACTTACTACTTCTAATTATACTTTTAACATGAATATTAATCTCGATACTACTGCATTAGATAGTGTTGGTTTACTTACTAAAGTGTTAGAGAAAAATGTGAAAGTAGGAAACAGTTTAGCATACCTTGAACAAAATTCAGGTACTATGTTAAAGGTTAATCAAGACCTTGTTCAAGCCTACGTCAGTGACTCAGAAGAAATTGAATTTCAATTAACTAGATTTATCTTAATTGCAATTTTTGTAATACTTATTATTGTAATTCTTAATGCTCTTCTGTTACGAAAAGCGATAATTAGACCTTTAAAAGATTTAGCTGAAAAAAGTAATGAAATAGCATCTGGTAATTTAAATATTAAGTTTAATGAGAATGGTACAAGTGAGATGCACAGCATGCGTAAATCTCTAAAATCCATGCGAGAAAAACTTCAAGATATTTCCATATTTGTAATGGAATTTAGTAAAGGAAATTACAACATTGAATTCGATAAAATTAATGACGATCAATACAAAGAAGATCCATTTATTCACTCACTGATTGATACCAAAAACAGACTAGAACAGAGTTCTAAAGAAAGAAGTGAAAGAGAATGGGTGAACGAAGGTTCTGCTAGATTAAATAAATTAATTCGCATCCATAGTAGTGATGCTCAAGAACTTGGCAAAGCTCTTGTTAAAGAATTAGCGCGTTTTATGAATTGCGCTCACTGTTCGTTTTACATTGTTAAAAAAGATACCGTTACAAACGAATCTTATATGGAACTAGCAGCTTTATATGCTTTTGACAGTCATAAAGAATTTCAATCTCAAAAAATAAAAATTGGAGAAGGCTTAATTGGTGAAATATGGCAAGAAGGGATACCTATTTACCTAACAGAAATACCAGAAGATTATATAAAAATCCGTTCAGGCTTAGGTGATGCTGCTCCAAATTCTTTATCAATTTACCCGTTTAAATCGCATGGAGAAGTTGAAGTAATATTAGAAATTGCCTCTTTTCATCCTTTAGAAGAAAAATCATTACAACTGTTAGATGAAATTGGAGGAGCTATTGCAACATCTGTAGCAACGTCAGAAAATACGTCAAACGTAAGTAAACTATATAACGATAGTAAACGCCTTACAGACGAATTAAGAACGAGTGAAGAGGAAATGAAGCAAAACATGGAGGAGCTTCAGGCTACGCAAGAACAGTTGGTAAGAGAACGTAGGGAAACAGAGAGTAATAAGAAACTTTTAAATGAAGTGGTTGATATAACTGGAGGTCGAATTATTATTGTAGAAGCTGAAGGTCAAGTTTGGTTTAGTAGTCAATCGTTCCTAGATATTGTTCAATATTCTTTAGATGAATTACTCCATTTTGATATTGGAATTTTATTTCCTGATTATTCAGAAAATAAAACATGGCAAGTCGAAAAACTTTCAACTGCTATCAAATTAAAAGATAATAATGGTGAACTAAAAGATGTTCAACTAGAAATAAAACAACTGTTTCTTGATGGAAATGACCGTTGGTTATTTACGATCAGATAATAAAAAAGCTACAAGATTTAAACCTTGTAGCTTTTTTTGTAAAACAGTATCAGAATTAGTTAAGTAAATTTCCATAAATGGTAATGTGTTTTTTTTAATAACACTCCATGGCTTTCTACTTAACGTCAAACACTCTACCCTTTCTTAGGAATCCTGTTGCTTCATTTGGTAAAGTAACTTTATACCAAATGTCTGTTTCTCCAGATATCATTACTCTTTCGCCTGGTACAAGCTTAGAAATATTTTTACTACCTGCAGAAGGACCATCCATTAAAAGTGCCCCAGAAGGCATTACAATACCTTGTTCTCTAATTACACCACCATTAAAGGCCCAAAGTCCTAGTAAGCTAATTACAGCTACTCCAAAGGTAAGTGTAGTAATAGAATGTTGCTCTCTTCGACGTAGATACATTAGTACCAAACAAATTCCTAAAAGAACAATGACACCTATACCAATCTCAACTTTCTTTTTATTAAAAAATGAGGTGAAGTATTCTTTATCGGAATATTGATATCCTAAAAGATTATGGTCACTTGCAATTTTAGACATCTTGTTAGACGTTTGTCTATCTGCTGTAAGTCTATATTGTAAATTCAATAGGTACAAAGCCAAAGAATAATTTCCTTGTCCCTCTTGAATATAAGACATACGAAGTAACATTCTTGATGAAAAAACTTGATCATCTTCTAAAAGATTATCATAAATTTTATAAGCATCAATGTACTGTTTGGCGTCAAAAAGTTGATCCGCCTCTTCAATTTTGTTTTTCATTGAAGAATTTGCTAACGATAACTGACTGTATGTCAGCAAGTAAAAACTTATTAAGAATAAAAGAAATCTCATTATTTGCTTGACATTAAAAATCATTCTACATTTGCACTCGCAAAAAAGGAAAGCTAAACGAGTTTTTCAAATTTAAGGGAGGATTTTGAATTTTACGTTTTTTAGTTCTTTCTTTTTGAAATTTTATGATTCCGTAGCTCAGTTGGTAGAGCATCTCCCTTTTAAGGAGAGGGTCCTGGGTTCGAGCCCCAGCGGGATCACTATTGAAAACATATCAATTACTCACGTGGCGAAATTGGTAGACGCGCTACCTTGAGGGGGTAGTGGGAGCGATCCCGTGTTGGTTCGAGTCCAATCGTGAGTACTGTATTGTATTTCAAAAAAAAATATTATCTTTATTAAGATAATGATTCCGTAGCTCAGTTGGTAGAGCATCTCCCTTTTAAGGAGAGGGTCCTGGGTTCGAGCCCCAGCGGGATCACTATTAAAATAAATTCGTAGAAATACGAGATTCCGTAGCTCAGTTGGTAGAGCATCTCCCTTTTAAGGAGAGGGTCCTGGGTTCGAGCCCCAGCGGGATCACTTTCAAAATAATTCGTAGAAATACGAGATTCCGTAGCTCAGTTGGTAGAGCATCTCCCTTTTAAGGAGAGGGTCCTGGGTTCGAGCCCCAGCGGGATCACTTTTAAAATAAATTCGTAGAAATACGAGATTCCGTAGCTCAGTTGGTAGAGCATCTCCCTTTTAAGGAGAGGGTCCTGGGTTCGAGCCCCAGCGGGATCACTTTCAAAATAATTCGTAGAAATACGAGATTCCGTAGCTCAGTTGGTAGAGCATCTCCCTTTTAAGGAGAGGGTCCTGGGTTCGAGCCCCAGCGGGATCACAAAGCCAATACAAATTTTGTATTGGCTTTTTTTATTTGATTCTCACTGTTTTTTTTCTCATATTAATAGAGCATCAAAAAACATATGCTTATGTAAAATAATTACAATTTAAATACCATGAAATCACATGAAAATCACATTTCACTGATTGGGTACGTACTCTCCTTAACCTTACTTATTATAGGTTCAATTATTTTATTGCCAGTTACTTCTTTTAGTAAAAATGCAAAAACACCTGTAGAAAGGCGTTCAATAGTTGGAGATAAAGTACAATCTTTGAGTTTTGAAATAATGCCGAATCCGGTTATTAGTCGTGATAATTCAATTGATGTTAGTATGAAAATTGAAGGAATCGATCAATCATTCCCTGTTCAAATTTTAGTATATAACACAATTGGAAATTTGGTTTATAGAATGGATTTATCGGTGGATGCTCCAACGGTACAATTTCAGTTTAAACCAAAAGCTACAATTACTGAAGGGCTTTATTTTGTATCCATTCTAAATGGTACAAATAGGGTAACAAGAAGAATGGTTGTTAACTCCTCTGAATGATGGAGTAACAACCATTTTTTATTTTGAACCTCTAAGTTTATCAAGTAAGTCACTAAGCTGTGATGCTTCGTTTTCTGTTAATTCTTTGAATGTATCTATTATAGTGTCTTGATGTGGATCTAATTCTCTTAGTTTAGCTAACCCAATATCTGTTATAATCACATCTACTTTGCGTCTGTTGCTTCCGCAGGTTTCTCTCTGTACAAATCCCTTCTCGATAAGACGATCGATCAATCTCGTTAAATCTGGGCTTTTATCAATCATTACTTCCTTTATACTTCCAGGGTTCATACATTTAGGATGTGCCCCTCTCAATATACGAAGTACATTATATTGTTGATGTGTAATACCATGTTGTTTAAACCAAGTCTTGGTCTTCCCTAACATCCAATTATTCGTAAACATCAAATTTATATAAGCTTTCTGAAAGGAGGTTTTAAACTCTTTCTGATTGATATCTGTCTCTATTGACATAGTCTCTTTATAATTTGTTTAAACAAAATATGTAATTCTTGCAAGAAGCTATATTTTTTGTATTTATCCAAACTTTAAAATTCAATGTATGATCAAAATCAAGAAAAAGACACAAAAAAAGGCTACCTAATTAGATAACCTTTCTTTTTAAATTTATAAGATTTAAGCATCTCCTTTTGGAGCTTCTTCTTTATTTTCTTGAGTTGATTCTGGAGAATCTAATTTCTCTTCCTCTTTTTTAGCTTCTACCGCATCACCATCTGTGAATTCTTGATAAACCGTACGCTTATCGAAAGGTCTTTCTCCTATCAATTTAACAAGGTCTAATTGGTAAAGCACCTCTTTCTCTAACAACTGCTGTGCTAAGGCTTCTAACGCTTCGCTGTGCTCTCTAAGCATTGCTAAAGTACGTTGGTAAGCTGAATCAATCAGTTTTTTAACCTCCTGATCAATTTTCTCTGCAGTAGCTTCAGAATAAGGTCTTGAGCTATATTCGCTTCTATTTGGATCATAATATGATAAATGACCAATTTCATCATTCATACCATAAATAGAAACCATGCTATAAGCCATTTTTGTTGTGCGTTCTAAATCGCTTAAAGCACCTGTAGAAATTCTACCAAAAATGATTTCTTCTGCTGCACGACCACCTAAAGTCATACAAATTTCATCTAACATTTCCTCTGTAGTATTCAAATATTGCTCCTTTGGAAGGTATTGTGCATACCCCAATGATGCAACACCACGAGGAACGATACTTACCTTCACTAATGGGTTTGCATGTTCTAAGAACCATCCTGTAACAGCATGACCTGCTTCATGATAAGCAACAATCTTTTTCTCACCTGGAGAAATGATTTTATTTTTCTTTTCAAGACCACCAATCACACGATCGATTGCCTGCATAAAATCATCCATATCAACAGCAGGCTTATTATTACGAGCTGCAATTAAAGCTGCTTCGTTACATACGTTAGCCAATTCAGCACCCGCAAAACCTGGTGTTTGTGTTGCTAATTCTTTAGGGTTAATACTTTTATCCACTTTAATAGGACCTAAGTGTACCTTAAATATTTGCTCACGACCATTGATATCTGGTTTATCAATTGAGATTTGACGATCAAAACGACCTGCTCTCAATAATGCACTATCTAATACATCTGGGCGGTTAGTTGCTGCTAGGATAATTACACCCGAATCAGTACCAAAACCATCCATCTCTACTAAAAGAGAGTTTAATGTATTTTCACGCTCATCATTAGAACCAGGCATAGAACCTTTTCCTCTTGAACGACCAATAGCATCAATCTCATCTATAAAGATGATACATGGAGCTTTTTCTTTTGCTTGTTTAAATAGATCACGCACACGTGCAGCACCTACCCCAACAAACATTTCTACAAAGTCAGAACCAGACATACTGAAGAAAGGAACACCTGCTTCGCCTGCTACCGCTTTTGCTAATAAAGTTTTACCTGTACCAGGAGGGCCTACAAGTAATACACCTTTTGGTATTTTACCACCTAGGTCTGTATATTTTTTTGAGTTCTTTAAGAAGTCAACAACTTCTTCTACTTCTTCCTTTGCTTCATCCAATCCTGCTACATCCTTAAATGTAACTTTCATGTGGTCAGCATCGAACATTTGTGCTTTTGACTTACCAATGTTAAAGATTTGGCCACCAGCACCACCGCCAGCCATTCTTCTCATCAAGAACCAGAAACCAAACAATAGAACTAATAAAAATCCAGAACTCATAAACCAAGTTCCAAAACTTTCTCTAGTATCTACTTCATAAGGTACTTTTTGAGCATCAGGCAGGTTTGCTTGAGCTTCATCAAGTACTTTTAAAAAGTGATCTGCTGATGCAATTTGAAAACGGTAATTAGGTTCTTGCTTTACAACAGAAAATGGGCTTCTTTCTTCTTTTATATCTTTGTATTTACTCTTTTTAAGAGCATCTTGATTTAAAACAACTTCAACCCATCTATTATTAACTATAGTTATTTCATCAACATCACCATCTTTAAGCATTGTCTTAAAGTCGTGTAAAGTTGTTGTTTCTGTAGTACTGCTCTTACTAAAATATGCCAATCCAACAACTACCAATATTAATGCTACTAGCATTCCTACTTGATAATTATTTTTTTTAGGCAAAGGATTTTTAGGAATTTTCCTTTTGTTCTGATCCATCCTAGATTATTTGATCTATTGTGTAATAATTTCTTTTACTGATTTGGCAATTTGAATACTTTCGCATCACCCCATAATTCTTCAAGAGCATAAAATTCTCTTTTCTTTGGTAGAAAAACATGAGCTACTACATTAATATAATCTAATAATGCCCATCCTTGTGTTCCAACACCTTCTGTTGCCCAAGGTTTTTCTCCAATTGTATCTTTTACTTCTTTCTCAATACTATCCTTAATAGAATCTAACTGCGTATCTGAAGAGGCGGTACAAATTACAAAGAAATCTGTTACGCCGTTCTTAACTTTTCGTAAATCTAAGATTTCTATGTTTTGAGCCTTAATTTCTTGCATTCCTTTTGCAACAATGTGAGCTAACTCTTCTGCGCCTACTGATTTATTTTTCATATTTTATATTGAAAGGTCTAACCCTCTATCTAAAGCTTATTTTTTAATTTAGTAAGGTAAATAAAATGATTTGTTATTAATTACCCTGAATCTTGTATAATTGCACTGCAAAATCAGTACTCAATTGAATTTGCGCAAAATAAATATTGTTTTATAAACAAAAGTAATAAATAGTTGAATAATATCTCTGCCAATACGTCTTTTATCGGAAAAAGTGTCATATATGTGCCTTCTTGTCACTCAACTAATGATGCTTTGAATAATTATGCATCAGAAAAGTTAGCAGAAGGTACAGTATTAGTTACAACCGAGCAGACAAAAGGTAGAGGCCAAAGAGGAAACACTTGGGAATGTGATCAAAATGCTAATATCACTTTATCCATATTTCTACGTCCGTCATTTTTAGAAGCACGAAATCAATTTCATCTAAATGTTGCCATTTCTCTTGCTGTTTATGATACCATTTCTTCTATTGCTCCTAGAGGTACAAAGATAAAATGGCCAAATGATATTCTAATAAATCAGAAAAAAGTTTGTGGTATTTTAATAGAAAATTTCATTATCGGCAAAAATATTGACCATACCATTGTTGGTATTGGAATAAATATAAATCAAAAGGCTTTTAAAGGTAACTTTTCTGCAACATCATTGTTTATAGAATTAAAGAAAAAATTCCAAGTTCGCATTGTTACTGAATCCCTATTAGAGCATATCGAAAGTAGATATTTACAATTAAAAAATAAAGGCTATTCTGCATTGCGTAAAGAATATTACACACATTTATTTTGGTACCAAGAAATTGGAGATTTTGAAGAATATGAAAAAGATGGATCTTCGGTAAGGTTTAAAGGGCAGATTTTAGGGGTGGATGAAAACGGCTGTTTATCAATTGCTAAGGATGATAAAAAAATCAAAAATTATGCTTTTAAAGAGGTGAAACATCTCTACTAAAAATCGTTTGATGCAACTTTAAACGGATCTTCTAAAGTGAGATAATATTTTTTACTTTCACCTTTACCATTTTCAATATGTAGTGATAATCTTTTCCCATGCCTTCCTCTAAACAACATACGTATTTCATCTGCAGACATAGAAGAGGCAATTAATCCATTCACTTTTACTAAACGGTCGCCCTCTATTATTCCTGCACGCCCAGCAGGTGATTCATTCCTTACTTTTGATACTTGAAATAGTGGTAATTCAGGATAAGGTTTTGTAAACTCTAACCCAATATAATTGTACACAAAATCCTCTTTATAATTTGAGTTTTTCTTTAGTAAAATCTCTTTATTATGATAATCTAAAATCACATAAAAGCGTCTTAGAACTTCACCTCCTAAACTTCCATGTCTTGTAATATCAGAAACACCAACACTCATAGAAGTTCTATCTGGGTATTTTACAATCGGACCTTCTAAAGAAAACGAACCAATATTTAAATAATCTAATCGGTTTACCATACCGTATAAATCACCTCCAATACCTATTCCCATGTGGTCTCTTATTGCTTTTATTGATGCTTTTAAAGGATGATGGTCTGATTCTAAGATAGACAATGCATGGCTTGCTCCTGTATCAATTAATAAAGATACATTGTGTTCTTTTTGGGTCTCTTTTGATACTATTTTTGTTACTAAGAATGATCTATTTCTTTTTATATCAATAGCAAAAGATTCAAATTTCCTCTTAAATCTATCTCGTTTTTTTAGACTATAATATTCTTTTTCGTACAATGTTAATACCTTCCTTCTATAATCAATTCCAACAATAAAATTATTAAAAATAGAAGCACCAATTAACCCATGAATCTTCATTCCCATGTTAGTTGATAAATTTAGAATATCTTTACTAGGGTAGATAACATCTTGATTTAAGCCTTCTATCCCCTTTAAATCTACTTTATTGCCCCAAGAATGGAAGGCACTTACATTTCCATTCTCTCCAAAACCATTAATTTTTATTTTACGGATTTTAAGTGTTGATAAATTTAATTGTTTTGCTGTTTCTAAATCTGATAAAATAATATAAGATACTCCAGAATCAAAGATAAAATGTAATGTATCAGAATTATTTACACGAATAGGTATAACCATTAGATTATTAACCAATTGGAAAGGGATCTGCACAAAACGTGTTGATGAATCTTTAAAGGCAAGATTTTTTAGGTGAACGGTTGCTTTTTGTGCTTTACAGATGTTAGTAAGTGATAAGAAAAATAGTAGCAAGTTCACCAACATCATTTTAAAAAAACGGTTGGTATTCATAATAATTAGTAATTTGACTTATCTTTAAAGTAGTGAAATTTAATGATTTAAGCAAAAAAAAAGAGAAGCCATTTAGACTTCTCTTATATTTTAAATCTTGCTAGTAACAGTCGGGTAATGGTAATTTTTTGATACACTTAAGTAAATAAAGTCATTTGACTTTTCCCATTGTGGAAAAACACGAGTAAAGAATCATTAGTCTAGTGCAAATCTAGCAATATATATGTCTACGGTCAATAACCATTATTAGGTATTTTTTCACTTTTTTCATCCTTAAACATTTATATTTTCATAAGATTTGGGAGATTTATTCTAATAGATATTTATAAAAAACAGAATTGTAATAATGAATGCCTATTTTTGACCCGGTTTTAAATCAAAAGCATAAATTTTAATGGAAACTCCTTTTATTGTAGGCATTACAGGTGGTAGTGGTTCTGGAAAAACTACATTTATCGAAAACCTTACTAAACTGATCGGTGACGAGAATATTTGTACTGTATCACAGGATAATTATTATATAGAAAAAGATAAGCAACCAGAAGATGCTAAAGGGATCAAAAATTTTGATACTCCCTATTCTATAGATTTAGAAAAATTCTACCAAGACCTCCAGAAATTAAAAAATGGAGAAGATGTTCACATTCAGGAGTACACATTTAATAATGCTGCAGCAAAACCTAAAATGCTTACTTTCACTCCTAAGAAAGTAATTATACTTGAAGGTATTTTTGTTTTTCATGATCCAAGAGTATTTGATATAATTGATTTAAAACTTTTTATAGAAGCAAAAGCACATCTTAAACTTAGCCGTAGAATTAAACGAGATAATGTGGAAAGAGGCTACGATATTAATGATGTTCTTTACCGTTACGAAAACCACGTAATGCCTGCTTATGAAAACTATATCAAACCTCACAAAGAGAACGTTGATATTATAGTTAGAAATGACAGAAATTTTGATATTGCTTTAGATGTTGTCAAAACATTCTTGCATCAGAAAATATAACCTCCTACTTTTCCATTCTGAAATCAGATTATTACTAGAAGTAAATAAAAATGTCAGAGGGGAAATTTGCAATTATTGGTTTGGGTCAGTTTGGTACATCTGTAGCCAAAAACTTATCTAAACTAGGAGCCGAAGTAATGGCAATCGACAGAGAAATGGAACGTGTTGACGTTGTTAAAGACGATGTTGCTTATGCTGTTGCTTTGGACTCTACAGATATTAAAGCATTAAGTTCGCAATCTATCCATGAGATGGATGCTGTATTACTTGCTATAGGAGAAAATGTTGAAGGACTTTTACTTACAACGGTATTACTACTAGAACTTAAGGTGAAAAGAATTATTGCCAGAGCTGTAAGTGAACAACAAAAAATTATTCTTCAGAAATTAGGGGTTACTGAAATTATTCTCCCTGAAGATGAAGTAGGAAAAATGACAGCAGAAATGCTGCTAAATCCAGAAATACAATCGTTTATATCATTGCCAGATGATTATGATATTGTAGAAGTTCTAGCTCCATTACGAACTTTTGGAAAATTTATTGACGATCTTAATCTTGAAGACGCTTTTGATATTGAAATAATTGCGCTTAGACGTAAATATGATGAATACAATAAGTTAGGTTTTAAAGAAGAAGTAGATCATTTAATTAGAAATCCAAAAGACACGAATACCACAATCCAAAGAGGTGATAAATTTATCCTTATGGCTAAGAAAGAGGCCATTAATAAATTCCTCGAAATAAATAGCTAAATAGTTTTTTTTGAGTGGTTTCTCTCTACATTTAATTAACCAAATCTAATATTATTAGTACATTTGTGAACATTTTAAAACTAGCAGTTATTTTTTTAACTGAATAAATCATATGACAAAAATATTAATTACTGGTGGTGCCGGTTTTGTACCTAGTTCATTAGCAGATAAATTACTAGAAAATCCTAAATATCAGGTAGTTTGTGTAGATAATTTCCTTACTGGTTCAGCATGGAAAGTACCTAAGCACCCTAATTGTAAATTTATTAAATGTGATGTAAATAAATACGATGAGATTGCAGCTATAATGACATCTCATAATTTTGATTATGTATTCCATTATGCCGCTGTTGTAGGTGTTAAACGAACATTAGATAATCCAGTTTTAGTTTTAGAAGATATTCAAGGTATTGAAAACGTATTACGCCTTTGTAAGAATACTGGTGTAAAACGTGTTTTTTATTCTTCTTCTTCTGAAGTCTACGGTGAGCCTGTTCACTTACCTCAACACGAACACACTACTCCATTAAATTCTAGGTTACCGTATGCAATCGTTAAAAATTTAGGCGAAGCATATTGTAGGTCTTTTAAGCAAGAGTTTAATTTAGATTATACTATCCTTCGCTTCTTCAATACATACGGACCAAAACAAAGTACAGACTTTGTAATGTCTAAATTTATTGATGCTGCATTAAGAGATGAACCTATCACTATTTATGGTGATGGCTCTCAAACAAGAACATTTTTCTATATTCAAGATAATGTAGAAGCTACATTATCAATGTTAGAAGAAAAACTTGTTGTAAATGATGTTATAAACGTAGGTAATGATAGAATTTCTACGATTAAGGAATTAGCTGAATTAATTATTAAAGTCACTAATTCTAAATCAGAAATTATTTATCTACCACCTTTAAAAGAAGGTGATATGTCTAGAAGGCAACCTGATGTAGAAAAGTTAAAAGATATTCTTGATCGTGATTTCACTTTACTTGAAGATGGTTTAGCGAAAGTAATCGAAGTTAGAAAAGCAATGATGAATAAAACTACTAAAACAATTTAGTCTTATTATTCATTTCAATTTTTGATATAAAAAAACACCTCTTAGATGAATTTCTAAGAGGTGTTTTTTGTATTAGGTAACCTTTATTTATTTCTTTTTACCTGAAGTTAAACCTTCAAAAGCCCAACCTATTTTTTCAAAGATCAATAACATTACTGGAACAATTACTAACGTTAAGAACGTTGCAAATGTCAACCCGTAAATTACAGTCCATGCCATTGGCCCCCAAGTATCCGCATTTGGACCTCCAAAGTAGATATCTGGCTCAAAGTGAGCAAACATACCAAAGAAGTCGATATTCATACCTGTTGCTAAAGGAATTAGACCTAAAACTGTTGTGATTGCAGTTAACAATACCGGACGTAAACGTGTAAAGCCTGCTTCTTGTATACATTCTACAAGATCTTTAATTGGTAATCTATCATCTGGATCCATTCCAAGGTGTTTTTTACGACCTTCAACTAATTGATCCGCACAATCTATTAGTACAATTGCATTGTTTACTACAATACCTGCTAAAGAGATTATACCAATACCTGTCATAATAATTACGAAAGGATCATTGAAGATGATTAAACCTAACAACACTCCAATCAAACTAAATACTACAGATGCAATAATTATAAATGGCTTAACAAAAGAGTTAAATTGAGAGACCAAGATTAAGAAAATAGCACATAATGCAATCAACATTGCTTTTTCTAAGAAAGCCATTGATTCTGCTTGATCCTCTTGTTCTCCACCAAATTTATATCTGTATTGAGGAGGCATTTCATAAGCCCCCAATAAATTCTTCACATTTTCTACTACAACTTGATTGTTATAGCCTTTTGTAACGTTAGAACTTAAAGTTACTACTCTATCTAAATCTTTTCGTTTGATTTCACCTACCGTAGTACTGTAATCTAATTTAGCTACAGAAGAAACAGGTACTTGATGGAATTTACCTTTATTGTCTCTAAATGTGATACGCTGATCGTTTAAAGTAGATAAGTCATAACGGTATTCATCTTTTAATCGAAGTTGAATTGGATAATCATCCTCACCATCTTTGAATTTAGAAACTTCTTGCCCGTAAATAGCTGTACGCATATTCTGAGCTAAAAGTCCAGTAGATACACCAAATCTTCTTGCTTTGTTACGATCAATATTTACCAACAATTCTGGTTTACTAACAGAAATATCAATAGATAATTTATCAATACCTGGAATACCAGATTGTTCAATTATTGCTTTTAACTTCCCTGCCTCTTCAATTAATACTAAATAATCTTCTCCTGTAAGTTCAATACTAATTGGCTTACCTGTTGGAGGACCATTTTGCTCTTTATCTGTAACAATTTCAACACCGGGAATATCTTTTGCAATTTTTGCACAAAGTGTCATAACTTCTACTGAACTCACTCCATTACGTTTTTCAAACGGAACAAACCCAACGGCAATTCTTGCTCTGTTTGGCGTTACAGTATTCGCAGCTCCATCCTGAGGATCATTTGTATTTTCTCCTACGTTAGATACAATAGATTCAATAATATCACTGTAAGAAGCTAAATCTTTGTATAACCTACTTTCAAGCTCTAATGCAATCTTATTTGTTTCTTCTACATCTGTACCTTGAGGTGCCTCAATATACATATAGACGTAACGAGGATCAGAATCTGGGAAAAATTCGATAGGAACTTGACCACTGCCTAAACGAGCTCCAAACCATGCAATAGCAACAAATAGGAATAAAGTATTACCAATTACTAAAACATAAGGTGTTTTGCCTTTTAAAGCCCATTTTAATGTTGATAAGTAGATTGACTCTAATTTTACAAGAATTACATTTTGGAAGAAATGAGCCATTCTTTTTAGAAGCATACCGTCTAATAAAGCGATAAATGCTCCTAACATTAGAACATTCCCCAAAGAATATGTTTCTCTAAATATATAACCAGGAATAGCTAAAACTAATAAGATTAAGCCTATTGTTACTTTCGTTTTATTGATTGTTTTATAAGCTTCTTCAGAATCTACTTTCATGTATTTGAAAGCGATTACAGGGTTGATTACTAAACCAACAAACAATGAAGATGCTAAAACCGAAATTAACGTAATAGGTAAGTATTTCATAAACTCACCCATAATACCACCCCAAAAGGCAAGAGGTACAAAGGCTGCTAATGTTGTTGCTGTAGAAGAGATAATTGCTAAAGCAACTTCACCTGTACCTTGTTTAGCGGCTTGTTTTGTGGTCATTCCCGACTCCCGCAGTCGGTAAATATTTTCAATTACCACAATAGCGTTATCTACTAACATTCCAAGTGCTAGAATTAAAGCAAAAAGTACTACCATGTTAATAGTTACTCCCAACGAACTTAAAATTAAGAATGATAAGAACATTGATAATGGAATTGCCATACCAACAAATAGTGCATTTCTTAATCCCATGAAGAAAAGAAGTACCACAACAACTAGAATCATACCCGAAATAATACTATTCTCTAGGTTAGCTAGAGATGTTTTCATTTCATTAGACTGTGATTCAGTAATTACAATATCCAAGTTACTTGGTAAATAACTTTCTTTTGCTCCATCCAATGCATCCATAATCTTATCTGTAGCTTCAATAAGGTTTTCACCACCTCTTTTTACTACTTTAAGTGATACTACAGGATATGCTCCTCTTTCTGTAAAATTAGAAGATGCTAAACGAGCATAACTTTTTCGCTCAACATAGCTATCTTCTACTTCTGCTAAATCTTTAAGATAAATTGTATTCTGATCTTCAGATTTTACAATTACATTTCTTATTTCTTCAACATTTTTAAACTCACCATCTACACGTAATGCTCTACGGAAACCATTTCCCATTTTTACATCACCGCCAGACATTGTTATGTTTTCGTTAGAAATAGCATTCGATATATCAGTGAACGACAATTGCATTGCATCCATCTTATATAGATCTGCATTAATCTGAATTTCACGTTCTACCGAACCAGTGATATCTACACGAGAAACTTCTCTAAATTCTTCTAATTCATCTTGAAGATCTTCTGCATAATCTTTCAATTTCTGAATTTCAAAATCACCAGAAAGATTAATCACCATAATAGGAATCTCAGAGAAGTCCATTTCTTGAACATCAGGATCTTGATCTAAATCTGTAGGTAATTCACTTTTTGATTTATCTACAGCATCTTTAGTATCCTGTAATGCTTTAGAAATTTCAACATCTTCATTAAATTCCACTGTAATAACAGAAAAATCTTGTGCAGAAGTAGAGATAATTTCTTTTACACCTTTCATAGATTTCAACTCCTTTTCAATAGGTCGTGTAATTAACGATTCTATATCTACAGGAGAGTTACCTGGGTGCATTGTACGTATGTAAACCATTGGAATACGAATCTCAGGAAATTGTTCCTTCGGCATTCCAACGTATGAAAACATACCAAATACAGCAATAATTATTGTAAGAATAAATATTGAAGTACTATTACTAATTGAGAAACTACTTAAACCAAATTCCTTGGCTTGCGTATCCTCATTGTTTGAATTTTTGTTAGGTTCCATTCTTCGTTTGCTTCAAATTAAATCTGATAATCCACGATTCTCACTTGTTCGCCATTAATAACTTCAGAATAACCTTTATCAATTACTCTAGCGTTGGCTTCTATTCCTTGTGTAATAAGTGTTTTACCTTGGTATGATTTACCTGTTGTAACAGGAACTTTTGTTACCACATTTTGTTTTCCATCTTTTACAGCTAAAACATAAGTGAATGTTTCTCCTTTTGTATTTTTCTGAACAAGATTACTTGGAATAGCGACTGCATTTTTCTCAGAGAAATCATTAATACGTACTACTGCCATTGTATTCGGTTTAATATTTAAACCTCTTTCAGCAATTCTCATTCTAATTTTGAATGTTCTGTTCACTTGGTTAATCGTCTGACCAACTACATCAACATGCATGTTTCTTTCGATATCCAACATTGGAAATCTTACTAAAACCTTGTCGCCTTTTTTAACTACACGACTATAAGCTTCAGAAACCTCTGCAACAATCTCAATTCTTGATAAATCAACAATTCTTGCATACGGCTGACCTGCTGGTGCCATTTCTCCTTCTTTCATAAAAATCTCATCGATTTTACCAGAAATTGGAGCAATTACATACCCTTTATTCTCTTGTTCTTTTAAGCTGGCTAATTTAGCTTCTAAAGACTCTTTATTATTTTTAGCTTGTAGATATTGAACTTCCGATCCGATACCTTGTTTCCACAATTTATCTTGTTTTTCAAAAAGTACATTTGCTAATTCAAGACTTGTATTTAACTCATCAATTTGCTTTTGAACAAGTTCTACATCTAGCTTGGCTAAATATTGACCTCTTTTTACATAAGCACCTTCAGCAACATATCTTTTTAATAATCTACCTGTAGTTTCTGGAGCTACAACAACATTTCTGTTAGAAGTTACATCACCGGGAACATCTACAAAGTGATTAAAAGTTATAGGAGTTGCGTCATAAATTGTTACAGGCTTAAGCTGAATAACTTCTTCTTTTCCTGCGTTCATAACGCTAATCTCTTTCTCTAAAACAGTAATTTTTTGTTTATAATCAATTACTTTGGCTTGTTTTTGCTCAACGGTCTCTTTTTCTTCAGCACAAGAATTAAAGAGTGTTATTATAGCGAGTAGGCCTAAAAATTTATATTTAGATAGCATTTTTTTCAGTTTTTCAGATTAAATATTATTTCTCATTATTCATTTTAAGGATTTCTTCATCCTTAGCTTGGTCTTCAGCATCAACATAATCAAGTAAACGACCGTTTGCCTTCTCATAAGATAACTTAGCAATAAGTACTTCATATAAAGAAGAGAAATACTCATTTGCTGCTGTCGCAAAATCTTGAGATGATGTAGTAACCTCTATAGAAGAACCAACACCCTCTTTAAATTTAATCTGAGAGTTTGTATATACTTTATCAGACACTTGCATATTCTTCTCCTGAAGATTAAGCGTTGCCTTATTTGTTTCGTAAACTATTCTAGATTGCTCTTGTTCAATAGAAATTTGACGTTCTAAATCAATACGAGAGTTTTGAAGTTGCTGTCCTTTCAATTTCTTTTGTTGAATACGCTTATGTCTGTTTAAACCATCAAATAAAGAAACAGATAAAGAAACACCAATGTTTGCAAAGTCGCCTGTATTATCATATAAGGTTCCAAAACTAGTACTACCAGCATTCACACCGTAAGCACCAAAAGCATAAAGTTTAGGCCAATATTCTGCTTTAGTAGCTCTAATATCAAAATCATTTAATTTAATGTTCGTCATTAAAATAGAGTATTCAATTCTATTCTTGGCTTGTTCTAAATCTGTAGGCGTTACTATAAACTCTCTAAAGTCTTCTAGTTTCTCAGATAAAGTAATCGGTATATTGATATCCATACCCATTTGGAACTTTAATAGCTTTTCAGCAATAATATTCATTTGTTCCATTTGTGTTTGCTGAATTGTGATACTATTAAAATTCACCTCAATTCTATTTAACTCAATCTCTTCCACCATACCGGCTTCATACATTGCGTTAGTTTCGTTGTAGAGTGATTCTAAAATATCTTTATTTCTATTTACAAGTTCAAGATATTCTCTTTGCACAAGCACATAATAATAGGCTTTTGTTACACCTTCAGCAACGTCGATTTTCGATCTGATTAATTCTTTTGATGCAAGTTCATTATAAACTTTTGCAGCTTTAACACCAATAAAGAAAGTACCATCAAATAATAATTGATTTGCCTTAATTTGAGCATTTGAATTAAACTGAGTACCAAACTCAACTCCAACTGTTTGATCTGGATCACCATTTGGATCAAAAGCATTTCCAGGTAAATATGCTTTTTGTATTTTAAGGTTATCAATAAGTTGTCCCTCTAAATCTATTTGAGGTAAACCCATAGAAATTATCTCACCCACTTTAGCTTGTGAAATACCTTGTTCTAATACTGCATTCTTAATTGTTCCTGTATTTTGAAATGCATAATTAATACATTCCTGAATACTATATGCACCTTCTTGTGCATGAGCAGATAGATGGCTAATAGTTAGCAACGCCATCGCTGTAATCCACCTTAAGTTGATTCTCATAAAATTGTTGATTGATTATCTTGTTTATTAAATTCAGTTAGGTATTGGTCCAATAATTTGACACCATTTGGAGTTGCAATACCTCTTATAAAATGTTTGAAGAATTCTAGTTGAATTTTAGCCAATGGAAATTTATCATGCGGAAAATAGTCATGGTCAAATGCCGTTTCTACTTGCCACATACGCATGATAACTAAAAGCTCCACGTCAATATCTCTATAAAAAAGCTCTTCGGTACGTCCTTGCTTTATAATACTGATTAAAGTATCATGAAAACACCCCTTTTTATGGCATTCGTACTTAGACCACACTTCAGGGTAAAACTTTTTCATGTCCATAAAAGTCATGGGATTAACCATTCTTAGACGTTGATAGAAATAATAAAAAGTCTTTGCCAATTTAAAAACGGCATCTTTGTCTAGCTCATTTACCTCTTCCATATAGTTGATATCTTCTTCCATATGATAAGATAAAGTAGCTTCTACAAGCTCTTTTTTATTACTAAAAACTGTATATAATGTCTTTTTAGATACCCCAATTGCTTGAGAAATGTCTGACATTGTTACACGTTTTAAACCATTTACCTGAAATTGTTTGCGTGCTTCTTCAATTATGCGAATACGTAATTGATCTATTTCCAAGATTATTAAATAATGAGTTAGATGTAGATATATAAAAAGTTATAGACGAAATAAATGAGATAGATTTATTTACAAAAGCAAACGTACGGAAACCCGTAGTAATAAAAAAGTTTCCTAAGTTTTATTTTTACTAATTTTAAATTTCATCTTAAAAAAACGAAACACATAGGCGTTTACTATTTTCTTACTTTGATAAGACTGAGTAGTAAACTATAAAAGCTATGTTTTGTTAGTTGATAAAATAAAAAAGTCCTTATCAATGCTATTTCAACTTGATAAGGACTTCTCTTTATTTATTTGTAATTGATGTATCAATTGACTTCTTCTAACGATACTTTAGGTACTTCCATTACCTCTACCCACATTTTCAAATCTTCAATTGGTCTTTTTCTTCTATCAACTTTTTGATTTGATAAACTATCTATTATATATAACCCATCAATTACTTGCCCAAACACAGTATATTTTTGATCTAAGAAAGGTGCTCCTCCAACCGAAGTATATTTTGCTATTTCTTCTTTATTTAATCGGTCTACTAATTTCACCTTATATTTTTTCTCCATTAAAGGAATACATTTTTTCATTAACCTTTTCTGCCCTTGAACATCTTCCCTCTCGCTAAGCGTTGTATAAGCTACAGCTATATTTGCGTACTCAGGGTCTTCAATTAAAGCACTAAAATATTTATTTACTTTCCCATGGTCAGTTCTTGTTTCTAACAAGTCTTTTTTTCTATAAGCTCTTCCTTGTACTAAATAAAATTGCCCTGCATTAGATTCTAGGTTGGGGTTTACATTATCTCCTTTTCTAGCCATTGCTAAAGCTCCTTTCTGATGAAAATGGGTTTCAGTAATTTCTGCAGGTAATGTATAATCTAAACCTCCTTGTCCTAAACTCTCACCTTCAGACGCAAAACGAGAATCAGGGTCTCCACCTTGAATCATAAAGCCTTTAATTACACGGTGAAACAATAAGCTATCGTAATAATGTTGCTTTGCTAGTTTAATGAAATTTTCTTTATGGATGGGGGTATCATCAAATAAAATCACATCCATGGTACCGTACTTTGTATGTATTTTCACAAGGAAATCATCCCCTTCATGTTGTACCTTAGTCGTAACCGTTTTCTCTTGTTCCCAATCACCATTTCCACTACCGTTACATGAAAACAAGATAAAAGCTAACCCACACAGTATCAATAATGAAGGTGTTCTAGTTTTTTTGTATTTTTTTTGCACAATTATATACCAATTTGTGTTAAATTCACGTTTAATAAATAACAAGTACAAACTCACTTTCTAAATCGCACTTACAGTAAGTTATTTTTATGTTATTGTATTGTAAAGGTAAGGACTATATAATTGCTATACATAATCGACTCTACCTTGTTACATAAAAATAGAATCTTTGATACACCGATTTATTTATGCAAGTACTTAGACAATAAGAATAGGGACCAATAAGAATTAATCATGACGATGGCATTTACAAATGGCGTAGAGCAGCCAACGGTACAAAAAGCGATTGTGGTCGATGACAATGTTATCAATGCACATTACCTCAAGAAAATGTTAACTGATGAAGGACTAGAAATAACTGTAATATCAGATACTTCTCAACTTTTCAAATTATCAAATGAGGTTGCCGTTAAAATGGTGTTTCTAAACGAAGAGACATTAGGGGGACAAATGAATGAGACAATAGATAGATTGTCGCAAATAGCTGAGGATACCAACCATTCTATTACAATAGTTGGCACAACACCTTATAGCTTAGAAGGTGCACGTAAGAAATTGTTAAGTATGGGGGCTGCTTATGCTTTAAGCACGCCTATTTACAAAAATCATTTAGAAGAGATTATTAGAACTTCTACTAAAGAAAAAAATCCTTCCTAGTACACAATGTTCTAGAAAGGATCTTATTTTATTTTATAACCACTCTTTTTTAATTACAAAGAAGAGACTGGCATCTTACGGTCTACTTTTTTAACAAGACCTGATAATACTTTTCCTGGACCACACTCAATAAATTCTGTTACACCATCAGCAATCATTGCCTGAACAATTTGTGTCCAACGTACTGGTGCTGTTAACTGTGCAATTAAATTAGCTTTAATTGTTTCTGGGTCTGTTTGAGGCTTAGCATCTACATTTTGGTAGATTGGGCATTTTGGTGTATTTAATACTGTTTCTTCAATTGCCTTTTGTAATTCCTCTTTTGCAGGCTCCATAAATGGAGAATGGAATGCTCCGCCTACTGGTAAAGGTAGTGCTCTTTTTGCTCCAGCTTCTTTAGCTACTTCACACGCTTTCTCTATGCCTTCTTTAGAACCAGAGATCACTAACTGACCAGGACAGTTATAGTTTGCTGCTACTACTCCTTCTACGCTATCACATACTTTCTCTACGTCTTCATCAGAAAGACCTAAAATAGCAGCCATAGTAGATGGATTCATTTCACATGCTTTTTGCATAGCTGCAGCTCTTTTAGCTACTAATCTTAAAGCATCTTCAAAGTTTAATGCTCCACAAGCTACTAAAGCAGAAAACTCTCCTAAAGAATGACCTGCTACTACATCTGGAGTAAACTCATCTGCACATAAAGCAGTAATTACAGAATGTAAAAATACAGCTGGCTGAGTTACGTTTGTTTGTTTTAATTCGTCGGCTGTACCTTCGAACATCACATCTGTAATGCGGAAATCTAAAATTTCGTTCGCTTTTTCGAAAAGCTCTTTTGCTTTCTCATTAGAATCATACAGATCCTTACCCATTCCAACAAATTGTGCGCCTTGACCTGGGAATACATATGCTTTCATATTACTAATATCTTATGGTTTTATTGCTGTTCTAAACACAGCAAAGATAATTTAAAATTAAGTGGTAAGAAATAGACGGGTGTGATGATCTACCTCAATCTTTTACTAATTTTTAGGCAAAAAAAAAGCTCCAACATTTCTGTTGAAGCTTTGCTCCCCTTCTTGGACTCGAACCAAGGACCCTTTGATTAACAGTCAAATGCTCTAACCAGCTGAGCTAAAGGGGAATTTGAATTTGAAATATTTTTTTGCTCCCCTTCTTGGACTCGAACCAAGGACCCTTTGATTAACAGTCAAATGCTCTAACCAGCTGAGCTAAAGGGGAAGGAGATATTTCAAATTCGTTTTGCTTTTTAAGAGAGCGTTTTCCCTTTAAAGCGATGCAAAAGTAGGAGCATTTTTTGAATTTGCAAAATACTTTTCAAAAAAAAGTATCAATAAATTTTAATTACATTGATTTTCAAGCAGAAAAAGATCTAAAAAAGTTTATTTTTTATTTTTGATCTTCCCAATATCCATTAATATCTTCTATATAATCTAAGATATCTTTAACACCTTGGCGTGTTTCTGAAGAAGAAATAAATATTGGAGGACACTCTTCCCACTGCTTTTTTAACTCTCTTTTATAAATAGCAATATTTTTTGAGGCTTTACCCTGCCCTAATTTATCAGACTTTGTAAAAACAATAGAAAATGCCAATTCCTTTTCTCCCAACCAAGCCATAAATTCTAAATCATTTTTTTGTGGCTCATGACGAATATCAATCAGAACAAAAGTATTCATCAAATTTTCTCTTGATGCAATGTACTTTCTAATCATAGGCATAAACTTTTCGCGTGCAGTTTTACTGATTTGTGCGTATCCATAGCCGGGCAAATCACATAAATACCACTCATCATTAATAATAAAGTGATTTATTAATTGTGTTTTACCTGGTGTAGAAGAAGTTTTTGCTAATTTTTTCTGCCCTGTAATTGCGTTTATCAAAGAAGATTTACCAACATTTGACCTACCAATAAATGCATATTCCGGAACTTTTGGTTCTGGACATTTCTCTGCATCAGTATTACTCATTACAAAAACAGCTTCTTTAATTTTCATCTTTTTATATTTTTGATTCGAGAGCATTTTCTTGCTCAACGATAGAATTTCAAAGTTTTGAATCACAAAGTTAGAGAAAAGTGCTGTATTTCTGCTTTTTAACCCTTTAATAATGTTTATCAGATAGTTTATAACTTATTTTCTACCCTCTGATTTACCTTTCTTCTTCTCAATATTTTTAAACCATCTTGTAATTCAAGCCACTTCAGTCATCAAAATTCATAAATCTGATTACCTTTGTGCCAAACGCACGTCACCTTGTCGCTTCATTTTAGATGAAGAGGAAAGTCCGAGCATCAGAGAGCATCACACTTCCTAACGGGAAGGCGCTCATTTATGAGTGACAGAAAGTGCCACAGAAAATATACCGCCTTTCGGGGTAAGGGTGAAATGGTGGGGTAAGAGCCCACCGCGTCTATGGCGACATAGATGGCAGGGTAAACCTTGTGAGATGAAAGACCAAATAGGTCTTACCACCCTTCGGGGATGAAGTTGCTCGCTTCATAGCTTTTGCGGGTAAGATGGGTAGGTCGATGGAGCCTATGAGCAATTGTAGGCCTAGATAAATGACAGGGACCACGTACTTTTTCTTCGGGAATTGACCATGGAGGTACAGAACTCGGCTTATAGACGTGCGTTTTTTTCTTTTCCTTTCTGAGAGTAATCCTTCTCTCTACGCTAAATAACAGTCGTTTATTATTCTTAACTAAAGGCTAACCTTTCTATGGTTATCTTTGTCGGCATCATTATTAATCAAAATATTCTGTTCAAAATGAGAAATTTATTTGTCCTTGTGGCATTACTTTTTAGCACGATTCAGGTTCAGGCTCAAAAATTAAATTTTAAATCTGTCGACGACCTTTATCAATTTATGGACTACAATAACAGTCCTAAACAATTAGTAAGTGCACACAGAGGAGGACCTTACCCTGGATACCCTGAAAACTGTATTCCTACTTTTAATCATCTTACTAAAAATGTTTATGCACCAGTTATAGAATTGGATGTGGAAATGAGTAAAGATAGTGTGTTATTTTTAATGCACGATAATGAGTTAGGTAGAACAACTACGGGTAATGGATCTGTTAGAAATTACACTTGGAAAGAGTTACAGGATATCCGTTTAAAAGACGACGAAGGTACGCTAACAAAATACAAGTTCGATACATTTGATAAAGTCTTAAAATGGACAAAAAAAGGAAAAGCTATTCTTACAGTTGATGTAAAAAGAGGTGTACCTTTCGAAAAAATTGTTGCTGCAATCCATAAGGCACAAGTAGAAAAATATGCTGCAGTAATTACTTACAATTGGGAAGACGCTAAGTTGGTACACAAATTAGCTCCAGAATTAATGATTTCTGTAACAATTATGGATGATAAAGGATGGGAAGCTGCAAAAGCATCTGGTATTCCTTTTGATAGAATGATTGCTTTTACTGGAGTAAAATTAGCAGATAAATCACTTTTTGATAAATTACACAAAGAAGGTATTTATTGTATTTCTGCCACTTTCCATACTTCTGATAAAGAAACTGAAGTAGTAAAAAGACAAGCTGAATACAAAGCTGCGTGGGATTTAGGTGCTGATATTATTGCAACAGATTTACCTATTGAAGCCAACCAAGCTATCAAATAAATAAAAAGCTGTTCCGGGAGAAACTCTCGGAACAGCCTGCTTTAAAATTCACTCTTTTATTGTTCTAATTAAAAACTTTCAACTAATTATTGTAAGTAGACTTACCTGATTACAATTTTATTTCTTTTGTATATTTTACTCTAAAAACACTTCGAATGTTATTCTTTACTTTTTTTGAGATGTAGGGTTTTTATCTAATTTAAAACGATAGATGAGCTTCAATTAAAAACATTCAATTACTTCTTCAATTCCCCCTTCTTTTTTTACTTAAAATACTTTATTTGAAGTCCTAAACACAAAAACTGTGAGAAGTAAAATAACCTTACATTGTACTACTACTTATATATCTTATTAATTTACAATTACCTTATTTTTTGTTCGTTCTGAACCCGAAGAAATAACAACATAATACATACCTGTGGTGAGGTTATTAGGTAAACTCAACTGATATAAATAGGCTTCTGCTTCAATATCAATTAAGTGTTCTTCTTTTAAGATATTTCCATGCTGATCGTAAAGTTGAATTTCAATTTCTCGTTGGTAACTCATTAAGCCATTAATTACAATATTTGTAGCCTTTGCACTAGAAGATATATTATTTGGATATACCTTTGTCATCATTTTTTCTTGCTTGTAAAGTGAGGTTACTTTTAAAGGACCAAAAGATTCATTTACTCCATCAAAATCGTATTGAATAAGTTTATAATATGCAACATTTAATGGGTATTCATCTACATAAGCATAATCGATGGCATAATTACTATTTCCTCCTTCACTCTCAATTTTTGATAATAAATTCCAGTTCTTAGTATCTGTTGATCTCCAAATCTCAAAATGAGAATTATTTACTTCTGTAGCTGTTGTCCATTCTAATGCCACACTATTATCTTCTAAAGTGAATGCTTCAAAACTCACTAATGTAACTGGAAGGTCTTCTGAATTACTTGTAATTGTAACTTCGGGAATAGATAATACTCTTTGGTTAGAAGATGATAAATCTCGCTTTCTTCCTGCGGAACTTCCTTCTGCAACAAACTCTAGTTTAATTTTTCTTTCTGTATCAAAATAGGTTTGAATAGCACTTATTTTTTCAGGGTCTATTTTATCTTTATTTTGACTATTCTTATGGTATTTGGCCAACTCCTTTTTTACATCGTTATTCTTTATCTGCCATTTTATAGAATGTAGAGCATCTTCTAAATCTTTTAAACTATAAATTACTTTACCATTTAACTCGTTTACTTTTAATTCGTTCGATGTAAAACCTTCTGATGAGGCTACTCTAATTTCTTTTCCAAACCAACCTGTTGCTGCAGAAACTCTTATTCCTGTCATTATTGTAGTTGCAATTTCGTCTGAATCAAAATCTGAATGGGCAGATACACTATCTGATTTAAAGAAATCTGCTTGGTGGTTATTAGAAGAGTAAGTTATACTTAACGTTGAAGAAAAAGGGCCGTCTGGATCTATTCTATTTCCTACTAAAGTTTCTCCACTATTATCTATCTGGTATTCTTCAAAATCTCCAGAATCTATAATCGTTTGCACTTTTGCTATTTCAGGTATTACTCTATTATTATTGATCCATTTAACAAATAAACCAAAAAAAGGTACGGAGTACCACCCTTCTAAATCCACTTTAATAGCAGTTAATTCATCTACTCTATCCTGTAAAGCAGCTCCATCTACACTACTTGTAGAAACACTTCCTGAAGCATATAAATTATTATTAAAAGCTCCTGAAGCAAAGTTAATTGCGGCATTACCATTAATATGAAAAGCAGCACTTTCTGCAATGTTTAAAGAAGAATTCATCGATAGATTTACATCAGAAGCATCTCCAATAATCAAATTCCCTTTTAAAATAAATATCCCTCCATCTTCAATTGTGATTTTTGAATAGTTTTTCAATTCTAAATTTCCATTTACAGAAAATGCTGCTCCATTTTTAACAATAATTTCTACACCACAATATATATCACCACTCCAATCATCACCACTTAAAATTAACGTATTACCATCCATATCAATATGAACAGTAGTACCTGAATTTATCGTTAATGTTCTATTTTCTGATTTTGCTTTATAGGTCTCATCACTTCCATAAGATAAATAACAGCTTTCTGTAAAACTCTTATTCGAACTAATATTTCCAGGAGAAATACATTCAGCAAATCCATTTAGAGTAAATGAAAATAAGATAAAAAACAGTAAAAAGGGGGTATTAAGCTTCATGATAATAATTTTTGATGATAATTAGTTGTCAATCAATTTTGATTATAGCAGTTACTTCTACTACCTGTACATTTTCTAGCTTATAAGTGTTCACTATAAAAAAAACTTGACTGTAGGTTATCTCAAAAATGTAATGAAAGTACTGTATACAGAAATTACATACTCTAAAACTTACATACTATTATTCCCTCAAAATAAATTAATAGCTCTTAAATATCATTTAATATTACTTTTCTTGTAAATCATGGTATATACCTTACATAAAGCATAAAAAGGCTATCCTCTATAAAAGAAGATAGCCTTAGTGTTATATTCTACCGATAATTACCTGATTACAATTTTATTTCTTGCTATTTCTTTACCCGATTTCACTACAACATAATACATTCCCGAAGGTAGGTTTGAGGGTAAATCGAATGGTTTCACAAATGCTTCTGAAGCTAAATTACTACTTGCTTCTTTTAAGACTAAATGTCCTGATTTATTATAAACATTAATTTCTAAGTTATTTCCTATTGATAAACCTTCTACTAAAATTTGTACTTTCTGATCTCCTATAATATCATTAGGATAAATTTTAGAAGAAAAAGGTTGTCCTATTTCATTAGACAAGTTTACCTTAATTGGTCCGAAAATTTCAGCTACTCCATCAAAATCTACTTGATGTAATCTATAATATGCTTGTGGTAATGGCGACTCATCTATAAAATTATAATAAATAAGTACGTTCGAATTACCTGCCGCTTCTACTTGGCCTAATGTTTCCCAATTTTTATTATCTACAGAACGTTGCACCTCAAAATGAGAAGCATTTTGCTCTGAAGCTGTACCCCATTCTAAAAGTACAGTATTGTCTTCTGTTGCATTTGCTGTAAACTGTGTAAGTGCTACTGGGAGATCACCTGAGTTACCATTAACAGACACATCTGGCACAGACATCATTCTACTATTTGAATGGTGTCTACTATCCAATACATGCCCATTGTTATCATCGACAAATACTACCTGAATTGTTCTAGAAGAATCTGTAAAGTAAGAATAAATATCACTTAGTTTCTCTGCATCCATATCTTTTGATCTTAATAGAGAATCTTTTTCAGAACGATGGTATTTTCCTAATTCTGCTTTGATATCCGCATTATTTATTTTCCAAATAACAGAATGAATGACAGTTTCTAGTTGCGTTATAGATGTTATTGTCACATTTTCAACATTAGAAGTATCTAGTTCAGTACGGTCAAAACCTTGAAATAAAAATTGTATTTCTTTCCCATACCAACCAGAAGCTTTATCTATTTGTAAAGAATCTAATAATTTTGAGCAAAAACTTTCTGCCCCTTCAGTATAAACTCCATCCATATGTTGCTCCTTATTAAAGAAATCAATTGTAATTTCTGAAGTCTCTACACTAGATTTTTGGAAGGTAATTGAGGGAGTTCCGAAAGGGTCTGAGCCTACATTAGCAGTTGAAAAATTACCAGACTTACTTCTATTATCTAGTTCCTCTCCTATATAGATATTTGCAGAGTTTACACTAGAAGATCTTCCAAAATCTGCACTACCCGAAACTGCAATCATTCCTGAAGCTCCTACTTCAATAGAAATATTATTAGTATTAAAATCTGAGATAAATGTACCATCATAAGATTTTATATTTCCATTTATTATTAGAACTCCATCTATTTGTAAATCCGAATTTGTATTAATATATAAATCTCCTTGAATTGTCAATGTATCTCCTTCGTCAACTATAAGATTAATACCACTAGGATAATTTCCAAAAGAATCTTTTCCTCCTAAGGATAATTCTTTATTATTCATATTAAATATTACACTAATATTAGCTCCACCACTATTAACTTCTATCTTTCTATCACTACTGTTACTTTCTAATATTAAATCATTATTTATTGTACATTCTGTTGAAGTAGTGAAACTAGCATCTGAAGTAAAATTTGTCACTAAGTTTGAACATTGTCCATAACTTAATTGAGTAAGACTACATAATATTCCAAGCAACAAAAAGAGGTAAAAACGTTTCATAATATTCTAGGTTTAACAGTAGAGATGATAGTCAATTCATCTTTAGTTTTTTTATTTTAGCTACCATACTTAGATGGTTTAAGTTAGTTACGGTAAATATTGTAATGAGTTAATTTTAATAGTGAAGCAGAGCGTAGGTTTTAACAACAAAAACAGTTGAAATAGGTAATTATAATCCACTTCTTACGTTTTATCAAACTTGTATTATTTGAAGTGAATGAAGAATTTCATTGTACTTAACTAAGAAATGCAGCATTTTCTACTTTGGTAGTGTCTTTATCTTACATCATATAAAATAAAACATTTCTTGTATTTTTTTAAAAAGAAAGGGCAACCTATTGTTACATAGATTGCCCTCATATTTATATATTTTTAGTCTCGTTATTTCATCAATAACTTTTCTTTTACAATTTCTTTTCCAGACTGTACAACTACATAGTACATTCCTGTTCCTAATCTATCAGAAATATCTAAAGGCATTAATAACGATGACGAAGAAACTTGTTCTTGTTTATCTTCATAAACTAAGTGTCCGTGAGCGTTAAATATCTTAATAGAAAGGTCTCCTCCTTCTTGTATACCAATTGCTTGTAACTGAATTTTTTCTCCTTTATGAGCATGATTTGGCATTATCACAACTTTAAAGTTTTCTTCAACGCCATCTAATTTCACATATAAAGGACCAAAATATTCATTTGCTCCATCAAAATCTACTTGATGTAAACGGTAGAATGCTGTTGCTGTAGGTGCTTCATCTATAAACTCATATAAGATTGCTGCATTAGAATTACCTGCTGCTTGTACTGTACCTAACGTTTTCCAGTTTTTTCTATCTACTGAACGCTGAATATCGAAGTGAGAAGCATTTTGTTCCGAAGCTGTTTCCCATTCTAAAGCTACTGTGTTGTTTTCTATGAATGCTTCGAAGTAGGTTAGGGATACTGGGAGGTCTCCAGGTAGTGTTCCTGATTCTACAGATACTTCTTGTTCATGTTCACCTGCCATTACTCTAACATTTGCAGGAGTTTCATCTTCATCTACTATAGAAATAGTAATCTTTACATCTTGGTTGAAATAAGTAGACAATGTCAATTTATGAGCATCAGTAGCAAAACCACCATTATAAGCAGTCATTGCTGTTAAAACATCTCCTTGAAGTGTCCAAGTCATTGATTCTAAAGCTGACTTTAAACCTGTTAAACTTGAAATATCATGTTCATCATGAGATATTTCATCTACTAAGATATCTAAAATAGAACTAGTAATTTGTATTTTCTTATTTAATAAACTTAATGGATCTACTACATCTAAAACAGCTAAATCAGCTGATGTAAAAATTGATTCTGAAGTAACTGAATTTGTGAAGAAATCAGCAGCAGAAGCTGATGTTGGTAAAGTTATTTCAACATTTGAATCAAATGGGTTTGGAGATCCTGGATTGTTTGAAGTTGGTAAATTGTCAAAACCTCCAACATTATTATTGATATTATCTATTGCTTCATCTATACTCGCTATTATTTCATCCCAAAAAGCGACATCTCCTCCAATTAAATTAGCCCAAAATCTAATTCCAGATATTATTCCTCTCCAAAATTCAAGCCCTCCAGTATCAGCTCCTCCAATATCATAACTAGTTACTGTTCCAGATACATACATTCGTACAGGATTTAATAAATCTCCTCCAGAATAATTTAATATGGCATTACCGCCAACATGTATTTCTCCCGACCCTTCAATATTAAGAGTAACACTCACTGACATTTCAGCTGAATCTTCATCACCTTCTGTTAAAAGGTTTCCACCTATGATTAAAGTTCCTCCATCTTTTACTGTAATTGAAGATAAATTATGAACCTCTAGATCATCAGTTATTACCAAAGTCGCATTATTTTCTATTATTAAACTTACACCATATAAAGTAACGTTAGAATTTTCTTCTCCTGTTAATGTTACTTTAGGATAATCCAATGTAACTATAATACCTGCACTCCCATTGCCAACTGTCCATGTTCTATTATCTCCAGATGCAGTTAACACCCCACTAAATGCATCTCCAAATTGTTCACAATCTGACGTAATTGTAATATCACTAGTCATATCTGGCGTGCCCGTTCCAAAAAATGGAGAATCACACTGCCCAAAAGCATTCCCAAGACAAATAAAATTAAGTATAAGAACAGTAAATACGTTACAGTAAAATTTAGTCATCGTAAAGTAGTTTAGTTACTACAGCTGGAATTGGTTATTTCTATACTCTGTAGTAAAATGAATAGATTTAATTAAGCGATAAAATTAACACAGTAAGTCGCTTTTTTAATTTAAATAATATTAAACAAAATACCATACCAAATAGTTCTATTCTAAGTAAAAAGTGTACTTTATTCCTTTTAAAATGAAAAAAGCAACAAAATAGATCTATTTCACTCTTTAAAAAGTACTAACAAGTCTACTTATATTTACTTTACTGATTGAATAACAACATACTACTTCTCTAATAATACCCAGCAATTGTATTAAATTTCCATCACTATTATCTCGTTAATGTTTTTTGTATTCGCTTCTTTAATTTGTTTATTTGATGTAACCATTTTATAGATTTTCTCATGCAGATTGTTATCTGTACAATCATAATAGAGGTATAAATTTCTAGTCTCAAATGCTTAAACAGTACCTAACGAAATCCTGCTTTTTCATCAAAAAACAGCTAAAAAAAACAAAGTACACTACGCTATTTTTTTCTTTAGCTACTGTAGTCATTTCAGTAAAAAAAGACATAAAAAAACCACACAACTATTAAATTGAGTGGCCTTAAAGTATTTTCTGTTTTGTTATTACGCTTTCTCTGATGCTAGCATTACTGTGTACCTCATAACGAGATAAGAAATTAACACTCCAGATCCTACTGCTTCCATGCACAAACCAAGGAATAATTTCCCCGTTGTAATGTATGCTCCGTGAAGTGCGTATTCTTGTAAGTAACTTAAAAATTCTGGTTCTATAAAAGTGAGGTAGACTACCATAAATAAAGCAAAAGGGATTGCACCAATTAAAGTGGTTCGCATACCTTCGACAAAACCAGATACGTAACCAAAATTTTCTGGTGATGCTTTTTGATATTCTTTTAAGGCATAAAATACACCTGTTGAATGTATTATGAAATTTAACGCTCTTAACTCTATAATGTGATATAAGTTTAGAAACTTCATGATTGCAAAAAGTAAAAAATAACCTAAGAACATTAGTGTTCCATATTTCAATGCTATTTTCATGATAGTAGTTTTAAGGGTGAACGATTGTGGATTACCCTATTATAACTAAATGACTATCAAGTTGTTTTATTAATATTACTTTTTATTTAGAAACTAACAATTTAAATGCTTCATTTTCTTTACCAATACTAATTTTTACAAAATGTAATCCTTGTGTCAGCATAGAAGTATCAATAGTCTTTATAGAACTGCCTATTTCAACCTCATGTTCAGTAGCTAAAACTAGTTTACCTTTGGTATCATATATAATAATTGAACAAGATTCTGAACTTTCCATTCCTTCAATTAAAATAGATAGCTTTTCTGATGATGTGATTGGATTAGGATAGGTACTAATTTTTAAATTTGATGAATTGTTTTTAACCTGTAAAGGACCAAAAATTTCTACAGCTCCATCTAAATCTATTTGATATAAACGGTAGTATATCTCGTTTAAATTGCCAATATTATCGTTCACTTGGTAAGCAACTGATACATCCGAATTTCCTTGTGCATTAACACGTTCAATGGTTTCCCAGTTTCTTTTATCTGTAGATCGTTGCACATCAAAGTATGCACTGTTAATTTCAGAAGCTGTAGTCCAATTTATTGCTACTACTTCTTCTACTTTAGTTACATTAAATGCAGATAATTCTACAGGTAAACTGAATGATGGGAAATAGGCAAGGAAATCATCATCTGTTGGAGAAACATAGATGTAATCATCTTCTCCAAAAATATTAATTGAAGTTATTGTTCCTCCTGCCCTAACTACATCATGATCTGAAGCAGCTCCAGCAATATCGATATCACCTCCAACTTTTATCCTAGAACTAGGTTGATTTTGAGCTGCGCCCGCAATTTCAATACTGCCATAGACATATATATAACCATGATTTGAAAAACTACCTCCTACTTTCAAATTACCTTTGACGACTAAGGTTTCACCATTTTTTACAGTCAAATTACCGGTAGTTTCATAAGTATAAGTATCCTCTAAATCAATAATTAAAACTCCAGTACCACTCTTTACAGATAAAGAAGATACAGAAACATCATTAGATATTGAATATGTACACCCTTCCGTCCAGTTTCCGTTTGGAACACCGCTACATTGAGCAAAAATATTTGATGTACATAATAATCCAAGTACAGTAATAGATACAATAGTTCGTAATAAGTATAATTTCATTATAGTAAATAAGAGCGTGAGTTTATATTATCGAGTTCATATAGGTAAAGGGTGCTCTTTTAATGTTGTAACTATCTTTATTAGAAAAAGATTTAAGAGTACAAAAAAATCCTTGATTATCAATAAATATATTCATTGACAATCAAGGATTTCATTACTAAAGTATATATTATGCTAATTCTAAAAGCAAACTATCCAATTTTACTAAGAAAGCATTTATCTCTTCTTCAGCTGTATCAAAAGAACACATTAAACGTACTTCGTGAGTTTGTTCATCCCATACATAAAATGGAGATTGTTCTTGTAAAGCAGGAATAATTTCTTTGGGCATAATTGCAAAAACACCATTCGCTTTAACCTCTTGTGTTATTTTTACTCCTGCAACTTTACTTAAACCACTTGCTAATTTCTGAGCCATTTTATTAGCATGTTTGGCATTACGTTCCCAAAGGTCTGTACCAAATAAAGCCTCAAACTGTGCACTTATAAAACGCATTTTAGACAGTAATTGCATACCTTGTTTACGAACATATTTATAATTTTCTGAAATAGCTGTATTAAAGAAAATTACTGCTTCGCCAAACATCAAACCATTTTTTGTACCTCCAAACGATACAAAATCAACTCCTGTATCTAGTAACATTTCTTTAAAAGAAACACCTAAAGATACCGCTGCATTACTAATTCTTGCTCCATCAACATGTAATAACAGACCATTTTCATGGGCATAATCTGCTATAGCTTTAATTTCTGCACAAGTATAAACTGTTCCGTATTCTGTAGCTTGAGTAATTGAAATTACTTTTGGTTGCGACCAATGTTGCTCGCCTAAATTCACCATAAAAGGTGCAATATCTTCTGGAGTTAGTTTACCATTTTCTTTTTCTACTGTTAGTAATTTAAAGCCACCAAATTTTTCAGGAGCTCCACATTCATCAACATTAATATGAGCAACAGAAGAACAGATTACAGCACCATATGATGGACAAACAGATGATAATGCAGTAACATTAGCTCCTGTACCATTCATTGTAAAATACACATCAATATCTTCTCTGAACATTTTTTTAAACATTGCAACAGCAGTGTCAGTACTCTCGTCTGCTCCATAAGAACCTTGGTGAGCTCCATTTGCTTTTGCAATTGCTTCTATAATTTCTGGAGTCGTGCCTGAGTAATTATCACTAGCTAATGTCTTTTTCATATTATATATATTTTAAATAATGGTTGGTATCTTAATTAGGAATACTTGGTTACTTAATAGAAGTGTGTGTATTCTGTTATTATAACATACAAAGTTATAAAACTGTCCAATCAAAACTCTCAATATATGTTTATCATTTTTAATGATCGTAAACACCACCCTTTTTAAATTGCTATCTAAATAAGTAAAATGCTCTATCGCTTTTCTCATTTTTAACAAAGAACCTCATTCCAAAATCATAGCTAAAGTATTTCTTCTATATATTTTTTAGTAGATTGATTGTAAATCCAAAACTATAAGTTTTTTGAGTATCAAAGGCTTTAATCTTTCATTTAACCAATTGAATACTGATTTTATAATTACTCAATTACTTTCAGTTCTTTGTTTTAAACCTTTACACCCTAAATTTATTTTATGAAAATTGTTATTCTCTCTGGTAGTGTACGTGATGATCGACATACACATGGAGTCGCTCTTCATTTATGCAAAAGGCTTTCTGAAATAGCCAATGTTGAAGCTGAAGTTATTGATTTAAAAGAATGGGCTTTACCACCGCTAACAAATACATTACACGACAACTCTCCAGATAATGTAAAAAAATTAGGTGCTATTTTAGATAAAGCAGATGGGATAATCTTTGCATCGCCAGAATACAACGGAAGCTATTCTTCTGCATTAAAAAATGCTATCGATTTCTATCCTAAGGGTACTTATCAACGCAAACCAATTGGTGTAGTAAGCGTTTCTGCGGGTGCTTTAGGAGGTATACGTGCTGCTCAATCGTTACAGCTTCAGATTTTAGCACTTATGGCCTATCCTATATATAGAATGTTAACCGTACCTACAGTACAAAATAAAATAGATCAAGATGGCCTTTTAATAGACCCTGAGTTCGAAAAAACAATGACTGCCTTCGTAGATGAATATTTATGGTTTGCAGAAGCTATTGTTGCTAAGAAAAAATAAGCATTAAAAAAGGAACGATTTTTAAATTATCGTTCCTTTTTTACTAAGCAATCATCACTAACATTCGATGCTCTCCAACTCCAAAGAGTGGAAGTAGTAAAATTGTTTTATTGATATTCTGCATTTTAATTTTCTCTTCAAATAATGATGCATTTTTTACAGACGAGCTCAACTTTTGTTTTTGTTGATCTGATAAAAAATCTGGAATATCAATCAATTTAATGGCCTTTAAACCTAAGTCTTTATATAATTGATTATCTCCAATTAAAAGCCCCTCTTTATCCGTAAGCAATGATGGGAAAGGAAGTTTTTCTAACCAATCTTCATTTGCCAAATCAATTGATTCATCTTGGAAAATTTGTTCTACAACAGAGAAGTTATTTCCTTCTTGCTGCATTCTAAACAATGTGTTTTTTGTTTTCTGACGTTCTATCTCTTGCGTTAACCCTTGCTCTCTTTCTACTCTATCAGTTACGTCAAAAATTATAAAAAGATATTTCAATGGAACATCCCCTTGGTAAATAACAGATGAAATGGAATTCCCCCAAAATGCTCTACTCCTTGGTGTAGCATATTCCAGCATTCTAGATCTTACTCCTTTTTCATTTGGATCAGAAAGTAACGTAGAAATGGCAGTTTGGTAAGAAGTAGTGACCATATCTGCTATAGGAGTACCAATAATATTGTCTATGGATTTACCTGTCCATTTTTCTACCATTGCATTCCCTTTAATCACACGGCCATTTAAATCTACCTCAAGTAACATACAAACATCATCCATGATTGTATTTCTTGTTACTAATTCATTTTGAAGTAATAAATGAGCATCCGATTCTGTAGATAATTTCTTATCTAAATGTACTTGGTCTGTCTTATCAATCATATATAACATGATCTTTTGGACATCTCCGCCTAAAGTTTTTAAAGGGAATAAATTCAACTCACAGATTTTTGTTATTCCATTTTTATCAACAAAAATAAAATTTTGTACTGCATCTGTACCTGCCTTTATATCTCTTAGAATTCTCTTAAAAGAACGTATATCTTTTGCATTTTCGAAGAATTCAACAATTGGCATATTTCTATAATCCTTTCTTTTAAAACCTAGAAGGTCTGTAAAGGCAGAGTTTGCTGCTTTAATTTTACCATCTAAATCTAAATCCAATACAGGATGGTGTAATCCAAAAGCAGTTAAACGTTCTGCGTTAGTTTGATCTTTTGCTTTCTGTTCTGTTGTAAATTCTGCAAACTGAATAATCTTATAAGGTTTACCATCTATACCAAAAATTGGATTATAAGTACCGTTAAGCCAAACTTCCATACCTCTTTTATTAATTCTGCAATACTCTCCAGAAATAAAAGAACCATTTGATAAGCTATCCCAAAGTAATTTATAACGCATAGAATTTACCTCGTCGGTAGTAACTAAAACGCGTTCGTATTTACCTACAATATCTTCTAATTTATACCCCATCACAGAGAGGTACATTGCATTGGCTGTTATAATTTTACCATCAAGATCAAATTCAATAATGGCCATTGTTTTACCAATTGCATCTAATATATTTTTATTCAGGTTAGATTCTTTAGATAGCTCATTAAGTTTTACACTTAGCTTATCTTGTACCTCTTGCATCTCTTCAGTTTTACTTACCAAAGATTCTTCCTTGAATTTCAAATTTTCATTCACCTCCATAGATTCTTTTAATAATCTACGGGTATTCTCGTTCATCATATAAACGGCAATAGCAGAACCAAAGCGTTCACAAGCTGCATTTGCATATTCTTGTTCATGAGGAGACAATGATTTGTAAGAAGCTATTTCTACTGCTCCATAAACTTCGTCTGCACCATGTACAACAGGTATAATAATAATACTTCGAGGTGCAGCTTCTCCTAAACCAGAAGAAATTGCTGTATAATGTTCTGGTAAATCTTCTACATAAACGTATTGTTTTTCTAGCATTACCTGCCCAACTAAACCTTCGTCTGTAGATATTTTTCTCTGTGGAAAACGCTTTTTACCGTAAGCATAACTTGCTACCTGATTTACTACTTTATCAGAATCTTGGTCTAACCTTAAGAAAACACCTCCTTGAAGTGCTCCTAAATGTCGAGTTACGAAACGAACAAAGGCAAAACTCATTTCCTCTATAGAATCAAAATGTTCGCTATTTAATGTTTCTGTAGTTCTGGCTAAACCTTCTGTAATCCATTTACTCACAAATTCTTCGTTTGCAAGTTGAATCAGAGTATCTCTTGCTTGATCATAAGATTCTGCAAGTTTTTCATTCAGACCATCTGTATTGGCATCAAAGTCTTTTTCTCCAAGGTGCTCAATTAACGTTGTAATTCTGTTAAAATCATCTTCAAGGTTATTTACTCTATCTTCAATAATTTTAATATCACCAGTATCAGACAAGTCTTTCTCCCCAGAAAATTCTTCTAAATTTTTACGTAATAACCGAATTGGAGTCAATAAATTATTTCTAAAAAAAGCACCTTGTACAATTAATAACATTACCCCCAAGATGACGAGTAATCCATTAAAAATTAAGTTCTTTTCTTTTGTCTTCTTTATATTTTCTTCTAACTGAAAACGTGTTTCTCTATTGTGTAATAATAATGATGAATTTCTACGTTCTAAAAATTCTATTGCTTTACCAACAACATCACTATCTTCTCCTTCCTCTATTATTTCTCTTTTAGTTCTGCCTCTTGCTAATTGCTTTTGACTACGTAACTGTAGTTCTACCGTTGTATTTGATTTAATACTAGCATCCCACATTATATCAATTTGAGTGTAGTAGTCTTCAAATCTTTTTCTATACAATTCTAATGCATGCGATAAATCTGAATCTCCAATTGTAGAGAGAACCATAATTCCTTGCTTATCAGAAGAAGTTATTTTATTTCCTTTTTCCATTGCAATAATTTGAGACAATACTTTATCTGCCTCTTGTTTTAATTGCAATAATGTTTTTCTATCTTCAGTACGGATATACTCTTTTGCACGTGTAGGGAAGTTTGCTATTTTGTATTCTTGATTTAAAAGAATTTCTGAAACTTCTCTTTTTTCACTTTGAGAGGAGCGAAGAAAGGATACAAAACTCATTAATAAGAGTAAGCTGACTACTACTATAGTTGCGGTACCTCTGAACTCTGGACTTACTTTCATTTGTTCTTAATATTCTAAATAGGATTTTTTCCTAGATCAATTTAAAAATTTGAATGTGACGTAAATTATATTTACTATTACCATCAATCTTTTTGGCGTTAAACGTTAAAACATTGATAATCATCACTTTTTTATAAAATCAATAAAGCTAAATTGGTTTACAACACAACCTAAAAATATGCCTTATCTCTTGTTACCCATTCTCAGAATTGATCACTATCTACCAATTGCTCTAGAAAAATGGATTGTTTTATTTGCTGTAATCGTAGTGGTTATCTCCCTATTACGCGAATGGGGTAAACCTTCTACTATATTTTTCATAAGTGTCGTTTCACTTATGGTCTGTGGAATTGTTTCAGCAGAAAACCTCTTAGCATCCATGAGTAACCCTTCAATAGCTACAATCATTGTGCTAGTTATTGTGACTACTCATCTTTATCATACATTCAATACCGAAGAGACTTTAAATAGTATTATTGGCAAATCGAAGGACCCTAAATTGTTTCTATTAAAAATTACAACTTTTGCGGCCTTTCTTTCTTCATTTACAAATAATACACCTGTTGTTGCAGGTTTAACGCCCTATGTTTACAACTGGTGTAAAAAAATGGGAGCACACCCTTCTAAACTATTAATACCACTTTCTTTTAGTACTATTCTTGGCGGCATGATTACCCTTATAGGTACATCTACCAATTTAGTACTCAATGGTTTTATAGAAACGAACAAACTACCTAGTTTAGCCTATACGGACTTCCTTTATTTAGGACTTTTAGTCACTTTTTTCGGTATTCTGTATTTAGTCACCTTTGGGTACAACCTTTTACCAGAAAATAAAGAAGTTTTTGACGATGCTAAAGCCATTGCTCCTGAGTATTTAATGGCCTTAGAAGTACATCGCTCATCAAGAACTGTTGGTAAGAAAATAGTTAATACAAAAATTAGAGATTTTGAAGGTGCTTACCTTATCGAAGTTCATAGAAATGGTGAAGTAATTACACCTATCCCTGATGAGCTCATTATTCGTCCAAAAGATCAATTGATGTTTATGGGACAATCAGAAAACATTATGGTGATTGTTAATTCTGATATTGGATTAGACCTACCCAACCATGAAGATGATTCTAAAATTGTAGAAGCGGTAATCCCTGCCAACTCTGCTTTATCAGGAAAAAAATTAGGGAAAATCAATTTTAAAGAAACTTATGATGTTGAACTAGTTGCAATACATAGAAATGGACAAAAAGTTACAGGAGAATTAGAAAAAATTAGTCTACAAGCTGGAGATATGCTCTTATTATCTGCAGGAGATACCTTCTTTTCTAATATCAGTTTATATAAAGAATTTTATGTTTTATCTACAATAGAAAATAATAAACTGATTATAAAAGAAAGTCATAAGTGGCTATACCTTGGCTTTCTAGGAGTCTTAATTTTCTTGGTAGCATCGAGTATTATCGAACTTTTATCTGGTGCTATTTTCGCATTAGCAGGTTTATTATTAATAAAAGCAACTACTTTCGATACCATAAATAAACAGTTAGACTTAGATTTAGTTGTTCTTTTAATGTCTGCCCTTACTTTAGGAGAGGCTTTTATAAGTACAGGGGCTTCACATATAGTAAGTACATTTTTTATAAAAGTTTTCTTACCATTTGGGGTAATAGGTGTATTAATTGGGCTATTCTTGGTAACAATTTTACTCACCTCTTTTGTTACAAATGTTGCTGCAATATCGATTGCTTTTCCGATTGCCTATTCTTTAAGTCAACTTTTAGAATTACCAAGTACACCTTTCTTTGTAGCTATTGCTTTTGGTGCATCTGCCGCATTTTTAACACCAGTCAGTTACCAAACAAATTGGATTGTATATGGCCCTGGCGGATACAGAACTAAAGATTTCATGAAGATAGGTTTACCCTTAATGGGTATTTATTGTACTATCTGTATTCTCTTTATTATTTTCTATTACGACTTAGTTTAAAAAGAGACTTGAGGTAAAATATTTTGTAATTGATGTAGTAATATCCGCTCTCCTTTATACACTTTAATAGTATTGTTGATAACTATAAATCGTAAAAATGCATCTTGCTCATCATTCTCAAAAAATAATTGATATACTTCATCGTCTTCTAAAGTAGATTCAGAAAAGTACTCTCCTTGGTTGATAGCACACAAATAATACTCTACTCCATTTACCTCTAACTTATTACCAATGTTAGATAAATCATCTGCTAAATGATACATATTAAGATCATATAGATAATGTATATTTTGCTCTTTAATCAAATACATTTTTGATACAGAAGAATAATAGAACAAAGAGTTATCTTCATCTAAAGCAAACTTTAAGCTACTAAATCCATTTTCCCAATCAATCTGAGATATTGAATGAATTTGATAATCATCGCCTTGTAATGTAATCACTCCACGTTGCCTTATATCTTTAATATCTTGATTAAATAATTTAAAATATTGTCTATTTCTTTTAGGTTCGGCTATCTCCTTTTTTGAATACCCTTCGTACTCTCCCTCTAACTCATTTACATCAACGTCTAACTTTTCATGAATAATTACTTTAAGATCATGGATTTCATGAAGACGTTCCGAAGAAAACTCAAGAATCTGTTTTGACACTCTCTGTCTTCTTCCTACGATAGCAAACAAACCATACCTATCTTCTCCTGTTTTTTTTATAAAGAATTGTTCAATATCATCTACTTTAAAATCTTCGGCATAAGTTATGTCTGGATTAGTATCATGATTACGAACCATTAAAGTCTCTCCAAGTATATAAAATTGGACACTAACCTCTTTGTCTCCCAACTTATAAATTTTAAAAAAATCAAAGGCAATTATGCCTATTAAAATTACAGAAACGGCAGGAATTACTGAATACACAAAAGAAAACAATAATAATACTGCCCAAATTCCTGTATGTTGAAAATATAATTTCTTTTTAAAATCTTGACGAATTGAAGGAGCCAAGAATGCTTGAACATTTAAGATAGTTCCCCCTCTTCTTGTTTCTCTAATATTCATTTTGAAATGCTAGTTTACCGTGAGTGATTTCAATATTAATTTTACCGTATTTGCAGATTCTAAGGTAATCGGTTGATGCAAAAAGCATAATATGCTCAACATTAACCTCTTCTTTCTCAAAGTCTCTTTTAAAAAATTTACCCTTATCAGAAGTTGTTTTTACAAATGACGTATCTTCATACATTAGCATTAAAGGAATCTTATCTAAATCAATACAATTATTTTTAATATATGGCGCAAGTAATTTTGAAAAATTGATACTCTTTTCAAGATAATACTGATCATTCACTACATAAATTTTGACATCGTCTGTTCCATTTGTTGCCCAAAGTGCATGATCAATTCTTCCTTTATTCCATTCATACTGAAATTTTCGTTCTACCAAATATTCCTCCGTATTTAATGTTATTGTTTCTTCTGTAGTAACTGTATCAATAGGCTTTTTAGCAGTAAAAACATCTTTTTGGATTCCTCTTTCATGGTATTCTCCGTGAATATAGTGATCATCAATTCCTATAAACTGCTCTATGTGTTCTTCTAACCTTCGTCCTTCTTCTGATGGTAAGGAATGTCTACCGAAACAACGTATATCATTCTCCTCTTTTGTTCTTAAATAAAGAGTTACAAAGGGTTGACCAAGTAAAGTTGAACGAGTAATATCTTTCTTTAAATAAAACTGAGATATTTTACTTATAGGTAATTCTACTGAATGCCCAAATGACACTTTTAATCTAAATATATCTTCATCGCAATAAATTGAGGATGTTCCATAAAGAACAAAACATAGCCCAATAAATGCAGAAGTTAATACTACAGGAAATGCAATCAATAGAAGAATACTTACGTTTATTTTTGCTACTAAGAACATTGATGAAAATACAAAAGCAGGTAAAAACACTTTTAGAGAATCATAAAGTATATTTTTAAAATACTTTTGTCCCCAAAAAATTCGTCCTTTTAAATAGGTGTTTGTTATTTCTAGTTTCATTTTTTAGTCCAATTTTAAGATAGTTAAGAAGTATAGCAATCCCAAGTTATAAATTTTTAGGAAAATTAAGTTATTCATTCTTAATCTTATGCATACCTTGTAGTTTCACCATTCATATCAAATAAATCCATTGGAAGAACCTATTTTAAAATATATCATATGGTTTTTAGTATGCGTTTTCTCATCAGTTATAACTGCTATTTCTGGTGGAGGCGGAATGTTATCATTACCTGTTTTAATATCACTTGGTTTACCTGAAGCTGTATTATTAGGAACAAACAAGGCTGTTTTAACGACTGGAACTTTAACAGCTACTATCAGATATATAAAAAGTGGAGTTGTAAAATTTAATAGGCTGTTAATTACATCTTGCTTTATCTCTTTTTTTGCAGCTATTGGAGGGGCAGAATGTAGTAGATATTTAGATACTCAATGGATGTTGTATCTCCTTCTATTTATAATTTCATCATTATTTTGTATTGAATTTTTAAAGAAAAGACACCCTCAAAAGGAAAAAAATAAAGCAAAAACGCCACTTCTATTTATTTATCTTACAGTAATTAGTATGGGTTTTTACAATGGTTTCTTTGGACCAGGAACAGGTGTTATATCGTTCTTTTTATTTTCTTATTTAACACCTATGAAAGTGATGGAATCTGTAGCATTTTCTAAAACAATAGCTGTGGTATCTTCCTTAACTGCATTTGCTTATTTTACTTATTTAGGAAGAATTGATTGGTCTTATGCTGGTATAGGTATTTTAGGTGCTATTATTGGCAGTTGGACTGGTGCAGGAATTGCACTTAAAGTAGACAGTAAAAAAGTGAAAATTTTCTTTAACGTTATCCTTTCAATATTCTTAATTAAAATACTTTTTGATATTTTTTATTAGAATACAATTTTAGCATTTAAAGCATCAAGCATTCCTTTTGCTTTCAATAAACATTCTTGATATTCTTTTTCTGCTTCTGAATCTATAGTAATAGCACTGCCTATTTGAAATGATAAATAATTATCTACTGCATTATAAAGTGCACTTCTTATCACAACATTAAAATCAAAATCGCCTTCTGGTGTGATATACCCAATTGCTCCAGAATATAAACCTCTTTTTGAGCGTTCATACATTTCTATTAATGCCATTGCCATTACCTTTGGTGCACCTGTCATGCTTCCCATAGGAAATGCTTTTTTTATCACTTCAGTAAAAGGAACTCCTTCTTTAATTTCTCCTTCTACAGTAGAAATCATCTGAAAAACAGACTTAAAACCATAGATACCAAAGATTTCAGGTACTTTAATTGTTCCTGCTTTACATGTTCTTGCTAAATCATTTCTTACAAGGTCAACAATCATCATGTTTTCTGCAACCTCTTTTTCATCATTCTGAAGTTGTTCTTTCAACTGTTCATCTTCTTCTGAAGAAGTACCTCTTTTAATCGTTCCTTTAATGGGTTGAGAAGTTACTTTATTGCCTTCTTTCTTCATAAAGCGTTCTGGGGAAGAGCACGTTACATATTTTTCTTTCACTCTATGGAAAGCTGAAAAAGGTGCTGGAGATAAATGAGAAAGTCGGAGGTATAAATCAAATGGGTCTAGTTCTGCTTCGGTAGCTAAGAATTCCATACAGATATTTACTTCATAAACATCACCTTCTAAAATATGGTCTTGAATTCTTTTTACAGTATCAATATAAGTAGAATGAGCTACTTTGGGCGATACATTTCCACCCCAACCACTATTAGAAACAACAGGTAATGGAGTTGCTAGAATTTCTTGATAGATGATTTCACTATCATTTTCCGACTGAATTTCAACCTCATCTTTACCAAAAATAAATAATGTTTTAGGAATATAGAAAAAGGCATCAGGTATTTCAATACCATCTTGATGGTCTGAACAAAGTAATTCTACTTCATTTTTAAGATCGTAACCCCAATGCCCGAATAACCAACTTTTATGTTGTCTATGAAATTTCTGTACGCTTTCAAAAGAATATCCATCTTCCATTGGGCATACTTTTTTAGCCCCAACAGCAAGTAAGTGACGAAAACCACCCTTTGGATATTTTATATCATGATCGTACAAGTAAGTACAATATTCTTCTTTCTTACCCCAAGCCCAAGCTTTGAGTCGAAAAGAAGCTAAATCTTCTAATTGAAAATGCATTGTTTTTACTTCTTCTATTTCTTCGGTAAACATCACAGTACAAAGTTAATCAAATAATTACCCGTTCGTCTAATTAATGCATTCGATCTCCTCGAACATCTAATGTTTTTAATAATTCTGCTTCAAATTTCAGAAATTCTTGCCAACGTACATCTACTTCTTCTCTTGATTTAAACTTTCTAGCCAAATCAATAAAAGTAACATAATGCCCTGCCTCAGAAATCATTAACTCATAATAAAAATCTTGTAATTCTTTATCGTCAAGTCCTTTCCAGAGCAATTTAAAACGCTCGCAAGATCTTGCTTCTATCAAAGCACTTACTAACAATTTATCTATTAATTGGTCTATTCTAGAACCTCCTTTACGAGCAAATTTTACAATTGCATTTACATATTCGTCTTTTCTCATTCTACCTAATGATAAGCCACGTTTACGCAATTGTTTTACAACTCTTTCAAAATGTTCCCATTCTTCTGCAACAATTGGCATCAATGTATCTACCACATCATCTAGTTCTGGGTAGTTTACTATTATAGACATACTCGCTGTTGCAGCTTTTTGTTCACAATAAGCATGATCAACCAATATTTCTTCAATATTATTTTTCTCCACCATATTTACCCAACGTGGGTCGGTAGGTAATTTTAGGTGAAGCATATGCCCTTGCCCCTTATATTCTTCAGACATTGTTATAAGAATGTTTTTCTTGATGTTTATACCAACCGCGAAATTAGATAAATTCAGTTTGAATGAATAATAAATCATTAAATTAAAAATGCTTTTTCTATTTGATTTTCCTTCATATCATATTAATTACATTTGTATCCCGACATATTTTTATTACTTTTGGGCATCTAAATTACTTTAGGGGTGTTCGTTAAATCGAACTGAGAAATACCCTCTGAACCTGATGCGGTTAGTACCGACGAAGGGAAAAGTCCATTTCTACCCGTTGTACAATTCTGTACAACACCCTCCTAAGGTTTATTGATTGTATTGATTTTTTTATTTTCAAAATTATTGAAATGAACATCACTGTAAACAATAAGTCTATCACATTACCAAGTGCTTTTTCTTTAGCACAACTTCTTGACTATATGAACATTTCTATAGCTAGAGGCACTGTTGCCGTAGCTATTAACGATGAAATTATACCTCAAGAAAAATGGGATATTCACGCAATACTAGAAAACAACAACATTACAATTGTTGCTCCTGCACAAGGAGGATAATTGATTTGTACATCTAATTTTTTCATAGACGAAATTATCAGGATATATTTTATACCTGCTTATTTCTACATTCCTATGTGCTAAAAATTAGTTGTCTAACATAAAAAAGCAATAATCACAAAATAAAATTTGTGGTTAAAAACTAATATTCTAACGGCAATCTAAACAGCCAATAATATCTATACTAATGAAAAAGAAAGACAAAATCCCAAGTCCTGAGGTCATTTCACGTGAGCCATTTACAGGTTCTAAAAAGATCTACGTAGATGGTGAAATTCACAACATCAAAGTAGCGATGCGTGAGATTAGCCAAGACGACACTACCCACAAATTCTTAAACAAAGTAGAAAAAAATCCTGCTATTACTGTTTATGATACAAGTGGTCCTTACACAGACCCTGATATTGAGATTGATGTAAAAAAAGGTCTTGATAAATTACGTAGAGATTGGATTTTAGATCGTGGAGATGTTGAGGAGCTTTCTAAGTTATCTTCTGAATACGGTATCGAGCGTTTAGAAAAATCTGAATTAGATTATTTACGTTTCGAACACATCAAAAAGCCTTTAAAAGCAAAAGAAGGACAAAATGTTTCTCAAATGCATTATGCACGTAAGGGAATCATTACTCCTGAGATGGAATATATTGCTATTCGTGAAAACCAAAGAATAGAAGAGCAAGAAGGGAAATTTGGAACACAACACCCCGGCCATAGCTATGGTGCAAATACTCCTATTGGTAAAATCACTCCAGAATTTGTGCGTGATGAAGTAGCCAAAGGTCGTGCTGTTATTCCTAACAATATTAACCACCCAGAATCTGAACCAATGATTATTGGTCGTAATTTCTTGGTGAAAATTAATGCAAATATTGGTAACTCTGCAGTTACCTCTTCTATAGAAGAAGAAGTAGAAAAAACAGTATGGGCGTCTCGTTGGGGTGCAGATACTATTATGGATTTATCTACAGGTAAAAATATTCACGAAACGCGTGAGTGGGTTATCCGTAACTCTCCAGTTCCAATTGGTACAGTGCCAATTTACCAAGCATTAGAAAAAGTAAACGGAAAAGCAGAGGATTTAACTTGGGAAATTTTCCGTGATACGTTAATCGAACAAGCCGAACAAGGTGTCGATTACTTTACAATTCACGCAGGTGTATTGTTACGTTATGTACCAATGACTGCTAAACGTCTTACAGGTATTGTATCTCGTGGTGGCTCTATTATGGCCAAATGGTGTCTTTCTCATCACAAAGAAAACTTCTTGTATACACACTTTGAAGATATCTGTCAGATTATGAAAGCCTATGATGTTGCCTTCTCTTTAGGTGATGGTCTTCGTCCGGGTTCTATTGCTGATGCTAACGATGAGCCTCAACTGTCTGAGTTACGTACTTTAGGTGAGTTAACTAAGATTGCGTGGAAACACGATGTACAAACAATTATTGAAGGTCCTGGTCACGTGCCAATGCATATGATTAAAGAAAATATGGATGCTCAATTACAAGATTGTTACGAAGCACCTTTCTATACTTTAGGACCACTTACAACTGATATTGCTCCTGGTTACGATCACATTACATCTGCAATTGGTGCTGCTCAAATTGGTTGGTACGGTACTGCAATGCTTTGCTATGTTACTCCAAAAGAGCATTTAGGTTTACCAAACAAAGCAGATGTAAAAGAAGGTGTTATTACTTATAAAATTGCTGCACATGCTGCCGATCTTGCAAAAGGTCACCCTGGTGCACAATACAGAGATAACGCAATGTCTAAAGCTCGTTTTGAATTCCGTTGGGAAGATCAATTCAATTTATCTTTAGATCCAGATACTGCTCGTGAATACCATGATGAAACACTTCCTGCTGAAGGGGCTAAAGTAGCTCACTTCTGCTCTATGTGTGGACCCAACTTCTGTTCTATGAAAATCTCTCAGGATGTTCGTGACTTTGCTGCAAAGGAAGAACAAGAAAAAGGGATGGAAGAGAAATCTGAAGAATTTAAAGAATTAGGTAGCGAAATCTATCACTAAAATTATGTTGATAGGAATAACAAAAGAAGATTTTTTTACTGATGAAGCACAGCTGATCTGTTTTTGGTTGGACAATGGTATTGACATTATCCACATCAGAAAGCCAAATGCAACAAAAGAAGAAATTTCTACTTTACTAAATGTTATTCCTATCACTTACCATAAAAAAATCACCTTAAACCAACACTTTGATTTAACCTATCAATTTAATGTTGGAGGCATTCATTTTAAAGAGTCGATGCGACAAGCTATTAAATTGAAAAATCTAGAGCAGTGGAAAAGTAAAGGACTCCGATTAAGTTCTTCTGTACATCAGATGGATGAAATCCCTCAAATTCTAACCGTATTTGACTACTTGTTTTTAAGCCCCGTGTTTGATAGTACTTCCAAAAAGAATTATAAATCAAACACTATGCTTTTAGAAAGAATGAAAAAGGAAAGTTTTGAGTTACATCAAATAGTGGCTTTGGGTGGAATAACCGATAAAACACTATTAGAATTGGATAGATCTTCTTTTAAAGGGGCTGCAATTTTAGGATATTTATGGGAGGCATCGTTGTCTAACATCAAATTAAAAGCAGAGAAACTACAAACATCATGGAAAACAATCGTCCTTTCGCCTTAACATTAGCTGGTTTTGACCCTTCTGGGGGAGCTGGTGTACTTTCGGATATTAAAACTTTTGAAGCATTAGATGTTCAAAGTTTGGGTATTTGTACCGCACTAACCTATCAAACTGCTGATGAATTTATAGGACTAAATTGGATAGGTGCAGATGTAGTTACTGCACAATTACTGCCTATTATTGAGAAATATCCTATCAGTGTACTAAAAATTGGTGTGATTGAAAACTTTAAATTAATGTCTGATTGGATAGACTTAATAAAAGGATTCAACCCAATGTGTAAAGTAGTTTTAGATCCTGTTTTAAGTGCAAGTGCTGGGTATGACTTTCATGATGAAAGTACTATCAAAGGGTTAGCTAGAGTGATTGAAAAAGTTGACATTATTACTCCTAATTGGAAAGAGATGCAACAATTATCATCAAGCGATCCACTCGAAGAAGCAAAAAATATGAGTAAATCAACTCATGTTCTACTTAAAGGAGGGCATCATCCTACAGAAAAAGGAAATGACTTTTTGATATACAAAGGGCAAATCACTAAAATAATTGGTAGAACCATGAAAGTATTTGATAAACACGGTTCGGGCTGTGTTCTATCTTCTGCTATCGGGAGTTATCTAGCACATGGTAAATCTATTGAGGAAGCCTGTAGGTTAGGCAAAAATTATATTGAAGATTACTTGGCAAGCGACCCGAGTAAATTAGGTCAGCATGTTTTTACATCAAATAGCCATGATTAGTAAACTACATTATATCTCTACGGAGAAAAAAGATAAAAACCATTTACTTCACATTCAAGAAGCTTGTGAAGCAGGTTGCCGATGGATTCAGCTAAGAGCTAAAAATATCGAAACAGAAGAGTATATCGCTTTAGCCAAAAAAGCCAAAGTTATAACAGATTTACATAATGCTATTCTTCTAATAAATGACCGACCTGATGTTGCCAAAGCTGTAAATGCAGATGGTGTTCATGTTGGGAAAGAAGACATTTTACCTTCTGAAGCAAGAGCTATTCTTGGCGAAGGAAAAATTGTTGGAGGAACAGCAAATACAATCGAGGATATTCAGCGTTTGTATGATTTTGGCGTAGATTATATTGGTTTAGGACCTTTTCGTTTTACACAAACAAAGAAAAAACTTAGTCCTATTTTGGGCTTAGAAGGTTATCAATCTTTGTTAGATGAATGTAAAAGTAGAGGAATTGATACGCCAATTATTGCAATTGGAGGCATTGAAACAAAAGATGTTGAAAGCATTCTAGCTACAGGAATTTATGGAGTTGCAGTATCTGGATTAATTGCCAATGCAGAACATCCTGGTAAAGTAGTTTCAGCATTAGAACAAGAACTTCAGCATCAAACTACAATTTAGCTTAAGGTTAGATTATTTAAAAAGAAAACGAAAATCCAAATGGATCAATTAACAATAGCAGATAAAACTTTTAACTCACGCCTTTTTACAGGTACTGGCAAATTTATGTCGAATGAGTTAATGGAGAATGCATTAGTAGCATCGGGATCAGAATTAGTAACTGTTGCACTAAAAAGAGTAGATATCGATAATCCTGAAGATGATGTATTGAAACATTTACACCATCCTCAGATTAATTTATTACCAAATACATCTGGAGCAAGAACTGCTAAAGAAGCTGTATTTGCCGCTCAATTAGCTAGAGAAGCTTTAGGAACAGACTGGGTAAAATTAGAAATTCATCCAGACCCTAAGTATTTGATGCCAGACCCAATCGAAACTCTAAAAGCTGCAGAAGAAATGGTAAAACAAGGCTTTGTTGTATTACCTTATATACACGCAGACCCCGTTTTATGCAAACGTTTAGAAGAAGTAGGTTGTGCAGCCGTAATGCCTTTAGGTGCTCCTATTGGAAGTAATAAAGGATTAAGAACGTTAGATTTCTTAGAAATAATAGTAGAACAAAGTAATGTTCCTGTTGTTGTTGATGCCGGCATTGGAAGCCCATCTCATGCAGCACATGCAATGGAATTAGGTGCAGATGCTGTATTAGTAAACACCGCGATTGCTGTTGCCGGAGACCCCGTTGCAATGGGAGAAGCATTTGGACAAGCTGTTGAAGCCGGAAGAAAAGCTTATTTAGCTCAGATTGCTCAACCAAGAATTACTGCAGAAGCGAGTTCACCATTAACTGGTTTTTTAAATCAATTATAGAGATGTATCAAGATTTATTTTATCAAAATAATTGGGACGATGTTAAAGCTAGTATCTATGCTAAAACTGCTCACGATGTAGAACGTGCTTTAGGTAAAGAACGAAGAAATTTAGAAGATTTCAAGGCTTTAATCTCTCCTGCAGCCGCTCCATATTTAGAGCAAATGGCACAGCTTAGTCATCAACTTACAAAAAAGAGATTTGGGAATACCATTCAGATGTATACACCAATGTATTTATCTAATGAGTGCCAGAATATATGTACTTATTGTGGTTTCTCTTTAGACAATAAAGTAAGAAGAAGAACACTTTCTGACAGTGAAATTGTACTTGAAGCCAAAGCTATAAAAGCAATGGGTTATGAACATATATTGTTGGTAACTGGTGAAGCAAATAAAACTGTGGGTGTAGAATACATCAAAAAAGCCATTAAATTGATGAAACCGTACTTCTCTCATATCTCTATGGAAGTGCAACCAATGGACCAAGATGAATATGAATCTTTAATTGAGGCAGGGTTAAATACTGTACTCGTTTATCAAGAAACTTACCACAAAGAAGATTATAAAAAACATCACCCAAAGGGTAAAAAATCTAACTTTGATTACCGAGTTGACACTCCAGATAGATTAGGAAAAGCTGGAATTCATAAAATTGGTATTGGTGTTTTAATTGGCTTAGAAGACTGGAGAACAGATTCTTTCTTTACGGCACTTCATTTAGATTATTTAGAAAGAACGTATTGGCAAACAAAATACTCTATCTCATTTCCTAGGTTACGTCCATTTTCTGGTGGTTTAGAACCTAAGGTAGAAATGAATGATAGAGAGTTAGTGCAGCTGATCTGTGCCTATCGTCTTTATAATGAAGAAGTAGAATTATCACTTTCTACTAGAGAACATCCTATTTTTAGAGATAACATCATTAAATTGGGCATTACTTCGGCAAGTGCAGGTTCTAAAACTAATCCTGGAGGTTATGTAGTAGAACCAGAATCTTTGGAACAGTTTGAAATTTCTGATGAACGCTCAACAGAAGAGTTTACAGAAATGGTAAAACGCCAAGGCTATGAAGTAGTGTGGAAAGATTGGGATTTAGCACTCCAAGAGTGATAAAATAAAGCGAGACGAGAAGAGTTATCATTATGCTGACAAAAGAAGAATATAAACGATACGACAGACATATTAGATTAAATGAAGTTGGTGTTGTAGGACAAGAAAAATTAAAAGCTGCTACTGTTCTAGTAATTGGAGCTGGTGGTTTAGGCTGTCCTGTTTTACAATATCTTGCAGCTGCTGGTATTGGACACCTTATTATTGTAGATCATGATGTTGTTTCTATTTCTAATCTTCAACGTCAAGTATTGTTTTCAACAAATGATGTTGGTAAGTCAAAAGCAGAAGTTATTAAAGATCGACTGTTTGCACTAAACCCTCATTGTAAAATTACTACAGTTCTTTCTAGATTTGATAAAGAAAATGCTTTAAAACTAGTAGCTAAAGTAGATGTAGTAGTTGATGGAACCGATAACTTTTCATCAAGATATTTAATAAACGATGCTTGTGTAATTGAAGATAAACCATTGGTTTCTGCCTCAATTCAACGTTTTGATGGACAATTATCTGTTTTTAATTATCAAGAAGGTCCTACCTATAGATGTATTTTTCCAAACCCTCCATCAGCAGAAGAAGCTCCTAATTGCAATGAAATTGGGGTTGTTGGTGCAATGGTTGGAATTATGGGAACCATGCAAGCTACCGAAGTTATAAAAATAATTACAGGTGTTGGTAAAGTGTTAAGTGGAGAACTTTTGTTGATAAGTGGTATGGATATGAGTTTTCAGAAATTAAAATTCAAGAAAAATCAAAAAGTTGCCAACATATCAACATTAGGTGAGTATAACTTCGATTTTTGTGAAATCCCCAATCAAGAAGTTGAAATAGACTTTAAAACAGTCGAAGAACTTTTATCCTCAGATAAATCAGTTACTTTAATTGATGTACGTGAAGAATACGAAAGAGAAATTGATGATATAGGAGGTATCAATATACCGTTAGCCGAATTGGAAGAACGTATTAATGAAATTCCATCATCCGAAAAAATAATTTTTTACTGTCAATCTGGTAAAAGAAGCCTTAAAGCTATAGAGTTATATCAATCTTTAAATAAAAGGGATGTTAAATTATATAGTCTAAAGGGAGGAATGGAGTTAATTTAATGTGAAACTGATATCTTTACATTCTATTTAATGTAAAAATATTATGAAGGTCTCTGGATTCAGTTTCATTAGAAACGCAATAAAATACGATTACCCTGTTGTAGAAGCAATACGGTCAATTCTTCCTCTTTGTGATGAAGTTGTAGTCGCTGTAGGTAATTCTGATGATGACACCCTAAATTTAATCCAGAATATCGATCCTAAAATAAGAATTGTTGAAACTGTTTGGGATGATAAGCTAAGAGAAGGCGGAAAAGTATTAGCTATTGAAACAAATAAAGCGTTTGAAGCAGTTTCTAAGAATACTGATTGGTGTTTCTATATTCAAGGTGATGAAGCCCTTCATGAAGATTATATTCCTATTGTAAAAAAAGCAATGGAAGAATATAAAGATCAAGATAATGTAGATGGATTATTATTTAACTACAAACACTTTTACGGATCATTTGATTATATAGGAGCTTCAACTCAATGGTATAGAAGAGAAATAAGAGTAATAAAGAATAACCCTTCTATCTATTCATATAAAGATGCACAAGGTTTCAGAAAAAATGATAATCAAAAACTAAATGTTAAACATATTGATGCTTATATCTATCATTATGGGTGGGTTCGTCCTCCCAAAAAAATGATGAGTAAACAACAAAATTTTGGCAGTTTATATAATGGAGGAAATAAAAATACTGTAAGTAACTTAGAATTTGATTACTCTAATATTGATGCATTAGATCTATTTACCGGTAGCCATCCAAAAGTAATGCATGAAAGAATTGCATCAACAAACTGGAAATTTGATAAAGATATTAGTAAGAAAAATTACGCTCCTAAGGAAATTTTTAAGCAAACTATAAAAAAATTAACTGGTGGTTATATTATCGGTGAATATAAAAATTATAAAATCGTTAAATAGCCTCATTTTAAATTAGATTCTGCAGATTTATCAATGTTAATCTTTTAACTTTGTACAGTGAAAGAAAATCTAGTAATAACTCCCACATATAACGAGATCGAGAATGTCGAATTAATTATTCGAGCAGTAATGAATCTCGACACAAAATTTGATATGCTTATTGTTGACGATGGCTCTCCTGATGGAACAGGAGCCAAAGTTAAAGAGCTCATAGAAGAATTCCCAGATCGTTTATTTCTCGAGGAAAGAGAAGGTAAAAATGGTTTAGGTACAGCATATTTACATGGCTTTAGATGGGCTATTGATAGAGATTATCAGTTTGTATATGAAATGGATGCTGATTTTTCACATAACCCTAATGATTTAGAAAAACTTTACAAAGCATGTAAAGAAGAGGGTAATGACATGGCTATTGGTTCTAGATATAAATCTGGAGTTAATGTTGTTAATTGGCCAATGGGTAGAGTTCTTATGTCTTACTTTGCAAGTAAGTATGTCCAATTTATTACTGGATTACCGATAAAAGATACTACTGCCGGTTTTAAATGTTATACTAATAAAGTATTGCAAACTATACTGAATAAAGATAAAATTCATTTTGTTGGCTATGCCTTTCAAATCGAAATGAAATTTAAAACTTGGATGTATGGTTATAAGATAAAGGAAGTTCCTATTGTTTTTACAGACAGAACAAGAGGAACATCAAAAATGTCTTCTAGTATATTTAAAGAAGCATTTTTTGGAGTGATATCCTTAAAGATTAGAAGTTATTTTAGAAAATTTGAGAGGTAGTCTATTATAACGATCTAAATATTAAAAAAGTAACGATGAAAAAAAAATATGACTACTTAATAGTTGGTTCAGGACTATTTGGAAATGTCTTTGCTCACCAAATGAATAAAAATGGTTTTAAATGTCTAGTGATAGACAAAAGAAATCATCTCGGTGGAAATATTTACAGTGAGAAAACAGAAGGTATTAATGTACATAAATATGGTCCTCATATTTTCCATACAAATGATAAAAGTATATGGGATTTCGTCAATCAATTTGTAGAATTCAATCATTTTAGATACTCTCCGTTAGCTAATTATAAAGGTGAATTATATAACTTACCTTTTAATATGCATACATTTCATCAATTTTGGAATGTAAAAACACCCCAAGAAGCTAAAGCTAAAATTAAAGATCAAATTAAAGATCTCAATATTATAAAACCAAAAAATTTGGAAGAACAGGCTTTATCATTAGTTGGTAAAGATATATATGAAAAGTTAATTAAAGGCTATACTGAAAAGCAATGGGGTAGAGATGCAAAAGGGCTTCCTTCTTTTATTATAAAAAGGCTTCCCGTAAGATATACATATGATAATAACTACTTTAATGATAAATATCAAGGCATACCAATTGGTGGATATAATAAACTAACTGAAGGTTTACTTGAGAATATTGATACACAATTGAATGTAGATTATTTTCAAAATAAAGAACACTTTAATGAGCTTGCTTCAAAAGTTGTTTACACAGGAAAAATTGATGAATTCTTCAATTATAAATTAGGCTACCTCAACTATAGAAGTTTACGATTTGAATCTGAAACTTTAGAGCAAGAAAATTACCAAGGAATTGCTGCTATAAATTATACAGAAAGAAACGTTCCTTATACTAGGATTATTGAACATAAGCATTTTGAATATGGTCAAGGTCCTAAAACTATAATTACAAAAGAATTCCCTCAAGAATGGGATAAAAATAAAGAGCCCTATTATCCTATCAATGACGACAAAAATATAAGTTTATATAAAAAGTATAAAGACTTAGCTGATCAAGAAGAACAGATTATTTTTGGAGGACGATTGGCTGAATATAAGTACTATGATATGCATCAAGTAATCGCTTCTGCTTTAAAAAAGAGTAATGATATTTTGAATAATCAATAGTTGATTTTAGGTCTAATTTAGATAGAAATTCAATAAAAATTTAATACTTCAAATATGATATTTACAGTACACCATAAAGAGTTTCCATATATCAAAAATAAATTATATCAACCTATTCAAGTAGGTGCTGAAAATACAAAAATACAACTAAATTTTTTAAAAGATAACACAGGAAATAATATTTCAAGTAGGAATAATACCTTTGCAGAATTAACAGCTCTCTATTGGATTTGGAAAAATTATGACCTAGACAGTTTAGATTTCATTGGCCTTTCACATTATAGACGTTTTTTTGATTTTAGTTACAAAAAATTATTTGTAAAAAAATCTAGAAAAGAAGAAAATATTAAAATTCTAACTTCTCTTTGTAATGATAAATATTATGATAGAATAAAAAAAGCTCTCACTAAAAATGATATTCTTATAACAAAGCATGATAAATGGAAAGAGTTTTCAATACACGAACAATATATAGATTGGCACATAAGTGATGACTGGGATAAAATGGTAGAAGTTATTAAAAAACTATACCCAGAATATAAACAGAGTATACAAGAAGCTTGGTATACTGTGCCTTGTAATGTACACCTTTATAATATGTTTATCATGAAGATTGAGGATTATAAATCCTATATGGAATGGCTATTTACAATTCTCTTTGAATTAGAAAATAAAATAAATCTGGCAGACAAACAACATCAAGAAGACCCCTATCAAACAAGAGTTTTTGGCTTTTTATCTGAAAGGCTTCTCAATTTATACATATACCATCAAAAGTTCTCAAAAAAGGAATTTCAAAATATTTTAATTTCTTAATAAAAATACAAGATGCAAAAGAAAATAAATTTTATTCTTCCTTTCCCTCCTGATCACCCTGGTGGAGGAACAAAAATGATTTTTGAAAATGCACAAAGGTTAGCTAATAAAGGGTATGATGTTGCTATTTATAGTAATTCCCTTACAAAAGGAATGCATAAAGGAAATAAATGGGTAAAATATTTTAAGAATAAATTCACTAAAAGATACATTCCTAATTGGTTTGAATTTCATAAGAGTATCCAACATTATACTATACCTCATATAAGTGATTATTTTATAAGAGATGCTGATATATTGATTACCACTTGGTATCAAACAGCATTAGATTGTCATAAGTTATCATCTTCTAAAGGAAAGAAAATTAACTATATACAAGATTATGAAATTTGGGGTAACAAAAAAGACTTAGTACATCAATCATATTCTTTAAAAGGATATGAATATATAGTAATTTCAAAATATTTATACAGAATACTTAAGAAATACACCTCTAAGGTACAATTAATAAGCTATGGAGTGAATTATGAAAAATTTAATATTAAGACACCTATAAAGGATCGTTCTCCTTACACAGTTTCTATGTTATACTCCAGAGAAGATCGTAAAAATGTTACTGTTGCAATAGAAGCATTGATAGCCTTAAAAAATAAATACCCTAAACTAGAAGCTCACTTTTTTGGTGTTTCAGAAAGACCAAAAAATCTTGATCAAGATTGGATTTATTACACTCAAAAGCCTGAAAAAGTTTCTGATATATATAATAAAACTGCTATATTTTTACAACCCTCATATCAAGAAGGATTATCATTAAACCCTATAGAAGCTAAGGCATCAGGCTGTGCTTGTGTGTATACTAATATTGATGGGCACTTAGATCATTCTATTGATAATGTAAATTGCTTACTAGTTCCAATTAATGACAGTCAAGCTTTTATTGATAAAGTTTCTTTATTAATAGAAAATAATGATAAAAGAATAAAAATGGCACAAAATGGTCATGATCATATTCAAGATAATTTTTTATGGGATGGAGCTATTCAAAAACTAGAAAATATTATTCTAAGTAATCCACAATAATTATCCATCAAATTATTTAATCTATCAAAATACTATGAAAAAGAAAATTGCCTTTATATGCGCTGATAACCCCAATGACAAAAGAGCTTGGTCGGGTACAGCACATACAATTTTCACTATCTTAAATCATAACTACGATACTATTTGGAATGGTCCTATTAAAATAAATTTTAAAGAAAAAATTAAACTTTTTATAAATAAATACAGTAATAAAAATTTTGGAGGAAGACTTGCTAATGAACGTAATATTTTAATTTCTAAAATTTATTCTAGCTATGTAAGCCAATTTATTAATAGTCATGAATTTGATTATGTATTTATTTGTGCTGTTCCATTTATGGGGGCATACATTAATACAAAGACACCTATAATTTATCTCAGTGATGCCACTTTTGAGAATATGATTGACTTTTACAGTCCTTTTAAAAGATTGAATAAAAAAGGTATTGTTGAAGGGCATGAAATAGAAAATTTACTTTTATCAAAATCTAAGCATGTTATATTTAGTTCTGATTGGGCTTTAAAAAGTGCTATTAATTATTACAATTGTAATTCTAATAAAGTATCTCTTCTCGACTTTGGTGCTAATATCCCTTTAGTAGAATACAAAGAAAATATACCTTCAGAATATATAAACAATACTTGTAGATTACTTTTTAGTGGTGTTGATTGGGAGAGAAAAGGTGGGGAATTAGCTTACAGAGTATTTCTAGAATTGTTAAAACGAAATATTAATTCCGAGTTAATTATTATTGGTTGTAACCCCAATATTAAAAATAAGAAAGTAACTATAATTCCATTTCTAAATAAGAATAATAAAGAAGACTTATCTATCTTCAATAGTTATTTCAAAGAATCAACATTTTTTATTTTACCATCAATTGCTGATTGTACACCAATAGTTTTTTCAGAGGCTGCTGCAAATAGCTTACCTGTTTTATCTACTAAAGTAGGTGGTATAGCATCTGTTATTGAAGAAGGTATAAATGGATTTACATTTAAATTGGATGCATCTGAGAAAGATTATGCTGATAAAATTGAACAGTTATGGAATAATAAAAATCAATTAATTCAATTGCGAAAAACTTCTCTACAAGAGTATAATAGAAGGTTAAATTGGAATACATGGTCAGAAAAATTTGATACAATTATAGAGAATATATAACATGAATTATAGAAAAACTGCACTAATAGAACTAGGAGGATCTCATTCTGAATGTATTTATTCTCAACTTCTATTTTTAAAAAACAAAAAATTTAAAACTTCATTAATTCTCGATCAAAAAGTAGATACATTAATTGACTATGAAGAAATGTATGAAGCTAAAAAAGTATACAATACTAATATTAGTCCTATATTATTAGCTTTCAAAGTTTGGAAATATATCATCACGAATAATTTTTCTTTAGTAATTTTCAATACTGCTCAAGGAAGTATTACAAAATATATATGTATACTACCCTTTCCTTCTAAGATTAGTTTTATTGGTACATTACATAATCTTAGGAAAACCCAAGGAAGCATAGGTCATAATATCATTGCAAGAAAATGTAATAAATTGTTTACTCTCAGTGATTTTCTAATTGATAACATATCTACTAACAAAAGTTCATATCGTGCCTATTATCCTGTTTTTTTTCCGAAGTACACAATTGATACATCAGTTATAAAAAAAACAGGTGAAATATGGATAACGGTACCTGGAGGAATATTCTTTGAAAGGAAACCATACATGGATTTTATATCAAAATTGAAAATTGAAAATTCTAATCTTCGTTTTCTGTTTCTAGGTATCGGAAATAAAAAGCAATTAAATCAACTTAAAAGCATAATAGAAGAACAATCTTTATCAAAATATTTTATTTTTTGGGATCAATTTATTTCAAATTCTACATTTCACACTTATATAAATCTTAGTGATTATATTTTACCACTTGTAGATACAGAGTTTAATAATGAGATGTATAAAACAAGAATTACTGGTGCATTTAATCTTGCATATGCATATAAAAAAACAATGATTTTACATTCATCTTTTAAAACGTATATGGAATTTAATAATAACACTATTTTCTATAATTACACCTCTATTAATTCTATTTTGGCTAATCTAGCTAATTCTTCTAATTATATTAATAATGATTTTTTATCATTAGAATATCAATCTAAGAGATATACAGAATTTATTCCTATCAAATAATTACTTTTATGAAAAATTGTATTATTACTATCCCAGTTTATAAAAAGACTTTATCTCAAAATGAATTAATTTCTTTTAAACAAGTAACTACAATCTTAAAGAAGTGGGATTTTTCAATTGTCACCTATAGAGAATTAGATCTATCTTTTTATACAGATATCCTAGATAAAACAGAAGTTAATTACAAAGTAAATTTCTTTAAAAAATTGTATTTTGAGAATGTCCATGGATACAATATGTTAATGGTGAGCTTAGACTTCTACAAAACATTTAATGCAGAATATAAGTTCCTATTGATTTATCAAATCGACTGTTTCATTTTTACTGACCAAATAGAAAAATGGTGTAAAAAAAACTACTCTTATATTGGAGCTCCTTGGCCACATGGAGCTCAAAATGAACCTATTCAATTTAAGTATGTAGGAAATGGAGGATTATCGTTAAGGAAAATTGAAGACCACATAAGAGTAATAAAAAGCTCAACCTTATTGAATTCTATTTTTAGTTTAAATTTACCTAAACGTTTAAAACAATGGTATGCTTACCTAAGGTTAACATATAAAAACACATCTCTTTTTAAGAAAAACACAAAAAATGAAGACATGTTTTTCGGGAAAAATTCTTCTAAAACATTTTCATTTTTCACTATACCAACACCAAAAGAAGCTTTATTATTTAGTATAGAATCTCGTCCAGAAGAATGTATTGAGGTAAATAAAGTATTACCAATGGGTATCCATGCATGGGAAAAATACGATAAAAAATATTGGACTCCATATATAGAAAAGGTCGGTTTTACTATTATAAAATAAAAGAGTATTAATACCCTTTCATTTTATAATATGGCCATAATAAATAACGCTTTGAATGTCTTAAAAACAACTTTAATTCAATAAATTTTAAATTTAAATTCTCTTTTATAGATAATTCAATAACATCATCTCTATAATAAACAGTATCAGAGTTATTCTTATACCATATTTTATAATTATTTTTTTCTATCCATTGATTGATTTCCTTAATAAAAGGATTCGTATAAAATTTACCATGAGTTTCTACAGATATAATTTTTGGTAAACTTTTTAAATTTTTAAGTACATACCATTCAGCTCCTTCAATATCGATACTTAATAAATCAATATCTCCTGAATCTATCTTATCAAATGTTACACACGGTACTGTAAATGTATCACTTTCTTTGATAGTATATAAATCGTTAATTAATGCTGGGCTTTTAGGTAAATCCGTAATGAATGTAGAGGCATTTGCTTTTGCTAATTTTAATGACCCATTCTTATCTGCTACTGCAACTTTATGGATAATTATATTTGATTTATCAGAAAAGTACTCATCTATTCTTTTTAAACTATCTGCTGATGGTTCTACTAAAATAGTTTTAATTCCATTATTTATAAAATCAAGAATATTAGAAGTCTCCGGGTAATAAACTCCCACTTCACATATACATCTTAATTCTATTCCTTTATCCGTTACTTTCTTATAAATTTGCTTATTCTCTTTATAATTCATTTTTTTTTATTAACAGTTCATATAATTGATAATATTTATTTGCATTCTTACTCCACGAGAATTTCTTAGCATATTTTTTCAGCTTAGAAGTATTTTGAATTGTATTACTCTCAAAAATCTGTAAACTTTCAAGAACTTTTATTGCCATATAGTTAGGTTCAAAATTATCCCAATAATAAGCATAATCACCTCCAATCTCAGGTAAGCTAGTTAAATTAGAACAAATTACAGGAGTTCCACAATACATTGCTTCAATAATGGGCAATCCAAAGCCTTCGTATAAAGATGGAAATAAAAAGGCTTCAGCATATTGATATAAATATGACTTTTCATTTTCTGTGATTTCCCCCAATAATGTCACCCTATTTTCTAACTTTAATTCTTGAATCCTATTTTTAATTTTGATAACATACTCTTCCTTTGAAAAAGATCCCGCAATATAAAGATGAGTTTCTTCTTCAATGTTTGGCATCATTTCAACCAAGCTAAGAAAATTTTTTTTAGGCATTATTGTACCAATAGTAAAAAAGAATTTTTGATGCTTTTTAATGTGGTTAGGTTTCTTTTGCTCAATTTCCATGGGAGAATGTACTCCATTTGGAACAACTACAATTTCTAAATTTTCTGGTATTATTAGATATCTACGTACTATTTTTGCTGTAAATTCTGATATGACAGTAATAAGGGATGCTCTATTTACTTGCTTTTGAAGATAATAAAGCTTCTTTTTTTTATTTATACCTTCTTCTTCAAATAAAAAATTCAAATCATGAATAGTAAGAATATTTTTAACCCCTTTAGATACCCTATATTTAGTCATTTGGTTAGTTAAATGGACTAAATCCACCCCTTTATCAAATGGTAAAATATTCTTCTTATTTAAGATTGATAATTTCCTGACTTTAAATGTATTCTCTTCTAGATATGAAACAGATAATGGGGCTGATACTAATATTTCCCACTTAAACTTGTTCTGATCAATAGAAAACAAAGCATTTCCAAAGTTAATGGCTACGTTCCCTAAGCCACAGTTAGGAACTTTAAGCTTATCAAAATCTATTAATACCGTTTTTAAGTTACTCACTATCTAAGGTTTCTAAATATAACTTTGCGTATGCTTCTGCATTTTTATTCCAAGAGAATTTAGAGGCATACTCAAACATTTCTCTTTCTCTTTTTTCTTTATGCAATTCAAAATCTCTTAAGCCATCTTTTACAATACCAGCCATATATTCTGCCTCAAAAGATTCCCAATAATACGCATATCTATCTCCTATTTCTGGAAGGCTCGTTTTGTCTGAAGAAAAAGTAGGCTTTTTTGATAACATAGACTCAATAATAGGTAAACCAAAACCTTCTAATAATGATGGAAATAAAAATGCTTGACATTTAGAATATAAATATGATTTTTCTTCATCTGAAACTCCTCCAAGAAGTACAATTCTATTTTGTAAATTATTTGTACTAATAAGATTTTTTATGCGTACAACATATGATTCTTTTTCAAACATACCCGCTATATACAACTTGATATCATCATCAAAATATTGCATCATCTCTATTAATACATGAAAATTCTTTTTAGGCATTACAGTACCAATAGTAAAAAAGAACTTATCATTTCCTCCTAATTGCTTTGGCTTTACTGGATCTTTAAGCAGAGGTGACTTTACTCCATTATAAATCACTCGAACTTTTTTTGAGCTAGGTATAGATAGATTTGAGCGAATAATTTTTTCAGTAAACTTAGAAATCACAGTTATCACATCTGCTTTATCAACAGCTTTTTGAATCTTATCTAATTTTGCTTTTGATTTTTGAGGACTTTTTTCTTCAAGGAAATTAAGGTCATGAATAGTATAAATATTTTTTTTAGCATAATGAACACCATAATCAGTTATTTGACTTGTTAAATGGTATAAGTCAATATGTTTATCTATTGGTGTAATACCATTTTTTGTTAATACATTATGACATCTAAAAGATATATCTCTATCATTTTTTATTAATTCTTTTCTACTTTTTGAAGGTAAAAGATATTCATAAGAAATGGTACTAGGCTGAAAATTTATTAATTCATTAGAAAAATTAATACAAACCTGTCCTAATCCACAATTTGGATATTTTAATCTTTCTAAATCAACTAGTACTTTCTTTTTGTCTGATCTATATTTTCTCTTATAATCTAGCTCATATAATTTATAGTATTTAAAAAAAACATCTATTCCAACATATGAACTTACTAGTACCCCTCTCCATCCAAATAAGAAACCTCTCTTTAGAAAGTAACTCCTAAAGAAAGCAAAAAATGATTTTAGAGAAATCATTAATGGACCTACCTTTTTAATTCCTAAATTTTGTTTTGCATATAGCGATGTATAAAACTGCATTTTTGTTATCATCTCTGATATTGATGAATAAGATTCATGTAACAATTCACCTTTTAGATTGATTTGTTTTAAATCATCGCATTTTACAGTTTCATGTACTTCCGAATTTGTGAAAGATGTTCTTGATCTATTAAATAATCGAATTATATATTCATTGCCCCAATCTGTTCCAGAAATAACTTTACCTAAATATTCATTCACTCTATGTACTATACCGAGACTTTCTATATCTAATATATCAAATTTTTGTATCTCACTTAATAACTCTTCATTAGGGATTTCATCAGAATCAATAGAAAACACCCAGTCATTAGAAGCATAAGATGCCGCCAAATTCTTCAAAGGTCCAAACCCTATAAAAGGAGAATGGAAAATTTTGACATTATTAAAACTTGCTGCAATTTCAAGCGACTTATCTGAAGATCCGTTATCTAAAATGATAACTTCTTCAAAACCAAGTAAAGATTCTAAAGTTGCTCTTAATGATTTTTCTGCATCCTTTAAAATCATTACAGCAGATATATTACTAATTTGAGTCATATAGTTATCCTATTTAGAATATTCCTGCATTTCTTGTAACCTCTTATACATACCATTTTCAACGGCCATCAAGTCTACATGGGTTCCTTCTTCCACTACTTGACCTTCTTTGATAACTAAAATCTTATCTGCCTCTTGAATAGTAGATAAACGGTGGGCAATTACAAGTACTGTACGACCTTTCATTAAATGCTGAATTGCATCTTGTACTAACTTTTCAGATTCAGTATCTAAAGCTGATGTAGCTTCGTCTAGAATTAATATATCTGGGTTTTTAAGAATTGCTCTTGCTATACTTAAACGTTGCTTTTGCCCTCCAGATAATTTTGAACCTCTATCACCAATAACAGAATTGTATCCCTCTTCTGTTTTAATAATAAACTCATGTGCATTGGCAATTTTAGCGGCTTTCTCTACTTCTTCTAAAGTAGTTTCTGTACCAAATGCTATGTTATTATATATTGTATCATTAAACAAAATAGATTCTTGCGTTACAATACCCATATGAGACCTTAAAGAACTTAAAGTATAATCTTTAACATCATGTCCATCAATTTCAATTTCTCCTGATCTTGGATCATAGAATCTAGGTATTAAATCTGCCAAAGTAGATTTCCCTCCACCAGAAGGACCTACTAAAGCTAACATCTTACCTTTTTCTAATTTAAAGTTGATATCCTTTAATACATCTTTATCTTCATAACCAAAGCTTACACCTTTAAACTCAATGCCTTTTTCAAATTTATCTAATGATTTAGCATCAGGTTTATCTTTAATTTTTGGCTCTGTATCTAATAATTCAAAAATACGCTCTGTTGCAGCCATACCTCTCTGAATACTACTTAAATTACCTGATATTGCTTTTACAGGATTCAATACTTGAGTAAACAAGACAAGATATGCCATAAATTCAGAGGCTGTTAGTGTAGCATCTTCAGACAATACAATTGTACCACCTAAATAAAGTAAGATACCTACAAAGAAAACACCAAGAACTTCTGATAATGGAGAAGCTAATTCTCTTTTAGATGCAAAATCTCTAAATGCTTTAACATAACCTTGATTAAACTTTTCAAAAGATGACGATACGTATTTATCTGCATTAAAACCTTTTACCACACGCATACCAACAATTGTTTCGTCAAGTACTCCTAAAAGTGAACCTGATATATCTTGTAAATTATGTGATACTTGCTTTAATTTTTTTGCAATCAAACCAATTGATATACCCGATACTGGTAATATCAAGAAAACAAACATTGTCATCTTTGGAGAGATATAGATTAATGTTGAGAAAAAGATCACCAACATAATTGGGTCTTTTATAAAGGTTACTAATGCTCCAAAGGCATTCTCAGATTCTGTTACATCTGTAGTTGACCTCGCCATTATATCACTTTTTCTAGAATTAGTTAAGTAACCAATATCTAATGATAATACTCTCTGGAAAACACTTGTTCTTAAAGAGGCTATGGTCGTTCTTCTATAATTTTCTGCAAGTCTTCTTTCTATATATCTAAATACATTGGTAAATAATGATGCTAAAAATGTGAATAAACAAATAAGCATCAAAGCACTTAATTTACCTTTCTCCAACATTAAAATACCAAACTCTTGATAAGTATATTCTTTTATGAATTCCATATTAAAATGAAAATCATTTAAAGTCAATAATTTTTCAGGTATTTCAAATGACTTTTCACTATTAAATAATATATCTAACAATGGAATCATTAAACCAAAATTAAGTAAGCTAAATACACTCATAAAAAGTGTAACAAAGAAGTACGGAACTAAGAATGATGGTAAATTACCTGTAAAGGTTAAAAGTCTTTTATATATTTTCATATGCCCTTAAAGCTTTTTTATCAGCCAATAAAATTATAATTTCAACAAATGTAATCATTGAAATTATAATCGTTGCTACTTAATCGCTAGATAATAACATCTATTTCAAAGTCTTTACTATTTTTGATATCTAAATAATAAAAAATATGAATAATCGAATTGCATTAATTATTGGTAGTACTGGTTTGATAGGTAAAAATATTGTTACGTTGCTTACAGAAAATGAGCAATACGATAAAATAATTTCAATTACTAGAAGACCTTTAGGTATTAGCCACCCTAAACTTTCCGAAGTAATTACAAATTTCGAGAACCTTACTACTCTAGAATTATCAACAGATATTGATGTTGCTTTTTGCTGCTTAGGAACTACAATGAAACAAGCAGGTTCTAAAGAGGCTTTTTATAAAGTTGATCATACCTTTATTATTGATTTTTTTAAATTAGCTAAACGTTATAATGTTAAGAATAGCTTGGTAGTATCTTCTATGGGAGCTGATAAACACTCTTTTATTTATTATAACAAAGTAAAAGGAGAAACAGAATATGCTTTAATGAACCTTGGTTTACCTGTACTAAATATATTTCAACCTTCGTTATTAATAGGAAACAGAGAAGAATCTCGCTTTGGAGAAGATCTAGGAAAAGTTTTCAATCAATTTCTTAGCCCAATTATTCCAAAAAAATACAAAGGTATTGAAGGTATAACTGTCGCAAAAGCTATGATTAGTCAAGCTGCTCTTATTCCCTCTAAAAAAGTTTCATTTTTTACTTCAGACCAAATACAGGAGTTAGGTAAGTAACATTTTACCCTAAACTCCTCTTTAATTCTACACTTTACTGACTACTATGACTTCTAAACTTCTTATATATAGTGCTATTGCCTCTTTTTGTATATCAATTTTGAGTATTACAAATGGATTAGCACAACATAAAACTCCCAATGTAAACCCTGCTACGGATAAACATTGGGCTTTAACAGTTTTTGGAGGAACAAGTAATTATTTTGGTGATTTGACTTCTAAAGCATCTCCATTTTCTGTTAATTCTGCTTTAACTAGTGGAAGTTTTGGTTTTGGTTATGAAAAGCGATTTTCTCATCGTTTTGTATTAAGAGGCGAGTTCTCTTGGGCAAGAATTAAAGGTGATGATGCACAAACAGCATCTATAGGTAGTTTTGAATACGATAGGAATTTATCTTTTAGAAATGATATTTACCAACTTTCAGCGCTCGCACAATTTGATTTAATTCCTCATTATGGTCATTACTCAGAGAGAAAACGGTTTACACCTTATCTATTAACGGGTTTAACTACATTTCTTCATACCCCAAAAGGAAAAACAACTGCAGAATATGGTAGTACTTGGGTAGATCTTTCTTCTTTAGGGACAGAAGGACAAGGAAATGAAAACACCAGAAAGAAATATAATAAAGTAGGTATTGCTGTTCCTTTTGGTCTTGGTGTAAATATAAAAGTGACCGATAGAATGGATGTTGGTCTTGAATGGATTACAAGATTTACTTTTACAGATTATTTAGACGATGTAAGTAAAAATTATGCTGGTGATGCTTCGTTTGGAAATAATCAATTAGCCGCCGCAATGGCAGATCGCTCACAAGAAAGTAGTGCAGTATTAACCGGTCAACCTAGACAAGTACCTACTTACAAATTTGGACCTGGAGATAAAAGAGGCAGTAATAATAAAAGAGATGGGTATTCTAACTTTCTCATAAAAGTCAGGTATATTTTGTCTAAAAATGAAGCTCCTAATAAATTATCGTGGCTCCATAAAAACAGCGAACAATACAATACAATAGGTGTTCATTCTGATAAATTAGCGAACTCCACTCGTGATATTTCTGAATTTGATAAATATAAAAGTCGATATACAATTCAAAATTTAGCAATAAATACAGAAGGTTCAGAACGTTCTCCAAACTTCTATCATGATGGGTTAATTTATGCTACTGATAGGAACGATAGAAAACACTTTAATAAAGCAACTAGAAAATCATATTATAACTTCTATTACGCCCCATTAGCAGATCTTTATAAAAATGAACAGACAAGGCCCGTTAATATTGAAAATGATGACCTAAAAAAGTACCATCATCATTCAGCCTATCAAATTAATGATACTCAAATTATTACAACGCTTTATTCTTCAGACCTACCTAGTCAGAAAGTAGCACAACACAAACTATTTTTAATTGATATTTTAGGAGAAAACATTTGGGCTGAAGCAATAGAGTTACCTTTTAATAACGAACATTACTCTATATCAGAGCCTACTATCAGTAAAGACGGTACCACAATGTACTTTGTATCTGATATGAAAGGCGGATATGGTGGTACTGATATTTATGTTAGTTACAGATATAAAGAACAATGGACCTATCCTATAAATCTTGGGGGTATAGTTAATACTTCCGGTGATGAAGTTTCTCCTTTTTTACATGATGATGGTACCTTATATTTTGCATCAAATGGTCATAAAGGAATGGGTGGTTTAGACCTATTTGAAACAATTGCTAAAGATGATAAAATATTTGCCGTTACAAACCTAGGTAGTCCTATCAACTCACCTTATGATGACTTCGGATTACTACTTAATAAAGTAAAAAGAATTGGTTATTTCACCTCTAATAGAGTTGGTGGTAAAGGAGGAAACGACATTTATCAACTTAACGTAAATGAAATTAATGTTTCAAGAATGCTAACCGATGAACACGAAAACCTATTTGTTGTTGAGGAGATGAAATTAAAAGGAAAAGTGATTTCTAAAGATACTAGAACTGCTTTACCTAAAATTTTAGTGAGTCTAAAAAATACAGAAACCAATGCATTAATCACAAAGCGTACAGATAAAAATGGTGTTTTTGAATTTGATGTCTCAAACGAATCTAACTATGAGATATTCCCTTCTGCATTTGGCTATAAAAGAATGAAACCTACCAAAATATCTACTGTTGGTGTATTTGGGGTTGATGAAATAACAAAAACACTTCTTATAGCACCTCTTGCTAAAAAAGTAAAACTTTACGGGCAGGTAACAAATAAACAGACAGGTGAGTTATTAAAGAATATTGAACTTGTTTTTATATCTCCTAATGAAGACGAAAACATTTATGTAAAATCTGATGGTGAAGGTAATTACAGTATGGAAATCAACAAGGATAAAAAGTACTTCTTCTTTGTAGAGGAAGATGGATTCCTCCAAAAAAACTATGCTATACCAGATCTTTCAAAATTTAGATCAGTTTCTTCTATGAAATATAACATAAGGTTAGCCCCTAAAGAATAAAAAACAGCCTCTGATTTCTAGAAAATCAGAGGCTGTTTTTTTATGTTATTTCAATTTAATAGTTCAATTTAAAATCTTTAATTCTTAATAAACTACCCACACCTCCAGATTTTAAATCGGCACCTTCAGCACTAGACGAAAAAACTACAATTATATGTGTAGGTCTAGCATTCGTTTCTGGATAAAATCCATTTTCAGGTAACTCGTCTTTCGTTTCAGAAGGCATCATGTAATCTTCAAAAGAACTTTCACCAAGTACAATAGGTACTGTTATTTCAGTCCATTCTGTTACAGTTTCATCACTTCTTGGCATCCAGCCGGTTCCAAGTCTGTACCTCTTTCCATCTTCTCTAACTTGCAATAAAACGTAAATATCAGATTTATCAATTACAGAAGTAGCCCCACTAGGAGTATAAGATTGAGGTTCATATTGATATGAAGCCGTGAAACTTATTGGTTTACTAGTAAAATTATAACCAAAATCTATTTGAACATCTGCAATTCCACTTCCTTGAATATCACCAACAAATAATGACCCTGCAGCCAAAATACCTAATGTACTCTTTGTTTCAAGTTGTGCATACTCTGGATTATCAAATGATGGCATTGGTACTAAAGTTCTAGGATATGTTGGAAAAGAAACATCTGCAGCTCCTTTATCACCAGAACGCCAAGGTGAACTACTTAAATCGTTACCTGGTAAAAAGTAACTATTTTTTCCTGTTCCTTGCTCAAACCAAGTTAAAAAATTAGAAAAAGGTATTTGATTCTCTGATTCCTTAATTGTTACTTTCCATTGTTCAGAACCTCCATCTTCAGCAGTTACTAAATAATTTACAGTATCCAGGAAATTTTGTTTTTCTCCTACTCCTGGATTAATTATAGACAAACTAGAAGTTGTAATTGAAGTTGGTGCTAAACTAGACCTATCTACTGTACTATCAAGAGGTACCTTTATAATTCTATTAATAGAGTCTATTTCACTAGTTCCTGATTGCTGTTCTAACTCAAATGCCAAAATTTCAGCTTTTGGAGACAACCCAAAATAATCCCAATCTATACAAGAAGTCATTAAAACTGCTAAGACTCCTAAAGTTATTAATTTTAATATTTTCATAATTCAGTTTACAATTTAGAAGTAGTAAGCAACAGCTAATTTGATTTGTAATAGGTTAACTTTAAAATTTAAATCAAAGTCTGTTCTTTGACTTTCTTCTGTATAATTAGTAGTACTTTGTTGATGATCCATTTCTAAACCTAATAACCCAACTGAAGCTTCAAAAGCAAAACCATCCATAATAAAGGCTGCCAAACCAGGCTGAATACCAATACCCAATGTTACTCTATCTGTTTTCGTTTTTGTTAATGCTGAAGCCGTTTCATTTTGCTTTAATGTAGTCCCAAAACCCACTTGAAGTGATGTCTGATTAAAGATACTGAATCGTCTATTTTTAGATAAAGGAATATAATTTCTTATAAAAGGAGCAATATAATAACCATGAGATATAGATTTTAAATGATTATCTTCTCCGTTAGCAGAATACCTTTCATTTTTGTTACTACTGCTATAAGAAAACTCTAAACCAGTCATAAAAAAATCTTTGATAAAATAACCTCCTTGAACACCTACTTCAAAATGACCATTATCTTGATAATGTAATTGGCGAATAAACTGATCTTCATTTTCTGCAGAACTAGAAGACAGTTGTAACGTTAAGGACGTATACCACTGGCCTTTATTTTGATTCTTATTAAAATCTAAGTCCCTAGGATCTACATCAGGCTTCGTCTTTAAACTATCTTGTGCAAAAGATAGTGATACTATCATTGATAGCATCAAGGGTAATAATAGTTTGTACATATGTAAATTGAATAAAAGAGAGTATTATAAATAAGAAGAGTAAAATTATTTCTTTTTCTTAGCTCTAGGAGTAGTATACATTGGCCAGCATGGAATTCTATACAATAGTCTATATTGGAAATTTAATCTAGATCTATTGTCTTTATTAAAATACCATCCTGGAATATCATTCTTTGTAATTACTGTTGGAGGGAAATCCTTTTTAATGGTATAAGCAAAACCAAAATCAGCAGTTAATCCTTTATATATAGCTAGTTTTAAACTAACCGTAACTTCATACCAATCAACATTAACATTCTTTTCAGTTAAATGCTTTAAGGTTGCTCCTTCTTCCCAATAACCATTACCACTACTATAATAATCAGCAGATTGATCAAAAGTAGAATTTGCATACTTAAAGCCAAATGTAAGGCCACTTGATTTTGAAGATTTTTTCATTACATTATATTCCAAACCATAACGATAAAAACTTCCATTACTATTATAATTAAAAAAATTTGAATTAATATTAGTTCTAGTTCTATCCATTTGCCCATATTCCATTGTTACATAGAAAGCATTTCTGATCATTAAATCACCATATAAAGTATATGCGTTCATTTCATTATCAAACGCTGACTGCATTAATGGGCGCATATCTACTCCAAGGCGAACAGCTGACAACACAAAAAAACCTGATCCTTTAGGTTCTCCTTTTTTATTTAAGGGCCAAGGTTCTCCTACAATAGCAGAGGTATCTTGCATAACCCCAGAAGAATCTGATGCTAGGTTGGTTTGTTCTTGAGCAAAAAGAGAAAAATGTATGCTCAAGATAAAGAAACAGCATTGTATCAAAAACCTCATATTTTTAATTATATAGTTTGACATTTGGCCAATCTGCATTTGTATTTATTACTTGACGATCTATCTGCATTTTCTTAAAAATTGGACCATTTGGAAAAATAAATTCAATATCTTGTTTCCCTCCAGATTCTAATTTTAAATCACCAATTCCATTTAAGAAAATACAACCTGTTTCATCATCACTAATAGTTGTCTTTGCATTAAAAACTACCTTCATTTGTTGCGTTAATATATCAACATTATTCTCTGTATATTCAAATTCGAAAGTAGTAGTTCTAGTTCCTTCAACAGGTAAAAAAACAGTACTAAAGTTATCTCCTGATGTATATAGGGGATCATTTGCTTTTCCTACAATATGAATAGACTTAAACCTCATCGTCTTTGGCTCTCCTGTATCATTATTAAAAAATGACACAACCAAATTTCTACTAGGTGATTTAGATGATGCATCACAAATATCTAACAGAAATTGAATATTTTCATTCGCTGTATCCGCAGAGACTATTGAATTTACAACAATTACGGAATCAAACAAAGCTCCTTTTACTCCAGAGTAAGAACCAGTTCCTTCTTTATTAGGATCTCTTGATACACCTAAACCGATCAATTGTTCATAAGCTCCACAATCTGGACCATTTACATTTACAGAACTTTCGTAGTCTATATATGTTGTATCTGCTAAACCTTTAGCAGCAAAAGAAAAACCAGTCTGACGTGTAGTTATTTTTAATGGCAATAAATATTTGCCATTACTCATAGGAGGTATATCAATACCTCCAATTCCTGAAACAGATTCAAAATTAATTGTTTTTAAAGGTTGATCAGGATTATTTTTATCATAAAAAGCACCAACTGCATACGATGACGGATTTGAATAAGGATCACAATCACGACAAGAAGGTAGGCTAAAAAATATAGATAGAGGTATTAAACATAATAAACCTCGTTTGATTGACAATTTCATAAGACAAATTTAATTACCAATTCTCAATTTAAAAGGATTATTCTATGTTAGATTCATTTTTATTAAATTATTCCATTCAATATAACATATGATCAAATACTTAATCAAAAAATATAATTGATAAAGCTAGATGTTATATTCAATTTTCGGCATAAAAAAAGCTACTCCCCGAAAGAAGTAGCTTCACCTGATAGCATTTAAAATTGATTACTTTTAGAGCATCAATTAATTATTTTAATAGCTCATAAATACCTGCAACACCTTGGCCACCACCGACACAAGCTGTTACCATTCCATATTTCTGGTCTCTTCTGCGCATTTCGTTAAATAGTTGTACAGATAATTTAGCACCTGTACAACCTAGTGGATGCCCTAATGCAATAGCTCCACCGTTTACATTTACAATATTAGGATCAAGATCAATATTTTTTAATACTGCTAATGATTGTGCTGCAAATGCTTCGTTCAATTCTACCTGATCTATATCAGAAAGTTTTAAACCTGCTTGTGCTAATGCTCTCGGAATAGCTTCTACTGGTCCGATACCCATTATTCTTGGGTCTACACCTGCAGATGCATAAGATACCATTCTTGCAATTGGCTCAAGTTTTAATTCTTTCACCATTCTTTCTGACATCACCATTACAAAAGCTGCTCCATCTGATGTTTGTGAAGAGTTACCTGCAGTTACTTGACCACCTTGTTTAAAGGCTGCTTTTAAACGGCCTAACCCTGCCACATCAGATTTACGAGGACCTTCGTCTGTATCAACAATAAATTCTCTTGTTTTCTTACGATCACCTTCTATATAAGTCTCTTTTACAGTAATAGGAACAATTTCATCTTTAAACTTTCCGTCCTTAATTGCTGCTAAAGCCTTATTATGTGAGTTTACTGCAAATTCATCTGCTTCATCACGGTCAATACCGTAATCTCTAGCAACTTCTTCGGCAGTTAACCCCATATTTAAATAATACTGAGGTGTTTCTGTTGCAATTTTATAGTTCAAACCTGTCTTGTATCCCATCATAGGAACCATAGACATAGATTCTGTACCACCTGCAATAATACAATCTGCCATACCTGCTCTAATTTTAGCAGTAGCCATAGAGATTGTTTCTACACCAGAACCACAGTATCTGTTTACTGTAACACCTGGAACTTTTAAATTATCTGGTGCAAAAGCCAATAATGAAATCATTCTTGCCATTTGCATACCTTGTTCTGCTTCAGGAATTGCACAACCTACAATTAGGTCATCAATTCTTGTTGGATCTAAAGCTGGAACACTCTGTACTAGATGTTGAATAACATCTGCTGCTAAATCATCAGGACGAGTAAAGCGGAATCCCCCTTTCTTCGACTTGCCGATAGCTGTTCTATATCCTGCTACAATGTAAGCTTCCATTTTTCTTAAAGTTTGGTAGGAGTTTTTTACTCCTAGCATGTTTGTATTTTATGTGATCAATTCTTTTAATAATCTTTAAAAAAAGATTTAGTTTCTTAATGGTTTACCTTTAAAGATGATACTTTGGATACGCTCCAATGTCTTCTTCTCTCCAGATAAACTTAAGAATGCTTCACGCTCTAGATCCAATAAATATTGTTCTGATACGTAAGCTGGCGCTGATAAATCTCCGCCATTAATCACATAATTTAATTTACGAGCGATTTTCGCATCGTGTTCAGATGCCCAGTGTGCATATTGCATACCTGCTACACCTGCTTCAAACAATGCCATACCACCACGGCCTTGAACTTTAATATCTCTTCTTTGATTTGCTTGAGCATATCCTAAAGCTGACATTTCTAACACACGTGTTTTAGCATCTGCAATTACACGTTTTCTGTTTAATGTAACTTTTGAATGAGCGTTCATAAAGCCCATATCACGCATTTCTTCTGCTGATGTTGCTACTTTAGCAGTAGCAATACTCATAAATGCATCTTGTAAACGGTTATATTCTGGGTCTCCGGCTCTAAACGAATCAGAAACGCGTAAAGCCATTTCTTTTGTTCCGCCACCAGCAGGAATTAAACCTACACCAACTTCTACAAGTCCCATATACGTTTCTGCATGAGCCTGAATTGCGTCACAATGCATAGATAATTCACATCCACCGCCTAGTGCAAGCCCAGAAGTTGCTGCTACAACAGGAATTGATGAGTATCTTACTCTCATCATTGTTTTCTGGAATTGAGCAATCATCATATTGATTTCATCATATTCCTGATCACATGCAAACATAAAGAGCATTGCTAAATTGGCACCTGCAGAAAAGTTTGCAGACTCATTACCAATAACAATTCCTTTCCATCCTTGCTCCTCAGCAATAGCAATTGCAGTATTAACACCTTCAAGGTTTTCACCTCCTAAGGCATTCATTTTTGTATGGAACTCTAAGTTCAGTACGCCATCACCAATATCAAATAAAGTAGCACCTGGATTACTCCAAACAACTTTCTCTCCTCTTAATGTTTCTAACATTACTAGAGATTCTGTTCCTGGAACTACTTTGTAAGATTTAGAAGGGATATCATAATAAAGACGTTTACGGTCTTCATTTTTGTAGAATGATGTATGACCTGCTTCTAGCATTTCATATACCCAAGCTGCTGGTTTTTCACCTGCTGCTTCCATTTTTTCTACAGTTTCTTTTACACCAAGAATATCCCAAGTTTCGAAAGGACCTAACTCCCATGCAAAACCTGCAGCTACTGCTTCATCAATTCTGAAAAGTTCGTCTGCAATTTCTGGAATACGATTAGAGCAATAGCGGAAAATATCAAAGAATGTCTTACGATAAAATTCTCCTGCCTTATCTTCAAAATTTAAAAGAATCGGTAAACGTTCTCTTAAATTATCGTTATCTTTTACTGCTTCTACAGCTTTAAATTTAGCTCTTGTTTTAGGGCCATATTCAAAAGTTTCTAGATTAAGTTCAAGAATAACTTTCTTACCTTTCTCGTCTTTTGTCTTTTTATAATATCCTTGTTTTGTTTTATCTCCCCACCATTTACGGTCGTTCAACTCGCTAACAATTTTCGGAAGAACAAAACGTTCTTTAGATTCATCTTTAGGTAATCCTGCATGTAAACCAGCAGAAACTTTAACTGTAGTATCTAAACCTACAACATCCATTGTACGGAAAGTTGCAGATTTTGCTCTACCAATTAGCGGGCCCGTTAATTTATCTACTTCACCTACTGTTAAGCCCATTTCTTGAACTGTATGCATGCCCGACATAATTGCATATACACCAATTCGATTGGCAATAAATGCAGGGGTATCTTTACATAAAACAGTTTCTTTTCCTAAATGAACATCACCGTAATGCATTAAGAAGTCTATAACATCTTGGTCTGTACTAGGCCCAGGAATAACTTCTAATAATCTTAGATAACGTGGGGGGTTAAAAAAGTGTGTACCACAGAAGTGCTTAACAAAGTCGTCGCTTCTTCCTTCACACATAAATTTAATTGGAATACCAGATGTATTAGAAGTAATTAAAGTACCAGGTTTACGGTATTTCTCTACTTGTTCAAATACAATTTTCTTGATATCGATGTTTTCTACAACTACTTCGATTACCCAATCTACTTTAGAGATTTTTGGCATATCATCAGTAAAATTACCTGTAGAAACCAAGCGCTCAATTCCTTTTTTGAAAATGGGTGCAGGTTTTGATTTTAATGCCGATTTTAAAGCATCATTTACAATTCTATTACGAACTGATTTAGTTTCAAGCGTTAAACCTTGGGCCGCTTCTTTCTCTGATAATTCGCGAGGTACGATGTCAAGAAGTAAAACTTCTACACCAATGTTCGCAAAGTGACATGCAATTCTAGATCCCATTACTCCGGAACCCAAAACCGCCACTTTCTTGATAGTTCTGTTTTTCATCGGTTTACCGATTTTGTGTTGTTATTTTATGTGTATTCTAAATTGAATCGAGTCTTTAGACTTATATAAAGTCACTCGTAAAATTACTTAGGAACATTCTCCTCTGTAATTCCAAAGCTTTTCAAACGATCCCGTATTTCATCAAACATCTGACCTTTCGGGTCTCTTATCACTTCATTGATTTTATCAATTACATGAAAAAATACACCTAACTCATCTTCAGATACTTTTTCTTCTACCCTACGTTGAAAAACTTTTACGGTTTGTTTTGACATTTCACGCTTTGCTTGCCCAAAATCTGTAAGACGGATAATAACTTTACGCTTATCTGTTTTATCAGCTACACGTTCAATTAATCCTTTTTCTTCAAAGCTTTTAAGCATACGCGTTAAACTTCTGGCTTCCATTCCCATTAAAGGGGCTATTTTAGTAGCTGGAGTACCTTCAATTGGATCGATATTTAACAATACGAAACCAATAGAATGGGAAATATCAAAATCTGCACCTAATAGGTTATACATTTTAGAAATGCCTAACCAAGTTGCTTTAATACTTAAATCTATCGACTGTTTCTTTTTTTCAGATTTGCGTAACTCTCCCATGCATTCATGATAATTTTGTGATGTGTGTTGTGTGTGTGTTTATCGCTTGGATGAATAGTTGTATACTGAGTCAAAATTCAGAGAATTTAGAATACAGATTAATAACAATTTGCTCATCTCATGATCAAATATAGAAATATTTAGTATGCATGCATAACATTTTTGAAAAAGTTTTTATAAAAATTATTTTTAAAACTTGTATAAATCATAAAAGAACTATCACAATACAGTCTTTTAAAGGATGCTTCAAAACATTTAATTACATTTGTGAGTAGTTTTGTTGTGTGAACAACCTTTAGCATTATCAATCATAGAAACTTACAGATAAAAGCAGAATGAAAGAACTCGCTTATCTTAATAAATATATACTCAAATACGGTTTTAGGCTTTCATTGGGAGTAGTCTTCATGATTATATCCAATATTTTTGCCATTGCCCCGGCGCAAGTTGTAAGGTATGCATTAGACCTAGTAGTGGACACTTTAAAAACACAAACTGTTTTACAAGAGAGTGCTTTTTATGATCAATATATAAATGATTTCTTCCAAGTGGTTTTACTTTATGGAGGGATTATAGTATTGATGGCATTTTTAAGAGGAATTTTCTTATTCTTTGTCAGACAGACAATAATTGTAATGTCGCGTTTGATAGAATTTGATTTAAAGAATGATATTTTCGAACACTACCAGAAGTTATCTCTTAGTTTTTATCGTAGAAACAACACAGGTGATTTAATGGCTAGAATTTCTGAAGATGTAAGCAAAGTAAGAATGTACCTTGGTCCTGCAATTATGTACAGTATCAATATGGTGATCTCTTTTGTACTTACTATTTCATTAATGTTGAGTATTAATGTGAAGTTAACTTTTTGGGCATTATTGCCTTTACCGTTGTTATCAATTAGTATCTATTTTGTAAATAATATTATAAATAAGAAATCAGAATTGATTCAGCAGCAACTTTCTACAATGTCTACATTTGTTCAAGAAGCATTCTCTGGTATTCGAGTGATTAAAGCATTTGTAAGAGAGAAAGAATCATTATCTAAGTTTACTGATACAGCAAATGAATACCAAGATAGGCAATTAGAATTGGCCAAAGTAAACTCATTATTTTATCCATTAATGTTATTTTTAATTGGTTTATCAACAATTTTAACCGTTTACGTTGGTGGTATTGAAGTGGGCGAAGGTGCTATTACACCTGGAGTTATTGCTGAATTTATTATGTATGTAACTCTCTTAACTTGGCCTGTCACCTCTTTAGGTTGGGTAACAAGTATTGTACAAAGAGCTGCTGCATCTCAAAAGCGTATCAATGAATTTCTAAATATTGAACCAGAAATAACATCTCCTACAGAAGACTCTTTTGATATTAAAGGTGATGTGAAATTTGAAAATGTAACATTAGTTTATCCTGATTCTGGCATAAAAGCACTTGATAATTTATCTTTTGAGATTAATGCTGGAAAAACTTTAGCTATTCTTGGAACAACAGGATCCGGGAAAAGTACAATTGCAAGTCTTATTGCAAGATTATATGATCCTACAGAAGGAAGAATTTTAATAGATGGTAAAGATCTTAAAAAATTAAACCTGCATGATGTTAGATCACAGATAAATATGGCGCCTCAAGATGTTTTCTTATTCTCTAATACTTTAAAGAATAACATTGCATTTGCTAAAAGTGATGCAACAGATGAAGAAATTATCACTGCTACAAAAAATGCAGGGTTATGGGAAAACATCCAACAAATGGAATATGGTTTAGATACAATTGTTGGAGAAAGAGGTATCACTCTTTCAGGAGGTCAAAAACAACGAACTACTATTGCTAGAGCTATTTTAGGTACTCCTAAAATTCTTGTATTAGACGATAGCCTTTCTGCTATTGATACAAAAACAGAAAATGCCATTCTTAACAATTTACAAACTGTTATGAAAGGCAGAACATCAATAATTATCTCACATAGGGTGTCTTCGGCAAAATTAGCTGATAAAATTATTGTTATGCATGAAGGTAAAATATTAGAACAAGGGTCTCATAATGAATTACTTACTATAGAAGGTCATTATAAATCTTTATTTGACCAACAATCTAAATCATCAAATTAGCAAATATTTAAAAATAACTTCTTAGATTTGTTACATCTTAACGAATTACCCGTTAACATCAAGAAGTAAGTAAACCCATTTTATTAGTGAATATCTCATATACTAATCGTATTTTAGATATAGATAATTCTATTAACAACTGCGTTAAAGTGACATTCAACGATCAAAATAAAACTCAAGTGATTACAGAAACTACTTTTAGAGAACTCTTTGATAAATATTATGAGAGTATCAAAAGTTTTGTTTACTATAAACTTGGTGATATTGACCTAGCGGAAGATATTACTCAGGAAACTTATGTAAAATTTTGGGAGTCTCGTAGTAAAGTTGTTCTAGATACCGCCAAAACCTATCTATATACTATTGCAAATAATCTTGCTTTAAATCATATAAAGCATGGAAAAGTAGTTTTACAATTTCAACAAAAGAATAGTAAAGCTGATGGAGAATCTGAAACAAACCCAGAGTTTAAAATGGAACTTTCTGAGTTTGAAGATAAACTTCAATCAACTATAAACACTATACCTGATAAAAGTAGAGATGTTTTCCTTATGAACCGTATTGAAGGTTTAACATATAATGAAATAAGCTCACGTTTAGGTATAAGCGTTAAAGCAATAGAAAAAAGAATGAGTAAAGCTTTAAGCATACTCAGAAAAAATCTTGACATTTCGGTATAACTCACCCCCTTTTTAAATCAAAGATAAATAGCGATCGATATCATTAGTTTGTTGTCAACAATTTATTAATTTTGGCATTCAGAGATTTAATAAACCTCTGCTTACAGTATTTTTATTATAACAAATAAACAAATTACTATGATCAATCTCGTATTATTTGGCCCTCCAGGTGCAGGAAAAGGAACACAATCAGACATGATTAAAGAGAAGTATGAACTTCTTCACCTTTCTACTGGAGATCTTTTACGTGGTGAAATTAAAGCGGGTACTCCACTTGGAATTAAAGCAAAAGAACTTATGGACCAAGGTCAATTAGTTCCAGATGAGGTAGTAATTGGTATGATCGATTCTAAAATCAAAGCAAATAAATCTGGTAACGGTTTTATTTTTGATGGTTTCCCTCGTACAGTTGCTCAAGCTGAAGCTCTTGATCAATTAATGGCAAGCAACGATATTTCTGTTTCAGGAATGGTTGCTTTAGATGTAGACGAAGAGGAATTAACAAAACGTATTTTAAAACGTGGCGAAACTTCTGGTCGTACAGATGATAGAAATGAAGATTTAATTCGTGCTCGTGTAAAAGAATACGAAAATAAGACAGCTCCTGTAGCTAATTTCTATGATGCTCAAAGTAAATTAAAATCAATTAGTGGTGTAGGTTCTATCGAAGAAATCTTCGGTAACTTATGTACAGCGGTTGATTCTTTATAATTCGAAAGAAACTTTTAGTAACTTTGCGTTACAAAAGAGGTATTGGTCTCGATCAATACCTCTTTTTTTATGTTATAGATTGACTTTATAGAACAATAAATCAACTTATTATCAATGTTTTATTCGATAATATAGAAGATTTAGGTAGATATTGATTACTTATTCCAATCAGTTGTTAATATACACCCAATCAATAAAGTTCTTTCTCTAACTTTGTAATTCGGCTACAATGTGAACCGTGCATAATGCAAATTGTCCTGTGCATTCTCAATCACTTTGAAGTCTATTTAAGCAATTAAGCAGAAAAAATATGGCATCTTCAAATTTTATAGATTACGTAAAAATATTTACACGCTCTGGAGCAGGAGGCGCAGGCGCGGTATCTTTCCGTAGAGAGAAGCACGTACCAAAAGGTGGTCCTGATGGTGGTGATGGTGGCCGTGGTGGTCATATTATCTTAAAAGCAGATAAACAACTTTGGACTTTACTTCATTTAAAATACCGTAAACATATTCACGGTAATAATGGTGATTCTGGTTCTGGTACTGGAAAAAGTGGTTCAGAAGGTGAAGATATTATTCTTCCAGTTCCACTTGGTACAATTGCAAAAAATGCAGAAACAGGTGAAAAAATTTGTGAGCTTACCGAAGATGGTCAAGAAGTAATCTTAATGAAAGGTGGCCGCGGTGGTTTAGGTAATAAAAACTTTAAAACTTCTACAAATCAAACTCCTAGATATGCACAACCTGGAGAAGATTGCCAAGAAGATTGGGTAATTTTAGAACTTAAAGTATTGGCTGATGTTGGTTTAGTAGGATTCCCTAATGCAGGTAAATCTACTTTATTATCAACATTATCTGCTGCAAAACCAGAAATTGCTGATTATCCATTTACTACAATGGTACCTAATTTAGGTGTTATTTCTTATAGAGATAACCGTTCGTTTGTAATGGCTGATATTCCAGGTATTATTGAAGGTGCTGCAGAAGGAAAAGGTTTAGGTATTCGTTTCTTACGTCATATCGAAAGAAATTCTGTACTACTATTCATGGTTCCTGCAGATAGCGAAGATATTGCTCATGATTATCAGATACTTGTAAATGAATTGACAAAGTACAATCCTGAGTTATTAGATAAAAACAGAGTATTAGCAATTACTAAAAGTGATATGCTAGATGATGAATTAGAAGAAATGATCCAAGAAACATTACCTAATGATGTTCCTTACGTATTTATATCTTCTATCATCCAAAAGGGTATTCCTGTTTTAAAAGATATGCTTTGGGATGCAATTAACGAAGGTGTCGAAGAAATAGAACCTGACTTTGTTGAAGAAGATTACAAATCTACTATACCAACTGATTACAATCCATATCAGGATCGTATAGACTTAGATAATGACGAAGAGGAAAAGTAATTTTTCTTCTTTTCTCAATAAATAAAATAGCCTCAATAAACTTAATTATTGAGGCTATTTTTATATAAAGAGGTTTATTCAAGTTGTATAAACTTCTCTGTGCTATACAATTTTTTAATATGAAATGAAATGACCGGTTATGGATGATTACTTACTTTAACCATGCAGCAAGCATCCAAATTGTTTTTTCTTGCGTACTAATTAATTCTGATAATAAAGCTACAGTACCTTCATCTCCTGCATCTGCTGCTTTTTCTATAACAACTCTTTCTATTCTTAATAATGTAGATAAGTTGTCTACTACCAACTCTACAGAGGTCTTATCTGTTGTGATATTTTTACCTTGTTTAATTTCTGCCGTTTCTAAATAATCTGATAATGTATGAAGTGGTTGAGCACCTAATGTTAGGATACGTTCTGCAACTTCATCAACAGTATCATTTGCTGCAGTATATAACTCCTCAAATTTAGCGTGCAGTTCAAAGAAATTTCTACCTTGAATATTCCAATGTAAGCCTCTCAAATTCTGATAGTATAGCTGGAAGTTTGCTAATAATGTATTCAAATCTGCAGCTAGGCTATTTGCTGTTTCTGCATCTATTCCGATAATATTTAAAGTTGCTGTATTCATGATTGTAATGTTTTTATTAAGTTTTTCCTTTTGATTACATTACAAATATGGAGGTTTTTAATTATAGGTAAAAATACTTAAAATCTATATCTTAATAGATATAATCTATATGTATTAAACTAAAAAAGGAAGCTATCTTTCAATAACTTCCTTTTATATCATTATTAATTGATCTATTAACGATCTATTTTATGCATTTTATCTGGAGTAACAATTGCAAATATTGATGCATATTCAAAGGCTACTTCCTTAAATCTTTGGAATCTACCAGAAGCACCACTATGTCCCGCTTCCATATTTGTCTTTAAGAAAATGAAGTTATTACTTGTATTTTCTTGACGAAGTTTGGCTACCCATTTTGTAGGTTCCCAATACTGTACCTGCGAATCATGTAAACCAGAAGTAACAAGTAAATGTGGATATGCTCCTTCCTTAACCTGATCGTATGGAGAATAAGAAAGCATATAATCATAATATTCTTTCTCATTAGGGTTACCCCATTCGTCATACTCTCCTGTTGTTAAAGGAATAGTATCATCTAGCATTGTAGTCACTACGTCTACAAATGGAACATCCGCAATAATATATTTATACAAATCAGGACGAGCATTCATAACAGCACCCATAAGTAAACCACCAGCACTTCCGCCGTTAATCACAAACTTTTCTGATGATGTATATTTTTGTTCAATTAGAAACTCAGAACATGCAATAAAATCATCGAAAGTATTTTGCTTTTTAAGCATCTTCCCATCCTCATACCATGCTCTACCTAAATCTTCTCCTCCACGTATATGAGCAATGGCAAAAGCGAACCCTCTTTCCATTAAACTAATACGAGATGGACTAAAGGCTACATCATAAGATATACCATAAGATCCATAACCCGTCATATACATTGGCGCATTTCCATCCAATTCAAGACCTTTTTTATAAACAACTGATATAGGAACTTTCACTCCATCTTTTGCAGTTGCGTATAGTCTTTTAGCCTCGTAATCGTTCGAATCAAATTTCCCTAAAACCTTTTGTTGCTTTAGTAAAACCTTTGATCTATCCGTCATACTGTAATCATATTCCGAATAAGGGGTTGTTAGAGAGTTATAGCCATATCTTAATATTTCAGAGTCAAAATCTGGGTTTGTTCCTGTCCACGCACTATACGTTTCTTCTCCAAAATCTAAATAATGCTCGCTTCCGTCTTCCCATTTAATAATGCGAATATGAACTAAACCATTACTTCGTTCTTCTAATACATAGTATTTTTTAAAGATATCTAACCCTTCTAGTAACACATTTGGTCTATGTGCAATCACTTCTTCCCAATTGGCTTTATTGGTAGTATCTGCAGTTTCTGCAACACGCATTAAGCGGAAATTCTTTGCCTCCCAATTGGTTACTACATAGAAATAGCCATCAAAATGAGATACACTATATTCGTGCTCTTTTTCTCTTGGAATAAAAGGAACAAATTCTCCAGTTGGGTTATCTGCTAATAAGATTCTAGTTTCTGTTGTTAACGTAGAACCTGCATCGATTACTAAATATTTACGTGATTTAGAACGTCTAACTCCAATCCAATACGTTTCATCCGTTTCTTCATAAACCAATACATCGTCCTTTTGATCAGTACCTAGAGTATGACGCCATACTTTATCTGGACGTAAAGTTTCGGCATCTTGTGTAGTGTAGAATACTGTTTTACCATCTGCTGCCCAAACTGCATCACCAGATGTATCAGTTAATATATCAGTAAGAATTTCTCCTGTTGCTATATTTTTAAATCTAACTGTGTAAATTCTTCTACCTACAATATCCTCAGCATATGCCATCATATTGGTATCTTCACCAATAGATAGTCCTCCTACTTTGTAATATTTTTTATCTTTTGCTTCAATATTGGCGTCAATAATCACTTGCTCTTCTGCCTCTAGTGATTCTTTTTTACGGCAATAAATTGGGTATTCTCCGCCTTCTTCATACCTAACATAATAAAAGTATCCTCTAGATTTATAAGGAACACTTTCATCTTTCTCTTGAATTCTCCCTTTAATTTCTTCAAATAACTCCTCTTCAAATGATTTATGTTCAGACATAACATCATCTAAATATTTGTTTTCTGCATTTAAGTAATCTATCACATTTTGATTTTCACGATCACGCATCCAATAATAAGGATCGTTACGCTTATCACCATGCATTTCTAATACCTTCGGCTCTTGAAGAGCAACTGGGGGTTGTATATTTTTATTCATATTTATTTCATCAATAGGGCACAAAAATACATTTCTATTTCCGATTGTTAATGCTAAAACATAATTATTTACATTTAAAATTAGAGTAATCATACAACTCAAAAAATCACAACTATTTAAAGTGTTAATGGATTTGTATTTTTTGTGTTCAATCGGAACAAAACTGTTCGCTTTCGAACTTCTTAATGATTAAAAAACACTCTGATTAAACACTAATCAATTGATTATAAGATAATTATAATTTATTGGCATTAAGATGGAATGTATATAAGTGTGTCAAATTAATTTATTTTACAACTCTCAATACCAAAAACATCATGAAAAATTTATTCATCTCAACATTTCTTTTCTTAGCAACAATAGTATCAAGTTTTGCAAATACTTCCGACTTAGAACTTCCTACAGAAGAGAATAGTGCAAAGCTTGTAAAAATGGTAAATAACGCATCTCCTGATGATTGGAAAAATTTCAAGAATGCAGCACTTTTAACTATTAACTGGCAAGGAGATTTAGAAGTAGCAAAAGAGTGGATAGATACAGCTTTATCAATAGATGAAAATGGTTTAACATTAGAAGTTCTTGGTGATTATTATGTATCTAAGGGCGACGAAGTAAAGGCTAGAGATACCTATTTTAAAGCTTTAGAAAATGGCTTTGCATCATTAGATCAAAAAGATATAAATAGACTTCAAAGAAAAATTTTAGTCTATGCTAGAAGATAATTAGTAGAAAGTAATAATAATCCTATTTTTAATAACTCAGAATAAAGCCAAGTAGATTCGTCTGCTTGGCTTTTTCTTTATTTAAAATTTAAGTAAATTGAGAAGCTAATGATTTAAAATACTGCAAACTAACGATTCTCATGCAAGAAAATTTTCTACACTTTATCTGGAAGTTTAAATACTTTCAGCAAACTTCTTTGTCTACTCAAAGGCAAGAAACTTTAACGATTAAGTCTACTGGTCTACATAATCATAATGCAGGGCCTGATTTTCTAAATGCTTCTATCGCTATTAATGATATTGATTGGTATGGACATATAGAAATACATAAAAATGCCTCTGATTGGAAAAAACATAAACATGATAATAACCCTGCCTATAAAAATGTAATTTTACATGTAGTTTGGACTTATGATTATGATATTGTTAGAGAAGATGATACTATAGTCCCTACATTACTTTTAACTCCATTAGTAGATCATAAATTAATAGAGAAATTTGATCATCTGTTTTTAGAAGGCAATACAATTAAGTGCCAACAATTACTAGTTGATGTACCTCGAATTAAAAGAGTTTCAATGCTTGACAGAGTTCTATTTGAAAGAGTAGAGAGAAAAGCTTCAGATATCTTATCATTATTAAAAAACCTTGATAGAAATTGGGAGGAATGTACTTATCAAATACTTACAGAATACTTTGGGTTTAAAGTAAATAATGATGCTTTTAAACGCCTATCAACTCTGATACCTCTACGCCTTCTTAAACTACATGCACATATTCCTTTTCAGAATGAAGCTCTTTTATTTGGTGCTTCTGGGTTAATTGATCAAAATACTATTACTGATGAATACACTCAAAAATTAGTTAGAGAATTTAAATTTTTGAGCCATAAATACAATTTAAAAGGTAAAGAAATGAGTAAGGTAGAATGGAATTATCTCAGATTACGACCCGCTAATTTTCCAAGTATTAGAATTGCTCAATTAGCTGCTATTGTCACAAATATCCCTCATTTATGTTCATCGTTTTTACACATTAACTCTCCCGATATTTTTTATAGACTTATGAAGATTCCAACATCTTCTTATTGGCATTCTCATTATCTATTTAATAAAGAATCTACTAAAGTAATCCCTAAATATATTGGTAAAGCCTCTTTACAGTCTTTATTAATTAATGTGATTATCCCTCTACAATTTGCGTACGGATTAGATAAAGAATTAGAAAGTTATACAGAAAAGGCAATTTCTTTATTAGATCAGATACCTAAAGAAAATAATAAAATCACAAGGCAATGGACTGCTTTAGGATTAAAAAATAATTCTTCTTTAGATTCTCAGGCACTTCTTGAACTTTATAATAATTACTGCTCAAAATCAAGATGTCTTGAATGTGGAATGGGACATCATTTGTTAACTAAGAAAAACGAACACATGAACATCTCATCATAAGTTTGTATATTTGGGATCAACTAATTCAATGTAACAGATTAAACCTATCCACCAATGTCTATAGAATACGATAAAATTGAAAAGGCAGCTTTTATTCTAAAAACAATTGCACATCCGGTTAGATTAAGAATCTTAGAATTATTGGATTGTAATAATAGATTATCTGTAAGCGAAATCTGTGATCAGTTAGATTGTGAGCAATCTTTAACTTCTCATCATTTATCTAATATGAAGCTCAAAGGGATTTTGACTTCAAAAAGAGAGGGTAAAAATATTTATTACTCTTTAAAGGAAAAGGCTGTTATGAATATAATGTCTTGCCTAGAGGAATGTCAGTGTAATATGGGTTAAAGATCCATTGAGTAATAAAAGTAAAACCCTCCACCCTTTCCGTGTCTATTAAACGAATACTCGAATTTTAAGACTGAACTGTAAAAAGTAACGAGGTCTAATCCAAAGCCGTATCCTATTAAGGGTGTATTTGTAAACTCTGCATTTGAGGGGTCAACTTGTGGAAAATAAGAATAACCTGCATCTAGGTAGACTTTAAATAAAACATCTATAGGTACTTGCTTAACATGTTTTGATTTAATAATCGAATCAAATTTAAGCTTTGTAGATAGTGCTCTCCATTTCATTTCATTTTTAAGCACCCCTACATTCTGTCCTTCAATTACATAGTTATCATATCCTCTTACCATTAAACTACCATATCCAATAGCTCTCATATTATTATATGGTACTAGTTCTGGAAAACCTATTTTACCAGCAAAACCACCAAAGTAGAAGAATCGTTTTGTGTTTCCTAATGGAAGAAATTTATTGACAGTCCATGCTACATTAACACTATTAATATCGTCAAAAACTCCTAATCCTATTTTCTCTAATGAAAATTTTAAATAGTAGCCATCTAATGGGTAGCTTGTTATATCTCTTTTATCTCTAGTGTAAGTATAACTCAGTGAAAAATATTTCAACTCGGTTCTACCATCTAAAAAGAAATCCGGATTTAGCATTGCAACAGTGTCTGCAACTTGATCATTAGTAAATTGAAAAGAGAAATTATGATGATCATAAAAACCATATCTTTTACCAAAATTGATAACACCATTCCAAGATCTTCTTAAAACTTCAGTATCATTTTCTACTTCAACAAATTTATTTTCTTCTGTTTTGTAGGCTACCGTTGTTTCTTCTAAAAATGTTCCTTTAAAGGATAAACTTGTCTTCTGTTTTTTATCGATATAAGGAAAAGAATAACCAACAGTAAACTGACGAGAGAAGCCCAACTTTACCAAAAGGTCTAAAGTTTCGTTTCTACCCCTCATATTCCGCTGCTTAAAATCTAGTCCATATTGAATACGAGATAAATCGTGATTTCTGTTATTCCACCACTCATTAAAACTTCTATCTGCTAACTCTAGTAAAGGAACAGGCCAAGTGTACCAACGTTCAACCATGATAAAATCAATATTTATCACATCATCGGCCACTTGAGTAACTAAAACATCAACACTTTCAAAAAGTTGAGTATTAAATACTTTATTTCTTTCGCTAGTAATATAATTTTCAATATTTTTTTTGGGCACTAAGCTTCCTTCACGAATATCTAATTCGCGGTAAATAATTTGTTTCTTAGTTTTTTTATTACCAATTAAATGAATTTCATTTATTGTAACATAGCCAATTGTATCCGCTTTATATTCATTTAAACCCGTAAGTAACAAGTCATTCTGAGCTTGCACTGTAATTGGGTTACAAAATAAAAAGACAGAAACAATAGCTTTCAAAACAAATAAAACAATAGATGATCTATATATTTTTATATGGTTTCTATTCACTGAAGCTTGGATGAAAAAATCAAGCAATTAAGTATCTAACTATTATTAGTACTTTTATATAGAAAAAGTATAATAGTAGATTATATTTGTTCTAGAGTTAAGTAACTTACTTAATAACTTTGCAATATAAGTTCAATATTACTAAGAAATAGTAATATAGTAATTTTAATTTCACTAAAAAAAATACAATTATTATCAGCGGAGAAGCTAAAATAAACGAGATATTTAATTATAAAAGTATTAAACGTATCAGTACAATTGCTTGTATTGTTAGTTGGATTCTTCTACTTATGATTGGCGTAAGGGAGCAATATTTAACGGATTACAATATCCCGCATGCACCTTTCCCTTCTTTTGTTAAAGGATTAATTTTAAATGCTTGGATTATTAGCTCTTACTTTCTAATCTGGTTGTTTTTTCAACCTAAGGAACGGGATTTCCAAGGTTTACTATGGCAAATTTTTGTAGTTGCATTACTCTCTACTTTAATGTCTATGGGGGTAAACTTATTACTCACATGGTTACGAGACGAATTACAATATAACCTTCCTTTTCTCTACGCTATATTTTTCCATATTGAGTTTACTTTACTTATGACACTGCTCATAAGCACATTTGTAATATGGAAAAAATTAATACTGTTTGAGCAAACAAAATTTACGCACTATACCTGGAATGCATTCGAGATATTTCTTGGAATAACAATGCTTGCTCATTTCTTTAGAATAGGTACAATTGATGTCTATTTTAAAATTCCGATAGCATTTTTAATTGTATGGATTCTTATTATTTCTGTAAACGTAAGGTGGGTACCTCATTTAAACTTTCAGCAAAAAGTACAAGGAATATTTAAGCTTGCATTTATAATGCTTGCCCTTAGCTATTTTGTTGCAAGTTTTCAGTTTTACTTTTATGAGCAATCACTTATTTCAGACGATTTAATAAAGAACTTATTCCCTGGTACATTATTTATTTTTGTCTTTGTATATGCGGCATCGTCTGCTTTATTTATGCTCTTTAGTTTACCGACTTCTTCTGTTTTTGAGAAAAAAGAGCAAGAGATAAGTAGTTTTAGAGATCTAAGTTTAGCTGTTAGAGATGGAAAAAAAGACACCGATGTATACAAAGTACTTCTTGATAGTTCTTTAAAGAGTATTCAAGCAGATGCAGGGTGGATTATTGATGGAAATTATAATGTCAAGACATTTTACGGTGTTAGCAAACAAGATATTTTAATTGTAAATCAAGATTTAAAAGATGCAAACTATCAAGGTTCTGCTCCTTTAAAATTGAATTTTCAACCTTATTTTAGGAAAGAATCTGTCAACAGAAATTATAGATCTATTCTAGCTATGCCTATTATAGTAGATCAGTCTGTTAGTGGTTCTTTAATTCTTGTAAAAAATTTACAGAACTCTATAGATTCGGTAATGCAATCTACTGTTGGAACGTATGTCGCTCAAGCAGGAATTGCACTTTTTAACCTCGATTTATTATCAAATGCTGTAAAAAACGAGGTATATAAGAACAGTATGCAAATTGCGAAACAAACGCAAGAAGCATTAATGCCAAAGAGTTTAGAAATTAATGAAAATATTGAAGTGTATGTAACTTGGGAACCTGCAATTGTTGTTGGAGGAGACTATTATGATATGCACCGAATTAATGATCAAGAAGTAAGCTTTATTATTGCAGATGTATCTGGTAAAGGGCCAAAAGCTGCTTTTAATATGGCTCAAATGAAGGGTATATATCATTCTCTAGCTAGAGAAGACGGTATTAAACCAGATGAGTTTTTTATTAGAGCAAATGCAGCCTTGACAGGATGTATTCAAAGAGATACTTTTATTACTGCTACTTATTTACATATAAATACAGAAGAAAAGAAAGTTGATTATGCTAGAGCAGGTCACTGTCCTACTTTGTATTATAGTGTAGAAAAAGAAGAAGCTACGTTTTTAGATAACCGTGGACTAGGCTTAGGTATTGTAAGAAACAACTCTTACAAAAAGTTTATCCATAACCACGAAATACAATATAAAGAAGGAGATCTTTTGCTTCTTTATACAGATGGTATTACAGAGGCTAGAAGCAAGAATAAAGTCGATGAATATGGTTATGATATGATGAAAGAAATTTTAGAGCATAACCATGAACTTCCTCTTAAAGAAATTGCCAATAAAATTTTAGTTGATATTTATGAGTTCATGGGTAAAAAAGCCATGGATGATGATTTTACCTTACTTCTAATTCGACTTTAAAAACACCTAATAAATAATTATCTTTAATTAGATATATAAATCCTAATTGAATACCCACCTTTTAAAATCAACCTAATGAAAAATTTTATTACAGGATTATTAATCCTACTATACTCTGGTATATCATACTCTCAAGAATCTTATCAACTGTCAAGTCATATTCTTGATGTTACAAAAGGAGCTCCTGCTCAAAATGTAAAAATTAAGCTCGAAAAATTAAAAAGTGACAAATCTTGGATAAGTATTGATCAAAAAGTAACAGATGAAAATGGAAGAATTAAGGACTTCCTAAAAAGTACTGATAAAACAAATCACAAAGGAATCTACAAACTCACTTACTTTGTTAGTCCTTATTTTAAAAAGCAAGGAATCGAATCATTCTACCCTTTTATTGAAGTTGTTTTTGAAATAAAAGACGACAAACATTATCATGTACCTATCACTTTATCTGCCTTTGGTTATTCAACCTACAGAGGCAACTAAATTTATCTTCTAAAGAAGATTAAAGTCTACTCTTTATTTAAGCTAAATAGTTCATTTTTTATGTACTTTTGTTCCATAAAATTGAATTATGACAAATCAAACTAATAATCAGCCCCTAAAGTTTTTACGCCCAGATCTTTTTAAGGTTGGTGCTATTGCTGGGGTTATGGCTGCATTTGTATGTGCCGCCTATATATTACTTCTAAATCAAATAGGAGAAAATTCTTTTGGTAGATGGAAAAACGTCTACTTCCCACTTTATGGGTTTTTCTTTGCTGGAGCAATGAGCTATTTCAGATTAAAACTGAACAATGGGAGAATGCAAGCTCCACAAGGAATTTTGATAGGAATTACTTTAAATACAGTAGGTTCTGCTACCTACGGTTTTTTACTGTATATTATACTAAGTACAAAAGAACTTGGGAAAGCAATTATTACTAGACATGCTGCAGATTTAAAAATCTTAATGCTAGAAGGTAAAGAGATTTTTATTGAGCAACTTGGCGAGACTGAATTTAATAAGCAGGTTGCCGAACTCGATAACTTAACACCAAGTATTTTAGCTATAGACCAAGCAATAGGGATGCTATTTTTAGGTATTTTCCTTACTTTCCTATTCATGCTCATCATCAAAAAGAAATAAAGTATATGTCATCAATTTCAGAAAACTTAGCCACTTTCAATAAGGAATTAGAAGGAACGGCGTGTCATTTATGTGCAGTAAGTAAAACTAAACCTATTGAGATGCTTCAAGAGGCTTACGATGCTGGACAGAGAATATTAGGTGAGAACAAAGTTCAAGAACTTGTTGATAAGAACGATGCACTTCCTAAAGATATCCAATGGCATATGATTGGGCATTTACAAAGAAATAAAGTGAAGTACATTGCTCCTTTTATTTCTTTAATTCATTCTATAGATAGCCCAAGACTATTAAATGAAGTTCAAAAAAGAGCTGCTCAAAATGACAGAGTAATCAATTGTTTACTCCAAATTTATATTGCAAATGAAGAAACTAAGTTTGGTTTTTCTAAAGATGAAGTAACTGATCTCTTACAATCAGATACTTTTAAAACTATGAAGAGTATCAAGATAGTTGGTGTAATGGGAATGGCAACTAATACTACAAATAAAGAACAGGTCCGTAAAGAATTTGCATCACTTAAAGTGTTATTTGATGACCTTAAAAATCAGTTTAATACTTTAGAAAATGTCGATTTAAAAGAGATATCAATGGGTATGTCTGGTGATTACAAAATTGCAATCGAAGAAGGGAGTACAATGGTTCGTGTGGGGAGTGCTATTTTTGGTGCTAGAAACTATGGAAATGTGTAACTATCTAATTTATTTATCGTTTAAATCATCTATAAACAAAATTAGATCTTAACTAAATACAAATATGCGCGAACAAAATTATTCATATAATAGAAGACATTCTGAAAAAGAAATAGAAGATGTTCAAAGTTCATTTATGGCTAAAGTATATGGATGGATGAGTGCTGGTTTAATAATTACTGCACTAACATCTATGTTTATAGCAAATACATACGAACTTGTTCAAATGGTAGCCAGCGCAAGATGGGTATTAATTATAGCTCAATTAGGACTTGTATTTGCCATAAGTGGTGCTATAAATAAATTATCTAGTACTACAGCAACATTACTTTTCTTATTATATTCTGCCTTAACAGGAGCAACCTTATCTAGTATATTTTATGTATATGATATAAATGCAATTGTAAGCACATTCTTTGTTACAGCAGGTACCTTTGTAGGAATGAGTATATATGGAATGACTACTAAAAAAGATCTTTCTGCAATGGGAAGTTTACTAATTATGGCCTTATTTGGCTTAATTTTAACTTCTGTAGTTAATATATTTATTGGGAGTTCTATGATTTATTGGGCATCATCAGCAATAGGTGTATTAATTTTTGTTGGTTTAATTGCTTACGATACTCAAAAAATTAAAGAGCTTGGATACCAATCTTTAGATGGAGAATCTTCTAGAAAAATGGCTATTCTAGGTGCTTTAAGCTTATACTTAGACTTTATAAATCTTTTCTTATATCTACTTCGTTTCTTTGGCGGGCGTAGAAACTAATTGAAAAGACAAAATAAATATTTTATTGAACCAACTTCATTACTTGAAGTTGGTTCTTTGTTTTAAATCAAAAAGTAGTAGGTTCTAAAATATAAAAACGTGTACTTTGTTACCTCATTTAAATTCATTAACAAACTACTCTTTATGACTAAATTTTACATTACTTTATTATTTTTAACATTGTCTTCATTTTTCTCATATGCTCAAGACAATGACTACTCCGAATATTTGCTTAATAAACTTAAGCAAGATCATTTTTCAAATGAAAGAACACATGTACACACTCCTCGTTGTGGAACTCCACTTTATCTAGAAGCACTAAATAATTGGGACAAACTAAACTCTAAAGCTCAAGCTGCATTTTCTGATGCAGTTCAAAGACATTCATTTAATTCTCCTAAAGTTTATGAAACTACATATTTTACTCTTCATTATACTAATGAAGGAGATGATGCTGTAGACCAAACAGATCAAGATGGAAACAACATTCCAGATTACATTGATTTGGTTGCTAAAATATCTGATAATGTCTTCAAAATAGATATTCAAGATAGGGGTTTTAACTCACCTCCAGCAGATAATACTGGTGGATCTGATAAGCCTGACATCTATATCTATAGCTTAAATGCAGGCGTCTATGGTACTGTAGTTCCTGAAAATAACTTAGGAAATAATTCTGCCACAACAATCACAGAAGTAGCCTCTTACACTTCTCATATGAATTTAAGAAACAACTATGATAATTTTAATAATTCTGAAGAAGAAAATCTTAAGGTAACTCTAGCACATGAGTTGTCACATATGATTGATTTTGGCTATAATTATAATTTCCCAACATGGTTTTTAGAAGCAAAAGGTGCTTGGGAAGAAAAAAGAATCTATCCTGATCTTACTGATAATTTTCAATATATTTCATCATTTACAGATTCTGATTATGCTTTAGATTATGGTAAATATACTATTGACAATAATACAGACGAAAGTAGTAGGTGGTATAGCGGTTGGTTGTTTTTTCAATTGATTTATGAAAATTTGGAAGACAAGGATCATCCTTTCTTAAGAAAAATTCTAGAAAGAGGCATTACCTATGTTATAAATGATGAAGGGTATACATTTATTGATGAAGAATTAGAAAGTCTTTTTGAAATGGACTTTACTGACATTCATAGAGTATTTAGAATTACTAATGGTATTCTTACAGATGATAAGAAAATTACAGAAAACTATGCATATAATGATGCCGCTAAATACAGAAAACATCTTAGAGAATATTATACTGATGATACTCAAAATTACTACTTCTTACATCAAGATATAGGACCAATTTATTTTGAAAATGAAGTGAGTTTTAATGGTGAATCTACAGATAGTGTTTCATATAATGGTAATTCTGATGGTAATAGTAGACTTAACAGACTTTCTGTAGATTACCTATCTTTAAAAACTGAGAACCTTGACAATATTTCTCTTGAGTTAATGTCAAATCAAGATGATGAAGTTAATATTGATATTATATTATATAACAGCACAACTAATAAAATTGAGGTTAAAAGTGGTTCAGAAGAAAGCAAAATTCAAATTGAAAAGCCTGGTGATTATGCAACTAAAATAATAGTAATTACGAGAAATGATGTTAAACTTGATGGTGATGCTGACGCTGAATATGAAATCAAATTAACTAAAAATGTCAATACAGTAACAAGCTTATTAGATGAGTTGAACACGATTACAATCTCACCTAACCCTACAAATGGTCTTATCAATATTAGTTACCAAGATAAAGACATCAAGAATATATATGTTCATGATATTACTGGTAAATTGAAAGGAACTTATAAAGCAAATACTTTTAATACAGAAGTTTCTCTTGAAGGGAAAAATGGAATGTATTTCATTACACTTGATAATGGTAAAACATTTAAAGTAATCAAAAATTAAGAATAACATGACAAATATATTTTTCATTCTAATACTTCTTTTTTCTATTTCATCTTGTGTTAAAACAACAAGTCAAAATACGGAGGATATTGAAGTAATTAAAATGTCAAAAACTAGTTGTAGAGGTAACTGTCCACAGTACTCTATCATAATTTATAATTCAAAAAAAGTACTATTAGATGCTAAAAGCAATCTTCAATTTGAAGGTAAATATTCTCTTAAATTAAATGATGAACAATATAAAACACTCGTTAAATCATTTGAGGATACTGGCTTTGATAACTTTAAAGCGGAATACACTGCCAAGGTTACAGATCTACCAACAACTTACATAAGTTATCTCACCAATGATTCTTTATATACTGTAAAAGATTATTATGGTGCTCCAAAAGAATTAAAGATGTTAGAAAATAATATCGCTAATCTACTTGAATTGGAAGGTTGGGAAAAATATGAGCTCTAAGTTTTACAGATCTTGAATTCTAATAAAAAACACCTATTTACGCAAGTTGTAAATAGGTGTTTTTTTATAATGAAGCATAAATGGTTTTAATATTTGGCTGTAAAGCAGGATCAAAAACAGCTTTTAACTTTTTATCTTCTGTAATATAGATATGTAGATTATTTAAACTTGAAGTACCCGGTGTAATTGTATAAGGATATTCTGATGACGTGCTCGTATCTTCTACATTTTGTCCTTGTAAATTCCATGTGAAATCAACAATTTCTGTTGATAATACTAACCTTACTGTTACCAAAGTATCATTACTACTTGTAATTGATATATAACTATTACCAAACTCATCTGCTGAAAGAGTATCTACTTCAGACGTACCTTCTAACCCAAAACCTGATATAATATATTGCCCCTCTACATACTGACTTGTATTAATCGTTACCTCTTCGTTATTTTCAAAACAAGAGATTAATAAAAAAGGAAGTATAAAAATAGATAAAGAGTTAATCAATAGGTTTTTCATGGCTGGTAATATTAGATGTAATTAGGTACAGGTTATTTACACGTATTAAGTCTATTTTTTGATTTATACTATTTATCTATAGATGTAATAGAATTACAGCTAACAATTACACAAACACTCAATAAACATTATTATTAAAGAAGTATTTATTCATTTTCAATAAAAAACAAAGTACTATATTCACTTACAAAGTTATTTTTAATCGATAATTTCAAAGTATTACCAGTTGATTACCATATATTTATGATGTGATTTATAGAATAAAAATTAAATAATATTGAAATTTATAGACCTTAACGCAGACTTAGGCGAAGGCTTTTCTTTTGATGAAAGCCTATTGAAAATAATTTCTTCTTGTAACATAGCATGCGGAGGACATGCTGGTGACGAAAATAGCATGGCAACTACTATATTACTTGCTAAAAAATATAATGTTACTATTGGAGCACACCCCTCTTACCCTGATAAAAAAAACTTCGGTAGAACAATGATGAAAATTTCATCCACTCAACTGATTGATTCCTTATTAGATCAAATAAATCAACTACTTACAATTGGAGAAACTAATAACGCAACTATACGCTATATAAAACCTCACGGTGCTTTGTACAACAGAGCTATGAACGATAAAGAAACTGCTGCTTCTATCATTACTTCTGTAAAAGAAATAAATATAGACTTAGCAGTAATGGGTATTCCAAATTCAGAACTAGAAAAGCTTTGTAGTAAAGAAAATATTCAATTTATTAAAGAAGGTTTTGCTGACAGAAGATATAACTCTGATGGATCTTTGGTAAATAGAACACATAAAAAAGCTGTTATTCATCAAAAAGGAAAAGTATGGATGCAAATCAAAGACTTAATTGAAAAACAGAAAATTCTTAGTATTGACAATGAACTTGTTCCCCTTTCAATAAACAGTATCTGTTTTCATGGGGATACTCCTAAAACTTTGGAGCTATTAGAATTTGTTACACATCAGCTAAAAGAAATTGATATTTCAATAAAATCATATATTTAATATGACCATTAAACAGTTTGGAGAAAATGGATTACTCATTCAATTTGAAAATATAATTTCAACTCAAATTCATTTACTAGTAAGTAGTTATTATCAAAAATTAATTGAGGTTTCTTTTGATGGACTTCTATCTATTATCCCTGCCTATAATTCTATCACTATAGTATTCAACTCTTCAATAACCGATTTCCTATCAATTAGAAAAAAAGTAGAAGATTTAGATATCAAAATAAAAACAAGAACAGATCAAAAGGTTATAGAAATCCCCGTATGTTACGACCCTTCATTAGGGTTAGATATTGAATTTGTAGCGAATCATAATGCTCTTACTATTAATGATATTATCCAACTTCATACATCACCTTTATATACTGTATACATGTTAGGGTTTTCACCTGGCTTTATGTACCTAGGAGGGTTAGATAATAAATTATTTATTCCTCGAAAAGAAAATCCTCGACTTAAAATTTCAGCAGGCGCTGTTGGTTTAGCTGATAAACAAACAGGTATTTACCCGTCTGCAACTCCAGGTGGATGGCAAATTATAGGACAAACACCTCTTTCAATCTTTAAACTTAATGAGAAACCTCTTGTTCAAATGGGTGATTTAGTAAAATTCAGACCTATTGACCTTGAAACCTATAACCAAATGAGTATATGAGTTTTGAAATTATAAAAGGTGGATTTCTTACAACTATTCAAGATGATGGAAGGTATGGAGTGCAAGATCAAGGAATTCCGGTCTCAGGATTTATGGATGAATCGTCTGCACATATTGCTAATTCTTTACTAGGTAATCCTATTAATTCTGCTGTTTTAGAATGCTGTATGATTGGTTGTACAATAAAAGCACATACTGAGTTTTCTATCGCTTTCTTTGGTGCCCATATGGAATTAAAACTTAATAATCATATAGTCTCACAAGGAAAAATAATTACACTTACTACAGATGATATATTAAGTATAGGTTTCGCAAAGCAAGGAATGTATGGTTATTTGGCTATCAGTGGCTCAATTGATATACCGAAAATCTACAATAGTAAATCTACATATCTGCCTTCTCAGTTTGGAGGCTATAAAGGACGTAAATTAGAAAAAGGAGATATTGTTTCGCTCTCTAATCCTAAAATTCTCTCAAATAGTTTCAGTGTCGTAAAACAACAAGTTTTCACCAATTTTACTACGTTAGAAGTAATGTGTGGACCAGAATGGAATGATCTTCCGGTTGAATCTCAACAAAAACTTCTCTCTTCAACTTACACAATAGGAAAAGATATTAGCCGAATTGGCTACCGTATAGAAGGGGAACCAATTTCTTTAGGTGAAAAAAAAGAGATAATTTCTTCTGGAATGTTAAAAGGAACAATACAAATAACTAGTGCTGGTACTCCAATAATCATGATGGCAGACTCACCAACATCAGGAGGGTATTTGAGAATATTAAACCTGACTGCAAGAGCTTGTGATCAATTGGCTCAATTACAGCCAAAATACCGTATAACATTTCAATTTTTGACTAAAAAATAAGGAGTACAATTCCGTAGAATTATACTCCTTAAAAAAAGATCTATTTATAATGATTTTCAAGAACTAAAAATTAATATTTCACTAATTTCAATTCTAAGATTATCATTATTAACCCATAAATGGGTACTTGTAATCTGTTGGCGAAACAAATGTTTCTTTCAACGTTCTTGGAGCAACCCAACGTAACAAGTTCAATGCAGAACCCGCCTTATCGTTTGTTCCAGAAGCTCTAGAACCACCAAATGGTTGCTGACCTACAACAGCACCTGTTGGCTTATCGTTGATATAGAAATTACCTGCTGCATTTTCTAATCTCTTAGTTGCTAACTCAATTGCATAACGATCTTGAGAGAAGATAGCACCTGTTAAAGCATAAGTAGAAGTATTATCTACTAAATACATTGCTTCTTCGAAGTACTCAGCATCGTAAACATAAATAGTTACAATTGGTCCAAAGATCTCTTCTACCATAGATTCGTAGTTAGGATCTTTTGTTAAGATAACTGTAGGCTCAACAAAGTAACCTGTAGATTTATCGTAACCACCACCAGCAACAATCTCACATAATGCAGATTCGTTTGCTCTGTCGATGTAACCTGCACATTTATCAAATGATCTCTCATTGATTACAGCTGTAAAGAAGTTTTTGAAATCATCTGGAGTACCCATATGATTCTTAATAATATCTTCAACATCAGCTTGAACATATCCTTTCACCTCTTCCCAAAGGTTACTTGGTACGTAAACTCTAGAAGCTGCAGAACATTTTTGTCCTTGGAATTCGAAAGCTCCACGAACAATACCAGTTGCTAGTTCTTTTGCCTTAGCAGATTTGTGTGCTAAAATAAAATCTTTACCACCAGTCTCACCTACAATTCTAGGGTAAGAATTATAGTTAGCAATATTATTACCGATTGTAGACCAAAGGTGTTGGAATACTCCAGTAGAACCTGTAAAGTGAAGGCCTGCAAATTCTTTATGATTAAAGATTACATCTCCAGCATCTGGTCCGTCAACATAAACTAAGTTGATTACGCCATCAGGTACACCTGCTTCCTTAAACACTTCCATCAATACGTTTGCTGAGTAAATTTGATCGTGAGAAGGTTTCCAAACGATTGTATTACCCATCATAGCTGGAGCAGTTGGTAAGTTACCTGCAATAGCTGTAAAGTTGAATGGTGTTAAAGCAAAGATAAATCCTTCTAAAGGACGATATTCTAATCTATTCCACATTCCAGGTCCAGACTGAGGTTGATCTTGATAGATCTCAGTCATGAACTGAACATTAAATCTTAAGAAGTCGATCAATTCACAAGCTGCATCAATTTCTGCTTGATGTGCTGTTTTAGATTGACCGATTAAAGTAGCTGCATTAATTTTTGCTCTGTAAGGACCTGCTAATAAATCGGCAGCCTTTAAGAAAATTGACGCACGGTGTTCCCAAGCTAAGTCTGCCCATGCATCTCGTGCACCTAAAGCAGCATTGATTGCTTGTGTCACATGATCTTTATCCCCTTGGTGATATTCACCAACAACATTTTGGTGATTATGCGGAGAAACACATGTACCTAAATTATTTGTTCTTACTTCTTGAGCACCGATATACATAGGGATATCGACTTTCTGAGAAGACATTTCTGCCACTTTAGCCGCTAATTCTGCACGTTCAGGAGTTCCTGGTGCATAACTTTTAATGGGCTCGTTGACAGCGGTAGGTACGCTGAAAAATCCTTTTGCCATGAGTTAAAATTTATGATATGTGAATACTAATATTAGCATGCGGTCGTATGTGTAAAACCGTCAATGTGTTAAGTTCCACAAATGTAGGTATTGGGAACCGATTATTAATAACTAGTATCAAAATTATAAGATTTCTTATGTAAAAATCCTAGAATAAATGATTTAAAACATTAAATCTAGTTCATGGTTTGGAAGGTGTATAGTATCTTTAAATATATTAAGCTATTTTTCTACTTAATTTTACTTCAACAAGGAGTTAAAAGTCATTTATTTCTTTAGTTTGGAAATAGATATTAAGGTGGCTATTCATCCTTAATTGTCATTAGTCGTTATTCATTCAACACACATCAGTGCATACAACTTTGGATCAACATTCAGAAGCATATATAGAAGAAGAAATTGCTATTTACGGAGCAAGAGAAAATAATCTTAAAAACTTTGATTTAAAATTCCCTAGAAATAGTCTAGTGGTAATTACTGGTGTTTCCGGAAGTGGTAAATCGTCATTAGCATTCGATACCATTTATGCGGAAGGGCAAAGAAGGTATATGGAAAGTTTTTCTGCTTATGCCCGTTCTTTTATTGGCAACATGGAACGCCCTGATGTAGATAAAATAGAAGGCTTAAGTCCTGTTATTTCTATAGAACAGAAAACTACATCAAGAAACCCAAGGTCTACAGTAGGTACTACTACAGAAATTTATGATTTCTTACGTTTATTATATGCTCGAACTGCTGATGCTTTTTCTTATGTGACAGGAGAAAAAATGATTAAGCAGACCGAAGATCAAATTATTGAATGGATAATGGAGCATTATGATGGTCAGAAAATGATTATCCTAGCCCCTGTTATCAAAGGTAGAAAAGGACACTATAGAGAACTATTTGTTCAACTTAGAAAGCAAGGTTACAGTAAGGTTCGTATCGATGGCGAAATCACTGATCTTGTTCCAAAAATGCAGGTTGACAGATACAAAACACATGATATAGAAGTTGTTATTGATAGAGTTAAGGTAGAAGATAAAGATGTCTTCAGAATTAATCAGTCTATAAAAACAGCAATGAAAGAGGGTAAAGGAATTATACTTACTGTATTTCCTGATGCTCCTAAAAAAGAACAAGTCAAATTCTTCTCAAAGTTTTTGATGGACCCTAAATCTGGTATCTCTTATGATGAACCTGCTCCTAATATATTCTCATTCAATTCTCCTTATGGTGCCTGTAAAACATGTAATGGCTTAGGGGAAATTGAAGAGATTACTCAGAAAGCAGTAATACCAGACCCTTCTAAAAGTATTTTTGCAGGTGGCATCGTTCCATTAGGTGAGTATAGAGATATTTATATCTTTAAGATGATAGAACAACACCTTAAACAAAGAGGTTTTACACTATCTACACCAGTTTCAGAATTAAGTCAAGAAGCAATAGAAGTAGTTTTATATGGTTCCGATGAAGAAATTGAAGTACTAAATGCTAAAGACTCGAAGTACAATGCACCATGGATTACACAATTTGAAGGAGTAATTCCTTTTCTTAAACGCCATGCAAAAAGTAGTTCCGAAAAAGTAAAAAATTGGGCAGAAGAATATACTATTATAAAAAGATGTCCAACCTGCGAAGGTGCTCGTTTAAAGAAAGAATCTCTACATTTTAAAATTGCAGATAAAAATATTGCTGAGCTTGCCGAAATGGATATCCAAACTTTCGGTGACTACATGAATACCATTGATGATAAACTTACTGAACGTCAGAAAACGATTGGTACGGAAATTATCAAAGAGCTTAAAAAAAGAACTAGTTTTTTAATTAATGTTGGTTTAGAATACCTTACACTTAACCGTTCATTAAAAACACTTTCTGGTGGAGAAGCCCAACGTATTCGTTTAGCTACGCAGATCGGTACTCAACTTGTTGGTGTTCTCTATATTTTAGATGAACCAAGTATTGGGTTACATCAAAGAGATAATATTAAACTGATTAAGTCTTTACATGATTTAAGAGATCTTGGTAATTCTGTTATTGTGGTAGAACATGATAAAGACATGATGCTCGCTTCAGATTATATTCTTGATATAGGTCCTAAAGCTGGTCTATATGGCGGTAATGTAGTAGCAGCAGGTACACCTACTGATTTTCTTAAGCAAAGAAGTACAACTGCCGATTTCTTAAGTGATATCGTAAAAATTGAAATCCCTAAAAAGAGACGTGAAGGCAATGGACATACAATTACATTAAAAGGTGCTAATGGTAATAATCTTAGAAATGTTTCTGTAGATTTCCCTTTAGGTAAAATGATTTGTATTACTGGTGTTTCTGGGTCTGGAAAATCAACATTAATTCACGATACATTATACCCAATACTTAATCAAAAAATTTATCGCTCTAAGAAAAATCCAAAAGAATACAAAAGTATTGAAGGTTTAGAATTTGTTGATAAAGTTATTGAAGTAGATCAGTCTCCAATTGGTAGAACTCCACGTTCAAACCCTGCCACTTATACAGATATGTTCTCAGAAATCAGAACATTATTTACAAACCTACCTGAATCTAAAATTAGAGGTTATAAACCTGGTAGATTCTCTTTTAATGTAAAAGGAGGAAGGTGCGAAACCTGTCAGGGAGGTGGTAAGAAACTTATTGAAATGGATTTCTTACCAGATGTTTATGTAGACTGTGAAGAATGTAAAGGAAAAAGATACAACAGAGAAACTCTAGAGATACGTTATAAAGGAAAATCTATTTCTGATATCTTAAATATGACCGTTGATCAAGGTGCAGAGTTTTTTGAGCCTTACCCTAAAATATTAAGAAAGTTAACTGCTTTAAGTGAAGTTGGTTTAGGATACATCACCTTAGGGCAACATGCTACTACATTATCTGGAGGAGAAGCTCAACGTGTAAAATTAGCAACTGAATTATCTAAAAAAGATACAGGAAAGACATTTTATATTCTTGATGAACCAACTACTGGACTTCATTTTGAGGATATCCAACACCTTTTAAATGTTTTACATAAACTTGTTGACAAAGGAAATACCGTTTTAGTAATTGAGCATAACCTCGATGTTATCAAAGTTGCTGATCATATTATAGATCTAGGTCCAGAAGGTGGCAGAGGTGGAGGAATGATTGTAGCTGAAGGTACACCAGAAAAAGTAAGCAGGAGTAAGAAGAGTTACACTGCTAAGTTCTTAAAAGAAGAAATGAAGTAAAAAAGGCTATTTATTATGTATTATTTGGTGAAATATATAAAGTGTAAAATATACTTCTAATTATTGTACTTTATTTATATTCATTTGCATTTAAAATACAAACCTAGTATATTCGCATTACTAATCAATTCAATTATCATACTTACGAGAGAATCTTCTCTCATTAAAAAAGCACGTACTTTAATAGTAACGTGCTTTTTTATTATTGATCCTTTTTTATATCAATTAGAGCTTCATATCTATTTCTTCAAACGGAGTATTCTGAAGCATCACTTCTTTATCTCTTTTATTTAGCCTTAAGTCAGAAACTGTAGTGTGTACAGAAGGATTACTCATTGCAAATAATATCATTGTTAACAAATAAGTACCAAACATTAATGGTTCTAATGTCAACCTAAATAAAACAATTGTAATAACTGGAGGAAAACATAATGGTACAAATTTTACACATTGTGCCTTTAATAACATCGATAACCTGTAAGGTAATGATACCTCTGTACGTATTAGTTTTAGTTTTTGCTGATATTGATAATACGCAAAAGCCGCAATCAAAATACAAATACCTGCAACTAGTCCTACTATTGTGTTTCCTAAAGGTGCCATAATAGGATCTATCGCCTCTCCTTTATATTGTATATACCACAAAAAAGAAAAAGGAACAGAAAAACTTGCCAAAGTATAAAAAACTGTACGTAATTTATTTAGCATATCTACTGGAGCTTTAAAGCCCTCAAAGAAAGATGGTTTTTTATCACTCATCACACAATTTGTTAAATCGTAGAAAACTTATTTCAACTAAAAAATAAATCCGCAATAGCGAGAACCATTGCGGATTTATTGTGCTAAGAAAAGTAATTACTTACTTTTTTCTTCAGAAGTTTGAGCATTTAACTCTTCTTCGTATTCCTTATTCAAGCCATCGATTACAACTTGTGTAATATCTTCTACACTTGGAGTAGACCAAATTACAGTAGAAGTAACACCATCGCTATATCCTAAAACAATACTATAATTTTTATCTGCTGAATAAGCGTCTAAAAATTCTTTTACTCTTCTTCTTACTTCACCTTGAATTTCTGCTTCTTCAGCAGATAAACCTTGTGATTGCGCTTGTTGAGCAATTTGAATTTCTTGTTGTTTTAAACCTAGCTCTTCTTGTTTCTTACGGATGTCATTTTGAGACATAAGACCAGCTCTAGCTCTTTTCTCAAAGCTTTCTGCACTTTTCTGCAATTTCATAGCACGAGATTGCAATTGCTTTTGGCTTTTTTCAACTTTTGCTTGAAACTCTCTGTATCTATCCTCACCATATTTGTAATACACCGATAAAGTATCGTTATTGATATAGGCAATTTTAGTTGTTGTTCCACCTGCTGGTGCAGCTACTTGCTGAGGCTGCTGACAAGATACCATTGTTGCAATAAGTGCAACTACGAATAATAATTTTTTCACTTTATTTCTTAGTTTAGAATGTGGCTCAAAAAATGATATTTATAACTTATTGAAAGAATGTAAATCTAAATATTTTAGTGCACATTTTTCATTATTGTAAAATTTCACAGCTGCAAATATAATTAAATCCTTCTAAGTGTAAAAAGTCCTATTCTTTCATTGTATCTTACTAGTAGTTTTTTTTAAAAAATAGTGAACTTAGATAGATAAAAAGACTCGAAACCCACTAGATTTTCTATGAACTTCGTAAATCCATATTTTTTATATGCACTGCCATTAGTAGCAGTTCCGTTAATTATTCACCTTTTTAATTTTCAAAGGTCGACTGAAATTAAATTTACTAATGTTGCTTTTTTACATTCTGTAAAAGAAACTTCTAACGCACAAGATAAGCTAAAGAAAATTCTTGTAATGATTGCACGAATGTTATTTATACTTTTAGCAATTTTAGCGTTTGCAAGACCTTACATTCCGAATGAAGATGGTACAGCATTATTAAAAAATGATGCGGGGCGGGTGAGTATTTATATAGATAACTCTTATAGCATGCAAAGTGAACGTAATTCTAAAACACTTTTTGATGCTGCTAAAGATATTGGTAGAAAAATACCTACAGTCTTTCCTGTTGGCTTTAACTACCAAGTAATTGATAACCGATTTACTGGAGGATCAAGATATTTTATGAATCAGGATAGGGCTGAAGAAGAAGTTATTGGACTAAACCACTCTAATTTCACTAGGTCTTTAAACGATATAAATACCTTTGAACAAGATGCCTTTCTCAGAGAAGGTATTGGAAATAACAAACAAGTATTTTGGATCTCAGATTTTCAAAAATCAACAATTGGAGCACTTGAACAATTAGAGTTCGATTCTCTTACAGAATATCATTTAATTCCTCTTTCTGCTGATAAAATAGAAAATTTACGTATTGATTCTGTTTGGTTAGACAAACCATTTTTAAAAGAAAAAGAAAACAATAAACTCTATGTAAAAGTCTCTAACTTAGGTAACGAAGCTATTACAGATAAAGACCTTAAACTATATGTAGAAGATGTTCAGGCCTCTAATTCTACGGTTTCTTTGGGTAAAAATGAGACTAAAACAGTTGAAATGGCATTTGCTGTAAGTAGTGCAGGATCTAAAAAATGTAAGGTTAGTATTGATGATTATCCAGTAGATTTTGATAACGAACATTATTTTGTTCTTAATGTTTCTCCTAACATTAATATCGCTATAGTATCTGATAACCCAAGAAAATACCTTTCTACCGTTTATAAAAGTGAAGTCTTTTTAAATGCCACAACTTTTAGTTCTAAATCAATTGATTATTCTGCCACCAATGGAGCTGACCTTCTTATTATTGATAATGTTCAACGTATTAATGAATCTTTAAAAGAAGTAATCATCAATGCAATGAGAAGCGGCACAAACATAGCCGTCTTCCCTACTGAAAACATAGATATAGATAGTTATTCAACTACATTTGGTCTTAAAATCAATAAAAATAATATTAAGGAAGGTACTAAATTGATAGGAACTACCCCTCCTGCCAAAAAAGACCCATTCTTTGCAAATGTATTTGAAAAACGTTTAAGAAATATGAGTATGCCCGAAGGACTTCCAATCTTTCAATGGCATGGAAGAGGGCTTCATACACTCCTAGGATTTAGAAATAGCGAAAGCTTCTTCTCTGTACAAGAAAATGCTTTACAGAGCAATTACTTTGCTTCTGCTCCTTTAAACCCTAAGTACAGTAATTTTGGAAGACATGCCTTGTTTGTTCCTGTAATGTACCGAATGGCTATTTTAAGTAAAACACAATCTGATCAATTATCACATAATTTTGGTGAGAAGAATATAAGAGTCCGCTTTGATGGGCTACAGAAAGGCACAATGTATAAACTTAAAAAAGGGCAAATCGAAATTATCCCAGCACAAAAAATAAATGCTGATATTCTTACAATTAAACTACCTAATGATGATATGGAAGCAGGATGTTATGAAATTGCTTCTGCTGATGAGAATAACTTCATAGGATACATTGCTTTTAATTATTCTAGTCAAGAATCTAGATTAACAACTTTTTCAGAACAAGAGCTTTCTGATAAACTTGATAAATATCAAAATGTAAAAATCTATAAGAATATTAAAGCAGATAATTTTAAACAGATCTTTATTGAAGATAATGTAGCATTTCCTTTATGGAGATACTTCTTACTATTTGCTTTACTATTCCTATGTGTAGAAATGATAATTTTAAGAATTAAGTAAACATACTGATTACCTACATTATCAGACAATAAGTATTCTAATAAAAAATGCGATGCCTTTAAATAGACATCGCATTTTTATTTTGAGGGAAATAAATTTATCCTTTAGATTCTTCCGAAGAAGTTTCCTCTTCATCATCTAATTGAGACTTATAAAAAAGAATCTGTTCATCTTTCATTGCAATTTCTTTTTGTAATGATCTACGCACTTCTTCAAGTTCTTGTTGCCTTCTTTCCATCTCTTCTTGAGTAGCCTGAAGTTCCTCTGTATTCTGAAGCATTTCTTCTTCCCTAACTCTCAACTCTTGCGTTAATTTTTGAGAAGCAGACAAGAGGTGTGATGTTCTAGTATTATGTTTTGCTGAAGTAATCGCTGATGCAATACTTTCTGAAACCCTTTCAATAAATTCAACCATATATGGCTCAATTACATTAAAAGATGCTAATTCAATTACACCTAAAGCCTCTTCATTAAATTTCAAAGGCACTAATAATAAACTCTTTGGAGATGCCAAACCTAGACCTGTCACAATTTTTGAATATCCAGGAGGTACATCATCTATAAATAACGACTCATTTTCTTGCCAACATCTACCCGCTAACCCTTCTCCAAAACCGATCTGCTTGTTCAGGTACTTATCTCTATCAAAGGCATAACAAGACTTTAGTTGTAAAAATTGAGTATCTGATTTTAAATCATCTTCAACAAGAAATAACATTCCTTGATTAGCACCTAAATAATCTACAAGGTCTCTTAATACAACAGAATATAACTGGTCAACATCATCTAGATACTTACGGGTTATTTCAGCAAATTTTGAAATACCTTCACTTACCCATTGTCTTCTATGATCTTCTTCTGATACATACTCTAAACGATCTCTCATTTTAATCAATGAGTTACCTAGAACATCTCTATTTCCAAAAGTCTCAAAATTTGTTTTGAAATTGCCTTTACCTATATCAGAAGCAAAATCAGATGTTTGCTTTGTTCTTTCAATCAAACTATTCATTGATTCAATTGTCTTACCAATCTCATCTGCCGATTTTACAGGAATTGAAGTCGAAACATCCCCTCTTGCTAATTTAGAAATAGCTTGTTCTAATTTAGAAATCGGCCTTGTAAAACTCGTTGAATAGGCATTCGAGACAATAAAACCGATAATAAAGATAATTATTGTAGCAAATGCTACGTTCCATTTTAACCTTTCAATAGATTCAAATGCTTCCACTTCTTGCATTTCTGCAACAATCATCCATGGTAATTGGCGAATTTTAAGGCTCGTATAAGACGTTAATGCTGGCTTACCTAAGTAATTTACTGATAACATATTACCAGTATGACCTTTCATTGCATCTTGAATTGGAGCTGTATTTACAGTTTTAGATAAAACCGTTGTTCTAAATGCTTTTACTTTTCTTATCTCTTCACTAGGGATATTTAAATCCACCATCTGTTGGTAAAACTTTTCTGGTTCTTCTTCAAATAAACGAGCATCACTTCTCATCAATTGATCTTTACCTACTAAATAAGTTTCACCTGTTATTCCCAAACCTTCTTCTACCCAATCTCCATCATCTGTCATTATTCTATTTATTGCAGATAAAGGCATGGTAGCAATAAGTACAGCTATTTTTTCACCTTCCTCATATACTGGAGCAGAGAAAAACATTTGAAGTTCCCCATAAGAGCCTTCGTAAGAGCCAAAATCTGATAAAATTACCATATTTGGTCTTATAGAGTTTCTTGCTAATGTGAAAGCCTGACCTAATGAAGATTGTCTAAATACACCATCCATTAAATTAGAACCAAAATCAACATTTTTAGAAACAGAATATATTACTTCTGATGAATTGACATTAACGAGCAATAAATCTGAAAAACCATCTGCCATTAAAAACCTTCTAAAAGAAGAATGATAACGTTCATGAATATCAGAATAAGCGGTTTTATCATTTGCTCTATTTAATTGAAACTTCTTTCCGATTGGGTTTGGGTTATTAGATAAATATAATGTCTGTAAAATGACCATTCTATCAGAAACATCATCAACACTATTTATTAACTGACGTGAAAAACCATCATCATTATCACCAAGTTTTCTATCGACATCAGTACGGTAAAACTCTTTCAAGTCTCTACGCATTCTTTCAATTTTACCAGGTGCATAATAATAATCTAATATCGAAAATGCAGGAGATAACTCCATTACAGCATCAGACACCATTCTACTTTGTGCCAAAACACTTACTTGCTCTTTTGCATCTTCTATAAACGATTCTAAAGTACGTCGCTTTACTTCACGTACAGAAGTAAGTTGTGCAAAAACTGCTTCTTCTAAAGATTTTTTTGCTGAATAATAACCAAGCATACCTACGGCAGTACTTGATAATGCAGCAATCAAAAGAAGATTCAATAGAACTTTTACACGAATACTTAAATCATTTAGTCTTAATCCAGACCCTTTAGTATTTGTTGATGTCTTTTCAGCCATAGTTTACGCTTAATCTCGTCCGAGTAAATTGTATAAAGCAATTCAAGTACCATGATTGCAATATCATTTCGGACTTCAAAAATAAAACGAAGAATAAAGAAAACTATTTTATTTAAAAGAAGGATTGTGAGTTTTTAGTGCTTTAAAGAGTCTTTTCTTATTAAAAGATGTGCTTAAGGGTGGTTACACAGAAAAAATGAACAAAAAAAAGGATTGATATTTCTATCAATCCTTTTTGGTGCGGGTGGAGGGACTCGAACCCCCACGCCTTGCAGCACTAGATCCTAAGTCTAGCGCGTCTACCAATTTCGCCACACCCGCATTTTTTAGTGGGCTTTTTGTTTTAAAGCGATGCAAAGGTGCATGTTTTTATATTACCACGCAAGTATATTCTGAAATAAATTATTTAACAAAACTAAATAAATTAATAAAATAAGTACAATAAAGAATCTACTCCTCTCATTTATAAGTGTTAAGTCATTGATTATAACTATTGTGTACTAAACAATAAACTTATTACTATCTTTGCAAAATATTTTAGAGTTCTAAAATAAATAATTAAGGTTTATATCTTCTTTAAAGAAGTGTAAAGTATAAATCAATTTGTGAAAAGGGAACTTAACCCCCTGTAAGCAGTATAATATGGCAAAAAGAGTAGTAGTTGGTCTCTCTGGTGGAGTAGACTCTAGTGTAGCAGCTCACTTATTAGTAGAGCAAGGTTATGAAGTAATTGGTCTATTTATGATCAATTGGCATGATGGAAGTGTAACAATTCAGGGAGAATGCCCATGGATTGATGACAGTAATGATGCATTACTTGTTGCAAACAAGTTAAATATCCCATTTCAAAGTGTAGATCTCAGTGAACAATACAAAGAACGTATAGTCGACTATATGTTTTCTGAATATAAAGCTGGACGAACACCCAACCCTGATGTATTGTGTAATCGAGAAGTCAAATTTGATGTCTTTATGGATATTGCAATGAGTCTTGGTGCAGATTATGTAGCAATGGGACATTATTGCCGAAAAGATTCTTTTATTGATGAAAACGGTAAAGAAGTTTTTAGACTTTTAGCTGGTGTTGATGGAAATAAAGATCAAAGTTATTTCTTATCTCAATTGAGCCAAGAGCAATTATCTAAAGCATTATTCCCTATTGGTGAATTAACAAAGCCTCAAGTAAGAGAGATTGCAGCAGAGCAAGATTTGATTACAGCAAACAAAAAGGATTCTCAAGGGTTATGTTTTATTGGTAAAGTGAAATTACCTGATTTCTTAAAACAACAACTTTTACCTAAAAAAGGAAATATTGTTGAGGTCTCTAGAGAGCATCAAATATATACTGATAGAGATACAGAACTCTTGAATGCCTCTACAGAAGACGAGAAATTAGAATTACTTACAAAACCTTATCAGTATAAACCTACCTATGGTAAAAAAGTGGGCGATCATCAAGGAGCACATTATTATACCATTGGGCAAAGAAAAGGACTTGGTGTTGGGGGAACTCCACTCCCTTTATTTGTGATAGCAACCGATACTAAAACAAATACAATTTACACAGGTCAAGGAGATCAACATCCTGGTTTAAATAGACAAGGACTAAAAGTGAATTCTAATGAAATTCATTGGGTCCGAACTGATTTAGAAATGAAAGTTGGAGAAACTAGAGAATATATGGCAAGGATACGCTATAGACAACCTTTAGAGAAGGTCACGCTTTATATGAAATCAGATGGTTTATATTGTGTATTTGAAAATAAACAATCTGGTATTTCTGCCGGACAATTTATCACTTGGTATACAGATGATGAATTAATTGGTTCTGGTGTAATTGCAGGATAAAAAAAAGAAGGGATAGCTGATTTAATATATCAACTATCCCTTTTTTATATACTAACTATTCTTTGTTTAAATTCTTCTTCTTTGGCTATTTCCATAAAATAGATACTGAATTGCTAAGATTATCAATAATGTAGCTACCGAACTAAGTAATGCTCTTAATATTGCTCTTGGCATAAATGCCCAAGAACCTGCTTCAATCATAAATAATAAAATATGATGAAGTATAATTTGAGGTGCAATAAAAATTAGAAAAGTTCCCAATCCCATCTGACCAATAGTTGGTGTTTCAGAAAGTTCATATCCACCCGTAGGTGCTGTCCATTTCATTAATTGAGTTCTTACAAAAGCCAATAAAACACAAGCTGCTGTGTGAATGCCTATTGAGTCGTAAAAGATATCTACCACAAAACCCATAGAGAAAGCAACAAGTAAAATACTCATATTCATTGCTCCGAAAGGTAATAAGATTAAAAAAGCAACGTAGGGAAATACCATCACCATACCATCAAAGAATGCAAGGTTTCTAAAAAACAACACTTGAACAGTGAGGTACAAGAAAAACAATCCCAATTCCTTTAACCAAATTTCTCTTCCCATAATCTATTTATTTCCTACAAGGAATATTTTCAATAATTAAAATTAGCACAATTTAGTCTTCAGACATCAACTCTAAAGAGTCTTTTTCTGATCTAAATAATGATTTTGAAACATAAACATGATGTATTTTAGAAAAATCTACCGATACATCAATTGTAACAAGCCAAAATCTTTCAGAAGGCGTTTTCTTTGCCTCTGTAACTACACCTAACATTATACCTTCAGGGTAAACTGTATTAAAACCTGAGGTTGTTACTGTATCACCTACATTTATATCTAGATGTAATGGTAAATAGTTTGCACTTGCTGTTGTAGGATCTTCTGTATCCCATTTAACAGTACATAACGCTCCATTTTTTTTCAGTTCTGAAGAAACTGCCATATCTCTATGTAAAAGTGAGTAGCAGGTTGCAAAATGAGCAGAAACTGCTTTTACTTGCCCTACTACACCGTCTTTTGTCATTATACCCATACCTTCAACAATACCATCATTCCTACCTTTATTAAGAGTAATATAATTGGCAGATCTATAAATTGAGTTATTGATAATACGAGCTGGAATAAAATCATAAGCAATAGTATCACTCATACCGTAAAACAAAGCTGTTGTTTTGGTATTGATACTGTCTAAACTTAAAGAGTCTTTTACTCCGACTTCTGCTAATTCTAATTGTTTTCTTAGGTATGCATTTTCATTCAGCAGATCTTCATTAACATCTGTCAAATTAAAATACTGTTCAACATTAGAAGAAGCATTATAAATCCCTCCTACAACAGCATTTGAAGATGAAAGTATTACAGACCTCTGGTAACTATTATTGTTTACAATTAACCCTGATGCTACTAATTCTAGTAACAAAAAAACTAAAAATACACGGTATTTAAATATTATGGCAAATAATTGACTCATGGAGTAGGTATATCGATCAAGAATTAAATTCTATGTTCATTAAATATTTCGCAAGATAGAACGAAGAAGCGTACCAAAAAAAAACGCATGAAGAATCTTGCAATTCATCATGCGTTTTTTTCAATTTCTTAAGCACATAAGTCCATTTTGAACTTAAATACAATTACTAATTAACTAGAAGAGATTTACAACTCGTTATTGAGTTTAATCTCCTTCCATATAAATTAAGTAATAAGAATGGCTTTATATCTATTCAACTCTTTCAAAACAGCTCCTGTTCCTAAAACAACCGCTCTTAATGGATCGTCTGGAACGTGAACTGGTAATTTTGTTTTGAGTGAAATTCTTTTGTCTAATCCTCTTAATAAAGCTCCTCCACCTGTAAGATGGATTCCTCTATCGTAAATATCTGCAGATAATTCTGGTGGGGCAGTTTCTAAAGCTCTTAAAATAGCTTCTTCAATTTTTGAAATGGATTTATCTAAAGCAAATGCTACTTCTGCATAAGAAACATTAATAACTTTAGGTATACCTGTCAATAAGTCTCTCCCTCTAATTTCAAAATCTTCGGGTGCATCATCTAACTCTGCTAATGCTGCTCCAACTTCAAATTTGATTTTCTCTGCAGACCTCTCACCAATAAGTAAATTATGTTGGCGACGCATATAATCAAGAATATCTCTATTAAATACATCTCCTGCAGTACGTACTGACTGATCACAAACAATACCTGACATTGCTATAACAGCAATTTCTGTAGTACCACCTCCAATATCAACAACCATACTACCCATAGGTTCTTCTATATCTATGCCAATACCAATAGCTGCTGCGATTGGTTCTGGTACCATATATACTTCTTTTGCTCCAGCATGCTCAGCTGAATCTCTAACGGCTCTTTTTTCCACTTCTGTAATTCCTGAAGGAATACAAATAACCATTCTGTGTGAAGGAGTGAAAAATCGTTTTTTACCATCAGACATTTTAATCATGCCTCGAATCATATGCTCTGCTGCATGGAAATCGGCAATCACACCATCCTTAAGAGGACGAATAGTTTTAATATTTTCGTGTGTTTTTTCATGCATTTGCATGGCCTTAGTACCAAGAGCAATCACTTTACCAGATTGTCTATCTAAAGCGATAATCGACGGTTCTTCAACCGCAATTTTCCCTTTTGTCAGGATCAAAGTATTTGCTGTGCCAAGATCTATTGCTAGATCGCTCGTAAAAAAATCAAAGAAACCCATTAATAATTACTCATTTTCATGTTGATGAATTGTTGGTCGTCTAACTGCAGTAAAAAAGTGAGTTATTAAGTATACATCTCAATTTTATAAAAAAAAAGTTAGGAAAAAACTTTTCAGTGACTTGATTTTTACTATTATAAATGCACACACGATATCTATAAAATATCGTGCCTATTTTTTAAACGAACAAACCTACTCTTACAGTATATGAAAAAGAGAATTTACTAATCTTTTCGTTTGAAGTCTCCTTTTTTAATTGATTTAATTAAATCGGCCCAAGCGAATGGATTAAGTAATGGATTTGCTGTTTCCATAAAGTATTGAGTTGCAATTTGGTCTGCCCTATAATTCATGTAGTATTTATAGTTACCACTAGCACCCATTGGTAAAGCATTTGACATCATGGTTAATTTATCCTGACTCAAATTCTTTTCCATATTTTCTATTCTTTGGTCTTTTTGCTCTCCTAAAGCTAAAAATGCCTCTTCGAAAATTTCTTTAGTAGGGTAAGGGAATACTTCTAGAATTGGAAGCTCTGTAACGTCTTCTCTCATCTCTATCAATACTGTAAACCCTAGATCGTCTCTTTTAGGTATAATTATTTCTTGCTTTGCAAAACCTACAGCACTAACAACAACTGTATCTCCAACTTGTGTTGGCATTGTAAAAAAACCTGCATGGTTGGTTACTGTACCTTTACCTGCTTGTTTAATGTAAACGTGAGCACCAGGTACACCAAAAGAACTATCGCCCTCTACTACAATACCAGAGAATTGAATTGCATTATGTTCACCTTGAGCAAAAACTTCAGAAGGTAATATGTAAGAAGAAACAACTGCTAAAAACAGTACGAATCTTAAATTTATTTCTATGTTAAAAAGTTTAGTCATCCTGTGATTAATAAGATTTTGGTATGTAAATAACACTTTCTCAAGGCATCATTTTTATTTTTTTTGAGAAAGTACATAATTCAAATAAATGATGTTCAGTTTTCAAATATAATCAAAGCCTCACTACATCTGTCAATGTAATGAGGCTTTTCTTATCAAGTTCGAAAAAAAATATGATTATTATCTGCTAATTACCCTCTTTAGAAGACGTAACAGAAGCTAACATCGACATTTTTATCTTCTCAAATTCTATTTTCTTTTTTGCTTTCAATTCTACGTTACGTTCATAAACCCAACGTTCAGGTGAATACTTACCATTCGGGTAGGTATCCCAATAGCCATTATATTCTAATCCTAATGATTCAAATTCCATTCTAAATTCATCATCAATTAGAATAAAGTTCTCTCTTAGGTTTCGTGATAATATTGTAATTACAGATGGAGTGGCAACCATGCGTTGTTCCATTTGTTCAAAGTGTTCTTTTAACTCCACTTCTTCCTTCGTTACCTCATCTAATTTAATTTGGGATTGTAAAACCTCACCTTCCCAAAAGTCGTCTGATTCTTCAAAAACTTCTTCTTTGATTGTTTTTTGTTGATCAGCTGTTAAATGTATAGCACTACTACCTACGTTGGCAACCACCTCTGCTTTATTTTCTTTAAGAAAGGTTTTCCAAGTAGCTATTTTATCTTTTTCAGTTATCGTCATGCAAACCCATGATTTACCAACATACGCAGCCCACAAGGAGGCATCTGATGGAGATTCTTGAAGCATTGACCATACTTTTGGTTTGTTAAGAGGATCATTATCAGCACTAGCATTCGTAAATGATAGTAATACTGAAGAAATGATTAAAAATATTTTAATAATTTTCATTTTCACACAGAGTTCGGAAGTTGGCTAACAAATATAAGATGCAAGTATTAACTAATCTATAAACACCATTCCATTTAATATAATTTTACACGTTAAAAAATCGTGCCTAAATGTATGTACAGTTATAGTAAGAATGAGAAATAAAAACTGATTTTGCTAAGTCATTATAGAAAAACCTTACATAGCTAATTAAATAAATGTAAATAATAATCATGCTATATTCTAACTTTTAAATAAAATAAGACAATTATTATCATTAAAATTTCATTATTTCAACCGATATAAGGTAAAAATTGTAATTAAAACACAAATCTGACACTTAAATTGCCAATTATCTTTGGAATGATTAGATAGAATTATAGTTTTGCAATGAAAATAGTCTTTATGGTCTTAGACCTTGAGGCAATTATGTTTGAATTCATTGATATAATAATATACATACCAAGATGTCAAATATCGGTAAAGTTACCTCAGTCATTGGACCTGTAGTTGACGTCAGCTTCGAAGCAGAAGGATCTACGCTACCAGCGATTTATAATGCTTTGAAGGTGAAGAAATCCAATGGTCTAGAGATCATTTTGGAGGTTCAACAACACCTTGGCGAGGAGCGCGTTCGTACAGTAGCTATGGACGGTACAGAAGGACTTCAGCGTGGTGCTGATTGTCTTGATACAGGTAAAGCAATTGCTATGCCTACAGGAGAAGCAGTAAGAGGTCGTGTTTTCAACGTAGTTGGAGAACCGATTGACGGCATGGATGTGCCTGATACTTCTACTTCACTTCCAATTCACAGATCTGCTCCTGCTTTTGATCAATTAGCAACAAGTACAGAAGTACTATACACAGGTATTAAAGTAATTGACCTTTTAGAGCCTTATACAAAAGGTGGTAAAATTGGTCTTTTCGGTGGTGCTGGTGTTGGTAAAACTGTATTGATCATGGAATTGATCAATAACATTGCAAAAGTATACTCTGGTATCTCTGTATTTGCCGGTGTAGGTGAACGTACTCGTGAAGGTAATGACCTTCTACGTGAGATGATTGAATCTGGCGTAATCAAGTATGGTAAAGAATTTGAAGAAGATATGGAGAAAGGCGGATGGGACCTTTCTAAAGTAGATAAAAACGAACTTGCTAATTCACAAGCAACGTTAGTTTACGGTCAAATGAACGAACCTCCAGGTGCACGTGCTCGTGTAGCTTTATCAGGTTTAACAATTGCCGAATTCTTCCGTGATGGTGAAGGAGAAGCTCAAGGTCGTGATATCTTATTCTTCGTAGATAACATTTTCCGTTTTACTCAAGCTGGTTCTGAGGTATCTGCCCTTCTAGGTCGTATGCCATCAGCTGTAGGTTACCAACCAACGTTGGCAACGGAAATGGGTACTATGCAAGAGCGTATTACATCGACTAAGAGAGGATCTATTACATCGGTACAAGCAGTATATGTTCCTGCCGATGATTTAACTGACCCTGCTCCAGCGACTACATTCGCCCACTTGGATGCTCAAACAGTATTATCGCGTAAGATTACATCTTTAGGTATCTTCCCTGGTGTGGATCCTCTAGAATCATCTTCACGTATCTTATCTCCAGAAATCTTAGGAGATGAGCATTACAATACTGCTCAGCGTGTAAAAGAAACTATCCAACGTTACAAAGAATTACAAGATATTATTGCAATTCTTGGTATGGATGAACTTTCTGAGGAAGATAAACAAGTTGTTGCACGTGCTCGTCGTGTTCAACGTTATTTATCTCAACCTTTCCACGTTGCAGAACAATTCTCAGGTATCCCTGGTCTAATTGTAGACATTAAAGATACTATCCGTGGTTTCAACGAAATCTTAGATGGTAAATGGGATCACCTTCCTGAAGCTGCATTCATGTTCGTAGGAACAATCGAAGAAGCAGTTGCTGCTGGTGAGAAAATGCTTGCTGAAGCGAAGTAATTCGTTTTATCAACTAAAAATATTAAAGGCGAGAGTCTGGGTTCTTCTCGGGTTCTCGCCTTTTTCTTTAATAAAATATTCATTGTGGAGTAGTTCATCAACTAACACCACATAAATTCATTTATCATGTTTGTTGAATTACTTACTCCTGATAAAAAATATTTCGAAGGTGAAGCGACAGCAGTAAAAGTTCCTGGTATTAACGGTGAATTTGAAATGCTTGATCGTCACGCAAACATTATATCTAGCTTAGGCCAAGGTACTGTACGCATCGCTAATAAAGCTGATCTTACTACTTTCAATATTGATGGTGGTACTATAGAGATGCTAGAAAATAAATTAGTGATTTTAGCTGAGGCTGTGTTAGATTAAGATAATGTATCTATTCTAGAATACATAAAATAGGATCAATCTTATAAAGGTTGATCCTATTTTATATTTATATTTTTTTAAGATTTTCACAAATGTTATATGAATAAGAATTCATATAACATTCTATATTATTGTATATTTGGCATACATTGTTTTTTTTTAATTTTAGTGTCATCATATATTTATATTAAAATAATATGCATACAAAAAGATTTTTATCTAAAAGCTTAAAGATTAACCATTTTTTATCAAGATGGTACGTTTTAGGTTTCGAAATGTTATTAGTAGGAATATCCTTTCTAATTTCTCTTCTAATTAGATTTAATTTCAATTGGGGAATGGCTTCTAACGAACTTTATGAGTCACAAATGGGGTTTGTGGTATTAGTTTATTTCTTCTGCTACTTAACATTAAATATATATTCATCTTCTTTAAGGCATACTAACCTATCAGATATAGTCAAAATTTTCAATGCAAATACTTTAGCATTATTTGTCTTAGGGGTATATCTGTTAATAATAGATATCTATTTCATGGAGATTTAAAACCAATAGATGTTCCTTTATCTGTTAATGTAATTAATTACTTGTTATCAATGGGACTTATTATTGGCTCTAGAATTCTAGCAAAATTTATATATCAAAGAATTTTCTATTATAAATTACCTACTAAAAATATTATTATTTATGGTGCAGGAGCAGCAGGAGCAATTACAAAAGATGTACTTGATAAAGACACTACTTGTAATTATAGTATAAAGGCTATTATTGATGACAACAAAAGTAAACAAGGTAAAATTATGGGAGGTGTTAAAATATACTCTCAAAGATCTATATTAGATCCTAAATTTCTTGATGATAATGATATAGACGAATTAATTCTATCAATAAATAATCTTGTACCATCCCGAAAAAGGAAAATTGTTGATAAATGCTTATCATTAGATTTGTTTATTAAAAACATACCGCCTTTTCAAACTTGGATTAATGGTGAGTTAAGTGCAAAACAAATTCAAAGAGTAAAAATAGAAGACCTATTAGACAGGAAGCCTATACAACTTGAAAATGAAAATGTTAAAAGAGAAGTTGAAAATAAAGTTCTTCTTGTAACTGGTGCTGCAGGATCAATAGGTAGTGAAATAGCTTTACAATTAATACATTATAATCCTAAAAAATTAATTATACTTGATCAATCAGAAACTGGACTTTACGATATAGAAAGATATTTATTACCTCATATTAATGGTGATTTTTCTAAACTTGAAGTTATTATTGCTGATATTTCAAATCAAAATAGAATTGATCAAGTTTTTAAAGAATTCACTCCTGACATAGTATATCATGCTGCTGCTTATAAGCATGTACCAATGATGGAAAAAAATCCTTCTGAGGCTATTTTAGTAAATGTATGTGGTTCTAGAAATATTGCAAATGCGGCTGTTAAGTATAGTACAGAAAAATTTGTAATGGTTTCAACAGATAAAGCTGTAAACCCTACAAATGTCATGGGTGCTAGTAAGCGACTTGCTGAAATTTATATTCAAAGCTTGGGTAAAACTTCAAACTGTAAGACTAAATTCGTAACAACAAGATTTGGTAATGTTTTAGGTTCAAATGGTTCTGTAATCCCTCTTTTTAGAGAACAAATAGAAAAAGGTGGGCCTATTACTGTTACAAGTGATAAAATTACTCGATATTTCATGACAATTCCCGAAGCTTGTCAATTAGTTTTAGAGGCAGGTGCTATGGGAAATGGGGGTGAGATTTTTGTTTTTGATATGGGTGAGGCTGTTCGGATTATTGATGTTGCAAAGAAAATGATAAAACTTTCTGGACTACAGGAGGGAGAAGATATAGATATAAAAATTACAGGATTAAGACCAGGGGAGAAACTTTATGAGGAATTGTTAAATAATGAAGAAAATACTATTCCAACTCATCATCCTAAAATTATGGCAGGTAAAGTGAGGGAATACATCTATGAAGATGTTATACTTCAGTATGAAAGTTTATTTAGTAAGATTAATGTTGATGATCACAAACTTATTGCTAAAGTAAAAGAGATTGTTCCTGAATATGTTAGTAATAATTCCATTTTTGAAAGATTAGATAAAAAAAATAAGTTGGTTTAAACCAACTTATTTTTTATTACTTTTTCAATTCTTATTAAATCATCATCATCAATATTAGTATCTGATGGTAAACATAAACCTATTTCAAAAAGTTTTTCTGAAGTACCATCAATATAAGAAGGATATTTCTCAAAAATAGGCTGAAGATGCATAGGCTTCCATAATGGTCTAGCTTCTATATTATCTTCTTCAAAAGCTAATCTTAAAGCTTCTCTATCAAATCCTATAATTTCTTTATCAATTGTCATACAAGATAGCCAAGCATTGGAAAAACTCACATTACTATCTTCCTTTAGTACTTTGATTCCATCAATATCTTGAAATATACTTTCATAAAATGATCTAATTGATCTTTTCTGAGAAACTCTATCATTAAGAATTTCCATTTGACCACGACCAATACCTGCACAAATATTACTCATACGATAATTGTAGCCAATTTGTGAATGCTGATAATGTGGTGCATTATCTCTTGCTTGAGTTGCTAAAAACCTTGCTTTTTGGATTCGCTCTTCATTATCAGAAATTAAAGCACCTCCTCCAGAAGTAGTTATAATTTTATTTCCGTTAAATGAGAATACACCCATCACTCCAAAAGTTCCTAATGCTTTCCCTTTGTAAGTACTACCTAAAGCTTCAGCTGCATCTTCAATAAGAGGAATATCATACTTAGATGATATTTCCATTATCTCATCCATTTTAGCTGCAATACCATATAAATGAACTAATAAGATAGCTTTAGGCTTTTTCCCTAAATTTATTCTATCTTTTATTGCTTCTTCTAAGAGAAGTGGAGACATATTCCACGTTTCGCATTCAGAATCAATAAAAATAGGAGTTGCTTTCTGATATACAATAGGATTAGCAGTTGCCGAAAATGTAAAGGAAGAACACAACACTTCATCTCCTTCTTTAATACCTAACAATATTAGAGCAAGATGTATAGCAGATGTCCCAGAACTTAGTGCAGCACAGTGTTCACTCCCCGTATAATTACAGATATCCTGCTCTAAATTATTTACATGAGGCCCTAAAGGTGCTATCCAATTTGTATCAAAAGCTTCTTTTACATATATATCTTCTTTACCTCCCATATTAGGAGAAGAAAGCCATATTTTTTTATTCATCTCTATATTTAATTATTTTACCAGGGTTACCCACTGCTACTGCATTATCAGGTATATCTCTAATAATAACAGAACCAGCTCCTATCATACAATTATTACCTATTGTAATTCCTTGAATGATAGTACTACCAGCACCAACCCATGAATTATGACCAATTTTCACTCCTCCACAAAGAACAGCATTAGGTGCTACATGTACATAGTCTCCCAAATGACAATCGTGATCAATTACTGCTGAAGTATTTATAATAGAATGCTCTCCTATTTCACTGCCAGATTGTACCACCGAATTTTGAAAAAAAACTGATCCTTCTTTGATATTAGTATTACTAGATATAATACTCGTATTGTGTTGTATTGTAACAAAATTCACATTTAAATCATTTACAATTTTCTGTCGAGTAGTTGGATCTCCTATTGCTACAACAACATTCCAGGTACTAAGAATATCTGTAGATCTATAGACTTTACAATCCATAAAAGTATTTTTTTTGAGATCATCATCAATAAAACCACGAACCTCAATTCCTTTAGATATTATACAATCAAATATTACTTTTCCATGTCCACTAGCACCATATATATAAACATCAAGAACTTTCATTACCTGTAAATTTTTCCATAGTTACTGAAGTAGATGATGAAATATCTTTAGCACCTAATACCTTTTTTATTGTCACAAAAATAACTTTTAAATCAATTAAAAAGGCACAATTATCGACATACCAAACATCATATTCAAACTTTTGTTTCCATGAAATAGCATTTCTACCATTTACTTGAGCCCATCCTGTAATACCTGGCTTAAGATCATGTCTTCTTGATTGACTTTCAGAATATAATGGAAGATATTCAACTAATAATGGTCGAGGTCCAATTAAAGACATATCCCCTTTTATCACATTGAGAAGTTGAGGGATTTCATCTAATGAAGTTGAACGAACAATCTGTCCAACTTTAGTAAGCCTTTTTTCATCTGGTAGTAAATTTCCATTTTTATCTTTACGATCATTCATTGTTTTAAATTTAATAATCGTGAAAATTCCCGCCTTATAACCGGGTCTTTTTTGATAAAAAAAAGGTTTCCCTTGGTTTACAATCAATAATGCACAAAAAGTAACAAAGAATAAAGGGGATAGAATAATAAAAATGGATACAGCTACAGCAACATCTATTATTCTTTTAAAGATTAATTTATACATTATATTTTTCTAAATTAATTTATTTAAAGATAGAGTATAATCTTTTGCTAATACCTCTCTATCAAAATGCAATTTAGCATAATTAAAACCGTTTAGGCCTTCTAGTTCAATCCTTTTAGGGTCATTAAGATATTCTCTAATAACTTTTGCAAAGTTTTTTGGGTTCTCAGGTTCAACAAAAGACCCTGCTTCTGCATCTTCTAATAATTGTCTTGAAACACCATCAATAGCCATCAAGATTGGTACTTTACAAGACATATAATCAAAAGTTTTATTTGAATATATAGTTTTAAAGGTATCTACTTTCTTTAAAACTGAAGTTCCCATATCTGATGAAATAATATATTTAAATACTTCATTTTTGGGTACAGGATCAACAAACTTTACATTCTTAATTTTCCTTTTTTGAGCTTCTTCAATCAATCTTGATTTTTCCATTCCTCCTCCTATTAGTTGAAAAAGAACATTTGTATCTTCTAATAACTCAGCAGTATCTAATACTTGATCTAAACAGTTTGCTACACCATGGGCTCCAACATATGTTATAACAAAATGACTATTAATACCATGTTTAATTCGAAATTTCTGTCTATCGAAATCTGATTTTAGAACTTTATCTGAAAGAGAGAAATCTGCTGCATTTGGTATAAAGATTACTTTTTCTGAGTTTATTCCTTTTTCTTTTATTAATTTTTCACGAAATGCAGGGGTTAGAACATTTATTAAAGATGCCTTTTTATAAATAAAATTTTCAAACCAATAAGCAAGCTTAATTATCAACTTATTCTTTAATACTCCTGTATCAATGGCTGACTCAGGCCATAAATCACGAACTTCAAAAGTAAAAGGTATTTTCTTTAGTTTAGATAGTATATAAGCTGTTATACCAACAAATAATGGAGGAGAGGTTACTATTATAACATCAAAATCTTTTTTTGTAAAGAATAAACCTGATATAATACTAGAAAACACAAAAGAAAAATAAGCCCATAACCTCCCCAAGAAGCCTGAATTATATGCTTCTGACACATGAGACCTAAGAACAGTTATATTAGTATCATAGTTATCTTTAACTATGAATTTACCTTTATATTTTGATAATTTCTCAAAACCATTATAATGCATCATACCGGCTAGAACTGTTATTTCATGACCATCATCAGTCCAAGATTTTGTCATTTCATTGAATCTAGAACCTCCTGCATCATTCTTTTCTAAATAGTATTGATGAATTAAAAGTATCTTCATTTTATTTTTAAAAGTTTAATTTTTGTTGTTAACCTATCACTTTTGGATTTATATATCAACCAGTTAGATTCTTCTTTAACACCGTACTTGGTACTATACCATCCTTTCTTCTTTTCTTCAAATGTCGAATCCGATGAAATTATAAAATTATCACTGTTAATATAATGCCAATGTTGATGCATCATAAAATCTCTTGAATTCTTAAATTCATCAACAATTTCAAATTCCTTTAAATCAAAATCATATTTAATTTTTCTATTATGAACTATATTATTTCCAATCTCTTTATACCCCTCAAAACTCCCTTCAAAAATAATAAAATTTCTATCCCTATATAACTTAGCACGTGATTTTTTAATCCAATTATACCAAATGAATCTACTTCCTTTTCTCATTTGATTATAACCTTCTAATGAACATGTATTATGTGATTGAGTACCATTAAAATAGTTTATATATTCATCTTTAGTATTGTATTTAAATGAACCAGCATCTATTAATAAATTTTCACCTTTATAAAATAAATCAAAATGTAAATTATCAGATTGAGAAGGTCTATCCTTATAACTAGCACATCTAATTAGACAAAATATATCATCTTTTTGTATTCTAAATCCATAATAACCGCCAGTTTTAAAAGATATTAATTCTGAATATTTCAACTTTGGTAAAACCTTTAAATTTTCATATCCGTAAAAAGTAGCTTCGGCTTGTGATTTAAAATCACTATATAAGTGTGAATCATATAATGCACAATGAAGGCTATTTAGCTGTGGTCGGTAATCTCTATATTCTGATGTAGAAAATGGAAAAAATAAAGCACCATCATTTGCTCCATAATTAGGTAAATAACCTGAATTTTTATCTTGAAATTGAAATAAAAAGTTTAACGATAATTTTGCTCTTTCTATAGTTGTCTTAGATAATGTAATATTATTTTTTTTTGATAAAACAATTGCCCATGTTAATAGTTGTATAACTACCCTATGGTAATTCATTGAGAATTGAAGAAAACTACCATCATCATAAATTTGATATTCAATTTCATTTTCAAACCATTTCAAACCATTTTTACTCCATTCTTCAGTTTCTTCAATAAAAGGGTAAAGGTATTTACTTAAAAACAAAGTCATACATTCTGTAATGGCATGATTATTTCTAACTGCAATTCGTGAGAAATCAATATTTTTATATATATGATCAAATTGCCAATAAATTGAATTTATAATTTTCTCGAATAATTTGTTAGTTAAATATTCAGATGTTTTATAAAAAAATAAACAATAAGTCCAATTAAGTATCCTTAAAGAAATTTCTTGACTACATTTATAATTGGGACCTTGATTTACCGGGTTACTATCAATCCAACTTTCAATTTGATTAAATATAAAACTAGAGGAATCATTACTCATTAATAAGTCATATTGAATTATTCTATAGACCCATGAAAATCTAGATTTTTCCCAAACAAATTTAATATCACCAGCCTCTTTAGACAAATCTTCTATATCTACCCAATGTTTATTTATATCATATTGGAAATTAGAGTCTGGATTTGTTATCCAATCATAATCTGTTCCGAGGTCATATTCTTTTGCACTGAAAAAATTAAATTTACCCTCTAAAATTTTATTATAATCATTAATAATTTTACTTTCATCTAAGTTTTCAATAGATATATTATTAATAAAAAATGGGGTTTTACTTTTTCTCCAATCTTTAACTGAAATAAAGCTTCTCACTGAAGGATTTACTGGGAACTTCTTTCTTAAACTTCCTGTTTTTTTAGATATTTCATATTTAATTCTAAATACAAAATATCTGCTACCCATATTCGAGTAGATTTGTTTTAAAGTATTTAATCTACTGAACATTTGAAAATCTCTCCTTTGTTTGAACTTATAAATAAGTTATTTTCTTTTTTACTAAATTTCACTGGAACAGAATTAATATCAATTACTTTAATTTTTGATACTTTGTTATTACTAAATTCACTGATATAGATTTTCCCGGAAAAACATCCAAAAAAAAGTTTACTTTCATGTATATTCAAACAAGTAATTATTTCACTAGAGTTATAAATTTCATCTAATGAAAATGATTTTAAACAAAATCTAAATAATTTACCGTCAAATGTAGATATGATTAAATCATGATTATAAATACAAAAATCCGTGAAATGTTCTTTAAAACTAAATTGATCAATAATATCAAATGTCTGTAAATCAATAATTGAAATAGTACCATCTATAGAAATAGTGTATAATAAATCAGCTTTTTTTAAAAATGATATTACTTTACTTTTATTAACCTTCAAGAAAGTTGTTTTTTTTGTAGGTAAAGCTATATTATTAACATACCCGTCATCGGTACAATATAGTAGATTAGTATCATAAAAAGTTAATTGATTTATATCTACTTTATTCCCTTTGTATTGAAAATATTGTTTAATATCATTATTGTTATTAATCCAAATTTCAATATTTCCTTCAAAAGTACTTACTGCATAAAATTTATCATTTTTAAATTTAACTTGATCAATTAATTTTAAAAGATTAAATCTATTCTTAATTAATATTTTATTGTTTTTATAAATTCCTTTTTCTCCAGTTTTAACTGTTAATATTGTGTCATTTTCAATAACAAAGCTTCTTATACTTCTATTATTATCATTAACAAATACTTTAGACAATTGTGCTTTAACATTTGTGACTAAAAATAACAGAATTAATAAACATAGATTATTTATTCTTATATACATTGATAATTGTTAAAGTTAATATAAATATTACAAGGCCTTTTTGTCTATTTAATAATGCTTCAGTCATACTAAAAAACGAAAGTGATAAACTCATATATAATAACAATTTATACTTTTTTAAAAATGCATTTTTAATACCATTAAAAATCAAATGAATATAAATGAAACCTGTTATTAAGCCACCAGAAATAAATTCTGATAAATACTGATTGTGAGAATTTAATTGAAAATCAAAACCATAATCAAACCCTAATTTAAAATATGATTTCAATAATTCTTGATTAACGCTAGACCAACCAACTCCAAATGGTAAATTAACATAAACTGATTCTAATACAGCATTATACTGAATAAACCTTTCTTCTACTGCGTTTGACAAACTTAACAAATGAAACCTTTCTACATAATGGCTCAGTACTAAAAAAAAACTAAAAAAGAATATTACTATAATAGATTTCTTTTTTAAATCATAAAAAAGAAATCTATCTAATATGACAAGTAAAAAAAACGTCAATATTACATTCCTACTTTTTAAATGTAATAAAACCATTATGAGTATTAATAATACTAAAACACCATTTTTTTTAGAAAAGATTTTTTTTTGAAGAAAATAAAAAATTACTATTGTAAGATAAAAACTATAATATTGAACACCTACATCTACTTGTTCAGTCAAAAATGAAAAACCATTAATTAAAATATAAGGTTTCTTATCATAAAGAAATATGGCACGTAGATAGCAATATATTAATGAAAAAATTAAAGAATAAGAAAAATATTTAAAGTAAAAATCTAAATCTCTTTTCTTTAAATTTGGGATAAAAATAAATATTAAAGGTATTAAAATTAAAGGATATTTTAAATCTAATTGGTTGATAATACTTTTAAGATTACTTCCATTCATTACCATCAATAAAACTTGTAATCCAAAAATAAAAATAAATATTTTCACAATTGGATGTAATATTATTTTATTTTTTTCTAAAAATAAGTAATCATAAACAACAAAAACCAAAGCCAATAATTGAGCAATAGATGTAATTGTTGTTGACCATGGAAGTGAAATTAATATCAATAAAATACCTAACTTCGATAAACTAATAGGTATTATTTTACTTACTCTCATTTAAGAAAGAAATTGCATTTAAAAATCCTCTAAACATTACCTCTACACTTGCTTCTTCTTTTATGTACTTACTACAATAAATAGACATCTTTTTTATTTGTTTTTCATCATCTAGTATTTCATTTAATTTTGTGACTAAATCACTCTGGTTATTGCATATAAATCCTGTCTCACCTTCTTTGACATAAACAATTTCAGGACTATGATTTACATTCAAAGTGAATATAGGTAAACCCCAATACATTGCTTGATTCACTCCAAGTCCATTTGTACCTGGAATACAAAATACATCAGACATTTTGAAAATTTGATTAATCGCAATTGTATCATAGATTGGTCCTAAGTTATAAATTCTATTACTAGATTTTACTTTATCATTTAAATAACTAGGCATATTATTACCTACAATTACCAGACACGTATCATCATTATTTAATTGTTCATTAACAAATATGTCAATTAAAATATCTAATCTTTTACGGTTTTGAATTCTACCAACAAATAGTACAACATTTTCGAAGGGTATATTATACTTAACTTTTAGTTCATTTTTACTTGAGGTTAATTTAGGGATATCATTAAAATTAATAGTATTATTTGCAATAAAAGTTTTTGATATATTTTTATCTTCAATATACTTCAATTCATTTTTTGAATACAGAACAATAGAATCAGATAAATTATGCATAAGCTTATAGGGAATTTGTTTTATCCAGCTATGAGGGTTAGTCATACTTATTCCATGAGTCCAATAAATAAATGGTATTCGATTTGATTTTAAATATAAAGTAATGAGCCACGTATTAATATTATAAATATTCCAAAATAAGATAACAATATCAGGAGACCTTCTTTTAATTAAGTTAGTAACTTTATTTACCTTATAAGGTAACTTTTCAAATTGAAACTTAAGCTTATAATCAGACTTATTATCTTTATCTGAAACCACATCTAATTCTATATTATTCTCTTCAAATAAAGAATTAAATTCATTGTATAAAGATGCTCTGTAATGTAGAATCTGTTCTGATATTAATAATACTTTCTGTTTTTTCATCTAATTTGAACTTTTTATTATCTTAGCAGGGTTCCCTGCAGCTATAGTATTATCTGGAATTGATTTATTTACTACTGAATTCGCTCCAATAATTACATTATTACCAATAGTTATTTCACCAAACACAGCAGAACCTGTTGCTATATATACATTGTTTTTAATTATTGGAACTTTTTTATCAGAAAAATTCCTACCAATTGTTACGTTTTGAGCTATTGTACAGTCATTTCCAATTACAGAGTTTGAATGAATTACACAACCTAACCCCCAATAGCCTATTTTAAAATTCTTTCCAATTTTAGCAGAAGAAGGTAGATAAGTGGAAAACAAAAATCGATTTAACCATGTAATTAATTTTGAGATTGTAATAAATCTTTTTTGGTAAAAAAAGTTACCAATTCTATATATTATTATTGGAGGGTTCATTGACATTAATTAATATGTTTTAAAATTATATTATCTTCTAAAAAAACTGTAACTTTAAAGTGATCGTCATTTGATTTTAATTGATAGTTTAAACATCCATTAATAAGTTGAGCTTTATTCGAAAAGTTAATAACTCCTTTATTTTGAATATTTTTTTTATCTAAAGATTCAATCATTATAAAATTATCAGCATCTAAACAAAATTTTCCCTTAGAATCAATAACTTTCATCTTCAACTGATCTTTTTCAATTTTACAAACCAAGTCATTTGGTACACCCCAATCTTTAATTACATAATGAAATAATACTTCATCATGAACTACAACTCCATTTTTATAACCTACAGCTTTAAATAAATTATCAGATTTATTCCTAAGCTTTACATTCCAAAATAAACCTGAACAAGGAAACTTTTTTATATCTCTTTTTTTTACGCCAATTAATACTCCATCTTTAAAAAGTTCAACACTATCACAATTAGAATATACTTTAATCATTTTTTTTTCATTCTTACTGCCCCACCTATTTTTCCATGTATGTGAATAAATCCTTACCATTGGCTTAGTTGCCCAGTAAGATTGAAAAACATAAAATGCATCTTTTTTTTGTAAGTCCCTTGTCGTTAAACCTTTTAAATTCATATATGGAATAGGGTTATTAGGTCTTAATGGAGTTGGAAAATCTTTAAAAGCCCAATATGCACTACCTGTAAAATTAGATAAATTTAGTTGTTCTTTTAGGATCCAATCAATTAAATCACATTGATATGTTTCTGACCAATCACCGTCTTTTGAAGGTCTTTTAAAGCCTCCTCCATTTAGAAATGCCCCAACTATTTCTTCTCCGTTTAGAGTAGAATCTATTTTCATAAGGTGAATATATGGATTTTCTGAATGTCTAGTATAAATACTTGAAGCTCCCCATTCTGCATGAAAAAAATTAGAATATTTTTTAATGTTATTTTCTATCAATCTCTTGTAATCTGTATAATTATTAGAATACCAACCAGGCCACAACGAAGGTGAATACAAGTCTACATTATTATTTATTTTTTCAAACCTTCGAATACTCGTAAATCTCGTTGAATCAAATTTCTTAGTAGTATCAATGAATTCTTTTAATAGGTTATTTGTCTTGTCTATATTACTTATTGAAGACTCCTTCCATTTCATATCTAATTCATTTCCTAATCCCCATGCTATAATTGAGACATTATAAGAATGGTTATAAATCATTGATTTTAATTGATTTAGAAGAAATATTCTCTGATCACCTCCCGAATACCCACTTCTAGACCATGAAATTTCTTCCCAAACCATTATACCTAAACTATCACATATTTGTAAAATTTTACTTGATGCTGGATAATGACCTAAACGTATAAAATTTGCACCCATTGATTTTATCATATTAAACTCACGTTCAACATAAACATCTTTTTCAGCTGCGCCGGCTAAAAATTGGTCACTATGCCTAGACACTCCTTTTATTAAGACTCTTTTTCCATTTAAAAAGAAATTATTTTCTCTTAACTCTATTTTTTTAAAACCTATTATCTTTTCCACTTTATCAATAATAACATTTGTTTTTTTTGATATAAGTTGAGCTTCAAATTTAAAAAGCTTTGGGTTATTTGGCGACCACAATTGATTTAATTTAAGGTCAAATTCATTAATATTACTATTAAACTTGTTAATTAATGAATCATTTAAAGATGAAATAACAAATTGTGAATAAAATAAAGAAGTATCAACATCGTTAATAATTTTAGGTATAACTTTACAGTATGCTCTTTTATTTTGTAAGTTATAATCCGTTTGAACAATTAAAGATTCGTAATGTACTTTCGGTTTAACTAGTAATTTAAGATTACCTAAAATACCTCCTGATAAATAATAATCATTCAAATCGGAAGGAGGTAATTTTAATCTTCTCGAATTATCAACTCTTAAAGTTAAATAAAAACTTTTCTCTCTAAGTTTATCTGTTATTTCAAGCTCTAAAGGTGTATAAACAGAGTTATAGCAACCTATCTTTTCTGTATCTATATATATATCTGCGTAATTTCCAATATTCTCAAACCTTAGAAAATACCTATCTTCTTTTAGGATTTCATTTAAATTAATTTTAACCTTATACCAAACTACACCTTGATAATATTCTTTTTCTGAATCTAGAATATCTGTTGTATTGTAAGTATGTGGTAAAGATATCTCAGTCCATTTAACTTGAAAAATTGGGTTAATTGGTCTCAATACTTCCCAAATACCTCCTAATTCACCTTTATGAAAAAACCATTTTTCATCATTTAAATCAATTGTCTTTCTTTGTGCAAAAGAAAATTGAAGTTGCATGAATAAATAAATAAAAATAAATAATTTTCTATTCATATAAATCATAGACTAAATAGATACTAATTAAGGAATACATTATCCTTAAATCTACAAAAGAACTCGTTTTCATAGAATTAATTAGTAAGAATAATATAATAGTTAGAGGAATTTTACTTTTATTTTTTTTAAAAAAAGGTATTAAACAAAATATAGTAAGAAGAATAAAACCAATTATGCCTAATTCAAACCAAGCTTCAACTAGTATATTATGAGGATAGTATCTTATATCTTCACCTTGATATAATAAACTAAATGAACCAATACCATATCCAAAGAAAGTATAAATAATATTCTCATTAAAAATCATGTCATAAGAAAAACTTAAAAGCCTTGTTCTTTCCTTGATAGATTCTCCTCCTCCTTCTTCAAAAAGTTTGAAAAATCTTGCAAATCCAAAACCGAATAATGACATGAATTTATTAAAATATTTTATCAAGAATGGTAAAAATCCAATTATTAAAAATAACAAATATTTCAAATCTTTTTTATGAAATCTTAAATTAATAATTGAAGTAACATTCATTGATATTGTAAGTAATATCACAAATATTAATGGACCTCTCGCACCTAATAATAGCATTAATAAAATATAAAATAAAAGTCTCCATTTATAAAAAGAAATACCAGCTGAACTCCTTGATAAATATAATATAAATATACCTAACCACATAGATAAGGCTAAATAGACACCTCTTATTAAGTATATGTTGTCAATATTTATCAAATATTTATAAGGTGTCCATCTTATATTATAAAGAAATATAAACCAAATTACTATTGGTAGTATTATAATTTGAAGATGATATATCAACCGACCTATATCTAACTTTCTATTAAAATATGGGTACATTAAAGCAACAACATTTAATGACATTAAAACTGTTTTAACAATACTATAATGTGGTGATAAAGTATATGATAATGATAAACAACAAAGAATCACAAAGGAAAAAAAAATTATTATAGAAATCGATCCTAATAAATTAACACTTCTCATTTGATTATAGTTAGCTAACATGTATACAATAAGCATAAATGAAGAAGCTAATGTCAAATCAACAAAACTATTAATTTCATAATAAATTAATACTACTTTAAGTGTCGCACTTAATAAAAATAACAGAAATGAGAAGTATGATATATTCTCTAATAATTTACTATTGAAATCATATTTTATTTTCATTTTACTATCTTATTATCATGTTTTTTTGAATATGAAAATATCATAATACCATAAATAATATATAATATTACATTAATAATAACATAACTGTATAAGTAGTCGTATATAGAATTATAATGAATAAAAAAAAGTGATATTACACTAATAAACTTAACAAGCTGCCATATTGCATTCTGCTTTATTCTCCTTAAAGCAATAAGAATTTTACCCATTGGAGAAAACACAAAATTAAAGCAAGTATAAACAACCAAAATCTTTGAATAATAAGCTGAATGTATCCAATCTTCCCCGAAAAGGAAAATAAATATTTCTTCACTAAAAAAATAAATTACAATAAAAAAAAGTAATGAAAAAGCTGCTAATAAAAGAAAACCTCTATAAACTTCTTGTAAAATACTTTCGCTTTTTGCTATTTTTATAGAGGTTCTTTGTAAAAGCATTTGTCCTAAAGATATTGATAATATAGCAGCTGGGGCAAATAATATTTTTTGCGTTAACTCTAAAAAACCAACCTCTTTGATAGTAAATTTTGAAAGAATTAAAAAAGTTAAAGAATTCAAAACAAATGTATTCAATATATTAGGTAATACATTATATTTTGGAAAGTCATTATATTCCACTAATATTGCTTGTAATTCTTTCTTATTAAATTTAATAAAATTAATAGACGTCGATTTATAAGATCTAACACAATAAAAAATATTCCCAATAAGATCTCCTATAATTAGACTAGATTTATAATAATAACCTATTAATACTTGAACAAAAACCTCAGAAGAACGTCTACTTAATTTAGAAATTGAAACTTGTTTAAATCTTTTTTTTCTTATTAAATAATTATCAAATGAAATACCTAAAATATAAAAAAAAGAACTAAAAGGTATAAGAAAAAACCAAAATTTATATTTAGAATCTATTTCAAAAACCAATACTATATCATCAATAAATATAGCAATAGATAATAGAATTAAGACAAAGAAAAATATTGATATATATAATATTAAATGTAATATTTTAATAGCATCAATATTTTTTTTAGGAAGAATTATTGCACCATCAAATTTCAAAGCCATGAATGAAGATATTATTGCAACTGCTTTTAGGCATACATCCATGACTCCAAAATCTTCCGGAGAAAAATTTCTTTTTAAAAAAGGTTGAAAAAGGAATACTATTAGTTGTGATAATATTGTTCCTGAAGCTAGAAATGTTAAATCCTTGATAAAAGGAAATTTAGCAAACAGTTTATAGTTTTTCAATTCCACAAAAGTCTAAAATAATTTTATTCTTTAAAGATAATTCTTTAAATTCATCATGAGCTACTAATAATACAATTATATCAGCTTTTTCAACAGCTTCATTACAATCAGTTAACTTAAATACATTATGACCTTCTACATTAGGTTCAACAATAAAGTAATTATCGTTATTAGCATTTTGTAAAACTTTTTGAACAATATACTTAGCAGGAGATTCTCTCAAGTCATCAATATTAGGTTTAAAAGCTAACCCCATTAAAGCAATATTGGGTTTACGCCCATGCTCTAACTCAAATTTCAATTTTTCATTTTGAATTTTTTCTGCACACCAAAACGCCTTATAGTTATTAATCTCCCTAGCTTTACCAATGATTTGTGACTCCATCGGATATTCAGAAACGATAAAATATGGATCAACTGCGATGCAATGTCCACCAACACCGCACCCTGGCTGTAAAATATTAACTCTCGGATGTTTATTCGCTAAATCAATTAATTCCCAAACATTAATATCAGCTTTATCACATATTAATGATAACTCATTAGCAAAAGCAATTTGTACGTCTCTTGATGAATTTTCAACTAATTTACACATCTCTGCTGTACGTGCATTTGTAGCATGTAATTCTCCACTTACAAATTGACTATAAAAGGCTAAAGCTTTTTCGGTTGATTCTTCATCAATACCTCCAATAACCCTATCATTATTCACCAATTCATACATTACATTTCCTGGTAATACTCTTTCAGGACAATAAGCAATATTTAATTTATCTTCTAATTCAGGTCTTTCTGAATAAATTAAATTTGCCATTTTTTCAGTTGTTCCAACTGGCGATGTAGATTCAATGATATATAAGTCCCCTTCTTTCAATAGAGGTAAAACAGCTTTAGTTGCTGCTTCAACAAATGAAATATCTGGCTCATTTTTATCTTTAAATGGAGTAGGAACAACAATTAAATAAGCATTTGCTTCAACAGGTTTTACATCTGCTTTTAAAAAACCTCCTGCTACTGCATTAGCTACTGCTTTATCTAATTCCGGTTCAACAATATGTATTTTACCTTGATTTATTGTTTCTACTACATGTGGGTTTACATCTACCCCATGAACTTTTACTTTATTTTGTGCAATTAGAGCGGCTGTTGGTAATCCAATATAACCTAACCCAACCATTACTACTTCAGGATTCATAATATTATCTTAATTTTTTAGAATAAATTCAACAACTCTCTTAGATGCTTTACCATCTCCATAAGGGTTATGTAAGGAACTCATTTTTTTATATCTATTGTTATTAGTAAGTAATGATGTAGTTTCATTAACAATTAACTCCGCATTTGTTCCTACTAACAATACTGTTCCTACTTCCACAGCTTCTGGTCTTTCTGTTGTATCCCTCATCACTAATACAGGTTTTCCCAAAGAGGGTGCCTCTTCTTGTACTCCACCACTATCAGTAATAATAATTTTTGATTGATTCATTAACCAAACAAAAGCAGGATATGATAAAGGATCAATTAAATGAACATTTTCAACATCTGCTAAAATTTCATACACTGGCTTTTGTACATTAGGGTTTAAATGAACTGGATATATAATTTGAGCATTAGTTGTTTCCGCAATTGTTTTTAATGCTTCACATATATTCAAAAAACCTTGACCATGATTTTCCCTTCTATGACCAGTAACTAATACCAAATCTTTATTAGAATCTACAATAGTTTTTAAGTTCTCTATCTCTAAATTATTTTCTAAATTTAAAACTTTTTCAACACTATACATCAAAGCATCAATAACAGTATTTCCAGTTACCAAAATAGTACTTTCTGCAGTATTTTCTTTTAGTAAGTTATTTTTTGAGGTTGTTGTTGGAGCAAAGTGATAATCTGCTATCCTACCTGTTATCTGTCGATTAATTTCTTCTGGAAATGGAGCTCTTTTGTTATACGTTCTAAGACCTGCTTCAATATGACACACTTTTGCTCCTGAATAAAAACCTGCTATCCCTGCTGACATCGTCGTTGATGTATCTCCATGCACAAAAACGTAATCAGGAGAGAAGTTTTCAAGCACAGGCTTCATACCTACAATTATATCAGCAGTCAATGAATATAAATTTTGATTAGGTTTCATTAAATCTAAATCAAAATCAGGCTTTATATCATAAAATTCTAATACTTGGTCTAACATCTCTCTATGCTGAGCAGTCACACAAACCTTTGTTTCGAAATTTGTTTTATCTTTTTGAAACTCTTTTACCAAAGGTGCCATTTTTATAGCTTCTGGTCTTGTTCCAAAAACAATTAATATTTTTTTCATTATTTCCCAATATTATAGACATTAAAGCCTACGTTAACCAACTTTTCTTTATCCAAAATATTCCTACCATCAAATACGTTAGCAGGCTTTAATACTTTAGAATAAATTTCTTTCCAATTATATGCTTTAAATTCATCCCATTCAGTCAAAATAGCTATAGCATGTGCATTATTCACCGCTTCTGAATGAGATGATACTACTTTCACTCTATTTCTAATTTCTTCAGAAGAATGAGTATTCAAATATTCTAAATCAGCATAAATTCTTTCTTCAGAAACTTTAGGATCATATACAATGATGTCAGCCTGTTCATCTAATAAATGATCCGCTACATAAATTGCTGCAGATTCTCTTGTATCATTAGTATCTTTTTTGAATGCCCATCCGAAAAAGGCTATTTTCTTTCCAGATACTGTATTGTAAGATTCTTTAATAATCTTATCTGCAAAACGACGCTTTTGATAATCATTTAGTTTTATAACCTGATCCCAATACTCTGCAACCTCATCTAAACCATATGATTTTGCGATGTAAACAAGATTTAAAACATCTTTTTGGAAACAAGAACCACCAAATCCCACAGATGACTTTAAAAATTTAGGTCCTATACGAGAATCCATACCTATAGCTCTAGCTATCTCATCTACATCCGCTTCAGTCTCTTCACATAAAACAGACATTGCATTAATAGAAGAAATACGTTGGGCTAAAAATGCATTCGCTGTTAATTTAGAAAGTTCCGATGACCATACATTGGTTTGTAATACACGCTCTTTTGGAATCCAAGCTTCATAAATACTACTTAGAGCATTTTTCGCTTCTTTTCCACTTACTGTATTATTACCACCAATTAATACTCTATCTGGAATTAACAAATCGTCAATAGCCGTGCCTTCTGCTAAAAATTCTGGATTGGATAAAATTTCAAACTTTACACCATTTCCAGTACTCGACAAGATACCCTGTAAAGCTTCAGCAGTTCGTACAGGAAGTGTAGATTTTTCTACTACAATTTTATCTGTTTTTGATACACGAGCAATTTGTCGTGCACAAAGTTCAATATATTTTAAATCAGCAGCTTGCCCTTTTCCTTTACCATAAGTCTTAGTTGGTGTATTTACTGATATAAAAATCATATCTGCATTATCAATAGCAGTATCTACATCTGTTGAAAAGAATAAATTTTTATTACGTGTTTCCTCAACAACTTCTTTTAGCCCAGGTTCGTAAATTGGTAATTTGTCTAAATCAGTATCATTCCAATCTGTTATACGCTGTTCATTTATATCAACAATATTTACTTGTATTTGAGGATTCTTAAGAGCAATTACAGCCATTGTAGGTCCTCCAACATATCCTGCTCCAATGCAACAAATATTTTTTATATCTTTCCCCATTTATCTATATTCTTCTAAATACCAATTTACAGTTTTAACAATGCCACTTTCAAAGTCTTCATCAGCTTTCCAACCTAATTCCGATTCTAATTTTGTAGCATCAATTGCATACCTTTGATCATGACCTGGACGATCATTTACAAAGGTAATCAACTCTTTATAAGATGTACTATCCTTTAAAGGATGTTTAATATCAAGTAGCGTACATATTTTATCTACTATATAGAGATTATCTCTTTCGTTACGTCCTCCAATATTGTATGTTTCTCCTTCTTTTCCTTTATGGTATACTAAATCTATCCCTTTGCAATGATCCAAAACATATAACCAATCACGAATATTCTTTCCATCTCCGTAAATCGGAATTGGTTCACTTGCAAGTGCTTTACGAATAATAGTAGGAATTAATTTCTCTTTATGCTGTTTTGGACCATAGTTGTTTGAACAATTTGTGGTCACTACATTCATTCCATAGGTGTGAAAATAAGATCGAACTATCATATCAGAAGATGCTTTCGAAGCACTATACGGACTGTTAGGTGCATAAGGTGTTTCTTCTGTAAACAATCCGGTTTCTCCTAATGTACCATACACTTCATCTGTAGATATATGATGAAAACGGCAGTTTTTATATTCTTCTTTGTAGTCAAAAGGAGCATTCATCCAATACTTTCTAGCTACATCAATTAATGTAAAAGTACCATTCACATTCGTTTGAATAAATGCTTCTGGTCCTGTAATTGAATTATCTACATGAGATTCCGCTGCAAAATGAATAACACCTTTTATATCGTATTGATTGAAGAGTTCTTCCACTAATACTCTATTACAAATATCTCCTTCAATAAAGGTATAGCTTAGGTGATTAACTTCTATTTCAGAAAGGTTTACTAAATCACCAGCATACGTTAATTTATCTAAATTAATTAATTGATAATCGTGATATTTCTCTAGAAAGTAAGGAACAAAATTGGCTCCTATAAAGCCTGCTCCACCTGTAATTAATATAGAAGATTTCATATTGTATTCAGCTGTTCATTTTTTTGTAAAGTTACCCTTTTATTATTATTTATCACCCAATACTTTGAGACAATCGATTAAACTAGATTGCCAATAAGGGATCGTAATATTAAAACTTGTTCTAAACTTTGATTTATCCATTACACTCATTTTGGGCCTTTTAGCAGGTGTAGGATATGCAGAGGTGGGTAATGGATTGACTTTAATATTCGTTTTACTCAAAAGAAAAATTGACTGAGCAAAATCATACCAACTTGCAACTCCTTCATTACTATAATGATAAACCCCATAAGCAGTACTTTCCTGAGTAATAATTGATAAGATAGCTTTTGCTAAATCTCGTGCGTAGGTTGGGCTACCAATCTGATCTACGATAACTCCTAATTCATCTCTTTCATTCGCTAAACGCAGCATCGTTTGTACAAAATTATTTCCAAAACTACTGTACAACCAAGCAGTTCTAATGATAAAATAATTCGTCATTGTTTTTATTACTTCATTTTCTCCTTCAAGCTTAGTTACTCCATATACACTTATCGGAGAGGGAATAATTTCTTCTGAATAAGGAGTAATTTGATTTCCATCAAATACAAAATCTGTAGAAATATGGAACAAAGTAACATTATTCTCTTTACAAGCTATTGCAAGGTTTTTAGTACCAAGTACATTTACTTTACGAGCTGTTTCTTCATCTGATTCTGCTTTATCAACAGCAGTATACCCTGCACAATTGATACAATGTGAAAAATTTCTTTGTGTAAAAAAAGAATTCACATCGTCTTGATTTGTAATATCTAACTCATCAAGATCTACAAACTTAAACCTTGCTTCTATCGTATTTGCTAGATAATTTAATTCCGATCCAAGCTGACCTCGTGCACCTGTAACTAATATTTCTTTTTGCATTTATACTTTTTATTATTCAGACACCCCTCCTATCAACAAAGTTTTTTACCTAGTTTTCTTTTTTAAGACAACCTAGGTAGCTTTAAGTCTTTTTTTGAAATTATTTCTTCTCCATGAGGTATTCCCCAATCAATATTTAAAGTAGGATCGTTATATATAATCCCATCTTCTTCCTTAGGGTTATAATAATTATCACATTTATAAACAAATTCTACTGATTCTGACAATACAGAAAAACCATGTGCAAACCCTCTAGGAACAAACAATTGTTTTCTATTTTCAGCACTTAATTCAACAGCCTCATATTGTCCATAAGTACTACTTTCAGGACGAAGGTCAACTGCTACATCAATTACTCTACCTGAAATAACCCTTACTAATTTTGCCTGTGCAGCAGCTCCTTTCTGGAAATGCAAGCCTCTTATTACACCATAGGTTGAAGATGATTGATTATCCTGCACAAACGTTACAACTAAGCCTGTTACTTCTGAAAATTTCTGAAAGTGAAAACTTTCATAAAAATACCCTCTATCATCTCCAAAAATTTGAGGTTGAAGAATATAACAATCTTTCAATTTGGTTGGTGTAATATTCATAGCTAATTATTATTTCAACAGATTTAAAATATATTGACCGTAGCCACTTTTTACTAACGGTTTAGCTAATATTTTTAATTGATTTTTATCAATATAACCCATTCTATAGGCTACTTCTTCAATACAACCCACACTTAAACCTTGTCGTTCTTCTATTACCCTAACATATTCACCTGCCTGCATTAAAGAGGCAAATGTACCTGTATCTAACCAAGCTGTACCCCTATTCAAAATACTTACATTGAGTTTTCCTCTTTTTAGATACTCCTCATTGATAGACGTAATTTCTAATTCTCCACGCTCACTAGGCTGAATATTTTTTGCTATTTTAATCACTTTATTATCATAGAAATATAACCCAGGTACTGCATAATTTGATTTTGGTTTCGAAGGCTTTTCTTCAATAGAAACCGCTCTATTATTTCCATCAAACTCTACTACACCATAACGTTCTGGATCATTTACATGGTAGGCATAAACACAACCTCCTTCAATATCATTATTAGACTGTAATAAAGAGGATAAACCTGAACCATAAAAAATATTATCTCCTAGGATTAAAGATACTTTATCGTCTCCAATAAAGTCTTCTCCAATTAAAAATGCTTGCGCCAATCCTTCTGGTTTTTCTTGCACTGCATAAGAGAAAGTACAGCCTAGTTTCTTTCCATCACCTAATAATTCTTGAAATAAAGGTAAATGTTCGGGTGTTGAAATTATCAATATCTCTTGTATACCTGCCAACATTAATGTTGATAATGGATAATAAATCATTGGTTTATTATACACAGGCATTAACTGTTTACTAATAGCCAATGTTAATGGATGGAGACGTGTACCAGAACCTCCTGCTAAGATTATTCCTTTCATAATTCGCTATACAAAAAAAGTATGCATCTATTTTAATAAATACATACCTTTTGAATCAAAAATTTTAATTAATATTAAAGTTTAGCTGCCTTTTTCATAAATGTATTTATATCAAGTAATAAAAGAACCCCTATAACTATCATAAATCCAATAAACATTCCAATTAATGTTTTACCTCCTGTTGATAAAGAAACTGTATATAATTCAGAAAACCTGTTTACAAATTGAACAGGTTCAACTAAGATTAGTTGAGTGCTTAAATCTTTTAATTCCTCATTTTTTAATGCTAATTCACCCATTGCTTGCAAAGCTAAATCTCCACTCTGTTTAACTAAACCTTCCTCTTCTGAACTTTTGAATAACAATACATTTGAATTAGATTTGGTCGTACTTTGTATCTTACTTTGTTGGATTATTATTTGTTTATAAGCATCACTAAATTCATTCAACACTTCTATCTCTTTTTGAGTAGTCTCAATATTTCTATTTAGATTCTCTTTATGAATCGTCATTCTCTTTTTTATGTATTCATTATTTGAAAAGAAATAATCAAACCCTTCTTGAATTTCAGTTTTAGTTATTGACTGAACTGAAGTTTTAATATTTATCTGAAAACGTGTTTCATCTTCCAATGCACGATAGTATAAAGAATCTTGCTCTAAATTATTCCTGTACTTAACAAAATACCCCTCAGCTACAATCTCTGATATATTTTCAACAGTTGCTAATGGTAAATTTAGTGCTTTAGCCAACATAGGGCGCCCTTCATCTGTACACAAAGCATTTAATTCATTTAATTCTGTTGAAAAATCTACACCTGTTAAGAATTGACTTTTTACTGTAGCTTTAGAAGCATAGTACTGAGAAGTATTTTTAGATAAGTAACCTAACATACCACCAACTAAAACTCCAATAATAATAATAATTTTAAATTGATAAATTTTAGTATATGAATAAACTAAAACAGCTAATACCATACTCCATATACCTTTGAAAAGTTGACTAACTTTATTCCCAATTATTGAGAATAAATCAATTAAATCAATTTCATCATTTTGGTTTGAATTCTTGTTATCTAATGATTGGTCTTTATTATTTTGTCCCATATAAATAGAGTATTCTTGTTTTTTAACTTGCAAATATAATTACTTTTTTAATTAACTAGTATAATTATAGCATTACCTTAAGTAATTATAATACCATTCTACGACATCTTTTAATCCTTTTTGAATAGAATATTGGGGATTATATTCAATTAAGGATTTCGCCTTTTCTATTGACGCTAATGAATGTTTAACATCTCCTTGACGTGACGGACCAAAAGTTAGCTCGATATCTTTTACTTTTGATTCATATATTAATAAGAACTCTTGTAAATAAGAATACAATTCTTTCAAATCAGTCCTTTCTCCAAAAGCCACATTATACACCTCATTTACAGCCTTTTGATTTATCGTTATTGCAGCTTGTTCATTTGCATGCAATACGTTATCAATGTAAGTAAAGTCTCTAGAATTCTCTCCATCTCCATTAATAACTGGTGATTCCCCATTTAACATTGCTATTACAAACTTTGGAATTACAGCTGCATAAGCTCCGTGAGGGTCTTGTCTTCTTCCAAAAACATTAAAGTAACGTAATCCAATTGTCTCTATTCCATATGTTTTAGAAAATACATCAGCATACAATTCATTAACATATTTTGTTACAGCGTATGGAGAAAGTGGCTTTCCTATTTTATCTTCTTCTTTAGGTAACCCAGGGTGGTCTCCATAAGTTGATGAACTTGCTGCGTAAATAAATCTCTTTACTTCGGCATCTTTAGAAGCAGTCAACATATTCAGAAAACCTGATATATTTACTTCATTTGTAGTTATTGGATCATTAATTGATCTTGGTACAGAACCTAATGCTGCTTGATGAAATACTATTTCAACTCCATCAATAGCTGCTTTACAATCTTCTAGATTCCTTATATCACCTGTAATAAATTTACATTTTGGATGTTTTTCAAAATCTATGATATTTTCTTTTTTCCCTGTAGAAAAATTATCTAAACAGACAACTTCATTGTCTTGAGCAAGAAATTTCTCAGCTAAATTAGACCCTATAAAACCTGCTGCTCCAGTAATTAATATTTTTTTTCTTGTTAACATCCAATTTTAAGTTATAAACGGTCTGTTATATATTTTTTATCTAGAACGCTTTTAACATCATAGACAATTGTATCTTTTTCTATTAATTGCTCCCAATTAATTTCTTCTCTAAATGATTTATGAGCCACTGCATGAATAATAGCAGCATAATCATTTCCAATTTTTGGAAGTAAATCTAAATCATATTCATCCTTCACCTCTTGAGCATCTGCGTGAGGATCATAAACTTCTACTTCTAAATTAAAAGCTTGAAGTTCTCTAATTACATCAATTGCTCTTGAGTTTCTAATATCCGGACAATCTTCTTTAAAAGTGATGCCTAACATTAAAACTTTTGCACCTTTTTTAATTGATGACGTTTTTTCCATCATTAAGCGAAGAACTTTATTTGCCACATGAGCTCCCATCCCATCATTTATTCTTCTACCAGCAAGAATAACTTCTGGGTGATAGCCCAAAGATTCTGATTTATATGTCAAATAATATGGATCAACTCCAATACAATGACCGCCTACTAAACCAGGTCTAAATGGCAAGAAATTCCATTTTGTACCAGCAGCCTCTAATACTTCTAAAGTATCTATCCCTACTTTATCAAAAATTTTAGAAAGCTCATTTACAAAAGCAATATTTAAATCTCTTTGTGAATTTTCTATCACTTTTGCTGCTTCTGCTACTTTTATACATGAAGCCTTATGTGTACCTACTTTTACAACTACTTGGTACATCTTATCAATTTCTTCTGCTATTTCTGGAGTTGATCCAGAAGTAACTTTCATTATATTATGTACTCTATGTACATGATCTCCTGGGTTTATTCTTTCAGGAGAATAACCAGCAAAGAAATCTTTATTAAACTCTAGACCACTTATTTTTTCAAGTACAGGAACGCATTGTTCTTCTGTACAGCCAGGATAAACAGTAGACTCATAAACAACAATATTTCCTTCTGATAAAACACTTCCTACTGTTTCACTTGCCTTCTTTAGAGGAGTAAGATCTGGTGTTTTATATTCGTCAATTGGAGTAGGCACAGTTACAATATAAATATCAACATCTTTTAAATCATTGATATTTGACGAATACGAAATTATACCTTTAACTGCTTTAAGTTCTTCTTCTGCTACTTCTAATGTATGATCTTTTGAAGTATTTAATTCTTCTATTCTAGTTTGATTAATATCAAAACCAATAACTTTTACGTTATTCTTTGCAAATTCTACAGCTAAAGGTAGGCCAACATAGCCCAAACCGATAACTCCTATTGTTTTATTCATCTGTAGTTTAGTTATTCTTCAAGCAGTATTTAGATAAATCGCTTATCCTGTTTCTCTTTTACGTTCGCTAAAAATTGTTTCACACGTTGCTCATGATCTTTTTCACAAATCATGAGTACATCATCATATTCTGCTACAATGTAATTTTCCAACCCTTGTACTACTACTAGCTTCTCTGAAGGTGTTTTTACAATTGAATTAAATGTTTCATAGGCCATAATATTACCATGTAAAACATTTTCTTCTTGGTTTTTATCTGCTTGTTCGTATAACGACTTCCATGTACCTAAATCTGACCATCCAAAATCAGTTCTCATTACATAAACATTATCTGCATGTTCCATTATACCATAATCAATCGATATATCTCTACATTGATGGTAAATAGTATCTATTACTTCCGTTTCTTCTTCTGTATAAAACTTATCTTCTACAGAGCGAAATAAGTGGTCTATATCGTCTAAATAAGTAGAAAATGCTTTCTTAATCGTCTTTACATTCCAAACAAAAATACCTGCATTCCAAACAAAGTCTCCGCTTAAAACAAAGGCTCTCGCTAATTCTTCGTTCGGCTTTTCTGTAAAAGTTTTCACTTTATACAAAACTTCTAAACGGTCATTATTTAATGCTTGAATATATCCATAACCTGTATCAGGTCTATTTGGACGAATACCTAGAGTTACTAATATATCATGAGATCCAACATAATCTAAAGCTGTCTGAACTCTTAATCTGAATTCTGGTACATCTAATATTACATGATCTGCAGGCGCTACTACAATATTTGCATCTGGGTTTTTCTTACCAATTTTATAGGCTGCATAAGCAATACATGGTGCTGTATTCCTTCTTACAGGTTCACATAAAACTTGATCTTCATTTAAAAAAGGGAGTTGTTCTAAAGTTAATTCCTTATAAATATCACTTGTTACAACATATATGTTTTCTTTTGGACAAACACCTTCAAATCTAGCAGCTGTTTGCTGAATCATTGTCTGCCCTGTTCCTAAAATATCTTGAAATTGTTTTGGGCGTTTTTCTCTACTATATGGCCAGAATCTACTTCCGACTCCACCAGCCATAATAACTACGTAATTATTTTCCATTATGCTATACAAATTTAACCTCGGTTAATACCTCGGCTCCTAGTTTATCATTTAGTCTTTTTACAACATGATCTCTAACCATATTTAATTCTTGCTTTAAAGTCGGAACATTTAATCTTACATATAATGTTTTACCTCTTAATTTCAAGTCAATGGTTCTTGATGCTACAGTATTTCCCATTACTTCACCCCATACTCTACCAATAACTGCTTGGTTATAGCTATGGCTTTTCTTCAACGACTTCATAAATTCCTGCATCGCTCCTCCAACACCAATAGTTTCGTGCTTTTTAGGTACTGGCGTTCTTTTACGAAAACGGTATTTTATCTTTTTATCGTCTGACAAAGTGATGGTGTTTTTATTTTCCTATTTCAATAAAATGAGAAGGTGATGTTATTACATCCATTAAGCTCTTAGAGCGTTCAGGACGTGCATCTGTTAAAATTATTTGACCAAAATTTTCATTTTTTATTAATTCTAACAACTTCTGCATTCTTTCATCGTCCAATTTATCAAAAATATCATCCAAAAGCAGTATTGGAGCAACATCTAATTCACTTTTTAATAAAGAATGTTGTGCCAATTTCATCGCTATTATGAACGATTTCTGCTGACCTTGAGACCCAAATTTCTTTAATGGATACCCTGCCAACTGAAAATCAAAGTCGTCTTTATGAATTCCTTTTGTAGTTCTTTGTAATGCAATATCCTTTTCCCATGCATTAGCATAGATTTCATCAAAGTCTTCTTTTCCTAAATCAGATTTATAAACTACTTCGGCGACTTCTTTATCAGATGATAAAAATTTATAAGACTCCTGAAAAAAAGGTCTAAAACTATCGGTAAATTTCTTTCTTCGCTCATAGATTAGTGCACCGTTATTTTTTAGTACATGATCATAAGGTGCTACCCAATCTTTATTTGGAGTTTGCCTTTTCTCTGCAAAAGTTTTTAGTAATTGATTTCGCTGTAACAAAGCTCTTTGATAATCAATTAATGCTTTTAAGTATTCTTTATCGAACTGAGAAATAACGCTATCAAAATGTTTTCTTCTTATCTCACTTCCTTCTCTTAATAAATCTGTATCATTTGGAGCAATCAATACACAGGGAAATTTACCAAAATGTTCGCTAAAACGATTATATTCTTTGCCATCTAAAATAAACTTCTTCTTGGGCTTATCAAATTGGCAAATTACAGTATGTGATTTAGTCGAATTCTTGAATTTTCCAGACAGTGCAAATGTCTTATTACCATGTCGAGCATTCTGCTGTTCCGTCATGCTAAAAGCACTACGAGTCATACATAGAAGGTAGGCTGCATCAAGTAAGTTTGTTTTTCCTACACCATTTGGACCTACTATACAATTCACCCCTTCTTTTAATTCGAGGGTAAACTCATCATAATTTTTAAAATCTTTTAAGTATAGTCGTTCTAAATACATCCAACAATATTTTGATAGGCTGCAAAGCTAACAAAAAATTACTTATCCATTAACGATTGAACTAAAGTAGGAAAAGGAGTTTCTGTGTACCCTTGCTTACGGTTCTCTTTACTTATTTCATAAATTGACCACCAATGAGCAAAAAGATCTTTATACGCATTAAAAATTGAATTTTCAGGATCATAAATATGTGCAGGTTCAGAATTGACCCCATTAAGTTCCATTACTTTAAATTCACCTCTTATTAATGCTTCTTCACTCTCTGCTTTAACATCGTATCTACCAAAGTAAAAACCATCAATATGATTTGAAATTTGATCGTATAAAGTAGTATCTAAATTATTTATTAAATGATTCGCGTCGTTAAATATTGCTCCTCGTGAGTGGTTACCCATTTTAGAAAGCATAAGTACTTCGTTATTTTCAAGTATTTGATTTAAACGGTCTGCATACTTTTCTTTTAAAAAATCAATATATAAAATTGCACGAGGATGATTTTTAAATAAAGTGAGTAGATTATTTTCACCATCACCTACAATATATAATTCATCTTTAAACACTACTGAAGTAACTTTCCCTTTTTTCTCAGAAGGTCTACGTATATACATCACACCAAATTCATGAGGTGCTGTAATAAATTCTTGTAAAATTATGCGTTCTGGTTTATCACTTAGATAGCACTCTAAATCTTTATCATTTTTAATTTTTTCGACTCCACTTCCTCTCTCTCCTTCGTCCGGCTTTAAAATCACTGGGTAAGTGAGGTTTAATTTCTGCATCTGTTCTTTCACCTTATTTAAAGAAGGTGTTTCTACAAAAAATGCTGATTTAGGAAGAAATTTAGATGGTATTTGACGTAAAACATCAAATTTAGAATAACTAAAAAAACCTCCATATCTCATACCTGGGTTCGCTAAAGTCATAAAACTTAATGAACGAGATAAAGCAGACAAACCGAAGTATAAAAAATACACAGGAATGTAAAAAATATAATAGGGCCAAAATTCCCATTTAAATAGCCTGTACCTTAAGTTAGGTTTAAGATTCATGTTTCAAAACAATTAATGGTAACGATACATTATCCTTTTCTTGTATTAGACGGTCATGGTAATGCATACTGACAGTTGAATCAGATACTTTTAACTGAGTTGTACTTACTGTGCAATATTCTAAACGTTGCATTGATAATCCAAAAGCTTCATTATCACCTCTATCTACCAATTCATGAACATCTAAAATCTCTTTAGATAATCTATCTGATTTATTTAACCAGTTCAAAAACCTTTCCTTTCTTTGTTCAGATTGAATAGTATCATATAATGTTGACGAAGACCAAATATGGGGAACTTTAGCATCTAAACCCGTTTTATGTCCTTCAATTCCATCCCAAACAAATTGAGTAATTTCAACACCTTCTTTTTGATCAATTACTATCAAAGTAAAAGGTTCAATATTAGAGAAGTTGTAAGTATCTAAATAAGTATTGATATCATTAGATAAAGTCGCATCTAAAACTACCTTACCTCTACTATGTTTATAGGGTGGAGTTGGAATATGTCTTTTAAAGCCTCCATTTAGTAGACATACAATCCTACCATTCTCAGAAGCAGCCAGCCATGTACCAAGAGCCTCTCCATCAATTGGGGCGATAAACTTTATACCATTTTTTTCATGAAGTTGAGGAGCAAAAGCTGATGCCCTACTTTTTCTTTCATCTCTATTAGAAGTGAAAATATATTCTAAATTATTAATAGGTATATATGATAATGTACACATACAAATCGTTTTTGGATAGTAAAGTTATTTGCCTTTTCTATATGCATAGGTTGATTTCGCTACTCCGAAAACATCATTTAACTCTAAAGTTGGAAAGTAATGCTTTATTCCAACTTTTATAATGGCAAGATGATGAACTGCATGTTCATTACAATAATGTAATTCTCTAGCAAATGTAGTTACAGACTCCCACGGTTCTAAAGCAAGGTTTTTATCATAATCTTTTACTTTCAAACACATTTCATTCTTTAAATTAATTACAGTAAGTAGGCTGTTTTCAATAGTTTCTAAATGAAGAATTGCATTTAATTTATCTTGCTCTATTTGTAAATTTCGTTTACGATCTTCATAACAAACTTCTTTATTATTCTCAGATGCATTTAATAAACATTGGTAAAATTCTATGATATGCCTAGCATGTTGACCAATGGATGAACCAGAAAACAGATCTAACGGAGCAATATATTGTTCTTCAGACAACTGAGTTAATAAACTTTGTAATTGTTCAGACAACTCAATAGCTGAATTAATAACATTATTATTCATTTAAATGGATTAATGATGATAGATAATTGTGTACAATAAAAAGAGGCAAAAAAATAAGCTGTATTATTCAAAATAATAATACAGCTTAAAATTAAGAAGAATCTTTCCATTTATTTTTATGATGACTCCATATAAGATGTTTTTTGTTTAAAATAAGTCGATTTTCTTGATTCCTGCTCAATAATTAATAGACATGTTAATAAAGTAACTAAAGACATTCCAAACAATTGCATACCATTTGATAATCCTTCTTCTACAGGCAAGTCAATTCCTAGAATAAAGATTTGGGCAAGTAATTGAAATGATGTTAATACAACAGCTATCCATGCTCCCCATTTACAAAGAGAACGGTAGACTAGTAAAAAACAGGCAATAAACTCTACAACAGCAATAAATAATCTAATATCATCACCAAGTCCTAGTTGATAATATATATACACAGATTCGGGGTCTTCGCCCATCTTATACAAGAGTGATTGAAAAAGAACTACAACAGGTATAGCGCGAAGTGCCCAATACGACAATACTTTATGGATTTTAAAATCTTTTTGCATTGTATTGGAAATAAAATTAGGTTTAACAAGTAAGTGATTACAATTTACTTCCTTTATTTTATTTACTTTTGATAATAGTACATTCAACTATACCCTTGCAAGAAATGAAGAGCATTCGCATTTTTTTTATTTTTCTAATATGTTCCCTTGATCTTTTATCAAGTTGTTCTACTACAAATAGTAATGACAATACTCAACAAGAGTCCGAAAAAAAAGACGTTACTAAAAGCATAAAAAAAGACTCTAGAAAAGTTATTATATTTTATGGTAATAGTTTAACGGCTGGTTACGGATTAGAAAAAGAACAATCTTATCCTTCTATCATTCAAACAACTTATGATAGCTTAAACATACCTTACAAGTGTATAAATGCAGGTCTTAGTGGGGAAACAACAGCTGGTGGAAAAAATAGAATAGATTGGGTACTCAATCAAAATAAACCAGATATTTTTGTGCTTTCATTAGGTGGTAATGATGCTTTACGTGGTCTAGATCCAAAAAGCTCAAAGCAAAACTTAATTGATATTATTGATATAGTGAAAGCTAAAAATCCAAATTGTAAAATTTTACTTGCTGGTATAGTACCCCCACCAAATATGGGCGAGAAATATTTCAACGAGTTTAAATTAATTTTCCCTCAAGTTTCTAAAGAGAAAAATACGTTTTTACTACCGTTCTTACTCAAAGGAGTTGCAGGTAATGAAACATTGAATCAAAAGGATGGAATACACCCTAATATTGAAGGGACAAAAATTGTTGCTTCTACAGTAATGACTGCACTGAAACCATTATTATAATTAATCTTCCTTCTTCTTAGGTTTGATCACCGGCCTAACAATTTTCTTCTTTGCTACTGGTGTTACCTCTTCAGAAGAAGATACTTTTGGCTTAATAACAGGACGTACTACTGTTTTCTTAACTTCGGAAGTTCCGGATGGGGATGTTTTAGGCTTGATAACTGGTCTAACAACTTTCTTCTTTGTTACTGGTGCTACCTCTTCAGAAGAAGATACTTTTGGCTTAATAACAGGGCGTACTACCGTTTTCTTAACTTCAGAAGTTCCGGATGAGGATGTTTTAGGCTTGATAACTGGTCTAACAACTTTCTTCTTTGCTACTGGTGCTACCTCTTCAGAAGAAGATACTTTTGGCTTAATAACAGGGCGTACTACCGTTTTCTTAACTTCAGAAGTTCCGGATGAGGATGTTTTAGGCTTGATAACTGGCCTAACAACTTTCTTCTTTGCTACTGGTGCTACCTCTTCAGAAGAAGATACTTTTGGCTTAATAACAGGGCGTGCTACTTTTTTCACAGGAGCCTCCTTGTTATTATCTTCAGTTTTTTTGATGACAGGTTTTGCTCCCATTTTAGGTTTAAATTTTGGACGAGCAGGCTTTTTATTTTCTACTTCATCAATATTCTCACCTTCTGTTTTTGGTTTGATTGTAGGTCTTACTACTTTCCTAACAACTTTTGAAGTTGAATCTAAATCACTTTCAGTTTCTTTTTTTGGAATAGCTTTTCTAACCACTCCAGATTTTGGTTTTGGTTTAGTGACTTCCACCTTAATAGGCTCAGCTATCCAATATCTTCTACGAATTTGATTAATCAGAAAAAGTTTCTGTTGTGTAAAACTTTTAGGATGTACCTGCATAAACAACGATTCCCATTCTTCAAATCTTTCTGGTTCAGAAGATTTAAAAAGGTTAGGGTCAATTCTCTTTTTCGTTAAATATGCTTCAAATTCGTTCATAGTCTGTTTATGATTTTACAACGTAGTTGATTTTCCTCAAAAGTAATAATGGAATAATTATAGATCAAATTGATTTTAATTTCCTACCCATTCTTTATTTAAACGTTGTAGTTGTTTTCTGTAAACACTAAATATCCTTGATTTAGAAACCATCCCTACATATTTTTTGTTTTCGTCAACTACAGGTAAGTTCCAAGCATCCTCTTTTTCAAATTTTTGCATTACAGTTGGCATACGCTCACCATAATAAACAATACTTGGAGGTTCATTCATTACGTTTGCTATTTTTACTTTTGCCTGTTGTTCTTGATCAAACATTATTTCTCTAACCTGATCAAGAGTGATAACACCCTTCAGTTTACCTTCGTCATCAACAACAGGAAAAACACTTCTTTGGCTTATACTTATAGCAGATACTAAATCACTTAAATACCCTTTAACAGGTACAGTAACAAAATTTGTTTCAATTAATTTATTGATATTTAATCGATCCAAAACCTGCATGTCTCTATCTCCTTTTAGATAATCTCCTCTCGCTTTTAATGCTCTAACATGTGGAGCATCTGGGTCCACCACACTCACTGTAGTATAAGCAATGGCTGATACTAACATCAAAGGAACAAATAATGTGTATCCTCCTGTAATTTCTGCAATTAAGAAAATAGCAGTTAAAGGAGCATAAACTACTCCACAAAGAACACCACTCATTCCGACCAGAATAAAGTGAGTTTCATGAAGGTCTGCAATACCTAGTAAGTTAATGAATCTAGCAAAAGCAAAACCCGTTAAACCTCCAATAACTAAGGCTGGTCCAAATGTACCGCCACTACCTCCTGCAGATAATGTTAAAGATGCAGCTATAACTTTGGCAAATAATACCATTATAATATATGCCAAAAACAACCACGCTTTTGTATTTGGAATTATTGTTTCAAACAGTTCTGCTCTGTTTAAAAGTTGAAGTTCTTCTCCGTTTAATAATGCCTTTATCGTTTCATATCCCTCTCCATAGATTGGGGGAAATACAAAAATGAATATTGATAAAACAATACCTCCATATAATGCTCTTCTATATCTATTTGGAATTTTCTCTTCCATTAAATGCTCCATTTGATGAAGCGTTTGATTAAAATAAATAGACATAAAGCCTGCTAATACACCTAGAATAATAAAGAAAGGTATATTCTGAGGTTGAAAATCTTCTAAAATTTTAAATGAAAAAAGGACTTCTTCACCTACTATTAAGGAAGAAACTATCGCTGCACTAACAGATGATATTAATAAGGGTACAAAATTAGCAACTGATACTCCTGTTAGTATTACTTCTATACTAAATATCAGTCCTGTAATTGGTGCATTAAATATTGCTGATATAACTCCTGCAGTACCGCAGCCAATCATTAAGGTTTTGGTTTTATAATCCAATAAAAATGATTGAGCAATATTAGAACCTATAGCACCTCCAGTTAATACAATTGGAGACTCCAAACCAACAGACCCACCAAACCCAACAGTAAACATTGATGTTACAAAGCGAGAATATATTTTCCCTTTTGCGATGTTACTATTGTTTTTAAAAATATCGTGTAAAATATCTGTTATTGCATGACCTACACTACTTTCTTTATAAAGTGATTTTGCAATTACTGTGGTTATTATTAAACCTATAATTGGGAAAAGTAATAAGCCCCAATTCTCTACAAAATTATAATGCGTTAAATATTCATGTATATGATGTACTGATAGCTTTAACAACACAGCAGCTAAACCTGATGCAATACCCACCATACTACTCACTATAAGAATAAAATTCCTATCTGAGAGGTGAAGTCTTCTAAGGTTAAATAACTTTTCTACAATCTTATGCTTTGCCATCTATATTGTGTACTATAAAAATACTATCAGAAATAATTAGTGTTCTAGTGTATATCTAATATGTATACAATTACCCACAATCAATCAAGATGCAAACTTACAAAATGCTAAACAAAAAAAACCACCTCTCTATATAAAAGAAAGGTGGTTGTGTTAATATCATCGATTTACTCTAAAATTAATTACCTGGATAATCTTTTACAGTAACTTTTGGTATAGTTGACGAATACAATGTATTTAAAGTCTCTATCATTTCATTCACTATAATAGCATTCGCAGCAGATGTATAGCTATGTCCATCCATAGAATAGAAATTCCCACTTCGGTATTCATTTGTGTACGTTACTCCGTCTTGTTTATAACCTGTTATTAATTTTGTTGAAATAGATTCTACATTAACAAAGGCCCAACGGTTACTATTTGCTGCGTTTGATAAAGCTAAATTATACGCTCTATTTGCTTCAGCAACTTCTTGTTGTGTTGTATAAAAGTATACTTGATCAATAGTTGGGAACAAGTTCAATAAATTTGATGGATCAAAATCACCTGGTAATCCTCCATTACTAACTATACTCTTGATAAACGTTCTTAAATCAACATAAACATTTGCGTAAGGCAACATAATTTTATCGCCTGTTTCTAACACTCTCATTCTTGTTGGAGATGAAGGATCAATAACAAATAATGGGTTATCTCCTGCTACAAATTCCGGGAAATACTTACGGTTACGAAGAACATCAATTACTGTAATACCAATTTCTCCTAATGAATTATCTATTGCAGCATCTAGGCTTTCTGGTGTCAACTCACCTTCTACATTTCTCAATACCACATTGAACAGTTGGTTAGCAATGATATTTACTAAAGCTTCTCTTTCTCCAAAATGAAGTAATAATGATGCTATAGATTCAGTAAACGTTTTTTCAATAACCATTACTTGTAATGGGTCTGTTGCCATTATACTATCCATTGCTGTTGTTGAATCATTCTCAAATGAGTACACCCATTGTTTATCTACTTCAGCAAATATATAATCATTTCTATCTGATCTACCACTAGGTGAAATTGCAGCTACTCGTCCTGCTAATGTTCCTGTTTTAACACCAGAAACTTCGTAAGGAAGTGAATAATAAGGGCCATTAAAAACAATATTATAAGCAATGGAATCAACTATAGGCGTACAAGTTGAAATTGTTGTACAACTTGCATATGTAGGTTTTGAAGGGGGTAACACAGGTCTATTAGGGATATCATATCCACAACAAGCATTTATACTAGAAACACCTAATTTACCGCCCCATCCATCAATCATTATTGGTTCTAAGAAATTAATAGCGATAGAATCTTGAGCTTTAGGACGGGTAACAACTTGTATAGAATCAAAAACATGAGTAATTAAACCATATACTAAAGAGTCAATCCCTTCATTGATTGCATTAGCCGTTGATTCTTCTAAGTTGATAGAATTTCTAACATGATTGAAATAAGGCAAATCATTTATTACATCGATACCAATTACTGCTCCTCCTTGTTGTGTTGAGAATACTGAAGCAACTACATCTACTTGATTTTCTAAAGTAGCACTTGATGGTAAGACTAAAGCATCATTTGTACCTTTATTTAAAGCATAATCAAGTAAATCGAATTTACCTACAGATATTGTAGTAAATGTTGGTATAGCTTTTTTAGCTTCACCAAGCATAGATGCTGTATCTGATGATGAAAAATAACTAAAATATGGATTCTCAGCCGAATAATTCTGCTTTGTCAAATCTTCCATTTTAGCTTTAATTACTGATATATTAGTAAAGCCTGAACCATCTGCAGTCGTTCCGACTATTGATGGAACTGCTTCTGTTAAGATTCTTGCTTCTCCAACAACCCAACTCCCTTTTGAATAACGATTTACTTCTCCGTTTTCATCAGGAACACCAGTACCTTGAGTGGTAACACTTGGGTTTACTATTACCGCACCTAAATTTACATCTTGTAATTTTTGAGAAAAGATGACAGCAACTGAATTATCTTGAGCCTCTTTATACCACACATTATCTTGTAGGCCTGCAGTTACTCCATCACCAATAGCTACATAATTTGAGTAATTAATAGGAATTCCTGATCTAGTTCTACCTGAATTGGCAAGTATCGTTTCTTCTCTATCAGAACATGATATAAAGACAGGTAAAATTATTGATAATATAGTTAATGCTTTTAGTATATTTTTTTTCATAAATGAATTCTATTCTTAAAAGAAGGTTTATAAATTGTTTTAGGAAAATAAAGGTAAAACTAAAAAAAACCTACCCCTTTTAAAATAAAGAGGTAGGCTATCTTCAAAAGTAAATATTTTTACTTTCTATTGTTTAATTCTCAACAATATTTATGATTAATTAGCAGCTGCTGGAGTTGGTACTACAGTTGTTTCAACTACTGGGAAATCATTTTGCTGGATCTGAGGTAATTTAGCACCATATTTAGCATTAATTGCTTGAAGTGTATAGTTACCAATTACTGCATATCCTCTTTGCGTAAGGTGTGCTCCATCTAAAGAGAACAAATTACCTGATAAATATGTTGTAGTATAAGTTACTCCATCAATTATAATTCCTCCGTCATGAGCTTCAGACATAATTGCTTCTGTATCAACATAAGCTAACCCTCTATCAGAAGCTTCTTGTTTTAAATAAGCATTATATCCATCAATAGCACTTGCTACATCATCAACATCACCTTTCTCTAAAAATTCATATGTTCCTGTTGTATTATCAATAACAGGTAAGTAATCTTTTAATTTAGTTATATCTAAATCTCCTCCTGTTAAGATTAATTCTCCTAATTCTCTTGCTTTGCTTAATGCTAATAAAGAAACTAATGTTCCTTCTGCAGGTACACGCATCATTGTTGGAGAAGTAGCATCATATACAGGTAATTGATTTGATTCTAATGAGAAAACAGGATAATAACCTGCAGCTTTAAAACTAGCAGTTGTAGATGCTACAGTCCCTTCAATAACAGCAGGATCAATAGAACTATAAACAGTATTAACTTCAGTCTCTGTGCCTGTATATGTAGCCCATGTTGCATTAATATTAAATGCAACTAATTGAGCTATTTGTGTTTGTCCTTCTTCAGATGCTACAACAGCATCTGCTGCTGCTTTTGCATCTGCATCACTTGCACCTGTACCTTTTGCTGTTAAAAACGCAGTCGAATGAACTACTGTAGTTGCTAATAAAGTAGCATCAGTAACATCGCCTCCTGCTGTTTGAATTACATTTACAGAATATGCAACAATATTTACATTTCCTATTGCTGCAATAGGAGTCAATACTTTTGTAATAGCCGCCTTAATATTATCTTCTACACCTTGTGCAATAACAGGGTCAAAAGCATTTGCTAAATATCCATTAACTAAGACAATAAAATCTTCCGTTAATTCCATTTTGTTAGCAGCTAGCATCTTTTCTAACGTATTTGGAGTAGTATTAAATACTGCTGCCTCAGTAATGTCAGGAACATTAAGAATTACACCTTTGGCTCCATTATTCATCATTCCATCCAAAACACCTTCCATAGCTTGTTCATAGGCTGATTGAGGTGTAATTGCTGTTGCATTTAAGATATTATTTGGTCCTAAAGATCCTCCTTTAGTGGCAAAACCTAAAACATCATTCGCCCCTAACCATACAGAAAAGAATGTTGGTACAGCAGCTATTGCATCATTTAAAACTGTTGATGTTGCCGCCGATGAGAAATAACCATAATTAGAATTAGCTTGACCATAACCTGGTACTGCCATATCTATTGCTCTAATACCTGGTACTGCCATATTATGATACATACCTGCAGTAATATTATCAGCAGCTCTAGATGTTCCAACATCTATTTTAGGAAGACCACCTGGTCCTGAATCTGTCAGAATTAACTGTTGCCCAAAATATGCTTTTCCTGAATTTGAGACTAACGGTTGTTTAAAGTCTTTTGCACCTAAACCTGCTTCTTGCAAACTACGTGCAATTAACTGAGGATATGAGTTAACTTGAGCACTAGCAACCCAAGCTCCATCCGTATAACCAGAAGTTAACGAATTACCTAAAGCTACATAAGTGGTATAATCTACGGGAGTTCCATCAGAAGAAGAGCCACCAGCAGTTACAAAATCATCTACTTCTGTAGTACAAGCTGACAGTAATGCTATCGCACCTGCAGCTAATAATGATCTATATTTATTAAAAGTCATTTTTGTTATTTCTTAAATTAGGATTGGAATAAAATTAGAAGTTATAGTTTAAAGAAAGGCTTGGAATATAAGCCGATGCTTTATATACACCATTCATTCCACCTGTGTCTACACCTTCAGGAATAATATTTTCTCTTTGTTCTTTGTTTGTAAATAAGAATGCTGCATCTACACCAAACTTCTCACTAAACATGTAACTAACACCACAAGATAAACCTAATGCATTTGCATCTGGAGATTCTGGAGTTAAGTGACCATCCGGAACAGGAGTTGTATCGTAGTAAGCTCCAGCTCTAGCTGTAAACGCGTCTGTTACTTTATATTCTGCACCGAAGTTAATGATGTATGAATTTTCCCATTTTCTATCATAAGAAATCGTTCCATATTCACCGTCAGGGAATTCAACTTTTAACTCTTCATAAACACTCCAAGTAACATAATTAAAATCTAGACCGAATGATAATTTATCTGTAGCATTATAACCAACACCTAAAGCAATTGTAGATGGTAAAGGTAATGTAGCATTAAACTTGGCTTTCATTTGCTCGCCAGGAGTATAAGCATCTCCAAATAATTGACTACCAATAAAATCATTAGGTACATCAAAAGTAGCATCACCACCTTCAACTTTCATATCAACACCAGAACGGTAGTTAATACCTGCAGAGAATTTCTCAGAAATTTGAGCAAATACACCTAAGTTAAAACCGAATTGTAATGTATTACCATCCATCTCGAATCCAACATCACCACCTGGAGCTGCTACAGCTTTCTTAAACTGAACACCACCAGTTACAATATCTAAACCACCACCAACTGAAATCATATCATTGATTCTGTAAGAAACTGTTGGTTGAATATATATAGATTGTAATGAAATTTCTTGTAAAGAATATTTACCTGTCCATTCATTATCATAAGTTACAGTAGAACCAAATGGTGTAAAAACACCTAAACCAAATGCCCAAGGCGATTCAGCTGAAGGTCTATAAACACCATATGCTTGAAATGGTGTTCCCATTGGAGAATTTGATGCATATTTTGTAGATCCATCAATGCCTCTATAAGAAATATTTGACATTACAGGACTTACTCCTACCTGAATTGTACTACTTTCTAGAAATGATAATGCACCCGGATTAAAAAATAAGCTTGATGCATCTGGACCGTAACCAACTCCAACGTTACCACGTCCGATTTGTTTTGTTCCCTGAAGCAGTACCTGGAACCCATTAGCAAAAGCTGCGTTAGCTATAAACACAGTTGCTACTGTCAACAGTAAATTTCTGATTTTCATTAAATGAATAATTTTAGATGAAGTCTAATAATCGAGATAAAAAGTCGAAACTTTTCGATGAAAAAAATTGAATATGTTATGTAAGCATAACATATTTTTTAACAATTATAAGTTTAACACATGCAAAGTGCAAATTTTAGCTAAAAAAACCCACGTAAATTCAACACTTATTCGAGTTAATGTAGATATATTTACATTTATTACATAAATAACACAATGCAATAGTTGTAAAGTTCAAGTTTTTTAATAAATGAACAATCATTCATTAATATAATAACGGATTAAGTATACGCTATAATTGTTCTTTATAGGTTCCCAATAATGCTCTATAAAATAGCTCACCTTGGTATTGATATCCAATACGACTTAAATGTACTCGATCTCGTGATGTCATAGACATTGCACTCCATCTCTCAATAGATGATAACCCTCCCATTATATGGTAGAAATCCCAAACAGCTAAATGTTCTTGTTTTGCTAAAGTAAAAATTGCTTCTGTAGCTTTAGCATTATCTCTATTTATGTACTTAGATTGTCTAAAATTATCTCCTGGTGTAGTTATAATAATTGGCAATTTAGGATTACCACTTCTTAATTCTTTAATCAGCTTACTATATTTTAATACAAAACGATCTTTATTAAATGGAGAAAAGAAAGCATCATTTGTTCCTAAAGAAATTATAATTAAGTCTGGGTCTATTTCTTGAATATCATCTTCTAAATCTTTACATCTCAAATAAGAGGTCACCTTTGCTCCATTAACCCCAGAAGAACTGTAAGTAACTCCTGCTAATTCTGAATCAAGCACTGCTAAACCTTTTAACGTAAATTGATTTTGGCTAAAGTGTTTTTTCTTGAGGCCAATTCTAAACTTAGAGATTGGTTGATCAAAAGTATAAGTAAGTTTACTTTTACCCCTTTTGGTTGCAATAAGCTTTGCAGGGTTTAATGGTTGTATTACAGGTAGGTATTGAGTTGTATCATTTACAGGATAGTAAACTTCTACCGTATTCCCTTTATATGGATGTAAAGAGTCTATACCTACATTTATAGTTAAACTTGCAAAAGATTCTGTGGTTTGAGCAGTGATTGCTGCAATCCCCCAATCACTTTTATGATAACTAACAGAAGCCCTTTGTCCTTTCCATTCTCCAATTTTCGATACTTTAAAATTATACGGGTTGTTTGTTTTCGCTGCAGTATATGGAAAGAAAAAACCTCTACTAGCCATTGGAAACCTTTGGTCTTCATAAAAACGTTCTCTTACCCAACCAGAAAAAAAATCTGCTTGAATATGTGAATCACCTAAATGGAGTATATGTACTTGACCTTTTTTCTTTTTCTCTAATTTTTCTAATTTCGAATAAAAAGAATTTAATACTGTTGAATCTCCAAACGTATTAATTTTATTCAAATCCATTCGAATAAAATCATAAGTAACAAATGGCCTTTTTACATTAGAAATTGATGTTGGAGCAGAGTGTGCACACAATAATAAGATCGTTAGTATTCCTTTTACTAAGCGTAAACCTTTTTTCTGAAATGGTTGTATGTAATTATTTAGTTTCCAATTCTGACTCATCTCTATTCTTATAGCGTTGATACTCTCTCATTAGTTCATTATAGAGCATATCTCCTATATAATTTGCTCCTTTTCTTGTAAAGTGAGTATAATCTTTACCTGCCCAAGCTGGTTTTTTATCTGCCCATTTTACAATTGAATTCTTACCACCCATTGCAAGATATAAATCCCAATAAGCTGCTCCCATTTTGTTTGCTGCTCTTCTTTCTGCAGCTCTAACTGCATCAATATTTGAGTATGATTCAATCTTTGAACCATTTTTCTTTGCCATATCAGAAACACCAATAATTAATACATTTAATTCTGGTGCCACTTCTTTAAAATACTTTAATTGTCTAACAATTAAACGCTCATAATAATTATAACTTTTTGCTTCCTGAGGAACTACATTTACACCAAATTGTAACACAAGTAATTTCACTTCCATATTTTCTAATAAAGAGGATAAATGCTCCTTTCTTATTTTAGTGAAATCTGTTCCAGAACTACCTCTCATTGGTATGTTATCAACAGCAATACCATTATTACAATCAAAGCTCACTCCGTATACTTCTGGAGAAACATCTGATTTAAATTTTAATTCTAACTCTCCTAGAGTGCCTGAGATTGGTAATGTTACAGCTTTTGCTTCAGAAGATGCTTCAATTTCTTTTGCTTCACCTTCAGCTCCATTCATTTTATAGTCTAACTTTACGTTAGCTACTGTGTTTCTCATATAAACCTTAAAAGCTTCAAAGTTTTTATGAGCTGTTTTTGAATAAGGAGCTTTCTCAAATAATAGTGTAGCTTCTGTTCCTTCGTAGGTGAAATATTTACCGAAGAAACCATAATCGTTGTGTTTTCCTCTATATTTTTTAGGGCCAAAACATAAAAATTGTTCCCAATTATCACTGTATGTTTGGTCTAAAGTAGTACGCATATTTTTTAATTCAATAATTGGTACTAATCCAACACCGCAACCTCCAAACTGTTCTTGTAAATTTTTCCTTAACCGCTCTGTCATACGATCTCCCTCTAATTGAGAGTCTCCATAATGTAAAACACGAACCAATTCGCCCTCATCTGAAATTGATGTTAACCCCTTAAAAAAGTTATCCAAAGCAGACATATCATTATTTGGATATTCAATAGCTACTGCTCCTTTTGGAGTTCTAACCGATAATGGTTTTTCTTCTATTGGTACCCAAGTTGACGCTTCGTCTACACTCGTCATATCAACAGTTAGTGAATCTTCATCAATATATTCCTCATCTATAATTTCTATCTCCTCATTTTCTACAATTAAGCTTTCAGGAAGGACATCGCTTAATGTAGGTACACGAACTGTAGTTCCAAAAACATTTATTTCTTCTGGAGACATCATTAAAACTAGTCCCATCATTAAGCCGATATAAACGAGTATTTGTAATATCTTAAGAGGCGTAATTTTCATTGTTTTTATATAGGTTATAATTAAGAGTGAAAACGTTCAAAGCACTATAAAAGCATAATTGATAAGTAAAATAGAACTTTTTTTAATTATCAAATACTATTTGAGTAAATTTTTACATTCAGTTTGTAAGTTTGCAATTATCTAAATTAAAAAATATGGCTGAAGAACTTTTCATTCCACAAAATAGTAATAAATCAGAAGTTTACGATAGTATTCTTCCACAAATTAAAGGGCTTACTTCTATAGAAACCGACCTAATTGCCAATTTATCGAATACTTGTGCAGTATTAACCCAAACATTTAATCATTTATGGATAGGTTTTTACTTAGTCAAGGATGACGAACTAGTTTTGGGACCTTTCCAAGGACCTATAGCGTGTACTCGAATAAAAAAAGGAAAAGGAGTTTGCGGAAGTGCTTGGGCAGATGCTAAAACCTATATAGTAGATGATGTGGAAGCTTTTCCGGGTCATATTGCTTGTAGTTCAGCTTCTAAATCAGAAATAGTTGTTCCCATACTTAAAAATGATACAGTAGTTGCAGTACTAGATATCGATAGCGATCAAATTGGTACTTTTGATAAAGAAGATCAACTTCACTTAGAAAATCTGGCAGCTTATTTAGCTAGTAAATGGCAATAAAAAAAGCGTTTCAATCTTATTATTTGATTGAAACGCTTTTTTAATAAAACACATTTTCTATTACTTATCTGCTAGAATAATTCTATCTACAGCATCTATTAAGTTTTTAGCATGATGTGTTGCTACTGTATTTTCTACTAATGGATTATCAACTTGTATACGGTATTTAATCCCCACTTTTTCAGCTGGAATTAAATCTCTTTCTTTATCACCAATCATCCATGTATTTTCCATATCCGCATTGTACTTATATAATGCTCTCTCAAACATTAAAGTACCTGGCTTACGGCTTAAAGAATTAGACCACTTTTCATGTAAAGGAGCATAAAACATATCATCTATTGCATGGTTACACTCTTTTTGTAATGCATCATGACAGATAAAAACATCTTCTTTTTTATAAATTCCTTTTACTATTCCAGACTGATTTGTTAAAATAACAAGCTTAAAACCTGCATCTTTTAATTTTTGTAATGCCTCTGCAACACCTGGTAACACCTCAAATTTTTCTAAAGTATATGCATAATCCACATAATCTTTATTTAAAACGCCATCTCTGTCTAAGAATACACACTTATTTTTTTCCATTCTTCTATTATATATAGTAATGATATACTGCAAATGTAACAGTTTCTTAGAAATTGTTATTATCAAGAACTTATTCAGGTTTATATACTCTGTTTTTCCACTCTATAGGAGGAGTTTTTAATCCATAAAACAACAAGCCGCAGTAAGATATACAGTGGTAAAAATCGAATAAAAATGTTGCTCTCCAATGTACTTTTTCTTTTAACTTTTTCTGAATATACACTAAGTAACAACACTTAAATAGATACCCTAAAAGTAAAAAAGCACACATTATTGGAAAGAAAAACACCAAAATTAATAAAATTGGATAAAATATAATGTTTAAATAATTTAAAGTTTTTAAAAAAAATGAAAGTTTTTTTGCTCCCTGCATCCACCTCCATCGCTGTTGTAACCACTCTAAATAAGTTTCCATACCTTCTGTTTTTGCTAATACAGACGCATCAAAAAGTTGATTAAAAGAGCCTTCCTTTTTTATTACTGCATTAAATAATGCAAAATCTTCTGCTACTGAAAAAGGGATTCCTCTAAAACCATTAACCTCATCAAATTTAGTAGATTTTATACCCATATTATTACCCATTGCAGTTAATGGAATACCAAAATTAGAAAATATATGTATCTGATTTAAAGCCAACATCCAATCCAATCTTTGGAAATTTAACCATAAAGATTCCCCCTCTACAATAGTAACACCAGTAGTAATATCTGCATTTCTTAAAGATAAGAGCATATTTTCCACCCAAGATGGAGGATATACAACATCTGCATCTGCAAATAAATAGTAGTTTCCACTTGCTAAATCACTTATATAATTAAGTACATTTACCTTGCCTTTGTACTCCTTATTCTGTGGTACAGTAAAAGATTTAATAAACGTATATTCTATCTCAAAATCTCTAATTATTTCAGTAGTTAAATCAGTTGATAAATCATTTCCAATTATAATTTCAATACATACATTGTTATTAACTGATTGCTTTATCAAACTCTCTAAACACTGTCTAATTGTACCGTCCTCATTACGAGCTGCAATCAAAATACTAACTGTCTGATTCATTAAGAATTACTTGATTTGATGTTAATTTTATCGCTATATCAATAAAACTCATTTGTCCATAAATATAAAGTTGATAAATTTGTGAACATAACGAGGTGTGATATACAATTTTATTACCTAAAGTTATAATCTACATTACACGAACTTCACCTACAAATTCAATTTTTGGAAGGTGTATAATTTAAATTGACAAATTTATATGTCCGACAATACGAATCTTGTACCATACAAAACTCTTTTATCTTTTAGTAAAAATGTATTTCTAGCAATGGGCTGTCCTGAAAAGGATGCTGAATTAGCTTCTAATGTGTTACTATCTGCTGATTTAAGAGGTGTCGATTCTCATGGTGTTGCTAGATTAATTGGATATGTTAGACTTTGGGAAGCAGGTAGAATAAACCCTACTCCAAAAGTTAAAATTGTACACGAAACTCCAAGTACTGCTACTGTAGATGGAGATGCAGGACTAGGTTTAGTTGTTGCACCACAAGCAATGCAAATTGCTATTGATAAGGCCGAAAAAGTAGGCACTGGATGGGTTTCCGTTAAAAACTCTAATCATTATGGAATTGCAGGTTATCATGCTATGATGGCTTTAGAACATGATATGATTGGAATCTCTATGACGAATGCAAGCCCTTTAGTATCCCCAACTTTCTCTACAGAAAGACTACTTGGTACTAACCCAATAGCAATGGCAATCCCTGCTGGCGAAGAACCTCCATTCGTAGCTGACTTTGCTACAACTACTGCTGCAAATGGAAAATTAGAGATTCTTCAACGCAAGGAAGAGGATGCTCCTGTTGGTTGGGTGCAAGATAAAGAAGGTGTTTCTACAACAAATGCTGCTGCTCTAAAAAGTGGCGGAGCATTACTACCATTAGGAAGTGATAGAGTTAGAAGTAGTCATAAAGGGTATTGTTTAGGAAGTATGGTAGATATTTTATCTTCTGTATTGTCTGGAGCAGGGTATGGGCCATGGGCACCTCCTTTTGTTAGCTTCTTACCGTTACCTGAAGATCCTGTTGGAGAAGGCTTAGGGCACTTTTTTGGTGCAATGCGTGTAGATGGCTTTAGACCAAAGTCTGAATTTAAATCTCATATGGACAATTGGATCAGAAGATTTAAAAATGCTGATACTGTTGAAGGACAAGAACGTGTATTGATTCCTGGTGATCCTGAACGTGAAATCCAACATGAAAGACTTACTTTAGGTATTCCTGTACTATCACCTGTTATAAAAGATTTAGAAGAAGTAGGAAGCAAATTTAAACTTACACTTTAAATTAATTTAACTTCAAAATTATAGCAAGACTAGCCTACTACATTTTACTTCTAATAATTTTTACTGCGTAATTTAACGACTGTCACGTTACGTACTTTGCTAAAAACGTCTAAATTTCTCTTTTACTTATTCTACTACAGAAATAGGTATTGAGCTTATTTTGACGATGATATTTATTTACTATCTAAAACCTAATTGACATGCTTTATAAGATTAAGCTAAAAAATGCCGATGATCATGTACTACTGTCTAGTACAGCTTATGATTTTATTGAAGGGAATGAGTACTATAAACAACTTAAGGTACTCGAAAATTTACGTCTACATGCAAGTGGTTATGTGTTTTTTCAAAAGAATTATCCTAAGCCAAATGGTGGGTATCAAAACATTACAATTTACTTGCATAAATTAATTGCGGAGAAATATGTTGAGCAACAAGAATCTCAAAAAAGACTTTTTGTTCGCATAAAAAATGGGAACCCTCTAGATTGTAGAGAAAAAAATCTAGAATGGGCTACTATGGCTGAGTTACGTAGAAACCAGAAACACCACCATAACAAGACTGGTTATAGAGGGGTTGTTAAGGTAAGTAAGAACACCTACAGGTCTGTTCTTTATTCTAAAGGTGAACGATTTGACCTTGGGTTATTCCCTAGTGCAGAATCTGCCGCTCAAGCATATAATAAAAAATCACAAGAGCTTTTTGGTAAAACAAAGAGTTTAAACAAAGTAGAAGAAGCTGATGAAACTGAAGTAATTACAATTTTATAAAATTTAAAGAGAAATTTTATCGCACTATTTTTCACAAGAAGAGATATAACTTTTCCCTTAAAAGGAATGTTGTATCTCTTTTTATTTGTAATTTATATAAATTTATTACTCTCATTATCAAATTATAAGGAATTTCATCTTGACATAGTGAATAAACAATCATTCATGTCTATCTTGCATTATCAATAACCTTAAATGTACTGTTATGGCACAACAACGTAAAAAAAGAACAACTTCTACAAGTAGTAACAGTAGAACAAACAAACGTACTACTGCCCCTAAAACTACTTCTAAGCCTGAAGTAAAAGTGGAAGATACCGTAAAAAGTAATGTTCAATTAGAAATCAAGGCTACACAAGACTCTAGCAAAAAAGTAGATGAAAACCCTGATGCTACTGTCTTTACAAAAGTAGAAAATACGGCAAAAGAAACTACTCAAAAAGTTGTTGAGCAAGTAACAGAAACTATTGATTCTACTACCCAAGTACTTCAAGAAACAAAAGATAAAGTAGAAGAAAAAACTATTGAGGCTGTAAATAAAGGCAAAGAAACGCTTACGGAAGCTACTGAAGTTGCCGATAATAAAGTTGATGCTTTTATTGATGATAGCTTAAAGGTATCTCATGATATAATTAATGAGGCATCTTCTTTTTCTAAAGAATCACTTTCAACAGTAAATGAGAAAACTGTTGCTATGATTGATCAAACTGAAGATGCTGCAGGCAGAATTATTACAGAAGCTAGAAGTTTAACTGATTCTGCAATTGAAAATGTAGAAGAGGCGACAGGTAAAGTATTCTCGTCTGCTAAAGATGTTGTTGATAGTACTTTCTTAAATACAAAAGAAGTGGTTACCTCTTTTGTAAGTAACGGAAAAACGTTTACGGAAATTGCTTACGAAAAATCTAACGAAACTGTTGATAATGTTATCGATCAAGCAAATACAGCTGTTGATGATACTTTAAGATTTGTAAAAGAAACGTCGTCTAAAGTATTTACTACTTCTAAAAGTTTTGTAAACGAACCTGTAGAAACAGTTACAGAAGTTGCTACTGATACAAAAGATGCTACTTCTTCTATTCTATCAGAAATGTCTGATAAAATTATTAGACTGTCTCCTGTTCAAGTACCTAACAAAGATGAAATTGTAGAGACACAAAGTAAGATTAAAACATTTATTCAAAACGGTGCTGCTGCAGCAATTTATCCAGTAGTTCGTTTATTGAAATAAGATATATTTTCTGCAAAAAAGAATCCCGACTCAAAAGCAATTTTAAGTCGGGATTTCTTATTTATACTACATTAAATAGTAGTCTAGAATTTAGTACCTAAAAGGAAAGCTTTTAATTCCATTCTCTTTTTACCCTGCATTTGCCATTCATCTACAGAGATAAATCCATCAGCAGTTTTAATATAGAAGTAAGATTTATTATCTGTTACAAACCCATCAGCATTTGCTTCTAAAGTGGCATCATAAACCTTAGATACTTTAAATAATTTGTAAGTTTTCCCAAGAATTTCAGTCCAAGCAGCTGGATAAGGTGAAAGCCCTCTAATAAAGTTATAAACTGTTGCTGTATCTTTAGAAAAATCTACTTTACAGGTCTCTTTAAATATTTTAGGAGCCATTTTAGGTTCTCCAACTATCTTCTGAGGTGTGGTTTCGTAATCACCTTTTTCTACTAATTGAACCGTTTTTAAAACAAGTTCACCACCTACTTGCATCAACCTACCGTAAACATCTCCTACAGTATCTTCTTCTAAGATTGGCTCTTCTTGCTGGAGAATAACATCACCAGTATCAATTTCATGTTGTAAAAAGAAAGTTGTTACACCTGTTACCTTTTCACCATTAATAATTGCCCAATTAATAGGCGCAGCACCTCTATAATCTGGCAATAAAGAACCATGTAAATTAAAAGTACCAATTCTTGGCATGTCCCAAACAGCTTCTGGAAGCATTCTAAAAGCAACCACAATTTGCAGGTCTACTTCTAATGCCTTTAATTCTTGCTGAAACGCTTCATTTTTTAAATTTGTTGGTTGCATAATATGTAAACCAACAGACTCAGCATATTGCTTTACTGGAGACGATTGTAATTTACGACCTCTTCCTGCAGGTTTATCAGGAGCTGTAATTACACCAACTACATTGTATCCGTTTTCAACGAGAACTTGTAACGAAGGAACGGCAAAATCTGGCGTTCCCATGAATACTATTTTTAAATTCTTTTCCATATCAAATATTATTTACTCTTCTTATTTCTAAATGATTTGGTTACTGTTTCAAAGCGATCAATTGATTTACAAACCCAAGCACCGCCAATATTTTTATATTCTTCATCACTCAACTTTAAATCAAGCGATTCATCTTTTCTAATTTTAGCACTTAATTGATTTAAACAGAGTGCTACACTCACAGAGATATTAAAACTCTCAGCAAAGCCATACATTGGTATTTTCACCTTATAGTCTGCCAACTCCATAGCTTCATCAGAAAGGCCTTCTTTTTCATTACCAAACATCAATGCAATAGGTGCATCAGTTGGCAAATCGTCAATAGACATATCTGTATGTGGTGTTGTTGCTACTAATTTATATCCTTTTCCTTTTAAAGTTTTTGCAGCTTCTATAGTAGACTTATATTTATTTACATCTACCCATTTTGCAGAACCTTGAGTGGTTCTTATAGAAACAAGAAACTTATAAATAGCTTCTACAATATGAAGGTTCTGTAATCCAAAACAATCACATGTTCTGATAATAGCACCAACATTTTGAGGCTTATAAATTTCCTCAAGTAATACCGTTAAATGATTTGTTCTTTGAGACAATACCTCTTCAATACCTTCTCTTTTTTGTTCAGAAATAAAGTCTTTCAGGTATTCTATTAAACCTGGTTCTTCAATAAACTTTTTAAAATAATCTGAATGAAAAAACCTGAAATCATCATCTTTAGCGTATGGCATAACGTACTACTGTTTATAAAGTAATAAAGCTGTCTAAAAGGTATTATCCTCTAAGACAGCTTTTAGATTTATTTCTAACTTTCCTTAATTCTCTTCAATGAATTCTGGAGGTGTCATATTTTTTAAGTCACCATCAATAAATTGAATAATAGGGACATATTGATTGTCTTGCCCTTCAAAATAATTATATGCTGGTACTAGATATCCTTTTCTAAGTGCTTCACTCTCTTTTAAAGGAGTTACAAAGCCACTACCATATTCTTTTAATATCATTCCAAAAGAGAATATCGTTTCGAAACCTTTAAATACAAAATCAGAAGGCTGATTATTAAATTTAGCTTGGTATTCAGCTATTAAAGATTTTGCTCTATAAGAATCATCATTATACCAATTTGGAAATAAGATATTGATTTTAGCAGATTCCATTTGTGCATAACTCAATTGCTTAAATTTAAGCCACTCTTCTGGAACATAAGTTGTAGCAACAGTTCCTAAAGATAATAAAGCACTAATTGTATTTAATGCCTCAATTTCGTTAGTAACAGCAATAAATACATTTGCTGTAGAATCTTTTACAATCTCTAAAGAATCTACATAAGCTAATGGATCAAACATTTCTTGCAATACATTAAACCCATCTACTGGATCAAATTCTTGAAAGGCAGCAATTTTACCACCCTCTGCTTCGTATGCTTCTTTAAAAGATTTTGCAAGTTCTTTTTCTTTAGTAGAATGACCAAATACAACATACGTTTGTACCGTATCTGCTTGTAATTTTAATGAGTCTACTTCAAACATTTCTAATGCTTGTAATTCTTGAGCTCTTAATTTCTTTCCTAGAGTAGAACCTACTGTATACGGTGTTGATGTTACTAAAAAAGCACTTGAAACACCTTCAATAATCGAAGAGTTATTCGAAATTGGGTTAACCATAGGTACTCCAGTTTCATTCGAATACTGCTGAACGATAGGAAGCATATCTGCATATAGTGGCCCAATAATTAAATCAACATTTTCCATTTCAGGTTTTGCTAATAATTCCTGCAAATGTGTTGTATCTCTTTTTGTATCAAAAGCTAGAATATTTACCTTAACATCACGTTTTTCTAAATATTCTTTACCCAATAAGATTCCTTGATAGATATTATAAACAAACTCATTTTTTACACGAAGTGCATCTCCATCAATTGTTTCTGTAAAGAAAGGTAGAATAGTAGCAATTGTATATACCTCTTTAAATTTACCTTCTCTTACCTTATGTACAGCATCTATACTAACTCCTAAACCAGTTGCTAATTTTTGATAAAGCTCCTGATCTCTTTGTTCTTTAGGTTGTTCTTTAATTTTTTCTAACAACACAAAACCAACCATTTCATTAGTTGGGTAGGCAGTATAAACCTTATAGATTTCTTCATAAGATAACCCTTGAGCAGCATCTTTAGATAATAATGTAAGTTCGTCTTTCAAGCTTTGGTCCTTGATTTTATCGAACATACCAACTGTTTCTTTTACTTTCCCTTGTTTTAAATAAGAACAAGCAAGTAAATAATTAGCATTATCTAATTGTTCCCAAGATGGATAAGTAGAAGTTACTTTTAATAAAGTTGTTTCTGCTTCTGTGTATTTTTTTTGTTGATAATCAGCATAACCAATTAACGTTAATGCATAAGGCTGCAATGTTGCACCTTTCATGCTTAGTACATCTTCCAAGACTACAATACCGGGTGCGTATTTGCCTTGATCGATTAACTCTTTAGCGTAATTATATTTATCTGACTCTGTTTTTCCACCGTTGTTTTGTGCAAAAACACTTGCTGAAACTAAAATAGAAAAGAGTAATGTATAAAGGTAATTCATAAGAAATGACATTGCTGCCAAAATTTGAGACCGTTTAATTTAACTAGTACAAAATATTGAATACTTCAGTATTTATTATTTCAACTCGCAATTTAAAAAAATGAAACAGATTAAATGCAATAAAGCCGACTTGATTATCTCAAGTCGGCTTTATTTTTCGATGAAATTAGTTTAATTAACTGATTTCAATCTTTTTCTTCTCCAAAGATACATTCTTAGGTAAAAGAACAGATAAGATACCTTCAGTATAAGAAGCCTTTATTTCTTCCAAATTAATATTATTTGGCAATGTAAAAGTTCTTTCAAAATCTTTTTTAGAGAACTCTCTTTTCAAGTATTTTACTTCTTCTTTTTCTTCAGAAATATGTTTATAACTAACAATCAGTTTATTTTCTTTTACTGATATGTCAATATTTTCCTTAGTTATTCCTGGTACAACAACCTCTACAGTATAACCATCCACTCCTTCTTTTACATTCATAGGAACTTGGGCATCAACAGGGTTTACTGTATCCAATACATTAACTACATCATTCATTAAAGATGATATAAAAGTTGCGGGGTAATCTGACAATGTATATTTCATGGCTTATTTAATAATTGGTTATTGAACTTGAATTTTTACAGGAAGTTTCTCTTCACTTTTTGGCAATTCAACTACTAAAATTCCTTGATTAAATTTTGCAGATAAACTATTAACCTCTACATTTTCTGGCAGTTTAAATACTTTTGAGAAATCTTTCACCTCATATCCTTTTACTAAAAATTTTTCTGTTGATAACTCAACGTCTTCATTTTCATTTTTCTCTATTACATTTTTATATGTGATAGATAATTTATTCTGCTCTATACCAATATCAAAAAGTTCTTTTTTAAAACCAGGTACAATAAGTTCTATTAAAAACTCCGTTGATGTTTCTTTAATATTTGTAGGAATATGAACAGTTTCAATCTCATTAGAAAATAAATTAGATACTATTGATCTCTTTCTATTTGTGTATGCGTTTTGTCTTGTAATACTCATGTCTTTTATTCTTTTGATTGTGATTTCATTAATTATTAATCAAAATACTTTTATCAATGAGTATACCATTTGATTTTAAATGACAAAACGACTGATTTAATTAAAAAAACACTCTTTAAACTGCCATTTTGACAAAATGTTTTTGTGTAATCAGAAATAAAACAAGCATACAACATTAAATAATCATCATAATTCTTTCAAATTCATATACATCTCTAAAATTTTCATTTGAAAAAATTGATTAAACACAAACAAATAAGTACATTAGAATTTATTAAGATTACTGATTTATAAAAAATAATTAAAACACTATATATGAGCACATTAATGAGTGAAGAAGTTGAAGAGAGAAGACACCTAACGAAAATAATAGCACAGGTATCAAGAATAGGTAACTATATGTTAGGTCGTCAATTTGAACGTGAAGGATTGCCAATATCAAGAGAACAATGGGATGTTTTAGTTATGCTTTGGGAAAAAGATGGAAGAGCTCAACAAGAGTTTGCTACATTTTTACTTAAAAATAGAGCTAGTATCACGAGTTTAATCGACAATATGGAAAAAAACAATCTTGTTACTCGTGTTCCTAATCCTAACGACAAACGTTCTAAGCTAATTTACTTAACTAAAAAAGCTAGAGACCTTAAAGATAAAGTAATTGGTATTGCTGAAGAATCAATTTTAGTAATTACTAATGATATTCCTTTAGATGACGTTAAGAAAGGTGTTGAACTTTTAAGAAAGTGTTTAAGTAATATCACTGAATATGAAAAAAATCTTTCTGAGTCGAAATAATTATTAAATTATTTTGGCCGACAAAACTCTATTAACATGCAAACTCTATCTACTATCTGTTTCAATCGTTTTTACTACTTAGTGGTATTTTCGCTTTGTCTTCTGACTTTCCCGTCATTTGCTCAAGAAGAAAGTAACATTTCTATAAAAAGAGAAATACATTCGATATTGGATCAGATTCAAGCTGAGAACTCTATCGATGGTATTTCTCTTTTCTCTGATTCATTAATGCCTCTAGTCTATGAAACTGTAGATTATAAACCTTTATGGACGAGTAAAAAAAATATTAATGATATTCTTGTCCTCATCAATAATGCTTATTTTGATGGGCTTACACCTTCTCATTATCATTTAGAAAAAATACAAGAATTAATAGCTTCAGATCGAGGTATATATCAAGAAGCTCTTTTAGATATTCTATTAACAGATGCTGGTGTACTTCTAATCTCTCATTATATATGGGGAAAAGTACAGCCAGAAACCATCTCTTCTACATGGAATTTCGATACAAAAGAATTTACTCAAGATCGGATTCCATTAATAATTCAGCCAATTGAAAATGAAATAATACCTGAAGCTTTCAGTACTTTTATTCCTAGCGATGAATTATATATCGGTTTAAAAAAATCATTAGCCGATTTTAGAAAAATCAAAGAAAATGGAGGGTGGAACAAGCTACCCAAAATGGATAAAATTGAAGTTGGTGATGAAAATGAATATATACCAGAATTAAGAAAAAGACTTGCTGTTACAAGTACATTATTTACTTTCGATACACTTGTTCTTAAAATAGATACAACTTACAGAAGCCAGATTGAAGAAATTGAAGTAACAAACGCACCTTCTGTTACTCCAGAAGTAGATACTATACGCTCAATCTTTCCTTATAGTACTACACCAATTTTAGATTCTAGCTATGTAAAAGTTGCTTATTTAGATACTACATCAACTGTATATGATGAAAACTTAAAAAAATCTGTTGTTAAGTTTCAGAAAATGTATGGCTTAGAGACAGATGGAAAAGTAGGTAAAGCAACTTTAAAAGCATTAAATACTCCTATAGAAAACCGTATTAATACTTTAAGAATTAATCTAGAACGCTCAAGGTGGATATTCCATGAAGACACTGACAATTTTATTTTTGTAAATATTGCTAGTTTTCAACTCTTCTTGCATAAAAACAACAAATGGTTTTATCAAACAAGAGTTGTGGTAGGTAAGACCTTTCATCAAACTCCCGTTTTTAAATCAAAATTAAGTTATATAGATATCAACCCTACATGGACTGTACCTTACAGTATTGCTAGTAAAGAAATGCTACCAAAACTTAAAAAAGATGCAGGCTATTTAGCTAAACACAACATGAAACTGTATGATAGAGCTAATCTTGAAGTTGATCCTCAAACAATAGATTGGAAATCGATCAAACAAAATAATTTCCCTTATGTAATTGTACAAGGGTCAGGACCAAGAAATGCTTTGGGACATGTAAAATTCATCTTCCCAAATAAATATTCTATTTATCTACATGATACTCCTTCTAGGTATTTATTTAGTAAAAACTCTAGAGCTTTTAGCCATGGTTGTATTCGTGTTTATAAACCATTAGAATTGGCAGAAGTATTATTAGACGATCCAGAAAATTATAGTCTTGAAAAAATTAATGAAATAGTAAAAGAAGAACAACTAAAACGTGTATTTGTAAAAGATAGACCAACAGTTTACCTGCTCTATTTCACTGCACTATTAGGTCCTTCAGAATCTATTCACTTTTATGATGATATTTATTCTAGAGATCAAAGAGTATTAAAAGCCTTAAATAAATCGCTTTATTAAAAATAGAGTTAAAAAATAAATCCCATTGATCTACAAAATCAATGGGATTTATTTTACTATTAATTACTACAATGATATTATTTTCTTCCTCCAAAAAAGAAGGTTAAGAACATTGCAGAATAAAAACTTCTATTATCTGACGAAGCCATTATTTGTACTTCAGAAGTATAAGCATCTCCAATAATACCTGCTTCAATACCTGTTATACTTCTTTTATTTACACCAAATTCAAAAGTTAAGGATGCTTTAAAAGCTAATCCTCCAATTACACTCGCTTTAGACATACTTTCCCCCCAAGAGGCTGTACCTTCTATTCTTGTATAATTATTTAAATAGTCGTCTTGGCTAAATTGTTTTGTTTGTGTATTTCCTTCATCATCTTGATATTTTAATAAATAAGGACTTACTATACCAATTGATGGGCCTACACTAGCAATAAAGTTAACATGAACACCTTGTTTTCTTGCTTTTCTAAACACCAACCATTCTTTACCAAACATTGGCCTGATTGCATAAAGGCGATTCATTTTACCAGAAACATATCCTTCTCCAGTTGTATAAGATTGTACTTTTTGTTCTTTAGGGTGTTTAATACTCAAAAATTCTAGGCTGAAAGAGTGGTATTTGTTATCGTTTTCAATTTCACCAACACGCCCTCTAGAGCTTCTAGTTTTTCCACTACCCTGCCCTAAAGACTCAACAATTTTGTGTTCATAAAAATATTTCCTTGCATGTCGGATTGTAATACCTCCAATAACTCCACCATAGGTATTCATCATAACACCTAAAGCCCATTCTTTCTCGTAGTATTCATCTTCTTCCTCTACAGGAAACTGAGCGTAACTCGTTTCAGGTAGAATTAAAATGAATAGAAGAGATAAAATTATATATAAATTTTTCAAGCTTAGCTAATTTTAATTGTAGTACAGATGATATAGAGACTTTATTAAAAACTATCTTTTAATATAAGTTACATATTAATTTAGTATTCTCTTATAAAGATAAAGTAATTCAATACTTTAGCGTTTTATAATTAATATTATAGAATATATAATCTCCTATTAGTTAACTGTTTAAAAAACTCTCTTTGGGTTTGCTTAAGTAATTTACATTCTATTGTTGATTACTACAAGAGACAATTCAACGAATAGATTGTAAAAAGTAATTAAGTTTACAGAAAATTAAGAAATTATCGGAAACAATATGATTAAATTTGTAAATATGCTTTCCGATAAAGCAAAAACTAATTCTATACAAAGTTTAACTTTGACTAATAAAATCAGATAAAATGAAAATATCGATCATTGTTGCCAAAGCTTCAAATAATGTAATTGGCAAAGACAATCAACTCATTTGGCATATACCCGCAGACTTAAAATACTTTAAGAGAACAACTTCTGGGCATTGCGTAATAATGGGTAGAAAAACACATGAGTCGATAGGTAAATGTTTACCTAAACGTTCTAATATTGTTATTTCTAGAAACCCAGATTACGAACCTGCGGTAGATGCAATTCTGAGTAATAGTTTAAGTGATGCCATATCTATTGCTAGAAAGCAAGGTGAAAAGGAAGTTTTTATAATTGGTGGTGGAACAATTTATGATGAAGCAATGAAAATTGCTGATAAATTATATGTTACAGAAATTCACGATCAATTTGTTGGAGATACATTTTTCCCTGATATTTTACCAACTCAGTGGAATGAGATCTCTCGTTTTGAATATGCTAAATGTGATACTTCTCCTTATGCTTATTCATTCGTAAATTATGTAAGAAAAAAATAATCCTAATATGAAATATACCGTTGTCAACGTTAAATGCTCTGAAGAATTAAGCGAAATACTCCAAGCTATTATCGGAAATGTAGGTTTTGATGCTATTCTTGAAAACGAAAATGGGTTTGAAGCTTCAATTGAAAGCTCTTTATTCGACAAGAATGCTCTTACGGAAGCATTTGAATTTTTCAATGATCAAATCACTTACACAATAGAAGAACAGGAAAAACAAAACTGGAATAAACTATGGGAAAGCCATTATAACCCAGTAGAAATTTCTGAAGAACTTCAGATTAGAGCTTCATTTCACCCTGCTGATCCAAAATATAAGTATGAGATTGTCATAACACCAAAAATGTCATTTGGTACAGGACATCATCAAACTACTACACTTATGTTGAGAAATCAGTTAATGATAGATCATAAAAATAAAGATGTAGCAGATTTAGGTTGCGGTACAGGAATCTTAGCGGTAATGGCTAAAATTTTAGGTGCAAACCAAGTTGATGCATGTGATATCGAAGATTGGTCTTGTGAAAATGCATTAGAAAATGCTGCTCTTAATAATGCAGAAATCAGAGTTACATGTGGCACTGTTGCAGACATGGAAAAACTTGATAAATACGATATTGTTCTCGCTAATATTAATAGAAATGTATTGCTTTCAGAAATCCCTACATACCAAAGTTTAATCACTTCTGGTGGTAATCTTCTGCTAAGTGGCTTTTATACTGAAGACCTTGAATTAATTACTGAAAAAGCTAATTCTGTAGGTTTAAAATACATCTCTCATCTAGAAAAAGATAATTGGGTAAGCGCTGTATTCGAGAATTAAATCAATAATTACTTTTTTGGAGTATTTTTTGCAATTCAATGCTTATCTTTTATGGGCTGTAATTGATGTTAAAGTCTATTACAGCCTTTATTTTTGTTAGATTAGCCTCTTTTGATTCACTATGGATTCAAAATCAATATATAAATTAATATTACTTTTCTTCTTTTTCTGTCTTAGTAGTTTAGCCTCTTTTGGGCAAACAACTACCCAAATAGACTCATTGAAAAAAGAACGATATATGCCTTTCGCCGAGTACGATAGTTTTCTCGTCGACTTAAGTCTGTATTTAGAAAAAGGTGTACGTTATAATTCTGATACAATCATACTTGATTTCGAATCACATTGGGAAAATAATGTTATTGACAATGCTCAAAAGAAATGGATTTACACCAGTACAAAAAGACTACATAAAAACAGAATAAATTATAGAAAGCATGCCGCATTATATTACGGCTGTATAATGGCTTTTCTTGATTCTGGAGATAATTTAAACAATCAATTTACACGTTTTTTAGAAATTGCAGATACCTGTTTAACTTCTTATTCACCCAAAATAACACAGAATTTTTTCTATAAATCTCGACTTTTTTTAGAAGAAGGTCTAATAGAAAAATCCAAATACACTACTATTGAAGTTAAAGGAGGTACATTTAATTTTGCACACTCATTAGCTACAGATGGTTACGTAAGTGATCAGATGGTAGTTGAAGTAAATACTCAAAAAACAGAAAAAGAAGATTGGTTTTCTTCTGAAGATCCAGAAGATGTAGCTCAAGAAAACATCTCCACAACCACAGAAGGGGAAGAAACCTCCTCTGATTGGGACAGTGATAATAGCAGTTCTGATGATGATGACGGGTGGGGTTCTTCTGACGACAGCTCCTCTGATTGGGGAGATGATAGCAGTGAAGATTACGATTGGGGTAGTGATGACAGTAGTTCTGACTGGGGTAGTGACGATGGAAGTACTGATTGGGGAGACTCGTGGGATGGTGATGACTCTAGTGTACAGGATTATGGTCAAACTTCTTCTTCATCAAACTCTTCTGATAACGCCGCTTTCTCAGAAGATTGTGACGTTTCTAATACAGAAGTTAGAAATTATGATCCAGGAATTACTCCTTTGCCACCTGTTGAAGGTCCAATGCTACAAATTTCTGAAGCTGACTTAATTATTTCAACAAAGTTCGATACCGCATTATTACAACATACCGTTGGTACTTTTCTTTTTAAATCAGATACAATTATTTGCCAAGGAGGTCGATTCTTTTGGGAAAATGTTGGTTTTACTAAAGATTCCGTTTGGTGTGAATTGCCTCATTTTAGTTTTGACACACGTGTAGCATTAATTGAAGCAGATCATGCTGAAATGTATTTTGCTGAACATTTAGATACTATCGCTATTGGTGCATTCACCTATAAGAGTGGACACTTTAATAAGTTTCCAGATAAAGCAATTTATCCTCAATTTATTAGCTATAACAGTGATTATAAATGGAAAAACATACCAGAAAATCTAGAATTAATTGGAGGTTTTGCCATTAAGGGCCGTACAGTGGCTTCTCGTTCAGTTTCAAATGCATCGAGTACTATCTCTGTATCAAACGATTCTTCTAAATTATTTACTTTATCTACTAACAAAGGGATAAAGGTGAATAATAATGGTGAAAACATTCAGACAAAATCAAGTAAGCTTACTATTTTCTATGATGAAAACGATACAATTGCTCACCCATCAGTAAATACAAGTTTAACTACAACTGATAGTACTCAAAATGTTTACTTCAGAAAAACAACAGATATTTATCGCTTTAATCCTTTTACATTATCAGCACAACACTTAAATGTTTTTGCAGATGCTGTTACATGGGATCTACAAAAAGATTCGCTGGATTTTAGAATTATAGGTGGTGAAAAAGTTATTCCACTTATTGTAGAATCACAAGATTTCTTTAAAACAGGCTTCGTATCTAGAATACAAGGATTCAAGAAATTCCAACCTTTAATGGTTATTGTAAACTACTCTAGGTCTACAAGAAAAAAGTGTTTTGATGCCTCTATTTTAGCAGATGATTTAAAGATAAATAAAGACCAATTTATTGAAAGTCTAGAAAGCATGGCTTTAGAAGGCTTGGTAGAATATAATCCTTATTCTCAAATAGTTAAACTAACACCTAAAGCCTACCAATATTATGACCGCTACTTCTTTGCCTCAAATGAGAGAAAAAGACTAGCAATGACCTCTAGATTAAATTTCGAGAATTTATCAGTTAATCAAGAGAATGCTTTAATAGAAAGAGACTTTGATAATATAAATATCCCTGCAGTTGTTCCTGATGATAATACAGCAAATGCATCGTTATCATTAAACGATAGCTCAACTTTATTACTTAAAAAAGTAGTTTATTTCTCTATTTCAGATTCTTTAAATGTATATGCACAACCAGATAGTGCAGGTATAAAAGTAAAAGACAATAGAGAATTTACATTTGGAGGGAAATTTACAGCAGGTGCATATATATTTAGAGGAGAAGAATTCACTTTTAATTATGATAGCTTTTTAATTCACCTTACAAAAGTAGATTCCATCAATTTTATTGTAAGAGACACTACTACAAATAAGGCAAAGGAATCTCCAAACCCATTAGTTGATACAGGAGGTACTTTATATATCAATAAGCCTTTTAATAAAAGTGGACTACTTGATATAGACGGCTACCCATCTTTTAATGCTAAATCTGACAGTAGTAAAGGGGGACGTATCTATTATGACCGTCCATCTGTACTAAATGGCGTTTATGATAAACGAATAGTTTTTGAGTTAGATACTTTTACAGTAGATGCATCAGAAATACACGTCGATGTATCTTTTACTGGTCTTTTAAATACGGGCGGTATATTCCCTACATTTCAAGATGAAGTAAAAATGGACCCTAGTACTGGTATCTTCGCATTAGAAAGAAAAACTAATCATGATGAAGTTTGGGGTTCTGAACTTGGTTGGCCTGTATACCTTAATCCTCGTTACCTAAATAATAAAGATTCTGTTAGAGGAAAGGGACATTTTGATGGTAACGTAACCTTAAATCATAAAGGTATAAGGGGTGAAGGAACTTTAGAATACTTAAACAGTAAATTCCAATCAAAAGATTTTATTTTCTATTCAGATTCTCTAAAAACACACGGTACACAAGGTGTTATAGAATCTGACATTCACCCAAGAGTAGATATGACAACTTACGACTTGATGTGGTATGTCAATCGTGATAGTATGAACTTTACAGGTACTCATGAAGAACCTTTTACTATCTATAACTCTAACATTAGATTTTCTGGAAATCTTGCCTTAATGCCTAATAAGGTATTTGGTCGAGGACTCTTAGAAACAGAAGAATCCTCTAACAAATCTGACAACTTCAGGTTTCAAAAAGAAGGCTACATAAGTAGAAATTCTGTTTTCGAAATAAACTCTTCAATAGAAGGTAGTCCTTCAATGTTGGGTCAAGACGTTCGCGTTGCTAGAAATGTAATAGAAAATAAAGTACTCTTAAAAACAGAGCAAGGATTATATGAAAACTCTAGTCTAACTTTTCCATTTGTAAACTTCCAAACATCTATCAATAGTGCATTATGGGATATTAATGCTAAAAACATCACGATGTCTAGTGAAAATGGAACTAAAGGTAAATTTATTTCTAATGCACCAGAACAAGACTCTTTAACTATAGAAGGAGATTCTGCCAGTTATGATCTGATGACAAATAAGTTACAGATCTTTAATGTAAATCAGATTAGAGTAAGTAATCTAGATATTCGTCCTGATACATTAAATCAAACTATAAGAATTAATAAAGATGCTCAGATTGAACATCTAGAAAATGCTCAAATCATTCTAAGTCGTTATACAAAGTTTCATACTATTTACAATGCAAACATCGAGCTCGTTTCTAGTAAAGAAGTGAATGCTACAGGTACGTATCTGTATAAAAATGAGCTTAATGAAGAAAAGGAAATTAACATTGATAGAATTGTTGCAAAAGAATTTATTAATGATGAGCTAGAAAATACGGTTCAGAACAGAGCTTACGGAACAATAGAAAAAGAAGATCCGCTACTGTTTGTAGGCGGTCTTGAATATTTTGGTAAAATTGGATTAGTTGAAAATAAAAAGGTTGCACGTTTTAAAGACGGTAACGCTAGGCTACATATCGTTGGAGAAGACACTCAATGGTTCTCCTATCATTCAACAAATGATGATGATGAGAAAGATTCTACAGCTCATGTTAATGTCACAAATACTTTAACATCTAGTTTAGAAAAACTTCCTTTACAGACGGGTATCTATTATGATCAGAATAATGGGTACTTATATAATGCTTTTATAGAAAGAGCAGATGGATACAGAACAGACCATAGAAAATTATTTGATATTGAAGGTCGACTTGTTTTTGAATCAAATGATGGAACAAGTAAAGACGGTATCTATCATGTGAAGCCATCTACGTATTATAAAGCATTAGAAATGGGTGAAGACGAATTCTTTGCTTCTATTTATGGAAACTGGTTAAGTTATACTCCAAAAAGTAACGAATTAGAATTTCACGGTAGATTCAATTTCTTGCCTGTTATTGAAAAAAATAAAATTGAAAGAATTAAATCTTCCGTTTCTGGAGTTGCTATACACGGTATAGATGAAATTAAATTAAATGCCTCTTTTGCAATTGGTCCTAAGCTTTCTTCTAGAATATCATCTACATTACTTTCTGATCTAAGATCAAATAAAGAAGGTGTTAAACGTGTTATTTCTGAAGATTATGAAATAGATAGTTTAGGAGATTTGAACCATCAAATTGTCCCTCTATTTACAAACGCACAGTTTAATAATTATCTAAATGGACAAGACATTATTCGGTTACTTAGTAATTACCTCGTAATCCTTGATAACGAACTAGTTTGGGATAATGAAACTTACGCCTTCCATTCTAAAGGAGATAAAATAAAATTATTATCAGTCTTTGGAGAAGATATTAATACGGTGATTGATGGTTTTATAGAAATTCCAAAAGATGAAACAAGAGGAGAAGCAGCTCCTACTGATGATGTAATTAATGTTTTTTTAGAAGGACCAACAGGTACTTGGTATTATATTCGTCAACAACAAGGAGAATTGAGTATCTTGAGTTCAAATTCTGCTTTAATGGAAGAACTAAAAAAGCAAAAGGATGTAACACCTATTACTGCTGAAGCAACATTTGCCTTTTTAGAAGCCTACTACAACAACTATCATGACGGAATGGAAATTCCAACTCGTTATGAAAATGATTTATCAAAATCTATTGAGCCAGAACCTGAAGAAGATTTTGGAAATGATTTTGGTGGAGTTGATGATGAAAATTCTTCATCTACTGATGAGGAAGAAGAAGGAGGCATGGATAGTCTTCCTGTTGAAGAAGAGGATGACGGCGATGATTTTTAAATAAAGATTTCTTCTGAAATGAATAAATTGTTTTTTTTACTTAGACCAAACTTCCTTTTTATAATTCTATTTTTAAGCTTCTCAATCAATAGCTTTTCTCAAGTAATTGATGACGAAGACAATGAAGAAGTAATAAAAGAAAAAAAACCGATGGTGGTTGAAATGGACTCTCTTGAAGAAGATGGTCCTACTATCGAACTTAATCCGGGTGCACCTGAAGAGGAAGCACTAATCAAAAAAAAGAAAAAGAAGAAGAAAAAAGTATTCTGGGGAATAAAGACAAAAAGACAATACACTAGATCTTTATCTAAAGGTAAAGTTGTATTCGAATTATTTTACTCTTTACCTGAATATGAAAAACCTGATACTTATTCTCCACTAAAATATTATTTTAACCCGGAGGATAAAAAGATAGAAAGACAAACTACTTCTAACCCTAAATATGGACTTCCGTTACACGGTACGTATGTCAAAATTGTTGATAAAGATACCATCACTACTGGCCAATTTTACAAAGGCACTCTAACGGGACGCTGGGTTTGGTACGGAAAAGATAAAGACATAAAGGATAAGAAATTCTATTACATGGGATTTCCTAAAGATGCTGAAATTACTTATTACGATTCTAAACAAAATAAAGTAAAAGAAGTAATTCCTTATCAGCTTGGAGAATTAAATGGTATTTATCAATCATTTTACGAAAATGGTCGTAAAAAAATGGTAGGTTCTTACAAGTATGGATATAAAATTGGAGATTGGACAGAGTACTATGATGCCGTTGATAAAAGAGGTAGACAAAGAAAACATCGGATTACAAAATACCGTAATAAAAATAATGTCTATCGTAAGGATTATAGTGGTCCAAAGATCAAATATGAGTGGGATGAGAAGGGTAAGGTGTTACGGAAGAGTAAATAAATAACCAAAAAACCTTACATTTGTAAAAAATAAGCAAAGAAATCGAGAGATGTTAGATAAACTCAAAAAAATAAAAGATCGTTTTGATCAAGTAAGCGAAGAATTGGTACAGCCTGAAACTGTATCAGATATGAAGCTTTACGCCAAATTAAATAAAGAATACAAGGACCTTCAGAAAGTTGTGGATCGTTATTTAGCATATAAAACTATGTTAGAAGGCATCGATGAAGCAAAAGAAATCTTAGACGAAGAGAAAGATTCTGAGTTACGTGAGATGGCAAAAATGGAAATTGATGAGCTGCAAGAAGGTATTCCTCTAATTGAAGAGGAGTTAAAAATGCTTTTAATTCCTAAAGATCCTAATGATTCTAAAAACGCAATCTTTGAAATCAGAGCTGGTGCAGGTGGAGATGAAGCAGCTATTTTTGCTGGTGATTTACTACGTTTATACCAACGTTTTTGTGAAAAGAAGAGGTGGAAACTAGGTATTACTGACTTTGTTGATGGTACTGCTGGTGGATTCTCTAAAATTGTTGCTAACATCCAAGGTGAAGATGCTTATGGTATGTTAAAGTATGAAGCTGGTGTACACCGTGTACAACGTGTACCTGCTACAGAATCTCAAGGACGTATTCATACATCTGTAGCTTCTGTTGCTGTTCTTCCAGAAATGGATGATATCGAAATTGAATTAAGCATGTCTGATATCCGTCGTGATGAATTCTGTTCTTCAGGTCCTGGTGGTCAGTCTGTAAACACAACATATTCAGCTATTCGTTTAACTCACCTTCCTACAGGTATTATCGTACAGTGTCAAGATGAAAAATCTAAACTGAAAAACTACGATAAAGCATTAAAAGAATTAAAATCTCGTTTATATGCTATTGAGGTAAAGAAACAACAAGAAGAAGTTGGTGCAGAGCGTAAATCAATGGTTGGTTCTGGTTCTAGATCAGACAAGATCCGTACGTACAATTACCCTCAAGGTCGTGTAACAGATCACCGTATTAATTATTCTGTATATAATTTACCAACTGTTATGGATGGTGAAATTCAAGAATTTATCGATCGTTTACGTATCGCTGATAACTTAGAAAGAATGGAAAATAGTGGTTTAGCATAAACTCAATTTCCTTAAAAATACGAAGGCATTCAATTAAACATTGAATGCCTTTTTTAATACACAGTAAAAATCTAATTAGCAGGCGTATAATCTCCACCTAATGCTAAATACAGATTAACTCTTTCTACTATTTTCTCACATCTTAAATTTGTCTGGTTAGTAGACTCATTTAATAGTTGTAATTGTTTTTGGAGTAGAGTAAACATATTTTCATTACCAACTTTATATTGAAGTTCTGATAACTCATATGTTCTCTTTAAGTTTTCTAAAGCTATTGTTGATTGTTCAAACCTACTATCAACAGCATTTAGTGCATTTAGACTTGTTTCTACTTCACTTAAAGCATTTAAATATGTTTTTGCATAATATGCTACTGCTTGCTTTTGGTCTTCTCCTTTAATTGCAATATTTGCCTTAATTGCTCCCCAACTAAAAAGAGGTGTTACCAAATTACCTCCAATAGTAAAAATAGGATTAGAAAGTTGAAACATTGCTTGGGCAGCACTATTTACTCCCATTAATTGAGAGGTTAAACTAATCTGCGGCCATCTTGCCGCTTTAGCCACTTCTTTATTATAGAATGCTTTTTGTATAGCATACTGACTAATTAAAACATCGGGTCGATTTTCTAACATACTCATAGGTAGTTTTTGAGGCAAAGTAGAAGACATTTCTATTAGTTCCATAGCTACGTCTAATTCACCTGCAGGATATCTACCCAATAGTAATTCAATACTCCTTCTTATATCCTTATCCAATTGATTTAATTTGGCTAAACGCTCTTTAAATTTAGCTTCTTGAGCATTCATCTGAAGAACATCAGACTCTTTTGCTATCCCAATTTGAAACCTAGCTTCATTCAAACTTGCCATTTCTTGTGTTGCAACAATCGCAGTATCTAACAATTCTTTTTGTTCTTGAATACAGATTGCCAAGTACCAAGATTTAGCAATTGATGCTGCCAATACTTGCTGTAATTTCTTCTTAGCATATTCTGTTGAATAAATTGTTGTTCTCTGTCCTTGCTTTGCATACCTTACTTTTCCCCATAAATCTATCTCCCAAGACATATTAACAGAAGCAGTACTTGGTCTTGCTCCTGATGTTGGGAAATTATATCCTCCTGATGCTCCCGCCCCAAAAATTGGAAGCATTTGAGCACTTGTAATTACTAAACCTTTATTGGCTTGTTCTATTCTAGAAGCTGCTATATAAATATCTGCGTTAAATTTATATGCTTCCTCTATTAAAGATGCTAAAACTTCTGTTTCCCACTCTTTAGCCCAATCAAGGTTAATGTCAGATGAATCTATAGGTTGTAAGACCCAATCTTCAGGAATTCTCATGTTCTCTAAAGATTGGTTATCATTTTTCATATCACTAAATTCTGGCGCCTTTTTTATTTTAAAACAGCTGCTAAATAGTAATAAAAAAAGAAAAGGAAGAGTTAACCTATTTATAGTCTTCATTCTAATGTGCCTTTAAAATCAGGTAATTAAATTTAGCAGAAATTCTAACCATTACCTTTCTAACTATATATAAAGGTTCTGTACTAGATGTATAGACTGCCACCATTCCATTTGCTCCCATTGGTATAGGAGTCTCACTATTCATTTTAAATTTGACAATATATTTCCCCGGTTTTTGCATCTCTTGATCAATCTTAGGAATAATCCCTGAAGGTAAAAGTTGACCTCTACTTGACGCCCAAATCACATTGTCAACTACACCATGTACAATATGTCCAGGTTTTGTTATAAATGTTATTTCAACTTCATCTCCTTTTTCAATTCTATGTAATTCATTCTGATCAAAAGAAGCGACAATATCTTGCCTATCTTCAACAATTGTCATTACTGCCATTACAGGTAAAGCCATTGTACCTGGTCTTACTTGTAAGTTAATAATGGTACCATCAATAGGTGCTCTTACAATAGTTTGCTCTAATTCCCATTTTGCTTTTTCGGCTTTTGCCATCAATTCAGCTACAGAAACTTGATTACCATCATATTCTGCTTCAATGCCAATTAATAAAGAGGCTGCTTTAGCATTTAACCTTGCTAATTCTGCTCTTAATTGTTCTACTGTACTTTCAGCATTTTCTAAATCAAATTTATTCCCTGCCCCATAATCAACAAGATCTTTAAATTGTTGCTTCCGCTTTAATGCTAAATCTAATTGTGTTTGAGCTACTTTTCTTTGCTGAAGTAAAGCATCTAATTCTTTACTTTGTCCTTTAATAGATGCTGCGGCTTTTTCTATTGATGCCTTTATCCCCTCTAATTGAGCTATAAAAGGCTTCTGTTCTATAATAAATAATGTATCTCCTACAGATACTTTTTCTAAGGGTTCTACTCTAATATCCTGAATTCTTCCTCTTACATTAGTTTTTATTTGTACTGTTTTATTAAATACCCTAACATCATTAGAGGTAGGCATAAAAATATTCATCAGTAGAACTATAATAACAATAGCAACAACAGGAATAGTGAATACAATAATTTTATTTGTAGTAGACCAAGTAATTAGTTCATATTTAATAAATACAAGCCAAACAGCTAGACTGTAGACTATTAATCCTAATTCGAGCATGAGTTAATTTTTTAGAATGTGATGTAAGTTAATTTTTAAGTTAAAGAGGCTTCTCCGTCTGAATTTTTTGGCTTTGCTTTCTCTACATGATCAACAATATGATCTGGGTCTTTTATTGTTGTTACATACATATGGCTTGGTCTTGTATAAGCCCATATTAAGGCAATTGGCCATAACAAACCTCCAAATAATAATGATAATAAACAGACCATGTGAATGGCATCTGCTTGTGGATGGTTTCTTTCTTTAGCAATCTCTTCTGGTATGACATGTAATTTCCAAAATACAGTTAGAAATACTGGCGGCAAAATAATTAATACCACCCAAGACATTACCTCTGCAATGGTATCGGTGTGCCCATGCCCTCCACCCGATTCTTCATTACCAAAACAAAACGTTGAGAGTAATAAAAAGAGAGATAGAAAATAAAGTGTTAGCTTCTTAATTTTCATAACAATATGATATGTAGATTATTTTGTGAGATGTATTTTCTGATACAGTTTTTGGATTAATAAATTATACAAGATGAATGATAGTAGTATTATAACCGAGTTTTATTCTTTAATTAAGTAAATCATTGCATTTTATAATCCAATCAAAACTTGTTTTGTAAATTGTACGCAGATAAAATACTTAATATGAAAACATACGGATTAATTGGATACCCATTAGGGCATTCATTCTCAAAGAAATATTTTACAGAGAAATACCAAAAAGAAGGTATTGAAGGATGTCAATATGAACTATTCGAATTAGAACAAATTGATATTTTTGCTGACCTCTTATCAAATAAATCATTAAGTGGAATAAATGTAACTATCCCATATAAAGAATTAGTTATACCCTTTTTAGATCGTTTAGATCCAAATACAGCTGGCAAAATTGGAGCTGTCAATGTGATTAAATTTGAAGAAGACGGCACTTTAACAGGCTATAATTCAGACTATTTCGGATTTAAAGTATCACTAGAAAAGTTTATCCCTAATACAAACTTTAAAGCTTTAGTTTTAGGTACAGGTGGAGCTTCGAAAGCAATTAAAGTTGCTTTATCAGATTTAAATATTCCCTTTAAATCTGTTTCTAGAAATAGTACAGAAAATAGTATTGCCTATTCTGATATTGATGAGGAATTATATGCCTCTCATACCTTAATTATAAATACTACTCCATTAGGAATGCACCCAAACGAAGGTATTGCACCTAAATTACCTTATGATAAAACAACAGAAAATCATTATTTCTTTGATGTAGTATATAATCCAGAAATAACTGAATTTATGAAATTAGGGGTTGAAAATGGAGGTAATGCTAAAAATGGGCATGAAATGCTTATTGGACAAGCCGAAGCTTCATGGGAAATTTGGAATCAAAAGTAAATCAACCTTCTTATAATAGAATAATCCCCTTTACAGATTAGAATTTGTAAAGGGGATTATTACGTATTTACGACTGATTTATTTCAGTTTTTCATTATTCTTATGCCTATCAGCATCACGAATAGACTTCTTTTCTAAGTTTTTATGTAGTGCTTCTGTTAAATTTATACCCGTTTGATTGGCTAAACATACAAGTACAAAGAGAACATCTGCCATTTCATCTCCTAAATCTACCTCTTCATCACTTTTCTTAAAGGATTGCTCTCCATATTGTCTTGACATAATACGAGCAACTTCTCCTACTTCTTCCATTAAAATTGCTGTATTTGTCAGTTCGTTAAAATAACGAACGCCTGTAGTATTGATCCATTTATCAACTACTTTTTGTACTTCGTCTAGTGTCATTTGATAAGTTATATTGATTGAAGTAGCAAAGCTATACTTAAATAGGTAATATTTTATATCGTCTAAAAAAATTTGGGCATAAAAAAAGCCCTCATGGGCATCACTGTCTTAATTTTATATACATGACTTTCTACTTTTTAGAAAGTCGGGAATGTTCTAAGCAGAACGCTTAACATTACCCTTTATCTCTTTTGAGATTACTTCTTTTGTTTTCTTCTGATCTACTGCGATCATAACTGGAAAACCTGTTGCTGTCATTGTGACAATCATTTTTTTATTATTTTTCATATTTCTTAATTTATTTTGATGTTTTAATTACGATTGGAAAGCCTGTTGCTGTCATCGTTACGATTGTGTTTTCTCTGTTTTTCATTGTCTTAAATTTTTAATTATTTTGATGTTTTAATTACGATTGGAAAGCCTGTTGCTGTCATCGTTACGATTGTGTTTTCTCTGTTTTTCATAATTTCTTAAATTTTAATTATTTAGTTGTTTTAATTACAATTGGAAAGCCTGTTGCTGTCATTGTTACGATTGTGTTTTCTTTGTTTTTCATTGTCTTAAATTTTAATATTTAAATTTTGTTTTCATTATTATTACACGACAAAGGTGGGATAAAGTTTCGAATTATTATAGGGCATTTATACAATTAAAGTCAAAATGAACAAAATATTAAAAGAGTACATTTATACACTTTATTATATTTTATTCTGTTTCGACTTTGTTTTTTGATATAAAAGTATGGAAGTGTATTTACATCTTTTCTTAGAACATCATAAGTGTCTAAGGATACACTTCTAAAAATCTTTTATATTAAATAATTGTTAAAGATTTTATTTATTTGAATCGGGTATAATTTCATCTATTTCGTTGATTTAAAAGCCAATATATTCTTAGCCATATTAGGGAAAACAAACAAATGAAAAGGAAAAACTATATACCAATACAACCTCCCCCAAATACCCAGAGGTCTGAATGTTGCTTTTTGTTCTAGCCACTGTACTCCATTCTTATTTTTGATTCGGAATTCTAACCAAGCTTCTCCCGGTAATTTCATTTCGGCAAATAATAATAACCGTTGATGTTTTTTATCAGCGAGAATAACTCTCCAAAAATCTAAAGCTTCTCCAGTCTTCAACTCTGTTGGGCTTCTTCGTCCTCTTCTTAAACCAACTCCCCCCACCATCTTATCCATTACACCTCTAATTCTCCATAGCCATGTTCCATAATACCAACCTCTATCACCACCAATTGCCCAAATATTATCAATAACCTCAGTAATTGGACGCTCAAATTTAAAACGTCGGATATCAACAAAGCAGCCATGTTTAGGAACTTGAATTAAATCTAAAAAGTCTTCCCGGATTGGTCCTATTATAGATTCCTTCCAACTAGAAACTACTTCATTTTGAGCAATTCGCTGAAAAGCCATATCCAAGGCTTCTTCGTAAGAATATAACTTCACTGGTACGATATCTTGAATATCACTGTTTTCACAAATTACCTCATTCCCCATACTTTCTACCAAACTTCTAGCTAGAGTATAAGTAGTTGATGTTACAAAATAAAGCCAATAAGAAGATAGGTTTGGTGTAAATACTGGTACTACAAAAATCTTTCTATATAAATTTCTAGCCTTCGCAAAACGAAGTAGCATCTGTTTATAATCTAAAACATCTTTACCTCCAATATCAAATACTTTATTATAAGCTTCTTCTTTATGAATTACTCCTGTGAGATAATCCATCACATTTCTAATAGAAATTGGCTGACATCTTGTTTTTAGCCACTTTGGAGCAATCATTACAGGTAATTTCTCTACTAAATCTCTGATAATCTCAAAAGATGCACTTCCAGAACCAATAATAATTGCTGCTCTTAATACTGTTAATGGAACTCCTGACTCTCTTAATCTATCTTCTACAGATAATCTTGATTTTAAATGCCTAGAAAGTTGCTTAGAATTAGCAATTCCCCCAAGATATATGGTTTGTTGGCAGAGAGTAGTTTTTATATAATCCCTAAAGTTAGTAGCTGCCTTTTCTTCCAGCGTCTCAAAAGAAGAGAACGAATTACTCATGGAATGAACTAGATAATATGCTAAGTCTATATCTTGAGGCAAATTATTAAGCGATTTACTGTCTAATAAATCCCCTTTTACAACAGTGACATTACTTAGAAAAGATTCATCAAAATCTTCATAATCAAATCTTCTTGGATCTCTACATACACAAACTATATGATGCCCCTTTTTAACGAGTAATGGTAATAATCGTCTACCAATATATCCTGTCGATCCTGTAAGTAAAATTTTCATAAGATTGCTTTTTGGGTATAAAAGATTGAAGTACAAATAATGAAGACATTAACTTAAAAGTAAAATAACAACAAATAATAAGCATAAATTGTTACGCTTCTCTTAATTATAGAATATCATTCTATTGTATAACACTACTTTTAAATCTAAATTTATATATATAGGTAAATCTCTTAGTTATTAAGATTAGGTACTACTCTCATCAATCCACCTAGTTTTATAAATAAATTTATCTTTCAAACATTTATTAAGAGTTTTGAACAAACAAAATTAGTATAAACGCGTTAATATTGTTTGATAACAAACAAATTAAGAAGTGCAATTTCTATAAAACTCATTTATATATAAAAATAATATTACTACCGTGTCAGCATTAGAATCAATAAAAAAATTACAAGATCAGATCTCTAAATCAATTATAGGTCAAGAACAAGTTGTTAATCGCATTATTGCTTGTCTTATTTCAGATGGTAACCTTTTATTAGAAGGGCTTCCTGGATTAGCAAAAACAAGAGCAATTAATAGTTTAGCACAAAATATGGATTTGGGGTTGAGTAGAGTTCAATTTACTCCCGATCTACTTCCTTCAGATATTACAGGTACAGAAATATATCAAAGTACAGGAGAAGAAAATTTCATTTTTCAGAAAGGACCTATTTTCAATAATTTGATTTTGGCCGATGAAATTAACCGTGCTCCTGCTAAAGTTCAATCTGCATTATTAGAAGCAATGCAAGAACGCCAAGTTACTGTTGCTGGTACTACGTATAAGTTACCTCAACCTTTCTTTGTAATGGCTACGCAAAACCCAATAGAGCAAGAAGGTACATATCCTTTACCTGAAGCACAGATGGATAGATTTTTAATGCATGTTATTGTAAATTATCCATCTGAAGCAGCAGAACTAGAAGTTTTAAGATTGGTTAGAAACGAGGAAAAAGCAGAAAGCAAAAAAGAAAAGAAAGAAGTTCAAAAGCTTCCTAAAGAAATTGTTTTTGATGCTCGTGCTGAAGTACAAGAAGTTCATGTTTCCGAAGCTATCGAAAAATATATTGTTGCACTTGTTTACGCTACAAGAACACCTGAGAAATATAGCGAAGATTTAGCAAAATGGATTGATGTTGGTTGCTCTCCTCGTGCTACCATTGCTCTTGATAAAGTTGCTAGAGTTCAAGCTTGGTTAAACGGTAGAGATTTTGTAAAACCAGAAGATATTCAAGCAGTAATAAAAGACATTTTTAGACACAGAATTGTAACAAGTTTTGAGGCAAATGCTTTAGGTATTACCAAAGAGCAAATTATTGATGAGTTAATTAGTAAAGTAGCTGTAGCTTAATTTCAAGACCATGAGCAATACTAAAAATGAAAATTCTGAGTCGGCTTATGTTACCTTAAAAGAGTTACACGGTTTACAATTTGAAGCCTCTGGATTTAGCTTCTTACCCAAATATAAAGTACAGTCTTTATTGGCGGGTAGACATAAGTCTGCCATGAGAGGTAGAGGTTTAGACTTTAAAGAGGTAAGACAATATGTACCTGGAGATGATATCAGAAATATTGACTGGAAAGTTACAGCTCGAACTCAAAAGACGCATACAAAGGTTTTTTCTGAAGAAAGAGAACGTCCTGTTTTATTGGTTGTAGATCAGTCTTCCTCTATGTTTTTTGGTACTCAAGAGTATTTAAAATCAACAATATCAGCTCAATTGGCTGCTTTAGGTGCTTGGAGAACTGTAGATATTGGAGATCGGGTTGGGGCATTTGTATTTAACGATACAGAATATAAAAATATTCATCCGCAGAGAAGTACAACAGCTATTTTATCGATGCTAAAAACTATTGAAGTTTTTAATAATCAATTGAATGCTAACCAACCTCCTAAATCAAAAAGTCTAATTCTAGATAATGTTTTATCTAAGGTTAGAAGTACTGTAACTCATGATTATTTAGTAATAATTATGTCAGACCTGAGAGGAATAACAGATAAATCGATACATCACATCTTCAATTTAAAAAGACAAAACGATGTAATCATTTTTCATATTGAAGATGAATGGGAAAAGGAATTACCATTAAGAGCTTTATCAATTTCTAATAGTGATAAACAAGTATCAATTGCCTCTGGTATGAAAAAGACACATGCAAAGTTTCAAAAAGTATTTGCTTCAGAAAAAGAAATGCTAAATGATCAATTTGCTGAGTATGGTATTCCAATGTTGACTTTCAACACCTCTCAAAAAGCAAGTACTCAGATGAGAGACGCATTAAAAGATCAATAAAATGGCACTTCAAGATTCCCTTCAAATATTAAAAGATTCAACTCAATTAGCTAGTGAGGTTTTAGATTTCATTCCGCCAGAACAAGTTGATATGAGTCCTTCTGCACCGGGTTGGTATTTACTCGGAGGCACAATAATTTTGGTCTTTATAATAGTAATGATTCGTCAATATGTTCATTATTTACAAAACAAATACAGACGCACAGCTATTCAAGAAATTAATACTGTTTTAAAAGAAAATCCCTCGTTACAAGAGCAAGTATATAAAATAAATATAGCCTTAAAAAGAGTAGCTATTACAACCTTTGATCGTTCTATAGTTGCTCACTTAAGTGGAGACGAATGGATTAACTTCTTAAACGAACATACAAAGCAAAAATTATTTAAAGATAAAGAAGCTGATTTACTTATTAATGGTGCTTACATGAAAGCATCAGAAAGCACTAATTCTACGCTATCTTCTTTAGGGCAATTATCAATAAAATGGATTAAAAATCATGTATGAGATAGCTTATCCGTGGATGTTTTTCTTACTTCCACTCCCGTTGTTTGTCTGGTGGCTAATCCCTGCTTTCAAGCAGAAAAAAGACGCTTTATTTTATCCTAAGTTTGATGAATTAACTCAAGCTACTGGATTAAAACCTCAGAAAAGTGCTACAATATTAAAAAGACGTTGGTTTCAATATGTTATCAACTTTATTATTTGGGTCTGTATTGTTGCGGCAATGTCAAACCCTCAATACATTGGTAAACCTGCCAAAAAAGTAAAAAATGCTCGTAATATGTTGGTTGCTGCTGATATTTCTATGAGTATGAATACTACAGATTGGTATGATAAAGATGGCAACCGTATTACAAGATGGAAGGCTGTTCAGAATGTACTAAACGAATTTGTAGAAAAAAGAGAAGGTGATCGTATTGGTTTAATGCTTTTTGGAAGTGATGTATTTGCCTTACCATTTACACCAGATTTAGAAATTATAAAACATACAATTGATGAAACTGGAATTGGAATGGCTGGACATAAAACAGCTATTGGTAATGCTATAGCTCTATCAACACAAGTTTTTGAAGCTGATTCTATAAAACAAAAAGTAATGATTCTCCTAACTGATGGTCAGGATAGTGGTAGTGAAATTGTTCCCGTTACAGCAGCTAATATGGCTGCAGATGATAGTATTAAAATTTATACAATTGGCATTGGAACAAAAGAGGCTTCGCAATATGAATTAGATGATAAAACACTAATAAAAATTGCCCAAAATACAGGAGGAGAATACTTTAATGCAGGTAACGTTGAAGAGTTAAATACTATTTATGATAAACTAAATGAAATGGAACCAATACAATTTGAAGATGAAGGTTACAGACCTACTCGCTTATTGTTTTATATTCCATTAGAAATTGGGTTAGGTATTGCGCTAGTATTTCAATTTTTAAGTATTGCAGTAAACTTTATCGGGTCCTTAAAAAGAAAGAAATCATGAAACAGTTTGATACATTTTTCGAGGGATTCTCTACGAATTTTCATTTCATAAGACCTGAATGGTTATGGGCTTTATTACCAATTGGTTTGTTATTTATCATCTCTTGGATTTCCATTAGAGAATCTGATAATTGGAAGAAACTAGTCAACCCTAAATTACTATCCTTGTTATTAATAAAAGGAAATAAGAAAGGAGCTTGGTTACCAAAAATGCTCATGATTGTTTCTCTTTCTATTATTGTAATTAGTATTGCTGGTCCTTCTTGGAAACGAGTTGATAAGCCTGGTAATCAAACTGAAGCTAAGGTTGTAGTTATTCTAGATTTATCTCGTTCAATGCTAGCACAAGACATAGGACCTAGTAGATTAGAAAGAGCTAAGATGAAAATCAAAGACTATCTTAAAATAAATAAGGGAGTAGAAACTTCTTTAATTGTTTATGCTGGTACGGCTCATGAGGCACTGCCTCCAACAAAAGATTATAAAACTTTTGAAACTACTTTAGAGGCTTTATCACCCTACTCAATGCCTCTTTATGGTTCTAATTTACCAGAAGCATTAAAATTATCTGATAAGATTATTACAAAAACAGAAGCTCCCTGTTTTGTTTGGGTACTCACTGATGATCTACAAGCAATAGATGTACAGGGTTTAGGACAAAGAGGTGCAACAAAAGATAAGTACAGTTTAACAATACTTGGAACTCCTCAGGGAGCAAATGTTCCGCTTTATGGTAAACGTTTTTTAAAAGACAAGAAAGGGAAGCTCGTAAAAGTTTCTTTAAACACAGCTCAATTACAAAATGCGTTAGCTATTCCTAACGTAAACCTTCTTCCATTTACTTTAGATAAAACAGACATTGAATTATTCACGAAAAATATTCAAGACAACTTAGTGTTTACTAAAGACAGTAAAAAAGCAGAAGAAGATTGGGTTGATTTTGGATATTATATCAGTTTCTTTGCCGCTTTTCTAATGCTTTTCTGGTTTAGAAAAGGCTTATTAATTCAGTGGACATGGATATTACTTTTACCTTTATTTTTTATTAGTTGTGATTCTATTGACCAACTACCAAAAGATAAAACAACCGTTGAAGATTTCTTTTGGACAAGAGACCAACAAGGACAAAAAGCTTTAGAAAAAGGTGATACATTGGCTGCTGCTGCTACATTTAAAGATAAATCTCAGGCTGGGTATGCTTATAGTGTTACAGGTGATTATGAAAAAGCTGCAGATGCCTATGCACAAGATATTACCGCAGATAATATGTATAATTTAGGTGTATCTCAAGCTAAACTTGGTAATTGGGAAGCTGCTCAAAAAGCTTTTCAAATGGCTTTAGATATAAATCCAGATTTTAAGAAAGCTGAAAAAAATCTTTCTATCGCTAAAGAACAAATGCGAATGATAAACATCAATATGTCTGATGAAAGTAACATCAATAAAGACAAAGTGATGAAAGGAAAGAAATACGAACCAGAAGCTGGAGAACAAGAACAAAAATCTGCTCAACATTCTGATAGAAAAGCTGAGGGAGAATCAGAAAAAATTCAAGAAATGGGTAAAAAAGAAATTAACCCATCATTGGAAGAATTACTAAAAATGCAGTTTTCTGAGACAAAAGAACAATCTAAAGCAAGTATGATCAGACAGGTAAAATTGGACCCTAAGATGTATCTCAAAAAGAAATTCTTATACCAATATCTTACTGATGATGATAAACCAAAAAAATCTGATAAGTCATGGTAAAAAAACTATTCTTTGTGTTATTGACTTCTTTTTGGGCATTAAATGTATTTGCTCAAGAAAGAGCAAACCTATTTACATCTACAATAATTAATAAAAAAGAAGTAGTTGTAGGACAACCCTTCAAAGTTAAATTATCAATTTACACCACTACATGGTTTTCTGATGGAGTGAACTTCGAAGACTTCCAACTACCAAATGCGTTAATGATAAAAGACGGTAGAGGGGTTCCTAATTCATTAAATATAGGGAAGTATCAATATTCTGGAGTTGAACAAACCTATTGGGTATTTCCTTTCACTCCAGGTAAAAATGTATTCCCCTCTTTAGAATTACATGTTTCTACTCCAGACCCAGGTGATTTCAAAGGAAAACCTCACACTATTCACACTAAAGAAAAGTCGATTAATGTAACTCCACCTCCTGTTGGTGAGGATCCTAAAACTTGGCTTGTTGCAAGTAGTGTTAGAATATCAGATCAGTGGAATAAAGACCTATCAAAGGTTCAAGTAGGTGATGTTTTAAAAAGAACAGTTCGTATTACTGCAGGGAATACGTTAGGTCCTATGATTCCCGTCCGTGAATATGATTCATTAAGTTGGGCAGGTATTTACCCCGAACATCCTATCAATAACAATTATAACCAAGATAATTACATATCGGGTACACAAAAGCAGGTAATTACCTATTTAATACAAGAAGCTGGAGAGTTTAAAGTTCCTGGAATTACGGTACGATATTATAATCCATACACAAAAAAATCTAAGAATATAAAGAGTAAAAACCGCAAAATCTTTATAAAGGAAAATCCTAATTTAAGTATGCTTCAATCGCTACAAGATAGCTTGAATAAATTAAATCAAGTACCTGAAGAAGTGAATAAAGCACCTCAAAAAACATGGAGAGATTATCTTCCAAAGCAATGGAAAGCTATACTTGCTGGTCTGTTTGCACTTTGGTTATGCTATAAAATTAGACCTATAAAACGAATAAAGAAGAAGCTAGATGCTATTCGTTCTACATCAACTTACATAGAAAAACAAGCATTTAATAAATTAGAATCTGCAATTAAGAAGGGTAAAGTTGATGTGAGTATCCAACAGTTTTATCAATGGGTAAATACCTTACCAAATCAAAGTGTAAGTGATTATAGAGAATCTTTATATCATGTTTTACTCAATTACACATTATGTGACTTGATAGCTGAAATGTCTGATATTAAATATAAAAATGGAGACAATACTATACCAAAACTGCTAATCAAAAAATTGATAAACCAATTAGTTTGGGATAGAAAAATTATATTACAAGAGAAAAAGAAAGAGGGTTTTAGTAAACGGAAAACTGTTGATTTAAAAGAGTTAAATCCTTAAAAAAATAGGAGATGTCACATTGAGTAACATCTCCTATTTTTCTATTAAAAGTAAACAGACTAACTTCTAGGGAAGGTATGTTTCTTTTCGTATTCAGAATAATAGAATTTTGTATTTCTGAACAAGCTAAAGTTAAGAGAGATATAAAATACATTACCTGAAATTTGATTATAACTCAAATCAGTCCCCACCATATTCTTTTGGTTAGCACCCCAAGATGAATTAAAGTAATCATTTAGATAATACTTAAATTTAAGGTTGGTTCCGTAAGGAAATTGGATTCCTAACATTAAACTGTGTTGAAAATTAACACGATCAGTAAACCAAACAGAGAACTTATCTTCTTTACGTTCCGATACAAAAGTTTTTTCTTTGTACTGAAAAGGCATTTCAAATTCATAACCAGCATAGAAAAACAATCCATGTAAATTCCCTACTTTTAAACCAATAGGAATACCCAAATTATATGTTCTTACTTTCTTACGTACCGGGCTTTTAAGTCCGTTAGCATCTGCTGTAATATGCTCTGAAGGTACATCAAATATCATCCCTACGTTTCTAATAGAAAAACCAGAATACAAACCAAAGTGAGGGCTAAAGTCTGCATTAAAAACGGTCTGCCAGTTAAAGACAGGAGCAAAACGCATCACACCGCTATTAATTTCTTGTCCATCAATTTGTATTCCTGTAGTTCCAGAAAATATCACTTCTAGACCACCGGTTACATAATAATCAGTCTTTTTCTGTTGTTTATCTTGAGCTGAAACACTTCCAATAAGAGCGAAAAATGAGCAGCTAAACAGTATAAAAAATCTTCGTAAATCAAGCATATAAATTGGAGAATTAATTTGAGAGTAAAAATGCAAAAATTTATTAAGGAATTGTATTTATTATCAAATAGATCCAAAAAACTTTGCACATATACATACATAGACAGAGAAAAAAATGAATAGTTGCACTCCTTTTAAGTTATTTTATTTACCTATATATCAACACTATAGTACTAATTAGATAGCGTTAACAGTAAAATTAAACTATGATAACATACTCAGAACAAATTGTTTACATTAAATCAAGGAATTGATGTAAATAATTAATACCTTTGCCATCTGTAAAATTTTTGCATTCGAGAATTAATAGTATCGAACATTAGACGCATTTAAATTAATTGGTAAATGCCTACTATTCAACAACTTGTTAGAAAGGGAAGAAAAAAGATTGTTCAAAAATCTAAATCTCCCGCATTAGATTCATGCCCTCAGCGTAGAGGAGTATGTACAAGAGTTTACACTACAACGCCTAAGAAGCCTAACTCGGCTATGCGTAAAGTAGCAAGGGTTCGTTTGACTAACGGTAAGGAAGTCAACGCTTATATCCCAGGTGAAGGACACAACTTGCAAGAGCACTCGATCGTATTGATTCGTGGTGGTCGTATCAAGGATCTTCCTGGTGTGAGATATCACATCGTTCGTGGAGCATTAGATACTGCTGGTGTAGAAGGTCGTGGTCAACGTCGTTCTAAGTACGGTACTAAACGTCCTAAGGCTGCTAAATAATTTAGCAGTTTAAAATTTAAAAAGTCCAAGTCCTGAAGTAAAGACATTTACTTGTCAGTAAGGACATCTCTAAACTTGTTTATCATTTAAAGAAATGAGAAAGGCAAAACCTAAAAAGCGTTACGTATTACCAGATCCTAAATTTGGTGATACTATGGTAACAAAATTCGTTAACAACTTAATGGTTGACGGAAAGAAAAGTATTGCATATAGCATTTTCTACAACGCGTTAGAAATTGTTCAGCAAAAGCTATCAAAAGAAGGCGAATCTATTGACGCATTAGATATCTGGAAAAAAGGTCTATCTAATGTAATGCCAACTGTCGAAGTGAAAGCTCGTCGTGTTGGTGGAGCTACATTCCAAGTGCCAATCGAGGTACGTCCGGACCGTAAGCAGTCTTTAGGTATGAAATGGATGATTACAATGTCTCGTAAGCGTAACGAACGTACTATGAAAGAACGTTTAGCTAACGAAATCATTGCTGCTTCTCGTGGAGAGGGTGCTGCAGTGAAGAAAAAAGACGATACTCACCGTATGGCCGAAGCAAACAAAGCATTTTCACACTTTAGATTCTAATAATCCGTGGCTAAGAAAATCCATCTTTCGCACCAAAGGAATATCGGTATCATGGCTCACATTGATGCTGGTAAAACTACGACTACTGAGCGTATCCTTTACTACACTGGTAAATCTCACAAAATTGGTGAGGTACATGACGGAGCTGCAACAATGGACTGGATGGAGCAAGAGCAAGAACGTGGTATCACTATTACGTCTGCTGCTACAACCACTACATGGAACTACCCTACTGATCAAGGTAAGGTAACTCCAGCTTCAGAAGAGTACAAAGTAAACATTATTGACACACCTGGTCACGTTGACTTCACTGTAGAAGTTGCGCGTTCATTACGTGTTCTTGATGGTGCTGTTGCTCTTTTCTGTGCTGTATCTGGTGTTGAACCTCAATCAGAAACTGTATGGCGTCAAGCTGACGATTACAAGGTACCTCGTATCTGTTTCGTTAACAAAATGGACCGTGCAGGTGCTGACTTCTTGAAAGCTGTTAAGACAATTGAAGAGAAACTTGGTGCTACACCAGTTCCTTTACAATTACCTATCGGTGCTGAAGAAGGATTCAGAGGTGTTGTTGACTTAATTACAAACGAAGCTATCGTTTGGAATGATGAAGACCAAGGATTTACTTATGAAGTAATCGACATCCCTGCTGATATGGTAGACGAAGTTGCTGAGTGGAGAGAAAACCTTATTGAGGCTGTTTCTACTCACAACGAAGAGTTGATGGAGAAATTCTTTGAAGATCCTGATTCAATTACTGCTGATGAAGTACGTGTTGCAGTTCGTAAGGCTGTTATGAACATGGAATTCTCTCCAGTAATGTGTGGTTCAGCATTTAAAAACAAAGGTGTTCAAGCATTGCTTGATGCTGTATGTTCTTACTTGCCATCGCCATTGGATTTACCAGATACAATTGGTACTAATCCTGAAACAGGTGAAGAAGTAACACGTAAAGCGGATGCTTCAGATAAATTCTCAGCGTTAGCATTTAAGATCGCAACTGACCCATTCGTAGGTCGTTTGTGTTTCATGCGTGCTTACTCTGGTACTTTAGAGGCTGGTTCGTATGTATTGAACATGCGTACTGGTAAAAAAGAGCGTATCTCTCGTTTGATGCAAATGCACTCTAACAAACAAAACCCAATTCCTTTAGTGGAAGCAGGTGATATTTGTGCTGGTGTTGGTTTTAAAGACATCAAAACAGGTGATACACTAGTAGAACTTGGTGCTCCAATCGTTCTAGAAGAAATGGTATTCCCAGAGCCGGTAATCGGTATCTCTATCGAGCCTAAAACTAAGGCCGATGTTGATAAATTGGGTATGTCTATCGCTAAGCTTATCGAAGAAGATCCTACTTTAACTGTAGAAACTAACCACGAAACTGGTCAGACTATTCTTAAAGGTATGGGAGAACTTCACTTAGAGATCATCATCGACCGTTTGAAGCGTGAATTTGGCGTGGAAATCAACGAAGGTGCTCCTCAAGTAGCTTACCGTGAGGCAATCAAGACTTCTACTGAACACCGTGAGGTTTACAAGAAACAAACTGGTGGTAAAGGTAAATTTGGTGATATCCAATTCGAATTAGGCCCAGCTGAGCCAGATGAGGATGGTGTTATTAAGCCAGGTTTACAATTTGTAAATGCAATTAAAGGTGGTATTATTCCAAGAGAATTTATCCCTGCAGTACAAAAAGGATTCGAAGCTTCAATGGAAAACGGTGCTTTAGCTGGTTACCCAATTGATGCAATGCGTGTTCGTTTATTCTACGGTTCTTTCCACGATGTCGATTCAGATGCTTTAGCATTCGAATTAGCTGCAAAACTTGGATTCAAAGCTGCGTCTAAACATTGTACACCTATCATCCTTGAGCCAATTATGGATGTTTCTGTAATTACTCCAGATGAATATACTGGTTCGGTTATCGGTGATATCAACAAACGTCGTGGTCTTCCGAAAGGACAAGAGATCTCTAACGGTGCTGTTGTAATCAAAGCTGATGTACCTTTATCAGAATTATTTGGTTATGTGACTGACCTTCGTACGATCACTTCTGGTCGTGCATCTGCAACTTTAACGTTCTCTGAGTACAAAGAAGTACCAAGAAACGTTGCTGAAGCAGTTATCGCAGAAGCTAAGAAATAATTAAATATTGTCAATAATCATAAACTTCTGAACCTACAACGGTAGGTTTAGGGTTTATGTTATATATAATCAGTTAGTGGACGGCTAACAATCTTAAAAAAAGATATGACACAAAAAATCAGAATCAAGCTTAAGTCTTACGATCACAACTTAGTAGATAAATCTGCTGGTAAAATCGTTGAAGCAGTTAAGAAAACAGATGCTGTAGTTGCAGGTCCTGTACCTCTTCCTACAAAGAAAGAAAAATTCACAGTTCTTCGTTCTCCACACGTTAACAAGAAAGCTCGTGAGCAATTCCAACTTTGTACTTACAAGCGTTTGATTGACATCTTCTCGTCTTCTCCAAAGACTGTTGATGCTTTAATGAAGCTTGACCTTCCAAGTGGTGTTGATGTTGAAATCAAAGTTTGATAGAAACTTCTTCATTGGATAAAAAAAACTCCTACTTTTAATTAAGTAGGAGTTTTTTTGTTTTATAACCTGTAGCCAAATAATAAATTATAGTTGATAATAACCCTAACGTTAAGTTCTTGACTATTTGATTTCAGAAAGAAGAACTCTTTCACCTGCTAAAACAAAATCTAATTTTAAATAATCACAGATTTCAGTCATCGCACTATTAACATTATCATCATGAAATACGCCAGAGAACTCTCTATTTGTAAAATCAATTGAATGTTCAATAGTTATCCCATATTGCTTTTCAAAATCTGATAAAACCATATCAACTTGCGCTAATTCATATTTAAAAGTCCCTTTAGTCCACAACGTATGATGTAGATGAGTAGCAGTTGGTTCTGAGAAGATTTTACCAAATGTTAAAATCATAGATCGTTCATCTAATATTTTTGATAAGTTTGGAGCATCTTTAATACTTCTATAAGTAATACCCTTGGGGCCTATATTTGTAAGTTGATAAATATATTTATCATCTCTTATATCAAAGCTGCTTGATGGGAGTGCTTTAATTACACTTCTTTTAGTCTTTATTTCAAAGCTTTTACCACCATCTTCTGCTCCCGATATATTAAACTGAGCATGACCATCTAGATAAATTTGACCGTCAAAAGGAATACTCAAATACTTAATATTAGATCCCTTTTTTAAAAAAGCAACAGAACCATCTGGAAATGTATATTCTAAAGTACCATCTGAAGGGTTGATACTGTGTATACCATTTGAAAAAAAATATAAGGCATACAACCCTACAAAAACACCTAATATTGCAGCTGCAATATTAAAGTTCTTTTTTTGAAAGAATTTTATTACTCTATTCGTATCGTTCTTTTTATCAGCTAGTGATTTTTGGATTGACTCCCATGCTTGATCAGATGATATTTTAGAATTAGGAATGCTTTTGTTATTAAGTGTTGTAGAAATTTGATTCAATAATATCTCGTCAGGATCAGAAGTTTTACCACTTAAACCCTTACTTCCATCACTAAATTTACGAGTTCCTTTTTTTATAAAGTCATCGTGTTCCTCTCCAGTCATGTATAATTCTTTTTTGAGTGTGTATTATCAACAATAATTATTAACAGTTATTAATAATACAACAGTAATTGATTTAACCCTACCTATAGCGTTAAGTTTTATTTACATTTAGTAAATAGATTTTAAATTAAACGAATAATCTCACCCGTCTTTATTTAGTTTAAAATTAATAATTGTAAATTGTAATATCACTTTTTAGTTAAAAAAAGACGCAAAGAAAACTTATTTTTTTATGAATGATGTATGGTTCCAACTAATCCATAACTTTCAATACTACCTATGGTGGTGGATTGGTGGTTTTTTTATTTTTACAATATTATTATGGGTTTATATTTATTTCCCCTTTGAAAAAAAGAAACCAATTAGTGACCAAGAATTAGATGACCTTTTTGATGATTTAAAACAATCTAAAGATAGTGTCCTTCATGTTCTTGAAAACTATCAAGATATTATTGACAATAAAAATAAGGAACTCAAAGATTTCGATGAAAAAATTGAAGATAGAGAAAACCACCTTTTATTAATATCTGAATTACCAGAGGAGATTGAATTAGAAATTAAATTAAAAGAAAGAAAACATAATCAAAAAATGCTTCTGATTGGTATTCTTTCCGGACTTCTAATAGGAGCACTAGGAATGTGGGCTTTTATTAATTGGGAGCAGATTTTTCAAATAATACTCTAAAAATTCTCATTTCAAATTTTTGAGTAAGCAAGTAATTAAACTAACATTAAAAATGGCGAAAAAAACAATCATTGTCTCAAATCGACTACCTGTAACCGTTAATAAAAATCCTGATGATACGCTTAGCTTCCATCCAAGTTCTGGAGGTTTGGCAACTGGTTTAAGTACAACTTATAAACAAGGAGGTAATCTTTGGATTGGCTGGCCAGGAACTTATGATCATAGTAAAAAAGAGCAAGAACACATTTCTAATGAGCTTAAAAAAGATAATATGGCTCCTGTGTTTCTTACTAAAAACGAAGTTAAAAAATTCTACGAAGGGTATTCAAATAAAACACTTTGGCCACTCTTTCATTATTTTACAGAATACGCATCTTATGAGTTAGATCTTTGGGATGCTTATGTTCATGTAAATCAATTGTTCTGTAACGCCATATTAGATCACGCTGAACCAGAAGATACTATTTGGGTACACGATTATCAGTTGTTACTCCTTCCAGGAATGTTAAGAGAAGCACTACCTGATGCTACAATAGGGTTCTTTCAACATATACCTTTCCCTTCTTATGAAATTTTCCGTCTCTTACCTTGGAGAAAAGAAACATTAGAGGGTGTATTAGGAGCAGACTTAATCGGTTTCCATACATATGATGATATGAGGCACTTCTTGAGTTCTATAAATAGATTATTAGGCTATGATAGCTCTCTTGGACTGGTAAAGGTTAAGAACCGTCTTGTTTCTGTAGATGCCTTTCCTATGGGAATTGATTATGATAAATTTGAACAAGCTGCTGACTCTGAAAAAACAAAACAAAAAATCATTGCCTATAGCGATCTACTTAGTAAAAATAAATCAATTCTTTCTATTGACAGGTTAGACTATAGTAAAGGAATTAAACATAGATTATTAAGTTTTGATAAATTCTTATCACGCTATCCAGAATACCAAGGAGTAGTTTCTTTAATACTACTAGTAGTTCCTTCTAGGGATAAAGTAGATCAATATCAACACTTAAAAGAAGAAATTGACACCCTTGTTGGTAAGATAAACGGTAAGTATAGTAGAATGAACTGGTCTCCTATTCATTACTTCTATAGATCTTTCAGCTTTGAAGGTTTATCGGCACTTTATAAAACTTCTGACGTTGCTCTAGTTACTCCATTAAGAGATGGAATGAACTTAGTATGTAAAGAGTATGTAGCTAGTAAGACAGACCAACAAGGAGTACTTATATTAAGTGAAATGGCTGGTGCAGCTAAAGAACTTTCTGAAGCTATTCTTATTAATCCAAATGATGAAAATCAAATTGTAGATGCACTTTATACTGCCCTTACTATGCCCGAAGAGGAGCAGCGTATTCGTATGAAGGAAATGCAGAAGAAAGTAAGGCGTTACAATGTTCATAGATGGGTTGAAATATTTATGAATCAATTAGACAATATCAAAGAAAGACAAACTGCAATGAACATGCGTTTATTGCCTGCAAAATCACAAAAAAGAATGTTAGAAAAATATACCAACGCTCAAAATAGAATCATATTTTTAGATTATGATGGTACGTTAAAAGGCTTTGCAGCTGATCCACAATCAGTATCTCCAGATCAAGAACTGAAAGAGATAATGACTAATTTAACTTCTGATCCTAAAAATAGAGTTGTTATTATTAGTGGTAGAGATAAAGAAACTTTAGAGGCTTGGTTTGAAGGCTTTAAAGTAGACATAATAGCAGAGCATGGTATTTGGCTTAGAAGAGGGACTACTGACTTTGAAATGATTGAAAACCTGAACTCAGATTGGAAGTCAAAAATTAGTAGAATGTTAGATCGTTATGTAGATCGTACACCCGGATCTTTTGTTGAAGAGAAGGCTTTTTCTATTGCATGGCATTACAGAAAAGCAGATGCAGATTTCGGAGATTTAAGAGCTAGAGAACTAGTAGGTAACTTAAACTACCTTGTCTCTAACATGAATCTACAAGTAATGCATGGAAATAAAGTTGTAGAAGTGAAGAGTCAGGAGGTAAATAAAGGGAAAGCTGCCTTAAAATTCCTCTCGGATGATACATATGATTTTGTATTTGCTGCTGGTGATGATGTTACAGATGAAGATACATTCCTTGCTTTACCTAAGAAATCTTACACTATTAAAGTAGGCTTAGGAGCGTCGGCTGCTAGATATAACTTAAAAACAGTTTCTGATGTAAGACAATTACTCACTGACTTTAATAATACAGACAAATAACCTTTGTTTTCTACATACAAAAAGAGCCTCTTCTAAATATTTCAGAAGAGGCTCTTTTTATTTAATTAAAATTGTTAAAAACCATATTTATAAATTGACTTCTAACCTATTGATAAATTAAGAGAATAAATAGCCTAATTATATCAAAAAATGTATTATTGTACTTTTCTAAGATTAAAAAACAAACTCGAATGATAAAAAAGAGTTCATAAAAAAAAGAAAAATACGTTAATTAAATGTGATAATCATAACCTTAAACAGGGGACCCCGTTTAGTTATAATGTAATCAACATAAAGATAATGTCAGATGAATAGATGATAATATCAGATGAATAGAAGAAAAGAGAAGAGGAGTTGATTAGGTAGTAATTCAGTTAATCAATGTCAGATGAATAGATTGAAAAGACTGTTTACAAATAGAGATAAAAAATATTTTACTAAAAAATTCTATTTATATAGGTGATAGTAAATATTCAAAATATAAGTTTAGCGAAATGAACAGATTGAAGAGGAGTTGGAGTAACCCTTTGTCTTATAGACAAAGGGTTCTTTGTTTTCTTCAATCTTTCGATGACTCAAAGTAAATACTAAAATTTCAATATTCCAAGATTCATTAACAAAAAAAAGTAAACAAATATAAATACTAGTACTATTTATAAGTGATTTTAACATTTTCAGTCAATGGATGACTAATACATGTTAATATATAACCATCTTTCTTTTCTTGTTCTGATAACACTGTAGTGTCGCCCATTTCAACATCTCCAGAAGTACATTGCCCCATACATGCAGTACATACTCCATTTTGGCAAGAATAAGGAACGTCTAAACCTGCATCTAAGGCTGCTTCTAATATTGTTGTATCTGGTTTTACCTGAATTAAATGTTCTTCTCCGTCTACCGTTATCGATACATTTTGTTCATTAACGTCACTACTATGTTCATCTCCTGCTACAGGAACAAAACTCTCATTAAAAACTTTATTTCCAGGAACTTTAAAACGTTGTAAAGCACTTTTTACCGAAGTCATCATTCCTTCTGGACCACACAGATAATGTACTGTATTTCCTAAAGAGAGTCTATTTAAAATATTTACAGAAACTACATCATCAATTCTCCCTGCAAAACCACCCCAAGATGTAGATGGTTTACTTAAAACATGAACAATTTCTAATCTGTCTTCAAATTTCTTTTTTAACTCATCTAATTGCTCTTTAAATATTATAGAATTTTCATTTCTATTTCCATAAACTAAAGTTACTTTAGATGTGCTTTCAAAAAATAATGCACTTTTAATCATAGAGAATAAAGGTGTTATTCCAGACCCTGCCCCCCAAAAAATTAAATTTCTAGAAACTTCTTTATCGGGCTCAAATGCAAATTGGCCTAAAGGTTCAGAAACTTCTAAAGCATCGCCATTTTTTACATTATCATTCAAAAAGTTAGATACTAAGCCTCCTTCAATCCTTTTTACAGTAATATCTACAGTAGTATCTAATAATGGCGTAGAAGACATCGAGTACGATCTTCTTACTTTTTTATCGTTTATAGTACTTACTACTGTTAAAAATTGACCAGATTGATATTGTACTTTTTTAAATAAAGGCTGTTTAAATTTTATAGTAACTGTATCAGCAGTTTCATTAACTACTTCTTTTACTTTTAAAGTATATTGATTCATGTTCAAAGTTTTAACTGATCTATAATATTTATGAAGAGTAACAACTATTATATACTCTTTTGATCGTCTAAATTTTTAGAAACTACGATTTTAGTTAATTTTACAATGTATTACTACACTTACAAGATTATTTCGCAAAATGCGTGCATTAATTACTACTACAATTTTCTTTTTATTATCTCTAGAGTTAATTGCTCAAAATAGAAGTGATAATATTCCTACAAAATATATTCTAGAAGTTATTCCAGACTCTAGTATGGTGATAGATGGTAAAACAAATATCAACTCATTTAACTGCGTGTATAAAGAAACTATACAGAGCGAGTTAAAACTGACACAAAATATTTTTAAAGAATCTTCTCCTGTTCAACATACAGGGTTAGATTTTGCAGTAGCATGTTTTGACTGTGGAATTTCTTTAATGACTAAAGAGTTTAGTGATTTACTCTATGAAGAACAGTACCCTAAAATCTCTATGAAATTACTTTCTATGTTCATTTCTCAAGACAACAAGAGTAAAGTTATTAATGGCAAAGGGAAAGCAAGTATGACCATTGCCGGTACTGAAAGAATTGAGAAAATAACTTATGTAGTTACACATAAAGAAGGTAAAAACTTTCAGATTAAGGGTTCTAAAGTAATAAATATTTTAGACTACAATATTACACCTCCCAAAAAGATGATGGGAATGGTTAGAGTAGACCAAAGTATTGTTGTGAACTTTAATTTCAATTTTATTGTAGACGATCATTAGTATATATACATAGATTTACTGGCAGCCACAGTAGCAGGTTCATTCTCGTTGTATATAAACCTATACCCTAGGCTTCCTTTGCCAAAAAAGATAACTCTTACAGCTTCTAACTTATTTTTTGCTGTAACCGATTCAGATTTTAATTTCTTAATATTTGAATAATTCAAGTCTTGATCAAAAGCTACTTTTGCTTTAAAACTATAAGCTCTTCTTTTTGCAAAAACTCCAAACTTACCATTTGATACACCTTTAGAGTTTTCATAAAACCCCTGCCCAAATTCAGCAAAGTTTCCTGCCCCACTCCAATTTATTGCTTTCGTGATGTCATAAACATCAAAATAAGAATGTTCTGTTTTATACCTATGCAATAAACCTCTAGCTCTCTCTTTATCAGAAATTTCTATCTTTCTAATTCTTAATTCTTTTGACAAAACTACTCTTAACGAAAATTCCTGAAAATCAACTTCCTGTAAGCCGTGATCAAAATTTAAATCTCTTACTTCACCAGATTTAATAACAATTACTTCTGGAACTGTAATGATAACTTCATCTTTCTCCGTTTCTACTTCAATTTCTTCTTTAGGTTCAACAATTACTTCTTCTTTTTTTACTTCTACCTCTTGTTTAGGTAAAACTTCTATCTCTGGTACTTTACGGTCTATTTCTGGTACCTCTTTCACTATTATTTCCTCTTCGTCATCAAAGAAATCAAAAATACTTTCTGTTTCTGTATTCTCTGTCTTTTGTTCATTTTCTGAGGGTGTTCCACAGGCTATTAAAAATAATAAAAGGAATATTGAGGTTATTAATCTTTTCATGTTCAGTTAGAAATAAATATGTTTGTGACTCAAAAATAGATAGTGTTTTGATTTATTGCACCACTTTTTCTTATAAATCAAAGATTACAGCTAACTAGAACTAATTATTTCTTAACGATCATGATTAACAACGCTCCCTTTTTTAAGGTAAGTATTCCATTAATTCTTGGGATATTATTCACTTGGTATGTACTCAATACTACTTTTTCTGTTTACTATATTACTCTATTTCTATGGGTAGGAATGGTCATCTTTTATCAATTTGGTAAACAGATAAAAGGATATTTTTTATGGACTACTTTAATAATGTATCTATTCATTTTTACTATTGGAATAGGTATTACCCAACCTTATAAGTTTGCTACCCCAATAGATCAAACAGCTTCTAGCATTAGTATATTAATTACTTCTGGGCTGAAAAATCATAATAAATCAAATAGTTTTTTTGGCGAAATTACATCTAACTCCTATCAAAAAATATATTTTCAAGTTCAGAAAGACTGCCTATCTATACATCAAAATGATATTATAATTATCTCACCTTCTAATCTTACAAAAGTTTATCCCTCAAATAATCCAGAAGCTTTTGATTTTAATAAAAATCTAATCAATAAAGGCATAACCTATAAAGCTTACCTCAAAAAATATAAGGTGATCCATATTGCTCAGAAAGAAAAGGTAAATACATTCAGAGATAAAATTAATGCTTTGATAGACCAACATTTTACATCTACTACAAAAGGAATTGCTTATTCTTTACTACTGGGAAACAAGTCTGAAATGACCTCTGAAGAAGATCTTATTTTTAAAAAATCAGGAAATATGCATATGCTTGCATTATCAGGAATGCATATTGGAATTATTATATTCTTATTAAATATTCTGATGAGTTGGAAAAAATTCTTCGGAAAAAAAGTGCATACATTTATGTTACTCTTGCAGATAATAATTATTTGGATGTATGCTTTTTTAGTAGGTAGTTCTCCGTCTATACTTAGAGCTGCTAGTATGTTTTCTTTACTAACAATAAGTTATTTATTAAGAAAGAAATCAAACCCCTTAAATACAATTGGATTTACCTGTTTCTGTTTATTAATTTATAATCCTCTCTTCATATTTTCTATTGGTTTTCAGTTATCTTTTTTTGCTGTAATAAGTATTGCTCTATTTCCTTATTGGGACGATATTCTGCAATTCCCTATTTTTCTGAGAGTATTCATATCTTTACTAACCATATCGGTATTAGCACAATTAGGTACACTTCCTGTAGTGGCTTATCATTTTCATTTTATACCAATTTACAGTCTTTTCTCTGGTTTATTAAGTGGTTTTCTAATCAGTCTTTTAATGTATATAGGGATAATGATTATACTATGTAGTTTTATTATCCCAGTAATTGTTCCCTATATACATTTTTTATTTTCAGCTACTTTCAAAATATTATTAGCATGGCTAGGTATTTTTTCTCAGTTACCTCAGTTACCTAACATGTACTTATCAACCCTTGCTACGATAAGTCTTTCTTTCGGTATTTTTTGTTTGTTATATAGCATCTATTATCAAAAGAAGAACTTAAACTATGTAGGTTTCTTCTGTTTATTGTGTTGTATTTTTTCACAGGTTTCACATCAATTTTATATCAGGAAAAAATGCATAACCATTTATCAATCCCCGGTACCAATAATTAGTTTCTCCCAAGAAAACACTATTACTACTTTTACTGCAGATACGAATCAATTTCAGTTCGAAACTGTTATACAGCCTCATCAATCTTTATACGAAAAGAAAAAAACAACTTTTTTAACTATAGATCAAGGACTATATACGCGTTTTGATCAGAAACACTTCCTTTGGGTAAATCAATTTATAAATGATGAAATACCTTCTGATTCTATAGATATATTATTCTATTCAGTCAGACAAAAGCCAAATAGAACCCTTAAAACAGACTATTTAATACTACCAAATAAAAATTATCTTGATTTAATAGAAAATAAAATCACTTACAATAAAGTACACCTACTTGATAATCAAGGTGCTTGTCAATATATTTTTGAATGACATTTGAAATAAGTGTGTTAATTATCTAGATCGTATCATTAATTAGTTTATTTTTGTCTCCTAATCAAATTTTTTGAGCCTTGACCTTAATTAAGTCTATTTCTGGCATTAGAGGAACAATTGGTGGTTCTACTGAAGAATCATTAAATCCTGTTGATGCCGCAAAATTTTCGTCTACTTATGCAAAGTGGATCTTAGAAAATTCGGAAAACAGTAAAAAAGTTGTACTTGGTAGAGACGCTCGCGTTTCTGGCGGATGGCTTTCTGATATCGTTTCAGGTACGCTTCAAGCTATGGGTGTTCATGTTATAGACCTTGGTTTATCAACAACACCAACTGTAGAACTTGCTGTAGAGCTTGAGGAAGCTGCAGGAGGAATTATCCTTACTGCTAGTCATAACCCTGCTAACTGGAATGCCCTTAAATTACTAGATTCTAAAGGAGAGTTTATCTCTGCAGAAGCTATGCAAGAAATCTTGACAAACGCTGACGAAGGAAACTTCGAGTTTGCAGATTATAAACAAACTGGTTCTGTAACTACGGATGATACCTACATCGACAAACATATTGAGAAGATCTTAGAACTTCCTTTAGTTGATGTTGAAGCAATTAAAGCTAAAGATTTTAAAGTAGTTATTGATTGTGTTAACTCTACTGGTGGTATTGCCGTACCTAAGCTTTTAAAAGCTCTAGGTGTAAATACTGTTGAGGAGTTATACTGTGAGCCAAACGGGAAATTCCCTCACAACCCAGAACCTCTTCCTGAAAATATTAATGAGATTTGTAGAACACTAGAAAATGGTAATTTCAATCTAGGAATTATTGTTGACCCTGATGTTGACAGGTTAGCATTAGTAACAGAAGACGGTACTCCTTTTGGTGAAGAATATACACTAGTAGCTGTTGCTGATTACGTTTTAGAAAAAACGAAAGGCAATACAGTTTCTAATATGTCTTCTACACGTGCACTTCGTGATGTTACTGAAAAACATGGCGGTTCTTATACAGCTTCTGCTGTTGGAGAGGTGAACGTTGTAAAAATGATGAAAGAAACCAATGCAATTATTGGCGGAGAAGGTAACGGAGGTGTTATTTTACCAGAATTACATTACGGTAGAGACGCTTTAGTTGGTATTGCTTTGATTTTATCGAAACTTGCTAATTATAATGGTACAGCAAATATGCTTCGTAAATCATTCCCTGATTACCATATCTCTAAAAATAAAATTGAATTAACACCTGAGATTGATGTTGATAATATCTTAGTTAAAATTCAAGAACGTTACGTAAACCAACCAATTAACACTTTAGATGGTGTAAAAATTGAATTTGGTAAAGAGTGGGTTCATTTGAGAAAATCAAATACTGAACCTATTATCCGTATTTACTCTGAATCTGATTCTGAAAGAACTGCTGAGCATTTAGCTCAAAAAATAATTTCAGATATCAAAGAAATTATCTCTTTCAAAGCAGATGATGAGGAAGAACTTCCTGTAGTTGATCAAAAGGCTACTGAAGAAACTTCTGATAATGTTAAAGGAGATACATCTACAAGTGAATAATTAAATTAATTACTTTGATTTAACACAACATAAATCACTGATAATCAATTTCATAATATATTCTAATCAAACGGACAATCTCTTATGATTGTCCGTTTTTTTATATACTTTGCATTCTTTGGAATGTCTAAAACTTTCGCATACCAACCACCAATTCTAAATAAAACATATATGAGCATTTATCTTGATAGTGCTGCTAGCACGTCTTTAGATCCTGTAGTTAAGGAAGTTATGATCGAAGTAATGGATTCTGTTTACGGTAATCCATCTTCTACCCATACACACGGTAGAGCTTCTAAAGCAATGTTAGAAAGCGCCCGAAAACAAATAGCAAAAGCAATTAATGCATTACCTTCTGAAATTATTTTCACTTCTGGGGGTACTGAATCTGATAATATAGCCATTAAAGGCTTGGTTAAAGCTTACGGACTTAAAAGAATTATTACTTCTAAGTTAGAGCACCATGCTGTTTTACATATTACTGAACATCTTTCTAAAGACCTTGACTTAGAATTGATATTCTTAGATTGTGATAAAGAAGGAAATTTAGACTTATCACAATTAGAAAATCTTTTAGAAGAAAAAGGAGAAGAAACTCTTGTTACTTTAATGCATGCCAATAATGAAATTGGTAATATCCTTGATATAAAGAAAGTAGGTTTACTTTGTAAAAATTCAGGAGCATATTTCCATTCAGATACCGTTCAAAGTATTGGTCATTTTCCTGTTGATGTAAAAGATCTTCATGTTCATTCAATGGCTGGAGCTGCTCATAAATTCCATGGTCCTAAAGGAAGTGGGTTTTTATATGTAAAGAAAGGCACACAAATGCCTGCTTTAATAGAAGGTGGTGGACAAGAAAGAGAAGTTCGTTCTGGTACTGAAAATGTATGGGGTATTGTTGGTTTGGCAAAAGCTTTAGATATCGCTACAGAACAAATGGACAGTCATACTGCTCACATTAAGGAAGTGAAGCAATACATGAAAGAACAATTAATTGAACATATTGACGATGTTCAATTTAATGGTATGAGTGCTGATTTAGAGAATAGTTTATATACTGTACTAAATGTAAGTTTCCCTCCTTCAGAAAAAAATAGTATGCTACTATTTGCTTTAGATTTACAAAAAATCTCTGTTTCTGGTGGTAGTGCTTGTAGTAGTGGAGCCTCTCAAGGATCTCATGTAATTGCTGGTATTGATGGAGATTCTTCCCGTACTAGTGTTCGTTTTTCTTTCTCTAAAGAAAATAAGAAAGACGAAATTGATATTACTATTGGTAAGTTAAAAGAAATTTTAGGTCTTAATGTTCCTGTTTAATAACCTATCATTCTGATACAAAAACGTCCAACATATTAAATTATGTTGGACGTTTTTGTATCAGTACAATTTTACCATCTATATTCTGAACGACCATCTAGTTCGTGTTCGATTTCTAGTAAGCGATTATATTTTGCAATCCGTTCTCCTCTACATGCTGAGCCCGTTTTTAAATGACCTCCATCCATTGCTACTGCAAAATCTGCTAAGAAAGTATCTTCTGTCTCTCCAGATCTATGAGACAAAAAGTAACGCCAACCTGCTTCTCTACACATTCGAACAGCCTCAATAGTTTCTGTTACAGAACCAATTTGATTTAATTTAATAAGACAAGAATTAGCTGCCTTTTTATCGATCCCTTCCTTTATATATTTAGTATTTGTTACAAAGATATCATCTCCAACAACCTCTATTTTATCACCGTATTTCTCTGTGAATTTAGTAAACCCATCCCAATCTTTTTCTGCTAATGGATCTTCCCATAATATTATAGGATACTTTTCTAACCACTCTCCTGCTAAATTTATTAAATCATCAGAAGTTACTTTTCCTCTTCCAGACCAAGATAAATTATAATCATCTTTTAAGTTTGGGCAAAATGAATTTGCAGCATTATCTATAGCAATTGATAAATCTTTTCCAGGTGTATAACCTGCTTTATTAATTGCCTCAATAATTAATTCTATTGCTGCCTCATTACTTTCACAATCAGGAGCAAATCCACCCTCATCTCCAACGCTTGTTGCTAAACCTCTCTCCTTTAATATACCTTTTAAAATATGAAACGTTTCTGCCACATAACGTAGACCTTCTCTAAAAGTAGGTGCACCATCTGGTACCAGCATAAATTCTTGAAAATCTACACTATTATCAGCATGTTCTCCTCCATTTAAGATATTCATACATGGTACAGGAATACGTACTGCATTTGTACCTCCTAAGTATTGATAAAGAGGTAAATTAAGTGATTTAGCAGCAGCCTTTGCTACTGCCATAGACACTCCTAAAATTGCATTTGCTCCTAGTTTAGATTTGTTTTCTGTACCATCTAGCTCTATCATGGTATAGTCAATATCTTTTTGTTTAGTAGCATCCATACCAATTAAAGCATTAGCAATAAGTGTATTTACATTTTCGACAGCTTTTTCGACTCCCTTTCCTCCATACCTACTATCATTATCTCTTAATTCTAACGCTTCGTTCTGACCTGTTGAAGCTCCAGATGGTACTGATGAAAACTCTTTTGTTCCATCAAAAAGCTCTACATAGACTCTTACTGTTGGGTTACCTCTTGAGTCTAAAATTTCAAGAGCATAAATTGATTCAATAAATGTTTCCATTATTAGCATTGGGTTTTATGTTATTATTAACAATAAGATACTAATATTTTTCTACATATAAACAAAAAAAGTGTAGCTCTCTTTAAATAAGAAAACTACACTTTAGTATGATTAATATGTTCTATCAAATACGCTGTTTTGATTTCTTTATTGCTTCTTTATACACTTCTTCATATTGCGGACAAATCTCTACAATATTAAAACGTTGAGCTTGTTTTAGTGCATTTTCTTTAAATCGAGGAAGGTTTTCGTCATCTAAGATATATAACGCATTTTTTGCCATATCTTTAACATCTCCAACGTTACTCATCATACCTGTTACCCCTTCAATATTTACTTCTGGTATACCTCCTGCATTAGAAGAAACCACAGGAACTTCGCAAGCCATTGCTTCTAAAGCTGCAAGTCCAAAGCTCTCCTTTTCTGATGGCATAAGGAACAGGTCGGCAACAGATAAAATTTCTTCTACTTCTGCTAACTTACCTAAGAAACGAACATCATTACAGGTACGTAATTCATAGCATTTCTCTTCCAAACGAGCACGTTCAGGTCCATCACCAACCATTAAAAGTTTACATGGAATTTTTTCTCTTACCCTTTTAAAAATCTCTAAAGCATCATCTGCTCTTTTTACTTCTCGCATGTTAGATACGTGAATCAAAAGTTTTTCTCCTTCAGGGCAAATTGCTTTTTTAAAATGATCTTTTTTATGTTTTGTAAATCTATTTAGATCTACAAAGTTGGGTACTACTTTAATATCAGTAGTAAGATCAAAGTATTGATATGTCTCTTCTCTTAAACTTTCTGATACAGATGTTACACAATCAGATTCATCTATAGAAAAAGCGACAACAGGGCCTAAACTATCATCTTTACCTACTAAAGTAACATCTGTACCGTGTAGCGTTGTAACTACAGGCATATTTATTCCTTTTTTGGCCAAGATTTTCTTTGCTGTATATGCTGCAGATGCATGCGGAATAGCATAATGAGCATGTAATACATCTAGTTGTTCAGATTCAGCTACTTCAACCATCTTACTGGTTAATGCTAACTCATAAGGAGGGTATTTAAATAATGGATAGGTTTTAATGTCAACCTTATGATAATAGATATTTTCATCAAAAAAATCTAATCTTGTTGGTTGATCATATGTTATGAAATGTACCTCATGCCCCAATTGTGAAGCCAAGCACTTTCCTAACTCTGTTGCTACTACCCCACTACCTCCGTATGTAGGATAACAAATTATACCAATTTTCACGTTTATATATGCTGAAGTTGAAAATTAAGCTACGATATCTGCATAAGAGATCCCCATATGAGATCCTGTATAAGTTACTTTTCCATTTTCTAGAACAATAACCTGAGGTGATTGATGCTCTACTCCAAATTTTGAAGCAATTGCATTAGATACATCTCTATGTTTGATCAAATCTAAATAATAAGGTGCTACACCGTTATCTTCTTTCCAAGCTCTCTCTAATCTATTTAGTGCCATAGAACTTATAGAACAGCGTGTTGAGTGCTTAAGTATTGCTACTTTTTGTTTTTTTGAAAGTTCTAATAAATGATCGAGTTCTGAGACTTCTGTTAATTGATTCCAATTCATGATATAAAATTCGTTTAAACAACTTTCGCAAATTAGTAAAATAAATTAGATTATTTCAAAGAGTCTTTAGATTGCACTTGATTTTGTTGTGTTATCTGTTCTCTATGCTTCCTCTTTTCTTCTAAATCTTTTTGCTTTTCATCTTCCCACATCTTCTCTCTCATTTGCCATTGTTTTACACCAACTCTAGAAATGACTGCATCAAGAATAGTACTTCCTAATTCTTGAACAAGTTGACCATTTTCATCTTTAGTTTTAGAAAACAACATTCCTTCCATTACTTCATAGACAACTTCTTTTAGTACGTCTTCGTTCCGTTCGGAAGCAATATCTTCGAATAAGTCATTTATTACTTTATATACGATATCTGATATAGCATCTTCCAAACGCGATGAAGCATAATCACCCACAATTGGTACCTTCTTGATATCTTTCATTTCATCATTCTGTTTTACAGCATCTTCTATCAATACAGAAACATATTGTTCCAGTACCTCTTGTCTATTAGAATATGTTTCTTGCATAGCATGCATTACTTTTCTCGATATCCATATAGATAGATTTTCTTGATAAGGCTTTACAACATCAGACATAAATTTCTGATTTGCATACCCTCCAGAACTCAATTCATCTTTTGCACTTTCTAGAACATTAATAACAACTGCATCAGAAATCTCTTCTACTACAACTTCTTTAACATGCAAAGCTGTTCTTACTAGCCCTAAATTTTCTAGGTTAATAACCTCTAGTTTATGCCATCTTGCTAATAGGGCAAAAACCCTAAATAAACGGAAAACATGCATACCTGGAAAACTACCAATAAAATCATAAAAATAAACAAAGGGATAGAAATACCACTTTGCAAATTGCTTGTCTTTGTAGGATTCATACCAAGATTGAAAGAACTCCAAAAGGTAAAAAGTAGTAAAAACTAATTCTACAATTTCGAAGTTATCGTAGATGTATTTCCCATATAATCTGGTAAAATCTACGGATATTAAATCTAGAAATTCTTTGAATATTTGTGTTGAATAGAGAGAATTAAATGCTAACCAAAGCATCTGAAATAAAATAATGTTTAGTACGACAATATCTCGAACTAAACGCATTCTTTCTTCCTTGGTATTCAGCTTATCTATATCAAAGTCTTTTTTATTTATAAAGAATAATCTCATTACTTATTGATCTGATAAAGGAAACATGATAAATGTAAGCATAATCTTTTATAGAGATAACTCTTTATTATAATTTAAATAAGTGATTTAGTATTCATTATATCAAAACTCATTACTATATTAGTTCTACCAATTTATAACACACAAACCAATAAAGCATGTACAATAAACCAATGCTTAGAGACGATGCTCTTTCTGGTAAAACATATATTGTTACTGGAGGAGCTACAGGCCTAGGAAAGTCTATGACAAAATATTTCCTAGAACTTGGAGCAAATGTTACAATTTGTTCTAGAAAAGAAGAAAACCTTGAGGCTACAGCCAATGAGCTAGAGGAAGTAACTGGTAAAAGACCTTTTTATGTTGTTTGCGATGTAAGAAAGTATGATCAGATTGAAAACGTAATTGCAGAAACTGCTAAAAAGTTTGGTAAAATTGATGGTCTACTAAATAATGCTGCAGGTAATTTTATTAGTCCTACAGAACGTTTGAGTCATAAAGCTTTTGATACAATAGTGGATATAGTTTTACAAGGAACTTACTATTTTACTTTAGCAATTGGTAAACATTGGATTGCTAATGGCGATAATGGCGTAATGCTAAACATTGTAACTACCTATGCTTCTACTGGATCAGGATATGTTGTGCCTTCTGCTGTGTCTAAAGCTGGAGTTTTAGCACTCACTAGATCTTTAGCGGTAGAATGGGCCAAGTATGGTATTCGTTCCAATGCAATTGCTCCAGGACCTTTTCCTACTAAAGGTGCATGGGACCGTTTATTTCCAGAAAATCTTAGAAAACAATTTGACGAAGCTGGTAAAGTACCGATTGGTAGAGTTGGCGAACATCAAGAACTTGCTAATCTAGCTGCTTATTTAATGTCAGATTTTTCTGCTTATGTAAATGGTGAAGTGGTTACTATTGATGGTGGAGAATGGCTTAAAGGCGCTGGAGAATTTAATCATTTAGATACAATACCGAGCCCTGTTTGGGATGATATTGCTGCTACAATAAAAAGTAACACAAAGAAAAAATAAAATAAAAAAGAGCGATAAAGTGGTAAACCTTATCGCTCTTCTTTTACAGTAAAATAATTACTATTTGTTATCTTCATCAAGAGACCCTAAAGCTGCTTCTTTTGCATCATTAGCTCTTTTTATTCTTCTAGAGATTTCATCAACATTCATTTTTTCTTGAATTAAGAATGCCGATTTATATTTCTTTTTAATAGATGTATGTACACCATGTGCAGTTAATCTATCAAAATAGTATCCTGCTCTTACTTTATAATTTGGTTGTTCAAAAGTTAATTCAACTTCGTAGTTACCAAATTGATGTCTAAGATTATACACTATATCTTCTGCTCTGCTTCTATCTCTTCCAGAGTAAACTAAAATTCTATAGACTGGAATACCTCCTAAATCTCTTGCAGATAGATGTGCTAATACTGAATCAACTTCAGAGTTTACATAACCATCAGGTAAATCATTATCATCAGATATTACAACGTCTTGGGGAGTTGATGTAGTATCTTCTTTATTATCTGCCTTTGGCATATACGCAGACAAATCTGAATCAATTAACTCTACAGATGTTTTTGTACTTGCTGTTTGCGAAGGCTTACAAGCAAATGTACTCATCAAAACAACTAGAAGAGCGTACTTTATTAATAGTTTCATTTTTATTTAAATGTTATGAACCCCAAAGTTAAGCATTTTATTAAAAAGTAAAATAATGAAAAGAGGATACCTTAAATGATTTTAAGATACCCTCCTTAATTATTTTCAAAACTTACTTTCGATTAACCTTCGATAATCACGCAAGCTCCATTTAAAACGTCGTTTTCAACAGATTTGAATTTTACGTCTTTTTTAACTGTACCGTCTTTATATTTAGCAGTAACTCTATCATTACGCTGATAACTTTTATCGCTATGACGAGGTTTTACTACTTCTACAGGAGCTTTTGGAGCTTCAGGAATATCTCCACCTTGAGGTGAAGCTGCTTGACCTAGTGAAGAACCTGCTTCTGCTTTGTTTGCCGTTACTTTTGGTTCTGGGCGTTTAGGCATTGTAGGAGGTGCTGGCATAGGAGGTTGCTCCTGAACAGGAATACGTCCTTTTGACAAGAAAGTAATAATCTCATCGTTTACCTCTGCTAAGAATGACTTAAACAACTCAAAAGATTCGAACTTATAGATCAATAAAGGATCTTTTTGTTCGTGAACAGCATTTTGAACTTGTTGTTTCAACTCGTCCATTTCACGCAAATGATCTTTCCATAAATGGTCAATCACTGCTAAAGTTACACTTTGCTCTAATGCAGATACTACTGTTTCTCCATTAGTTTCTAAAGCTTTTTCAAGATTTACATGTACTTGGAACATTTTATGACCATCTGTAAATGGAATCACAATATTCTCAACCACACCACCTCTCTCTGCTTTTACTTTTTCGAAAACAGGTTTTGCTTTCTCCCAAAGTAATGCATTCTTTTCTTTATAATGCGTTAATGCCTCTTTGTATAATTCTTGTGTTAAATGCTCTTCATTTAATTGGTGGAAACCATCTTCTGCAATCGAAGTTGAGATTCCAAGTACTTTTAAAGCATCTAATTTAAACCCTTCGTAATTACCTACGTGAGTTTCTGAAATTACTGTAGCAACATCATAGAAAGAGTTCATTACATCTACTTGTAAACGCTCTCCGAAAAGTGCATTTCTACGACGACGGTAAATTACCTCTCTTTGGTAATTCATAACATCATCATATTCTAATAGACGTTTACGAATAGCAAAGTTATTTTCCTCTACTTTTCGTTGTGCTCTTTCGATAGATTTTGTAATCATAGAGTGCTGAATTACTTCGCCCTCTTGTAAACCTAATCTATCCATGATACCTGCAATACGTTCTGAACCGAACAAACGCATCAAGTTATCTTCTAATGAAACGAAGAATTGAGTAGATCCTGGATCACCTTGACGACCAGAACGACCTCTTAACTGACGGTCTACACGACGAGATTCGTGACGTGCTGTACCGATAATTGCTAAACCACCTGCATCTTTTACTTCTACGGGTAATTTAATATCTGTACCACGACCGGCCATGTTTGTTGCAATTGTTACTGTACCAGGCTGACCTGCTGTAGCAACAACATCTGCTTCACGACCGTGTTGTTTTGCATTTAAAACTTGATGTTCAATGCCTCTCATTTTTAACATACGAGACATGATTTCAGAGTTTTCTACAGAAGTTGTACCTACAAGTACTGGGCGTTTTAATTCCACTAGTTTTTGTACTTCCTCTGCAACAGCATTAAATTTCTCTCTTACTGTTTTATATACGTAATCTTCTCTATCATCACGAACAATCGGACGATGAGTAGGTACTGTTACTACATCTAATTCATAGATTTCCCAGAATTCACCTGCTTCCGTTTCGGCTGTACCTGTCATACCTGTTAGTTTGTGGTACATACGGAAGTAGTTTTGCAATGTAACTGTAGCATAAGTCTGTGTAGCATCTTCGATCTTCACATTCTCTTTTGCTTCTAGTGCTTGGTGTAAACCGTCTGAATAACGACGACCTTCCATTACACGACCAGTTTGCTCATCTACAATTTTAACCTTGTTATCTACTAAGATGTAGTCTACATCTTTTTCGAATAACGTATAGGCTTTTAATAATTGCTTCATTAAGTGAATACGCTGAGATTTAGTATCAAAATCTGCTATAAGAGCATCTTTTTCTTCTACTTTCTCATCGTCAGACTTTTGAGGGTCTTGCTCAATTTTGCCAATACCTGTAGCTAAGTCAGGAAGAATAAAGAAATCTGGTGTATTTGCTCCTGTTACAGATGCAATACCTTTTTCTGTTAATTCTACACTATTATTCTTTTCTTCAATTACAAACAATAAAGGTTCGTCTGCTTCTGGCATTCTACGGTTGTTGTCCGCCATGTATTCCCCTTCAACTTTTTGAAGTAATTGCTTCATTCCCTCTTCACCCAAGAATTTAATCAAAGGTTTATATTTAGGAAGAGATCTATGTGCTCTAAGAAGTTGAAGACCACCTTCAGCCTTACTTCCTTCTTTGACTAACCTCTTCGCTTCATTCAACATTTTCTGAGTTTGCTTGCGCTGCTCATCTACTAAATGCTGAACCTTTGGTCTTAATTCTCCAAATTCTTCTTGTTGATCACCTTTAGGTACAGGTCCGGAGATAATTAATGGTGTTCTTGCATCATCAATTAATACAGAATCGACCTCATCAATCATGGCAAAGTGATGTTCCCTTTGAACTAAATCATCTTTATCACGAGCCATGTTATCACGTAGGTAGTCAAAACCGAATTCGTTATTTGTACCATAAGTAATATCAGCTCTGTATGCTAATCTACGTTCTTCTGAGTTTGGTTGATGTTTATCAATACAATCTACAGAAAGACCATGGAACTGGAATAACGGAGCATTCCATTCTGAATCACGCTTAGCTAAGTAGTCGTTTACTGTTACAACGTGTACGCCTCTTTTTGCTAAAGCATTAAGGTATGCAGGTAATGTACCAACTAAAGTTTTACCTTCACCTGTCATCATTTCACCTACTTTACCTTGATGTAAGAAAATACCACCAAGTAACTGAACATCGTAATGGATCATGTTCCACTCTACTTCAACTCCTGCAGCAAGCCAAACGTTTGCCCAAGTTGCTGTATCTCCTTCGATAGTGATATTGCCATATTTCACGGCCATCTCACGATCGAGATCAGAAGCAGTTACACTTAATTCTTTATTTTCAGTAAATCTTCTACCTGTTTCTTTTACCACAGCAAAAGCTTGAGGCAGAAGATCCATTAAGATTTCTTCTAGTTTATCGTTACGATCATTTTTAAGCTTATCAATATCTTTGAAAGCTTTATCTTTAAATGCAAGATCTAATTTTGGATCGTTATCAACTGACTCTTGTAAAGACGTAATTTCTTCGTCTATGCTAGCAAGTCCTTTTTCGATATAATCGATAAAGTACGCTGTTTTTGCTCTCAGGTCGTTGTCTGAAATTGATGAAAGTTTTTTGTACTCTGCATCAATTTTAGCTAAATATGGTCTAATTTCTTTTAAATCTCTATCCGATTTCGTTCCGAAAATCTTAGAGAATGCCTTGGTTATTGAACCTAACATATATATTATTTTGTTTTTTTGCTGAAATACAATCAGTTACACTACCAATGGAGTTCATCTAGTGCAATACGTACAAATTTAATGTAATTAAACGACTTTATATAGTCAGTTGATAGAAGTTATACGGCATTGTTCACATTTTTTTTAATTGTACAAAAAAAGCCAAGGATCATACTTAAATAATCCTTGGCTTTTTTAATAAAAAGTTTATTTCAATAATCTACTGTTCATCAGTAGTCCATAAACTATCTATCTGAATATCAAATATCAATGATGCATTTGGAGGGATACTAGTTCCATTACCAGATGTACCATATCCATATTTTGAAGGAATTACTACACGAGCAATTTCGTGTTCATGCATTTCAAATAATGCAATATTCCATCCTTCTATTACACTTGTTTTACCTAAAACAACCGGGAAAGGTTGATCAGTTAATACGTTACTGTCAAAAATATTTCCATACATCACCCAACCTGTATATGTTACATGCATTGAGTCACCATAAGATATATTTCTGTCTGTTTCTACAGGCTTACCATTAGTAGTACCAATTGTAGTCATGTAAACTCCGTATTTATAATACTTGTCTACTACTTCTTGTTCCGTATTTGCTTCGAATGTTGTATCAGCCATTATAAACTGTCTGATAAGGTAATCCTCTGCTGCGTCTGGATCTACTTCTTTAAGTACTTCGCTTGATTGTGTACAAGCAAAAGTTGAAAAAACTGTAAAAATAAACAGTAAAAAGTGTTTAATGCGATATTGCATATTCTATTTTAAAAAATTATTTATTCGACCTTTTCACTTCAACAACTTCAATTTCGAAAGCTAAAGGTTTGAAAGGACGGATTGTTTTAAACATATCAGAAACCTGAGCATTATCTCCGATTTCCCAATAACATACTTGAGAAGGCATTACAAATGTTGCTTTTTCTCCTTCTTCCATTGTTAAGATTGATTTATACCAACCATCTATAACAGTTTCAAAAGCGTTATTTTCTTGAGCATCAGCTAAAGATTTGTACATAATCACTTGGAATGGTGTTGCAATATACTCTCCTTTATTATCTTTTGCTGTATTTGAATCAAATAATACTGGCCCTGTTGCTGAATTTCTTAAAGTCCATTCTTGTATTAGGAATTTACCCTCGTAGCGAACTTTAACTGTATCTCCTGCTTGAATCTTTCCAGCGCCATCACCTGCTGTGATAAGGTCTTTAAAAATATAATCAGGACCTTTACCGTCTTCTAATGATTTAGTAAATAAATCTTCGTCGTCTGGATCTGTAGTACCTAAAGTATCTTTTGCATATTTTAATACTAAAGAATCTTTTTCGTATCTAACACGTTGAGTTGAATCGTAACTAACATGTGTAATAAACATATTTTCTGCAGTTACAATATCATTAAATTCTAGACCAATTCCTGAAGATGCTGTACCACCAAATGCAAGATAAGATGGAATATAAGTTCTAGGGAATGTGTCTACTTTTGTTTGTAGGTTTTGAAGCATCATGTTTAATACTTCATCGTAAAAACCAATACAAATTGCACCTCTATTCATAGAGTATGCATAGTTTGGATCCTTAAGGAATACAGTTGTAACTAAATCATCAGGATCATCAAATCTTTCATCGCTCATTAATTCTTGAGCAAATCTTCTCATATCTAGGTTTACCTCTACAATTCTAGATTCATTTTCACTAGGAGTGTATTGACCTGGGTAACCTATGATTTCTGGAGTGATATAAACTCCTCCAGATGGTAAAGTTTTAGTTTTCCAATAATCGATATCGTTTGCTGCAAAATAATCTTCTAGTGTCTGATTATCCTTTGATGCATAATCAACAATCTCGTCGTGCATACAACCAGATAAGCCAATTAGCATTGATAATATGACTGCAAGATTTAAAAATTTGTAAGTATTGTTCATATGATAAGTAGGTTTATTTATTAGATTTTTAATTCACAAGGAGAAAGATAAGCATAAAAAAAAGCATATCTAATACAGTAAATTTACACCTAAAAAATAAGGTAAACTCACTGTATTAGAATATATTATATTATTTTGAAGGATTTACAAAATCAATCAACTCAACATCAAATTTCAATACTGCGTTAGCTGGAATGTCTCCACCTGCACCTCTTGGACCATAACCTAATTTAGAAGGGATATATAAAGTAGCTTTTGCTCCTTTATTTAACAAAGCAATACCTTCGTCCCAACCTGCGATTACTCTTTGTTGACCCAATGGGAACTCAAATGGTTGTCCTCTATCTACAGAACTATCGAATTTTTTACCATCCAATAGAGTACCTGTATAATGAACTTTTACACTTGATCCTACTGCTGGGTTGGCTCCAGAACCTTTTTGAGTAACTACATAGTATAATCCAGATTCAGTTCTTTCTGCATTAGTAATGTTATTCTCTTTTAAGAATTCTTTGATTAAATCATCATCAATAGTAACAAATTTTTCAGCATCAGCTTCCATTGCAGCCATTGCTTCTTTTTGTTTTTCTTCCATTGCAGCACGGTATGCTTCTTCGTCAGCAAAAACATTTTTTGCACAAACACCAATAACTACTTTTTGAGTAGGATCTTTGATGAAAGGAGGAGCCATTTTTCCGAAGAAATCTGATGCTATGATAGTCATTTGAGCACTATCACCTTCACTCATTAAACCAAACATTTCAGATAAAGGATCAACTTGCTGACCTTTTTCTTGTGCTTGTTTATTTACAGAATCTGGGAATACTTTAGTTGCTGCAAACTCTCTTCCTGTTTCAGTAATATTGAACAATGTAGAGTCTGATTCAGTTGAGATACTTAAAGTAAATTCAACAATATTGTTATCGTTAATATCAGCACCACCATTACTTTCAACAATAGTGAATTTCTTTCCTGATGGAGTTTCTTTTTCAGTTTTTCCACAAGCAACAGCACCTAACATTAAGGCTCCGATTGCTAATTTTTTTGTGATTTGCATATTCAGTTTATAAATAAATAATTCTATTTTATTTCAATTTTTCTTCTAATACTTTTTTAAATCGAGCTACAGCTTCATCTACTGTAATTCCATCCACTCTACCTCCTGCAGCATTTTTATGTCCTCCACCACCAAAGTGTTCAGAAGAAAGGTCAGCTACAGAAAAGTCTCCTATAGATCTAAACGATACTTTAATTCCGTCTCGTTCGTCTTTTTCTTTAAATAAAGCAGCGATTTTAATACCATTTACAGATAAAGCATAATTTACTAACCCTTCAGTATCTCCAGATTGTAAATTAAATCTCTCACGGTCATCTTGTGTAACAGTAAAGAAACCTGTATTTAGTTCTGGCCAAAAAGTAAGATTCTCTCCTAAGGCATGACCTAAGAAGCGTAGTCTTTTTTCCGTATTATTATCATAGATTAAATTATATAATCTTGATGTATCTAAACCAGTATCTTTTAGTTCCGCAGCTATTCTTAATGTTCTACTAGAAACACTTGGGTATTTAAACGAACCAGTATCTGTTACAATACCTGCATATAAACAAGCGGCAATTCTCTGATCAATTCTATGAGTTCCTTTATCTAAAGCGATAAACTCATAAATTAATTGAGCTGCTGCTGCTGCATCAATATCCCATAATTCGTAATCTGCAAAATCTTCTTTTCCTCTGTGATGATCAATCATTACAATCATCTTCTTACTCATATTCTGACGAACTAGAGGTCCTAGTTCTTCAATCCTATTTAAAGAAGAAAAATCTACACAGAAGATAACATCTGCTTCTTCAATAATTTTTTCTGAAGGAGATGGATTTTTTTTATCGTAAACAACTACTTCTTCATGACCGGGCATCCAATGTAAAAAAGATGGATAATCATTCGGAGAAAGCACTGTTGTTGTATGTTCAAATTTTCTTAGATACCAAGATAAACCCAATGCTGATCCTAGTGCATCTGCATCTGGCTTTGTATGTGGTATTATTACCACTTTACGAGGCTCTTCTAAAAATTCTTTTAACGTATTAAAGTTGTGCATATCATTTTTTTGCTATTGAGAATGATTTTCAAAAAACTTTCAGATCAATCTCTCAACTGTTTTTATCGTTGTCATCGACAAAACGAATGCACAAAAGTCTTAAAAAATGTAGTCTTAATCAATTTATTCTCAATTATCTAAACCTATAAATACTCCCCTCAACACCAGTAAGTATATTATATATTGATTATCAGGTAATTAACTTTTTATTTTATAAGATTTCAATACGTTAAAATAACTTTCTTTTTACTGTTAATCTTAAAAAAGTACAGTTTTTACGTAAAATTATGACTTCGGTCACAATACTTAAAATGTTAAATAAATAAAATTACTAAACCTTTTATTTAGTCAATCGTTCGACTAAATAAGATAATGATAAAAATTGATTAGGTAGTAGATTAGTTAAGATCGTGCGTTAATGGAAAAGGGATTTCTAGTTTAGAAGTCCCTTTTTTTGTTATTGTTTGTAATATATAAGTATAAAGAACAGTAATAAGCTGAATTATTAATTCTTATTGCTTTATACATTCCACTAATTATTTAAATTTGTTGCTTTAAGAAGGATATCATTTTTAATTCTATTAATACTTTGGCAAAAGCAACAACAAAAGCGAAGAAAGAAACTCCTATGATGAAGCAGTTTAATGCTATAAAGGCGAAACATCCTACAGCAATGCTTCTTTTTAGAGTAGGTGATTTTTATGAGACGTTTGGTGACGATGCCGTTACAGCAAGTAAAATCTTAGACATCGTTTTAACGAAAAGATCTAATGGTTCTGCATCTGAAACTCAATTGGCAGGTTTTCCACATCATTCTTTAGATACTTACTTACCTAAATTGGTTAAGGCGGGTCAGAGAGTTGCTATTGTCGATCAATTAGAAGATCCTAAAACTGCAAAAGGTGTTGTTAAAAGAGGTATCACGGAGTTAGTGACTCCTGGTGTTTCTATGAACGACAATGTTTTGAGTGTTAAACAGAACAACTATTTAGCAGCAATTCATATTTCTAAAAAAGAATTAGGTATTTCTTTTCTTGATATTTCTACTGGAGAATTTTTTGTTGCGCAAGGAAATCAGAATTATATAGATAAACTACTTCAAGGTTTTGCCCCTTCTGAAGTATTGTATTGTAGAAATGATCAGGAACATTATAAAGAGTTATTTGGTGATACTTACCCTACATTTAGACAAGATGATTGGGTATATACATCAGAATATGGGTATGAAAAATTAACTACGCATTTTGGTACTAAAAACTTAAAAGGTTTTGGTATAGAAAATATGCCTTCAGCAATTATTGCGGCTGGTGCTGTACTGAATTATTTGGAGTTAACAGAGCACCATCATATCGACCATATTCATCATATTAGTAGAATACAAGAAGATAAATATGTTTGGCTAGATAAATTTACGGCTAGAAGTCTTGAACTTATCTTTCCTCAGAACGATGGTGGAGTTCCTTTAATAGATATTCTTGATAAATGTGTTACTCCAATGGGAGCACGTCTATTAAAAAAGTGGACCGTTCTTCCTTTAAAAGATTTAGCAAGTATTAATACTCGACTTAATATTGTCGATTTCTTTACTAAAGATGAAGATATTGCGGATGATGTATTAGCACACCTCCGCCAGATCAACGATATTGAACGCCTTATTTCTAAGGTAGCTGTTGGGAGAGTAAACCCAAGGGAAATAGTTTATATCAAAAAAGCACTTCAACACGCTGCTCCAATCAAGGTACTTTTAAGTAAAGCAAATGATAAAGAGGTTAAAGTGATCGCTGATCATATAAACACTTGTGATATCCTTGTGGAACGTATTGAGAAGGAAATGCAAGAAATGCCACCTATCAACCCTGCCCAAGGAAATATAATTAAAGAAGGTGTAAATGCAGAATTAGATGAATTAAGAGCGATTTCTCATTCAGGAAAAGACTTTTTACGTCAAATTCAAGAAAGAGAAAGCGACAGAACGGGAATTCCTTCTTTAAAAATTGGTTACAACAAAGTATTCGGCTATTACCTAGAGGTAAGAAATACACACAAAGATAAAGTACCTGCAGAGTGGATTAGAAAATCTACTTTAGTAAATGCAGAAAGATATATTACTGAGGAGTTAAAGCAGTACGAAGAAAAAATTCTTACCGCAGAATCTCAGATTGGTATAATAGAAAATAAGTTGTTTATGGATTTGATTCAGATGGCAACAGAATATATTACTCCAATTCAGCAAACAGCGGCAACATTAGCTAAGCTAGATTGTTTGGTTTCGTTTTCTACAAATGCAATTGATTACAATTATGTTAAACCTATTATTTCTGATGATAAAGCATTGGATATAAAAGAAGGTAGACATCCTGTAATTGAACGCCAACTTTCTGTGGACGATCCTTATATTCCTAACGATGTTTATTTAGACAACGAGGAACAACAAATTATGGTGATTACTGGACCGAACATGTCTGGTAAATCTGCCTTATTACGCCAAACTGCTTTAATTGTATTGATGGCTCAAATGGGTTCTTTTGTTCCTGCAGCAGCAGCACATATTGGGCTAGTTGATAAAGTATTTACAAGAGTAGGTGCTTCTGATAACTTGTCTAAAGGTGAATCTACTTTTATGGTAGAAATGACGGAAACTGCGAGTATCTTAAATAATATATCAGATAGAAGTTTGGTATTGATGGATGAGATTGGTCGTGGTACAAGTACATACGATGGTGTATCAATTGCTTGGGCTATTGTAGAGTATCTTCACAATCATAAAAAATCTAGAGCAAAAACATTATTCGCAACGCACTATCACGAATTAAATGAATTAGCTGAAGATTTCCCTAGAATTAAAAACTTTAGTGTATCTGTAAAGGAACATCAGAAAAAAATCATCTTCTTAAGAAAATTAAAAGAGGGTGGTAGTGAACATAGTTTTGGTATTCATGTAGCTCAACTTGCTGGGATGCCTGGATCAGTAGTGCGCAGATCTGAAGATATCTTAGAACATTTAGAGCAAGATAAACGAAAAGAAAAAAATACTGAACGCATTAAAGAGATGCCTAAAGACAATTACCAACTTTCTATTTTTGATTCTGTAGATCCTATCGCTAAAGAATTGAAAGAGCAATTAGAACAGCTTGATGTAAATACTATGACACCTTTAGATGCAATGTTAAAACTAAATGAGTTAAAAAAACTACTCTCGTAAATAGAGTTTTTGATTAACTTTAGATAAAATTTGAATAATGGATAAAGAAACTTCGATAAAACCATACGCCTTTAAATATGGAGCTATTACAGGTGTGTTTGCATTTGGTTATAGTGTTCTACTTACCTCTTTAGGTAAATCTCAAGATACTTTTTTTCAATATCTAAGTGTACTTGTAGTATTAACTGCTACAATTTTTGCCTACAGAGAGTTTAAAGAGTATAACGAAGGCTTTCTTAAATACCGTACAGGTGTAAAACTTGGTACTTTGCTTGGTTTTATCTCTGCAACTATCTCAGCATTTTTTAATTACTTATATATTCAATTTATTGATGATAGTATTATAGATCAGGCTGTAGAAGTAGCAAGTAAAGCTATTGAAGGAAACCCTCAGATTACAGACGAACAGTATGAACAATCTATCGAAATAGTAAGATGGGTAGCAGGAACACCAATTCCACAGCTTATTAATATCTTATTTATGACATTTTTTGGCTTTTTATTGGCTTTGGTTATTTCACATTTTATGAAAAATGAACCAACTAAAGACGGCTATAATTTTTAACGATAATTACAAGAGTATCCTTAAGTGAATATGGAAGCTAAAAATATAGATGTATCTGTTGTAATCCCTTTACTCAACGAGGCAGAATCGCTTCCTGAATTGGTAAATTGGATTGCAAAAGTTTTTACTGAAGAAAAAATAAACGGAGAAGTTTACCTTATTGATGATGGTAGTACTGATGAATCTTGGGATGTAATCTTAGATTTAAAGAAAAAATTTGATTGGGTACATGGTATTCAATTCCTAAGAAACTATGGTAAGTCTGCTGCATTGCAAGTAGGTTTTCAGGAGGTTAAAGGTGATGTTATCATTACCATGGATGCTGACCTTCAAGATAGCCCAGATGAAATTCCTGGTTTAAGGAAAATGATTATTGAGGATGGTTATGATTTAGTTTCTGGTTGGAAAGAAAAACGTTACGACCCGATTACAAAAACTATCCCAACAAAATTATTTAATGCAGCAACAAGAGCTGTATCTGGTATACATTTAAATGATTTTAATTGCGGATTAAAAGCCTATAAAAAGGATGTTGTTAAAATTATTGAGGTCTATGGCGAAATGCATCGTTACATTCCTGTAATAGCTAAATGGAATGGTTTTGCTAAAATTGGTGAGAAACCCGTTCAGCATAGAGCTAGAAAATATGGAACAACTAAGTTTGGTTTAGAACGATTTGTAAACGGCTTTTTAGATCTAATGTCTATCACATTTGTTTCTAAGTTTAAAAAAGCTCCAATGCATTTCTTTGGTTTGCTTGGGTCAATCTCTTTTTTACTTGGTTCTGCAGGTGCATTTTGGTTATTAATTGAAAAGGTCTACTTATCTATGAATCATTTACATATTCAAAGAGAAGTTACAGACCAACCATTATTCTATTTATCTTTAACAGCTGTAATTATTGGTTCACAGATGTTCATGACCGGCTTTATTGCAGAAATGGTATCACTTAATCAATCCAATAGAAACGATTACCATATAAAAGGAAAAACGGATTAAGGATAAAAAAAATCAAAATAAAAAAGAGATCATGGACATTTAAAATCCATGATCTCTTTTTGCTTTAATACTTTTACAGATTACTTAGTAGGGTATTTATTAAAAATACTCTTCACAAATCTATTGATATTTCTTTCTCTCACAACAGGGCTTTCTTGTTTTTCAGAAAGTGTACTTACTGCTGCTGCTTCCCAAAGAAGTTTCTTTGCTTGCGTATCGAAAATATCTACAACAAAAGTTCCCTCAGTATATTCGTACTCAGAATAATGAGTAGCACCCATACCATAAGGGCCGTACCATCCGCCATAACCAGCGTTATAAGATGTTACACTTTTCTTTTCTTTTGTAGTGAATACCATCCCTACTTGCAAATCAGCAGTTGTATCATTTTCAGAATACGTATAACCAAGACCTTGCATGTTTTCAATTACAGCATTTTTTACTCTAGCTCTATCAAATTCATTGATTTTAGCATTTTGAGCTTGCCAAGGTAAAATACTGAAAGATGTATATTGACTGAAATTTGTACCTGGATTGTAATCAGTTGTAATTTTTGTTGAAGAACAAGATGTTACAACAAATGCAACGCCAATCAACATACTGATTGTTAAGAAGATATTTTTTATATTTTTCATATGAATAATAATTTGATGTTTAGTCGAAAGATGTAAAGGTTCTTTATTCTTTCTGTAAAGATTACAAATACTCTTCAATTGTTGATAGTATAAACTGATTTTATTTTATAAAGATCATTTGATTAATAAAGATTAAGAGGTTATAGTCTTTTTTAACGATTTAAATAAACGCAGAAAAGCCCCAGACAACTGGAGCTTTTCACTATATTTTCAAGAAAAATACAACTTTAAAGAAGTAATAAAACAGGCAGAGGAAGATATCCTCTGCTTGTTATCAATTCATTGTCCGTTATATTATTATTCACCTAAATTACTATTTAGTCAACGTCCCACCATAAAGGTGATCCACCGTTATCGCCTGTAGCTCTTGAGTTTTCAGACTTAAGGTTGGCAACACCAGCATTATATGCTTCCACGTTGTTTACTGCCTCACCGTCAGGGTATCCTAAACGTTTGATATATTCTCCGTCAGGAACTCCACCGTTACTCTTATTGAATTTTACAGGGAAGATATGAGGATAACCAGTTCTTCTAAATTCAGACCAAGCTTCCATTCCTTCTGGGAACATTGCAATCCACTTTTGAGTAATGATTTGTTCCATAGCTTTAGAAGCATCATACTTAATCGTTACATCACTTACTGCTGCAGTACTATAATCTGTATTATAAGTTCCATCAGATGGATCAACATAATCTGCAGGAACACTAGTAGCATCCATTAAATATGTATCAACATCTTTTAAACCATGCTGAGCAAAAGATTGCTTAACACCTTCTTCATAAAGTGCTTGAGCAGATCCACCTGCGTTCCATCCTTTTAAAGCAGCTTCAGCTCTTAAGAAATAAACCTCAGCAGAAGTCATTAAAACAATTGGAGTTGTTTGATTAATGAAAGAAGGATTAATTCTAGAGTAATATTGGTAATCACCTCTACCCTCTGGTAAATCAATACCTGCGCGAACACCAGCAAAACCAGTTTTAATAACATTTCCATCTTCAGGACCAGATGCTTCAGTAAAATAAACTGCTTGACGAGGATCATTTAAACCTGTTAAGATAGATTCCATATCAGCACCCATTTTAATATCACCCCATCCTTCAGAAATTGTTGCCAATGGATGAACAATTGGAGATACACCTGCTCCTACTTGAGCAATATCAGCACCTTCAAATACACCAGAAGCAATTGCTTCTTCAGCATATTTTTTAGCATTTGCTGGGTCTATATTTGAGATTCTCATTGCTAATCTCAATTTTAATGAGGCAGCTAATTTTTTCCACATCCCTAAATCACCTTGGTATAAATCATCTACCGCAGAGAATGTAGGAATTACTTCAGTACTTTGATCTAAGTTTGAAATTGCTAAATCTAACTCAGCAAAGAACTTATCATAAATAGCAGCTTGCTTATCGTAAGTTACTTCAGTAGTACCATAATCTACATATGGAATTGGTCCATATATATCTGTCATTCTATGCATTCCTAGTACTTTTAATACTAAGGCTGGAGAATACAAACGAGGAGTTAAATCTGCACTGATTAAGTCAATTGCATTAGCAGGAGACATTACATTCTCATATCCTAAAGACCAAGGCCAGTAGTTCCAAATTAAGTTATAATGAGATGCATTTGAGTTACCTGCAAACGGAGTTGGAGGAGCCATATAACCAGAGAAGATATCTCCGTTAAGGTTTTGTTGTACCTGCCATTTCCAGTTAGAGTTATCAAAGTTAAAGTAAATTGAACGTGATAACTGAGGGAAGAAACCATTAACTAGGTTACCATCCGCCAACAAATTTTCATTTGTTGGACGGTTTGGATCATTATTAATTTCTTCGAAGTTACTTGTACAAGCTGTGAACATGCCTGCAGCAAGCACAGTTGGTAAGATATATTTTTTTATTATTGATTTCATATTATTCCAATGTTTAGAATTAGAAGTTAACTCTTAAGTTTAAACCTACGCTTCTTGTAGCTGGTAAACTGAAGAAGTTAAGACCTTGAACACCTGCACCAGTTGACATTACTACGTCTGGATCGAATGGAGCAGCATTATAGAAGAAGAATAAGTTTCTTCCGATTGCTGATAATGTTACGTTTTCTAAAGGACCTATAGAATCAAAAGTATATCCAATTGATAATTCTCTTAATCTAATGTTTGTTTGGTCATATAAGTATTGAGAAGTAACATTTGATCTACCAGCAGTTGCAGCCATATATCCAACAGGATCGAAAGCAATACCTTCTACTGTTACATTACCGTTGTTATCAATTGCTTCAGCAAATTCTTTCGATGTTCCTTCAGAATCCATGTAAGAGTTAGTTAATGATAAAGTCTTACCACCAAATCTACCATCAATCACCATGTTCATTACAAAACCTTTGTATTTTAATGTGTTTGTCCAACCTGCAAGAAAGTCAGGGTTAGAGTTAGTTTTCACCGCAGTTTCTGGGTCTAAGCTTGCAGAACCAGCAGGAACTGTTTTACCATCTGCATCTACTGTAGAAATTTTACCATCTGCATCTCTTAAGAAATCAGCAGTCCATATTTCTCCAATTGCACCACCTTTTCTTAATACTTGCATATACTTGATGTTTCCACCATTTGTTACAATATCAAAGTCAGCTTCTGTTCCGTCTGCACGAGTATAAAGTTCCTTGATTTCGTTTACGTTTCTAGCAAGGTTTACAGTAGTACTCCATGTTAAATCACCTGAAGAAACTGGCATTGCTGAGATAGATAATTCAAAACCTCTATTTTCAACATCACCTGCATTTACATAGCTATATCTAAACCCTGAGCTACCTGTTGGATTTTCCACTCTAAATAACTGGTTTACAGTATTTGTTTTGTAGAAGTTGGCATCCATATAAAGTAAACCATTGAAGAATTCTAATTCAGCACCAAATTCAATTGATGTAGATAATTCTGGTTTTAAATCAGAAGCTGGTTGAGTATCAGCAAATTTTAAATTACCATTAAAATCTACTTCATGTTGTAAAGTTGTTACACCTGGTTGAGCATCATTACCTAATACAGTATAGTTACCTCTAATTTTTGCTAAAGAGATTACATCTGGCATTTCAACCATTTTGTTTAATACTGCTGTTAAACCAACTGATGGATAGAAATAAGAGTTATTGTTTACTGGTAAAGTTGAAGACCAGTCATTACGACCTGCAACATCTAAGTATAACATTTCTTTGTATCCTACTGTTGCACTTGCAAATACAGATTGAACTTGACGACGATCTAAAGTTTCCGTTGGTACCATTCCTTCAGGTAAACCTGCTGGAGTAAATATGTTTGTATATCTAATAGAACGTTTGTCTGAAGTAATTTTTTGTAAATGAGCAGCCTCATCTCTAATTGCAGTACCTAATAATGTTGTTACATTAAAATCGTTAAACTGCTTGTTGAAGTTTAAGATCGCATCTGCATAAATCTGAGTATTATTGAAATCATCTCTGAAATAACCACCGTTAGACAATCCTGTCACAGGATCTGCTGCAATGTTAATTGGGTTAGTAGTAGCGTGTGCTTTTCTTTCCCAAACATCTTGAGTTGCATCAATGTTTGCACGTCCTTGAAGTGATAAGTTCTCGTTGAATTTATACTTTGCAGAACCTGAAACCATAAAACGGTGACGAGTATCTTCTGTTTGAGCTTGGTTTAATAACCAATAAGGGTTTTCATTACCAATTTCAGATTTTACGTTTGCAGGGTAATTTTGCTCGTAAATATTTCTGCTATCATTCCAAGATTGGTAGTTGTTTGTTAACTCATCGTTTGAAATTGACCTAGATGATAAGTATGAACTATAAATAGGGTTCATATAAGCACCTGCTGATGGTCTATTTATACCTTCTTGTTGGATGTAGTTTGCCGAAGCTCTTAACTCTAATTTATCATCAAATGCTTTTGATGTAGTATTAAAAGAGAAGTTATTTTTATTGAAAGTGTTTGATGGCATTACACCATTTGCAGTTGTGTTTGCATATGAAACATAAAACTGTGAGTTTTCATTTCCTTGAGAATAAGAAATTGAATTTACCCAAGTAGTACCAGTTTTATAAAAGTCTTCTGCTGTATGAGCTTTGTGATTAATTCCGTTACCCTCTGCATCATATTTAGATTGCATTTCTGGGTACATATAAGCTTGTTCTGCTGTAAAGTTTGATGAGAAACTTACACTAGAATGACCAGGACGTCCTTTTTTGGTAGTAATCATGATTACACCATTTGCCGCTTGAGAACCATAAAGAACTGAAGCTGCTGCACCTTTTAAGATGTTAATTGATTCAATGTCTTCTGAGTTGATGTTCGAGATACCATCACCACCATCACGACCAGGGTTTTCAATTTCACCAGGTTGGCCAGAACCTTGACCTGCCATAGGTACACCATCAATAACATATAAAGGAGAACTATCACCTTTAGCTGAACGGTTACCTCTTAGATTAATCTTTACAGATCCACCTGCACCAGAACCACTTCTAGATAGTTGCAAACCTGCAACACGACCAGATAATGAGTTCATTACGTTAGGATCTTTTGCTGTAACTAGATCTTCAGATGATACTGATTGCGTAGAGTAAGTTAAACTCTCAGCAGATCTTTCAATACCTAAAGCTGTTACTACAACTTCTTCTAATTGTTCTGCATCAACTTCTAAAGAAACGTTGATTACAGATTGGTTACCAACAACAACATCTTGTGCCATGTATCCTACATAAGAAAATACTAATGTACTTCCTTCTGGAATTGACAGAGAAAATTCTCCATTGAAATCGGTTGTTGAACCAGTAGATGTACCTTGTATTAATACGTTAACACCTGGTAAAGGCTCTTCTGAGCCTGACTCTTTTACTATACCCTTCACTACACGGTCTTGTGCTTGAAGTACGTTTGTCATTAGTAATAAGCTAATGACTAAAGTTAGTAGTCTGAATTTCATATTGAACTGAAGGTTAGATGAACAGACGATGCGAACAGAGAGTAATAAGTTTGTTCGCAAGGCGAAGGAAACACTCCTCCGCGGATTCTTGATATCGTAAATGTATAAGGAACACTTAAGGAATTTTAAAAAAATAGATTAACAGTGATTAACTTATGCTAGACGACACTATTTAAAGGATAAACTGCATTCAACTATGGATAAACGTCATAAAATCCTATATTTACTGCATTAAATCTAATTTAATTGTTCTATCGACGCTTAACTGTTATTTAGCATCTATTAATAAAAATAAGTTAATAAATGACTACGACAGCAAAAGATAAGCTATTCGATGAACCTGTGAACATTTTTGATCATATTCCAAAATCGATGCGTTTAAAACTCAGCAAGCCGATAATATATCATGTAATCTTTTGGGTAATCTATTTTGTTTTAAATGGATTGCGCTGGGGAAGCTACTATGACGACTATTTATATTCCTTCCAATCTAACTTGATTGGTTTCTCGATACATATACCGTTATCGTATTATCATGCTTATTATTTACTACCAAAGTATATTCCTTCTAAAAAATATTCTCTCTACTTATTAAACTTAGGAATATCGCTAGTAGTAATGATGTACTTAAAAGTATTTCTAACACAACAGTTTCTATTGCCTGTTTGGCCTGAAGCTGGTACACAAGCAGAAATTTTTAGTACAAACCATGTAATAGCAATTATTACAGGAGAATTATATGTATTAGGTTTAACTACTTCTATTAGTTTAACACGTAATTGGATTCTTAATCAAAAGAAAACAAGAGAGCTAGAAAAACAAAACATGATGACTGAGCTGAATTTATTAAAATCTCAAATTCAACCTCATTTCTTGTTTAATACGCTTAATAATATTTATTCATTAACACTAGATAAAAGTGACCAAGCATCTGATGCTGTTATGAAATTATCTGAATTAATGAGTTATATGCTCTATCAAAAAGAATCTAGAGTTAATCTTGCTGATGAACTCTATTATATGAATAACTACTTAGACTTAGAGAAACTTAGGTTTGGTAATAGGTTAGATCTAACTTTTGATATAGAAGGCAAAGCGGAAGATGTAAGAGTTCCACAACTTTTATTTCTTCCTTTTATAGAGAATACATTTAAACATGGAGTAAAAAACAAATTGAACTCTATCGAAATTAGTTTAAATTTGAAGATATCTGAAGATTTTATCACTTTTGAAGTAGAAAATCCAAATATTGATCAAACTCCTTTACCATTTATTCTACCTGTTCAAACGTCTACTCAGAAGACTAAAACAGGTGGGTTCGGTCTCTCAAATGCAAGAAGACGTTTAAGACTTCTTTATGGAGACAATTACACATTGAATATTAATGATGGTGAAGAAATATTTAGAGTAACATTAAAAATACCAAGAAATGAGCACAATAAAATGCCTAATAGTTGATGATGAGCCACTGGCAATTAAGGTAATTGAAAATTATCTTCAGCGCCTTAGTGAATTTGAAATTGTGGCAAAATGTGAAAGTGCAATAGACGCTTTCAACGTGCTACAAAATGAGAAAGTTGATTTGATGTTCTTGGATATTAATATGCCTATGCTAACAGGTATCGACTTTGTTAAATCTTTAGAAAAGAAGCCTGAAGTAATATTAACAACGGCTTATCGTGAGTATGCTTTAGAAGGATTTGAGATTTCTGCTTTAGATTATTTATTAAAGCCTATTTCATTTCAACGCTTTTTAAAAGCTGCTAATAAAGCTTCTCAACTAATTCACACAAAAGAAGCTGCTAATAATAAAACTGTAAATAAAGCCCCTCAAGCTGTTATAAATACAGGTAGTGCATCTAATAATTCTGAAGAACCTCCTTACATTTTCTTGAAAGTAGAAAAGAAAATGGTGAAGATTGCCTTAGAAGATATTATATACATGGAGAGTTTAAAAGACTACTTACGTGTCTATACTTCTAATGGAGAGATGGTAGTACATTATACACTAACCAAAATTCTTGAAAATCTCCCAGAAGATGAGTTTATTAGAATTCATAGATCATATGCTATCTCTTTAAAGAAAGTAAATGCAATTGAGGGTAATCAGGTAGAGCTTAAAAATGGCAAAATGCTTCCTATTGGACGTTTGTATCAACAAATAGTAAAAGATACTATATATAGTAAAGGAATTATGCCTAATTCTTAAGGCAATTTTAAATAAATAAAAAGGGAAATACACGTTAAATGTATTTCCCTTTTTTTATGATTCTGAAGAGGTTGTTACTGCAATTGAATCTCTTTTTTGCCTCAGCCTTTGCTGTGCTTTTAGACGTTCCTTTGCTTTTTCTCTACGCTCTTTTAATATTCTTTCTTTTTCTTTTCGTTCCTTTTCTCTCTGAATTAGATTCACGCTATTTACATATTTTTCTAAATATGGACGTTTCACTACTCCATTTACATATTTTTCCATCATTAAACTTGCTATTGGTGCTGCCCAAGTACCTCCAAATCCTGCATTCTCTACATAAACTGCAATAGCAATTTTAGGATTATACAATGGAGCAAAACCCATAAAAATAGAATGGTCTTCTCCATGTGGGTTCTGAGCCGTACCTGTTTTTCCACAAATAACAATATCCGGACTATATGCTCTACGTGCCGTACCTATTCTTGGTACATCTGCCATTCCTCTAGCAATATGATCTACATATTCTGGTTTTACATCTACCTTATGTTTCTCTTTATATTGCTTTAAAGGCCCTTGACCTCCAACACTTTTTATAATATGAGGTGAATAATAGTATCCTCTATTGGCTATAATTGCTCCTAAATTAGCTAATTGAATAGGCATTGCTAATACTTCACCCTGCCCAATACTGATAGAATGGATTGTACTAATTTTCCATCCACCCCCTTTGTAAATACGATCATATAATTTTGAACTAGGTACTAACCCCCCTTTTTCATAAGGCATATCAACCCCTAATTTTCGTCCTAAACCATATCCCTGTACATCAATTTTCCATTCATCTAATGTTTTTCTTAGAAGATCTGAAGTCTCATACCTCTTTCCTTCATCATTTAGCATTCTACGAATTTCTTGATAGTACCATGGATTACAAGAGTTAATTATAGACCCTTTTACATTTAATGGAGAATCATGATTATGACAACCAACTAAACGTTTATTACAACTAAAGTAGGTTGTTAAAGTATCAATAGCTCCTGTTTGTAAGCCAATCATTGCCATTACAGTTTTAAAGGTTGATCCCGGAGGATACCTTGACTGCATTGCTCTATTAAAAAGTGGCTTATTTGTATCTCTAGATAAATCTCCATAACGTTTAGAAAGTCTTTTTCCCTCTCCTGTTAATTCATTAGGATCATAAGAAGGAGCAGAAATCATTGCTAATATTTCTCCAGTACTTGGATCTATTGCTACAATTGCTCCTTTTTTATCTTTCATTAAAAGTTCTCCATATGCTTGGAGATCAAGATCTATAGATGATGTTAACGTTGCTCCTACTTGAGGAATTGTATCTAATTTTCCATCTTCAAATTTCCCTTTCGTTACTCCCTTTACGTTTTTCATGATGTAGCTAACACCACGTTGTCCACGCAATTCTTTTTCATAGAATTTCTCTACTCCACTTTTACCAATAAGGTCACCACTTTGATAATAATTGGCAGTATCTTTTTTAAGAAAATCTCTAGTAACTTCTTTTACATACCCTAAGGCATTTGCTAAACTTTTATGAGGATAAGAACGTATTGTTCTTGCTTGTATTGATAGTCCTTTGTAACGAATAATTTTATCTTGAATTCTAGCGTATTCAGATTCTATCAATTGTTTTTTAAATACCGAAGGTTTATACCAAGAATAACCTTTTGCTTTTTTGATATTATAGCGGAGTTCTTCCATTGTATAATCAAGCATTCCCGCTAATTCTATAGAATCTTGAGGTGCTAACTTGAATACCTTAGGTACAATCATTACATCAAATACAGCCGCATTCGACGCCAATAATTTTCCATTTCGATCATAGATCATACCTCTTAAAGGGTACTCTACAACACGTTCTACAATATTTGCCTCTGCACGCATTTTATAGTTCTTACTAAATACCTGAATATTCAATAAGACTAAAGCATATGTTACAAATAGAATTGTAAATCCAATAATAATGTGCCAGCGCCTAACCTCCATGCTCTTTCTCTCCTTCTTTTCTTAGTCTTCTAAAGCGTTCGTTAAGAATGTACTTTTCAGTAACATCCAAATAAGTAGGAAAAACATTCCCCAAACAAGATATATCTGATAATAATCTTTTGTATCCTTATATCTAGTTTCTTTAATTTCAGCTTTTTCGTACTTATCAATTGTATCAAAAATAGCTGTTAAAGCCTTATTGTTTGTTGCTCTAAAATATTTACCCTGACCAATTCTAGCAATATCTCTTAAAGCTGTCTCGTCTAGATGTTGTTCCATATATTTTGGTCGTCCAAACATATCTGTACCATATGGTACTCTACCTTCTTTACCAACACCAATTGTATATACTTTTACACCGTAACCGTAAGCCAATTCTGCTGCAGTTTTAGGTGCTAAATTACCTGCTGTATTTTCTCCATCAGAAAGTAAGATTGCTACTTTAGATTTAGCATCAGATTCTGTCATTCTATTAATTGCAACACCTAACGCAGAACCAATTGCGGTACCAGGCTTCTCGATCATACTAAAATCAATATCTTTAACTAAAGATTTTAATAGGCTGTAATCTGTTGTTAGAGGTGCATAAGAAATTGCCTCTCCAGAGAAAATTACGAGTCCAATTCTATCTTGAATACGACCATCAATAAATCTTGCAGCTACCTTTTTAGCAGCTTCCATTCTATTGGGAACAAAATCTTCTATTTTCATAGAATGAGAAATATCTAGAATAAGCATAATATCTATACCTTCTGTCCATTGCTCTACTTGTTCGTTTGTTTTCTGAGGTCTTGCCAACGCTATTAACATTAAAGTAATTGATATACTCAATATAAAGGGTGGTATAAACCTCAAAAATGTACTCCAATCGGCTTTTAGTCTACCTTCTGGTAAAGCCACATCTAATTTTTGGCGTACTCTATAACGCAATAACCATCTTAAAATAAATAAGACTGGAATGCCTATAATTAAATACAAAAACACTTCTTCTCCCCAATCAAAGCCTTTTAAAACTGCTGGAGTAAACCATCGTGTTGATAATATATCTTCGTACATAGTTCTTTGTACTAATCTTTACTACTCTTAAACTCAAACGATTCTTTAGAATTAGACAGTGCAAAATCTTGCCCTTGTTTTGCCCATTCTTTTAAATCTTCTAAAACTTGTTTTGCTTCATCTATTCCCTGACCAGCATAAATTACTCTGTCAAGTACTTTTAAACGAGCTTCCAATTCTGTTGAATTCAATGCCCTGCCTGCTTCTTTAGAAGTCATGGCTTGAATTTGAATTGATGTAACAGAGGCTATAAATGCTTTCCAAATCACTGTTGATTCTTCTACATTTACAACTGTCATATCTTCCTTTAAATGATCCGAATAATTTTTGACAAACGAGATGTATTTTTTCTCTAAAGATTTTCTTCTAAAATACTCTCTGATTTTACCGCCAAAGCCTATTAGTACAATCAAGAAGATTACTACTACTATACCTAAAAAGATTAATAAGTAAGGATAATTAAATTCTTGCTCTACATCTAGATAATCTACATTAGCATAAAGCTGTGCAGAATCTGGTAGAACAGGAATCATGTCCTTAAAGAAAATCCCATCTAGGTTAGCAAATATAGAATCTGTTCCGTCTAAACTCTCTACCCAAATTGGTAAACCTAGTTCGTAAACAGAATCAATTTCGTACGTAGATAAAGTATAAACTACACAATCTACACTTACATTGCTTTCTGTTCTTGTTGGAAAGTATTCTTTTCTTAAAAGTTCAAAAGGTGTAAAATTATACGTAGAATCTGGAAATAACACTTCTTGATTGTTAGCATGTTCGTAACGCAAAGTGTAGTTTATTTCCTGACCTAGCATAATACTATCCGTATTAAACCTTCCATAAGGTGGCGTCTGCTTTTCTTCTTGTGCAAATGTGGCACTTGAAAAAATTAAAAAAGCGACTAAAAATAAATTTCTATATCGATTGTTCATCAGTTCTATTGAGCTCATCTATTTACGGGCTGAATTTCTGATCTTAAATAATTTTACTAATTGAGGTACATAATCTTCTGCAGCATTTACAAAAAGATAGTTTCCACCATTTCGTCTCACAAGATCGCTTAAAATTACTCTATTTTTTGCATAGAACTGATCTAAACGGTCTCTAAATTTTCTAGAAGATGTATTTACCCAAATTGTTTTACCTGCTTCTTTGTCAAATAGTGGTGCAATTCCAATTCTTGGGAAAGATGTTTCTCTATCATCTCCTACATGAATTACAATTAAATCGTGCTTACGACAAAGTGCTTTTAGGTGACGCTCGTATTCTTCGTCTACAAAATCAGATATTACAATAATGATACTTTTACGCTTTACCATTGCCAAAGTCTGACCTAAAGCTCTACTTATATTCGTTTTAGGCGATTTTGGCTTTAAACGAAACAGTTCACCAAATAACTGATAAGCATGCTTAACTCCTTTATTTGGTTTAATGTAACGTTCTTTATCATCAGAAAAACATAAAAGACCTACAGAACTTGCTTCTTTAATAGCAGACATAGCAAGCACACCACATATCTCTTTAGAAATATCGATTTTCTTTCTACCCTGTTTCCCAATTTCTTGAGAAGCACTTACATCTACTACAAAAAAGACACTTTGTTCTTTTTCTTCTTTAAATGTCTTTATAAAAGTACCATGTCCTTTGGCACTTACATTCCAATCTATATGCCTAATGTCATCGCCGTACTGATACAAGCGGACATCGTCAAATTCCAATCCAGAGCCTTTAAACACAGAATGGTAATCTCCCTGCATGTGCGAGTTAATAGCCTTTCTGATACGAATTTCGTAGCGTCTTAGCTTTTTAAGAAGTTCTTTCATCTTAATTCGTCTGTTTCTACTTCACTTTTTCTCCTGTCTGAGTTACCAAATTTAATTCAACCATATTGTTGTGAGCAAATTGAACGCTCATTTAACACTATTTAACCACATTTTTTAATACTCATAACATATTATGATTCATGCATACAAACTCTTTAGGTATTTTTGCCCTATGAAAAGAATATTGAATCTACTCGCATTAGGATTATTGTTGGTAAGTTGTGGTCCTGAAAAACCTCAAGCACCAGCAAATTTACTGTCTAAAGATGTCATGGTGAATGTCTTGATCGATCTTTATAAAGCAGAAGCAACAATCTCAACGCAGCATCTTCCTAAAGATGAAGCTATGAATGCTTACACTAAATTAGAGAAAGATATTTATACTAAGAATTCTACAGACTCTACAACTTTTAATAAAAGCTACGAATTTTATTTAAAAGACAATGTTGATGAGGCTGCGGCAATTCAAAAAGAAGTTGTTGAAAAATTGAAAGCAGAAAAAGAAGAGCTTACAACTGCTGATGGAAATGCTCCAAATATTAAAAAGTAATTTCTTTTTCGGAAAGATATAATTGAGGCACCTTTGGGTGCCTTTTCTTGTTTTAAGTAGTAAACCATAAGTAATTGGATAGTTTTAGTAAAATATCCTCTTTTACAATTCTGCTTCGTTTAGCATCAAAAAATATAGACCTCTACGCATGAGCTCCATCAAAACATTATTAGTTACACCTCCGCTTACGCAATTAAATACGCCTTATCCTGCTACAGCCTATTTAAAAGGATTTCTAAGAGAAAAGAATATTCCGGCATATCAAGTTGATTTAGGATTAGAACTTGTATTAAAAATATTTAGCACAGAGGGATTAACTGCTCTTTTTGATACTGCAGAAGAGGTTATTGAAGATTGTTCTGCTAATGTTCAAAGAATATTTATGCTTCAGGATGATTATTTAGAAACTATTGATCCTGTAATTCAATTTCTTCAAAATAAAGACAATACACTTGCACATAGTATTTGCCAAGATAACTTCTTGCCAAGAGCCAACCGTTTTAACCAGGTACAAAATGTAGATTGGACCTTTGGTACTATGGGTTTAAATGATAAAGCCCGATACCTTGCCACATTATTTCTAGAAGATATTGGTGATTTTATTATTGAAGCAATTACTGAAGACTTTGGTTTTAGCCGTTATGCTGAAAAAATAGCTATGTCTGCTACCAATTTTGCTCCAATAGACGATATCTTACAACAGCCCTCTCATATTTTAGATGAATGGTTACTTGATATACTAAATCAAAAGATTGAAGATATAGCACCAGATTTAATTGCCTTAACTGTTCCATTTCCTGGAAATTTATACGGTGCACTAAAATGTGGAAAATTCATTAAAGAAAATTACCCAGATATAGCAGTGGCTATGGGTGGTGGCTACCCAAATACAGAATTAAGATCACTTCAAGATCCGAAGGTATTTCAATATTTAGATTTTATTACTTTAGATGATGGAGAAGGTCCTCTTTTAAATCTAATGAAGCACCTTGAAGGTGAAATTCCAGCAAACCGACTTCAAAGAACTTATTTATTAGATAGTGGCGAAGTACATTATATAGATCAAAAAATACAAGATGTAATTAAACACAGTGATGTTGGTACGCCAGATTATAGTGATTTATTACTCGATCAATATTTATCTGTAATTGATGTTGCCAATCCAATGCACAGATTATGGAATGATGGGCGATGGAATAAATTAACCGTTGCACATGGCTGTTATTGGAAAAAATGTACTTTCTGCGATATATCACTTGATTATATAGGAAGATACGATCCCGCTCCTGCAAAAATGATTGTAGATCGGATTGAGCAAATTGTAAAAGAAACAGGACAATCTGGATTCCACTTTGTAGACGAGGCTGCTCCTCCTTTAGCTTTAAGAGATATTGCAGTTGAATTAATAAAAAGAGGAACAAAGATTACGTGGTGGGGAAATATCAGATTTGAAAAAACATTTACACCAGATTTATGTAAACTTTTAGAAGTTTCTGGGTGCGTTGCTGTTTCTGGCGGAATAGAGGTTGCTTCTGATAGACTTTTAAAATTAATGAAAAAAGGGGTATCGGTTAGTCAAGCTGCTCAAGTAACTAGAGCATTTAGTGAAGCTGGTATAATGGTACATGCCTATTTAATGTATGGTTTTCCTACTCAGACTACACAAGAAACAATAGATTCTTTAGAAGTAGTTAGACAAATGTTTGCAACCCATTGTATACATTCTGGGTTCTGGCATCGTTTCTCAATGACTGCACATGCACCCGTAGGTTTAAACCCTGAAGAATATAAAGTTGAACAAGATAATTTTGAATTTGAAGGTTTTGCTTGGAATGATTTACCACACAAAGATCCTACGGGAGCAAAACACGAACGCTTTGGTGAAGGGTTACGCAAATCAATCTTTAATTATATGCATGGACTAGAGCTTGATTTACCTGTTCAAAAATGGTTTGATTTTGCTACATCTTCCGCTAGTTTACCACCTACTTTAATAGAAGATAGTCTACTTGAAAATAAAAAACTAGATAAAGACCTTTTAAAACATTCATTAGTATGGCTTGGAAAAACTCCAATGCTAGAACTTGATGAAGATGATGATTGGGCTAAACTGATTTTTATTAATAAAAAAGAAGATTTAGAAATAGAGACATCTCCAATTTTAGGAGAATGGATTGCAGAACATATTTCTGATTTCAGTATTTATGAAGATGAATATCCAATAGTGGAAGAAATTAAACTCTTATTCGAAGAGGAAACAGGTTTTGAGTTTTCTGAATTAATAGAAAGTGATACTTGGAAAAAATTAAGAGAAAATGGGTTATTAATTATTCGGTTTTAAATTTTTAAATGAATAGTGCTACTATTGATATCAGCATAATTGTCCTCACTTTTAATCATGAGAAGTACATTGAAAAATGTATTTCCTCTATTCTTAATCAGCAACACAGTCTGACAATAGAAATAATTATTGGTGATGATGGCTCTTCAGACAAAACAATTGAAATATTAAAGACCTATGCTTTAAAAGAAAATTCTATTAGAGTACTTTTTAAAGGTAATGACAAAGAGTTTTTTAGAAATTCAAAAAGAACACCCGGAGGAAATTTATTACGTTGTTTAAAAGATACAAATGGAAAATTTATAGCTTTATGTGATGGAGACGATTATTGGACTGATACTAACAAAATTAATAAAGCCATTAATTTTATAAATTCAGATAAAAATCTAGTTGGTTATTTTCATCATGTTTCTTCAACTGTAAATACATCTCCTCATCAATTAGGTTCTAAGTTATACGACTTGACTACTTTTCTTGTAGATGAAAATAGACTACAAAGTTCAAGTGCTCTCCTTTTTAAAAATATTTTTTCGAAAGCGGACTATCAAGATCTTGAGTTTCTATTTAGAGAAAGCTATAAAGTTGATGATGATTTACTATTAATTCTTCTTAAGAAAGGCACTGTTTATTTTGATGCCAAAGTAATGACATATTATAGAAAGCATAATTCAACTCTTTGGAGCTCCAATTCTCTAATTGATCAAGTACAAAGTGAAATAGATCATTTAAAGAAATGTTTAATCTTTTTTTCTGAAAATGTTCTTCTTCTAAAGGTTATCAAAAAGAAATTAGAAGATACTTATTTACTAGGTATCCTTATTACTTTAAAATTAAGGAAATATAAAATGCTCCCTTTTTTTTATAAAGGAGCACCTATAAACATTACTTCAATTAAAAAAATATTTAAATACTTTTTAAAAGGACTTTTATTTAGACATTAAGCTACATCTGCAAATACGGATTTAGAATATATCCTGCTTCACCAGTTATGAGTTCATAATTTATTATTCTCTCACCTCCTGTTGGTTTACTATTAGAATCCTCTTCTTTGTAAATTGGAAATACTAATTCAATATCTGAATCTGAAAAAGTAACCTCTTCATGACCCATATATCCTTGTGCTAGATCATCATTTTCTGCAATAGATTGGATATAAATTTTACCATAACTTTCATCTGTAAAAGAGGCTATTCCAATTAAGTTTACATAACTACCAGATCCTGCAGATCGTTCTGCTATATACAGCTCTTCATAGCCATCTTTATTAAGATCCAATACGTAAAATTGTTCTATTGGATCTCCTTTGAAAATTAATATCTCATTCGAATTAGGGAAGTTCATACCTTGTACAGAGATAATACTCGCACTGTTGGTAACTTTTTCTTCAGTTAATGTGAATATCATTCCACTTTTGGTTTCTATCTTATGCGAAATAACTTGAGGAATTATTTCTTCTTGAGAGTTATCAACATTCAACTCCTTTCCTTTCTGATTCTCTTGATTACAACTCACTGTAATTAAGTAAATAAAGGAGATTATCAACAGTGTTTTGGGGTTTACTATCATTGTGAATAAATCGTTTATTGGTTATGTAGTATAATTTAATGCTTTATACTCAATTGTTATTAACTTTTTAAAGTTTTTTGTAAAAAAAGAAAGTTACCAACACGACATGTTGATAACTTTCTTTTTTTATATGTTCCGATAAACTTATACTAAGTTATTCACATTACTAACATTTCTAAATAGAATAACGAGATTCCGCCAACATAACCTAGAGCAGCAATCCAAGCAATGTTTTTAAGGTACCATAAAAAGCTAATTCTTTCCATACCCATTGCTGCAACTCCTGCTGCAGAACCTACTATTAAAATACTACCTCCTGTACCAGAAGCATAGGCTAACATTTCCCAGAATTTACCATCTACTACAAAGTTTGCTAATTCTCCAGTAGAACCATCAGGAGCAATATCATACATACCCATAAATGCAGCTACAATCGGAACGTTATCAACAATTGCAGATAGCACACCAATTAATGTATTTTGTAAATAAATATCTTGAAAATGCTCTTGCATAAAACCAGCCATCACATTAAGGTGACCTGCTGAACTTAATGCTCCAACCGCTAATAAAATACCCATTAAGAACAATACAGTAGGCATATCAATTTTAGATAAAATACGTCCTACATTCAAGTTTCTTTTATCCTGAAGTGTTTTAGAATGAAGTTTAAAATCTGTAATAAACCACATTGCACCTAGACCTAATAACATTCCAATAAATGGAGGTAAATGAGTATATGATTTAATAACAGGAACCATTAATAAAGCTGTAATACCCATTACTAAAACAATTACACGGTCTTTTAATGGAATAAATGCTGCATTTTCATCTTCTGATATCTTTGGTATATCTATCTCTCCTTTTAGTTTAAGTGCTAATACTATTAATGGTAAAATCATTGCTACTAAAGAAGGTAAAAATATCTCTTCAATAATTCTAAGTGCAGTAATTTGACCGCCAATCCAAAGCATAATCGTAGTAACATCACCAATTGGAGACCATGCACCACCTGCATTTGCAGAGATAACTACCATACTGGCAAAATACCATCGAGTTTCATCATCTTTAATTAATTTACTTAGTACAGCAACAATTACAATTGTGGTTGTAAGGTTATCTAATGCCGCAGATAAGAAAAATGTCATGAAAGAAATAATTACCAAAAGTTTCGCTTTATTCGTAACTTTTATTCTATTTGTGATTATTCGGAAGCCTTGGTATTCATCAATAACTTCTACAATAGTCATAGCTCCCATTAAGAAAAATACAATAGAAGCAATTTCGGAGAGGTGTTCGGTTAATTCGTGATGCACTAGAAAGTGAACCATCGATTCTTTTGAATTTGGATTTACCGTTAACCAGTCTTTCCAAGATTCACTATAACCTAATTCTAAGATTTCTGGTGCTCCAATCGCATAAAGAGCCCATAGACCAGCACCCATTATCAATGCTGTTGCAGCTTTATTGATATGGATGTTATGTTCTAAAACAATTAATAAATAACCGAAGATAAAGACTTCGATCATGAGGTAGTACATCATCAGTGAAAAAAAATATTAAGGTGAAGTTCTAGTACAAGCCACGAAATTAATTGTTGAAGTTTGATAGTTATAGTTTTTATTATAAAATGTTAAAAATTAGTCAAAAAAATGCTTTAAATACATCAAAATAACCCTATTATACAATTTATTGAACCTAATTATCATAAAACATGAAAGAATTGACCCTAGATAAATGGAAAAGAAAGGAACAATTTCACTATTTTAATTCATTCGAAAACCCTAATTTTTCTGTGACCGCAAATATTTGTATTGATGGATTAATACAATTTAAAAAGGAACACACAGCCTCATTACATTTATTGTATCATTATTTTATGCTGAAAGCAATGAATGAAGTGGAAGAATTTAAGATTAGAATTATTGATGAGAAAATATATGCCTTTGATACGGTATATGGAGGAACTACTATTTTAAAAGAAGACGAAACGTTCTCTTTCGTATATCTTGATTGGTTTCAAGACTTTGAAGTATTTTCTAAAGTAGGTAAAGCTGCTATTCAAAAAATTATTGATGGGGAACCATTTGAGTACAAAGAAAATGATTATCCAATTATTCATTGTACTACAGTACCATGGATTCAATTTACAAGTGTACAAAACCCAAATAGAGGAAAAAAATTAGACAATGGAATTCCTAGTGTTGCATTCGGAAAAATATTTAAACAAGAAAATAAAACAATGCTTCCTATATCAGTACAAGCTCACCATGCTTTATTAGATGGTATTCATATGGGGAAGTTCTTTACTAAAATGGAAGAGTATTGTAGTGCTACGGTATTAAACCTGAAGTAAAAATGCCGTTGCAAGACTAAAATAAATTAATAGTCCTGTAATGTCTACTATTGTAGTAATTGCAGGACTTGCTACTACTGCAGGATCGCCATTAAATTTTCGGACAATTATAGGTAAACCAGCTCCTATTATTGTAGAGGATACCACTTGTAATGCTAACGCCAAAGAAATAATAAAAGCTACATACGATAAGGTTAATGTTCCTGGTAATAAAGTATCAAAAGATAATAACGATACTTTTATAAAAGCGATAGATGATAAACATACAGCTAAAAGAATAGAGATTCTCATTTCTTTAAAAGTGATTGTCCACCAATCTTTTACAGTAACCTCTCCCAAAGATAACGCCCTAATAATTACGGTACTGGCTTGACTACCCGCATTTCCACCCGTATCTGCTAACATTGGCATGTACAAAGCTAAAATAACCATTTGATCTAAAGCAGCTTCAAAATGATGTAAAATTAACCCAGATATCATTCCAACTATAGCCAAAGATACCAACCAAACTACTCTTTTTTTAAAGTGTCTAAAAACAGATATATCCATGTATCCCTCATCATCACCTTCATCATTAGAAGAGGTTATACCCATCATTTTTTCCATATCTTCTGTCTGTTCGGCAACAATTACTTCAATAGCGTCATCATGCCTTACAATACCTACAAGTTTATGGTCATCATTTAAGATTGGTAAAGCCACTAAGTCATATTTTTCAATCATTCTTGCAGCTCGTTCTCTATCATCATTTACTTTTGCCGCTACATAATCTACATGAAGAAGGTCTGCTATTTTATCAGATAGATCGGCTAATATCAGATCTTTTAAAGTAATAAAACCAAGCAATACTTTTTCATCATCTACTACATATACATAGTAAATCATTTTTTTACCTGGTGAATCAATTTTAATTTTATCAACCGCCTCCCGAACAGTCATCCAAACTCTAACTGTAGCAAAATCTGTCGTCATTATTCCTCCTGCAGAGTCGGAATCATAAGCACTTAATTCTACAACATTACTACGAACTTGCTTGTTTAAATAAGGTAATAAAGAGGTTTGCTCTTCGAGTGTTAATTCTTGATAGAAATCGGCACGTTCATCTGAACGCATATCTTCAAAAATCTTAGAAAAAGCACGTTTATCTAATTTATTAAAAATTTGATATTGTAAATCGCGAGAAAATTCTCCAAAAATTTGAGCTTTCTCTTTCTTCGAAAATAATTCAAAAACTAAAAGGAGGTCTTGTTCTTCTAATTTCTCTAAGATTTCTACAATTTCAATTGTAGGCAATTTCCCAATTACATCTTTTAATGCATTCCAATCTTCTGTATCAATTAAATCTTTTACAATTTCATAACGCTGATCAATGTTCGTGACAGTCATAAGATTTAAATATGGTCTTAGTAAGTAAATAGAAAATAAGTAGTCAATAAAAGCTATTTTAAATACACTAAGATTTAAGGGAGACTACTTAAGAAGTTAACTATTAGAAAACTATTTTTCTAATTCTTTAATGAATAACAAATCAAAATTAAAAGTTCTATTATTAAAAATGACTAAATTGTGTCGTAATAATAATTAAACCATCATAATATATGTTCACCGGAATAATCGAAGCAATTGGTAACATTGTAGATATCCAAAAAGACAAAGAAAATACAATTTTCACTGTTGAATCTCCCCTATCAAAAGAATTAAAAATTGACCAAAGTCTTGCACATAATGGTGTATGTCTAACTGTTACACACATAGAAGACAACAAACATCAGGTTGTGGCAATTCATGAAACTTTACAAAAAACAAACCTTGGCGATTGGAAAGTTGGCGATATAGTGAACCTAGAAAGAAGCATGCCTTCGCATGGTAGATTTGATGGACATATTGTTCAAGGACATGTAGACCAAATTGGTGAATGTATTAGCGTTGTTGATGAACAAGGAAGCTGGAGATTTACTTTCCAATACGATCCATCAACAAAAAATTTCACTGTTGAAAAAGGTTCTATTTGTGTAAATGGAGCAAGTTTAACTGTGGTCGATGATGCCAAAGGTCAGTTTAGTGTAGCAATAATTCCTTACACATTTGAGCATACTAATTTTCATAAAATTGAAAAAGGCACTAAAATTAACTTAGAATTTGATATATTAGGTAAGTACATTCAAAAGTTAAAAACATTGGATCTATAATATGACCAATCTTAAATGTCTTATAGTTGATGACGAAGAAGTATCTCGTATGGTAGTACGTGACTTTATTAAACGCACCGAAGGTTTAGAACTTAGTGGTGAGTTTGATAATGCTGTATCTGCTTATGACGTTCTTAAAGACACACCCGTAGACCTTCTCTTTTTAGATATAGAGATGCCTCAAATGACAGGAATTGAGCTAGTACAATCACTAGAGAAGCTCCCAGAGGTAATTCTTATTACAGGAAGAAGAGACTTCGGGGCTGAAGCGTATGAATACAATCTTACCGACTATTTGATTAAACCGATTACTTATCCTAGATTTCTTAAGGCAGTTGAAAAAGCTAAATTATCAATAGAAGATAGTGATCAAAAATTAGTTGAAAATAGTAGCGATGATATTCTTTATGTAAAGGCTGATCATAAGATTGTAAAACTTGCTCTTAGTGAAATCTTTTTTGTAGAAGCTTTATCAGATTATATGCTGATTAATACTAAGGATAAAAAATATATTGTGCATTCCACAATGAAAGCTTTGGAAAAGAAATTTCCAGAAAATTTTATTAGGGTGCATCGTTCTTACATCGCTAATCTTGATAAGATAACTACTATTGAAGACATGCAGATTGTTATGCCTCAAAAAAGTATTCCTATTGGAAACTCTTATAAAAGTAATTTCCTCTCAAAATTGAACTTCTTATAGTCAATCTTGAGAGGAAATCTCTTTTTATATCAAAAACACAAAGTAACTTTTCTAATTATCTACCCGGTTGAGAGTAGTTTACACTAAAATTATAAGTTACTGTGTCTACTTGTCCCTTTATATCGGTAGCTACTACTTCTAAGGTATATATTAATACGCCTTCATGATCTAATGATTGACGTATTGGGAAACTCACATTTCCGAACATTACGCCTAAATCTACTGGGTAGGTTGTAAAATCTGTAAATGTAGATGTCATTGGAGCATTATAGCCATAATCATCTGTAAAAGTATATGTTATAGATGATAAGCCAACATTCTCGTCTACTTTACCTTCAATACTTATATTTAAATCTTCTGTTAGCGTTAACTCCTGAACGGTATTTTCTGGAATATACTCTTTCGACTCATTAAATATTAAATCTGTAATATTAATTGATGGTGCTAAATCTTCTCTAGCAACCAAAGAGAACCTAAAGAAGGATGCGTTATCCCATGTTTGTTCCTGATCTTTCACTTTCACATTTACAAAAATAGTTTCTCCTGCATCTACTCCTGTTTGATTAAAACCAAAGTTGAATGTAGTTAAAGTTGCAAGGTCTACAGTTGTTGCTCCATCTAAAGCTAAATTAACAACAGGAGCTTCTACAACTGTACCAGCACTACCAACAGCACTTGGAACGCTAATATATGATACTTCTAGGCGCATAGAATCTAACCCTCCTTCATCTTCAAAAATAAGACTTGAAAGACTAAAGTTTTCACCCGGAAACATTAATACAACTCTATCAGAAGGAATCTCTATTCCATTCGTTTCTGCATAAGAAACAAACTGAGCTGGAACATCATCACAATTAACATTAATAGACTGTACTTCTGTTTTTACATTACCAAACACATCTTCCATAGATATTGTAAGGTCATAAACACCATTTGCTAAGCTATCAGAAATAAAGATCTGATTTTCTACAATTGATTCTAACGTTATATTTTCACCATCGGCTAGAAAATATCTTGGAGAAGATGTTCCTATTTGTACACCAACTTTATTAATTCCAATATTATCAGAAATAAGACCGCTCAGTGCTAAGTATTCTCCTCTACAATACGCTGTATTTTCTTGATTTCCTTCTATGGCAGACATCACAGTTAAATCACTTAAAGAAGGTGATAATGTATCTGTACCAACCATAAAATAAGTTGTATCTGCAATTATATTTCCTCCAGTATCCGTATTTCTTAACGCTAAGAAGTACTCTCCAGTAGAAACATAAGCCGGAATCAGGATTGCTGAGTCTAATATTAATAACCTTGCTTGAGTTGTAAAAACTGAATCAAATGTAAACTCTAAATCAGTAGAGTCTAAAGATGCATCTACTTTACCAATTGTTACTTGAGCTTCCTCAATTAACACATTATCAGTAAAAGTTATGTTCAACTGAAAAGAGTCTTTATAATAATAGGTATCATTCAGAAATGAATCTGAAGATATAGACGGACTAAAATCATCTTCTAAAGCTATACAAGAGATAAATCCGGTTAAAAACAATATATATAAGGCAACATTTTGAAGTTTCATAGTATTATTTCAGTTAGTCGTCGTGCAATTTAATAAATGTTAATCAGAGTTAATAACATTTACTTGTACAATGTAAAAATTTAATTTTTAAAAGATGTATTTAAAATGATCGTTATAAAATAGAATCAGAAAGGTAACAGCATTATAAATTTTAATTAATTTTTTGATATAACTCTTAAAATAATGGTAAACTGAGGCTTATAACATTAAAAAGCATAAATACCTTCATTTAATTTAAAAAAAACTTGATGTTTGTATTGTAGAAAGAAATTAATGACAACAATGTTGAACTACTCTAGTAGTAAAACAAGTCATTTAAAGAGTAACTATGTTAAGCAGCATAGAAGTCAGATGAATAGATTGAAGAGAGAGCTTGGAGAAGGCTAGTTTTTTTAAAACTAGCCTTCTTTTTTTTGATCACTTTTTCTATTCATCTGCTATTTCAATAATACATTTATTTTTGTTTTTCTATCACTTCCTTTCCCCATAAATCCATAGATATAAGTATCCCTTCTAATGATCTACCCAGGTCTGTTAACTCATAAACTACTTTTGGAGGAACTTCTGCGTACACTGTTCTTTTTACTAAGTTATCTTCTTCTAACTCTCTTACTGTTTGGGTAAACATTTTATTGGATACTTCTGGAATTGTTTTCTGAAGCTCACCAGAACGTTGGCCTCCTTCTAAAAGATGAAATAAAACCAATGGTTTCCATTTATTTCCTATCAAATCCATTGTTAAACGTAGAGAGCATTCATATTTTTTATTAATCATCTTATTTTTATTTGTCTAATACTCAGTAATTCACACCTTTTGGTAACTACCTTACTATTTTGTAAGGTATTGATTAACAGCATATCTATATTTAATTTTGTGATAAAGATAATCAAGAAAATAGTATGAATAAAAAAGAAAGTTATCCAAGATCATTTTCTCATATTGGTATTACTGTACCGGATATTGAGAAAGCTGTAAAATTCTATTCTGAAATTATGGGATGGTATGTTATTATGCCTCCTTCAGACGTTACAGAAGAAAGTGATACTGCTATTGGCCAAATGTGTATAGATGTATTTGGTACTGGATGGGGAACGTTTAAAATTGCTCATTTATCTACTTCAGATGGAATAGGTATTGAATTGTTTTCATTCCCTACTACAAAAGCTGAAAAACCTGAGTTTGATCCTTTCAATACAGGTTTATTTCACTTCTGTGTTCAAGATCCTAACATTGAGGAATTGACAGAGAAAATTGTTGCTGCAGGTGGTAAACAAAGAATGCCAATTCGTGAATATTACCCTGATTCAAAACCTTATAAAATGGTCTATGTTGAAGATCCATTTGGAATAGTTTTCGAAATCTACACGCATAGTTATGAGTTAACCTATTCTTCTGGAGCTTATTCAGAATAGTTGATAAAAAGAAAGAGGTCACTTCCCATAGGAAATGACCTCTTAATTGTATATATTTTAAGTTCTAATTAGAAGCTAATTGCTGCCTCTAACATGAAACCATCAAACTGACCACCTGCGAAGTTTGCATTAGTAGAACCAGTTCCTAAGTAGTTATCATAGTCTTCATACGTTTGTTTGATGTATGAACCTTTTAAAGATACGTTCTTAGTCATGAACCAACCAGCAGAAAGCTCGTAACGGTTTTGACGAACATCTTGCTGTCCAACACTCCATGCAGTACCATCTTCAAAAGCACCTGCTTCAGCAGCATTAGTACCCCAAGCTGTATTGTAACGAGCACCTACATTAAATTGTTCTTGATGACCAAAACGGTAAACTAATTCACCTGCTAATTGTTCCCAAGTTCTGTTACTCATGTTTGGATCTGCTGATACTTCACCTTTTGATAAACCTTGAGAGTTCTCATAAGTACCGAAGAATTCTAAACCGCGGAACTTAACAAATGAGTTCAACATAACCGCATCAATGTTATTTGTGAAGTTAGGGTTAGCACGACCAGATCTGAAATCATCTCCAGTAGGAACCATCACGTTGTAGAATCTAGAACCAGCTCTATCACCTGCATAAAGGTTAGAGTTGTCTAAGTTAGAGTTATGGTAGTAAGATCCTGTTAAACGAACTCTTAAATCATCATTAAGTTGTTTGTCGTAACCAAGTTTACCATATACAGACCAGTTACCTGTGTGTGTCACACCTTGGTTTAATGCTCCGTTAGATAAACCGAACATACCAATGAAACCATTTTTCTGAGCATACATTTCCATTGCCATTTCAGTAGCAAATGCATCCATAATTGTGTTACCAATAAAAGCATTACCCATTGTGTAAGCATTGTCTGTACGACGGAAATGCTGATCACCATAGTTTACTTCCATTTGACCTACTTTAATAGTAACGATATCCATGATATCATCAGCTAATTGAGAGTTCAAGTTTAAGAAGTTCAAGTTATCAACTTGTAAATAACCACCCATTACCCAAGTATCATTGTGGTGACGAGAAGAAAGGTAAGTTAATAAGTTTACTCTAACACCATCTGCTAACTGAGCGTCGATTCTTAAATTGGCAGTTGGAAGGTTAACATTTGTGTGAATGTCTTGAAGGTTACCCATAGTGTTACTATGTTGTAAACCTTGCATTTGTAAAGCAAAGTCACCACCAACACGTACTTTAACACCATCAAATCCAACAGTATCAGATTTAGTTGTTTCGAATACATTTAGACCTCTTTGGTCATTGTATCTGAAGTATTGAAGATCTCTGTTGAAAAGTGTACTTTGTGCAGATGCGTTACCTGCAAACATTGTAAGAAGTAAAGCAATTACTCCAGTAAATTTGTAAAGATTATTCATGTTTGATAAAAGTTATTCCAATTAGTTAGGAATTAATTAAGTAGATTTAATAAGTAAATTAATATTCTAAATTACACGTAACCAGAACTAATAAACTTATATTATTGTAGATAATTTTCTTATTGCTTAGATAGATACGTTGTAAACGATCGTTACTTCATCTCCTGTAGTAATTGTGCCAAACATTGCTGTTGGTGGCTCTACTGAATACTCTGTCATATTAAAAGTAGTTTTACCTTTAAAAGACACTACACCAGATTCAACTGATGATTGAGCTGTTAACGTAACGTTTTTAGATGCTCCAGCAATCGTTAATTGACCTTCTGCTGAAACAACACCGTTTGCATCAATTGTTGCTTTTGATGACTTAAACGTAATATTAGGATTGTTTTTTTCTTTTAAAGCTGCGTAAACGTTCTTATCCATAGATCCTTTTCCAGACTTTAAGCTTTTTACAACAAAAGTAAGATCTAATGTGTTTACGGCTGTAACTTTATCTCCTTCAACACTTACATCTGCTGAACCAGAAATTGATTCAACGTCACAGTGCCAATCATGTAAAGAAGAAGTTCCTTCAACTTTTACTTCACTTTTGTCATTTAAGATTTCTCTTGATTGTGCAAAAGTTAATGTTGAAAATAGTGAAACTATTAAAAATGTAGATAATAATGATTTTTTCATTGTTCTGTAGATAATATTAGGTGATAAATTCTATTAATTGATATTAGTAGCTAATGAAGTAGTAGGTGTTAACCTTGTAATGCACTTGCAATTTATAACATTGAAAAACAATACAGGTAATAATTATAGTTAGTAAGGGTAAACAAAAACGAATGAATGTGAATTAATTTGTGATTTTCAAAATCAATAATTTCAAAATGATTTTAATCAAATAGTTATAATGATATTCATTACCATTACGTAATTGTACAGTTAAAATATCTACTTATAAAGTACCTTTTAACCAACTATATATTAAAATTTTATAACGTAACTTTTGGTTATGCTTTCAAATTACAAGTTGAATTAGTACTAAATACGTATTTAATTTACTTCAACTTAAACCATACAACTACTTTGTTATTCTTTTAAAAAAATTAGTTCTCGTTTTCTGTAAAACGATTCTGAAAAATTAGAATAAAAGCAACGCCAAGAAAAATTGCTGAGTCTGCAATATTAAATACAGGACTAAAAAACAGAAAATGATCTCCACCTAAAGCAGGAATCCAAGAAGGAAAATTCCCTTCAACCATTGGGAAATATAACATATCAATTACTTGCCCATGGAACCAAGGTGTTGAAGACCCCGGAATAACGTTCCCTTCTATCAAAACACCATAGAAAATACTATCCACAGCATTACCTATTGCCCCACCTAATATCATAGAAATACAAACTAAGAAACCTAAATGAGTAGTATCCTTTTTATACAGTGAATAAATTGCATAAACAATACCTCCAGAAGCTAGAATTCTAAAAAGTGTTAGTAATAGCTTTCCATATTCATTCCCAAACTGCATTCCAAAAGCCATACCTGGGTTTAATAGGTAATGTAATCTAAACCAATCTCCTATTACATGCACCTCTCCTAGAGTACCCATTTCCATAAAATTATGGACCAATAGTTTACTTAATTGGTCTATAGCAATTACAAATATGGCAACACTATATATTGTTGTTAGGCTTAATTTTTTTGTATTTCCCATCGGTTTTTTACTCCGTAATTTTCTAATTATGTATTCTTTTATTCTCTAGATTAAAATCTACTCCAAAAATAAGGTGTGAAGATAATCATTACTGTAAACAGTTCAAGTCTACCTAGCAACATTAAAAATGATAATATCCATTTTGCAGCATCTGGTAAGTGTGCAAAATTATCTACCGGACCAACAGTACCAATACCTGGGCCGATATTCCCTAAAGACGTTGCAACTGCTCCTAAAGAAGTCATTAAGTCAACACCTAAAGCAGACATTACTAATATACCCAATCCAAAGATCAATAAATAGGCCATAATAAAAGCAAGAACATTAAATGTAATCCCTTCTTTAATTGCTTTTTTATTAAACCTTACAGGAATAATTGCTGTGGGGTGTAATTGTCTTTTTAATTCTATGAATGAATTTTTAAATAAAATGATATGTCGAACAATCTTTACACCACCGGCAGTAGACCCTGCCATACCACCACAAAACATTAATACAAATATTATCATGGTTGCAAAAGGTGCCCACGCTGTATAATCAGCAGAAACATATCCCGTTGTCGTTATAATTGATACAACCTGAAACAGTGCATCTCTAAAAGATTTCTCGATAGTTAAATCAGAAGAAAAAGCAACAACACCACCAATTGCAAGAGACGCTGATATAATAATTCCTGCATAATAACGAAACTCCTCATTGGTCCAAATAGCTTTGAACATTCTTTTAAACAAAAAGTAGTTCAACGTAAAGTTAGTACCTGCCAAAATCATAAATACAATAAGTATATATTGAATGTATGGAGACATTGATGCAGCACTATCGTTATAAGTAGAAAAACCACCTGTTGCCATTGTAGTTAATGCATGGTTTATAGCATCATAGAAGTTCATTCCCCCTGTCATCAAAAGGATTGTTTCTATACCTGTTAAACCAGCATACACCCACCACAAACGTTTGGCTGTTTCTTTTATTCTTGGTTGTAATTTATCTGGAGATATTCCGGGAGCTTCGGCTACAAATAATTGCATACCACCAATTCCTAAAAACGGTAATACAGCAACTGCCAAAACTATAATCCCCATTCCCCCAATCCATTGGGTTAAGCTTCTCCAAAATAAAATACCTTTACCAACAGATTCAATATCTGTTAGAATTGACGCTCCTGTTGTAGAATATCCTGAAATTGTTTCGAAATATGCATTTGTAAGCGATGGATTTTCTAGGCTAAAAAGATAAGGTAAACTTCCAAAAAATGCCATTACCGTCCACCCAAGCGACACAATAATATAACCATCCTTTTTCTTAATTTCCTTTTTATATCCTTTACGTTCGCCATAGAACATAATTAAACCTCCAGAAAGCACAGTTATTAACCCTGCTTCTGTAAGTGCCCACCAATCACCATCTCCAAAATAAAAAGAAAAGGGTAAACAAGTAAACATAAAGATTCCATTCAGAAGAATTAGAATCCCCATAATTCTAGCAATCAGTCCAATATTGAAATGATTTTTACGCTGTACGTAGTCTGCCATCTTAAAATTTCTTTATTAACGGAAGAAAGCTTCCACTTTAGAGATACATTCAGGTCGTGTAAGTACCACAGCCCTATCATATGGTTCAAATTGGAAATCACCCTTAGGAATATATGCTTTTCCTTTACGGATTGCCCCTCCAATAATTGCCGACTTAGGGAAACCTAAATCTTTCAACTCTTTTTTAGTAACAGGAGAATTTTCATTCACCACAAATTCTAAAACTTCAGCATCCACGCCATGAACGTTTGTTAAAGAAATAATTTCTCCTCTTCTGATATATCTAAAAATAAAGCTTGCTGCAATAAGTTTTTTATTAATTAAAGTATCCACACCCATATTTTGAGATAAATGAATATAATCCATATTCTCTACTAAGGCAATCGTTTTCTGAACACCGTGTTTCTTTGCAACTAGAGATGTAATAATATTTGTCTCTGAGTCGCCAGTAACTGCAATAAAAGCATCAGCAGTATCAATTCCTTCTTCCTCTAAAAGATCTACGTTTCTACCATCGCCATGTATAACTAATGTATTTGGAAGTTCCTCTGCCAATTCTATTGCTTTGTCTCTATCCTTTTCTATTAATACAACATTATATTTATGACTTAATGATCTAGCGGCATAAAAACCAACTTTACCACCACCAAGAATTATCAAACGCTTAATTTTCTTTGATAATTTTTTACCTGTAAGCTGAAGAACACTTTCTACACCTTCTGGCTTAGCAATATAATATACATGGTCTCCAAGTTGAAAGCGAGTATCTCCTCTTGGAATTAATGTTTCATCATTTCTAAGAATAGCTACTGTTAAGAACTTAAAGTCTTTATTTAAATAAGTAGTTTCTTCTAAAGTCTTACCGCAAAGAGGTTTTTCTTCATCAATAGTAATACCTATTAGAGAAAGTAAACCTTTTTCGAACTCAAAAGTATCTGTAATTGCGGCTTCTTTTAGTAATCTTTTAATTTCCTTTGTTGCTAACAACTGTGGCGAAATCATTTCATCTACACCCATTCTACGCATATCTAATATATCTCTAGAATGTAGGAGTTCACTGTTATTTATACGCGCAATAGTCCTCTTAGCACCTAATCTTTTTGCTACCATGGCAGTTATAAGATTGGTTTCTTCAGATGAGGTTACAGAAATAAGCATGTCAGACTTGCTTACTTTTGCTTCTTCTAAAACAGAAAAAGAAGTAGACGAACCTTTAACTGTAGCAACGTCAATATGATTTGCCGCATGATTAAGACTTTCTTCGTCTGTATCGATAAGAGTTATATCGTGATCTTCGTGTGCGAGTAGTTTTCCTAAGTGGAACCCTACATCTCCAGCACCAGCGATTATGATTTTCACAGTTATTTACACTTTGATGTTAGAATCAACTTTTCCAATGTTATGGAAATATTAAGGCAAATATAGTCTGATTTTTTGTTTACAAGCAATTTTTAACCTTCTGCCCAATTATCTCTGTCCAAACTTCTGTACTGAATTGCCTCTGCAATGTGCTCTGCAAGTATCTTTTCACTACCTGCAAGGTCTGCAATTGTTCTAGAAACCTTTAAAATCCTATCATAAGCACGTGCAGAAAGACCTAACCTGTCCATTGCTGCTTTTAGAAGATTTTTTCCTAAAGGATCTAAACCGCATATTTTTTTTACAACCTGAGAAGGCATCATGGCATTACAATGTACAGTTGTAGACTGATCTGTAAAACGTTCTTTCTGAATTTCTCTCGCTTTTATTACTCTTTCACGAATTTCTTGGCTGCTTTCTGCTTCTTTTGTCTCTGTCATTTGATCAAAAGAAACAGGCGTTACCTCAACATGTAAATCTATTCTATCCAATAAAGGTCCACTTACTTTATTTAAATAACGTTGTACTGCTCCTGGAGGGCAAATACAATCTTTTTCTGGATGGTTATGGTATCCACATGGACATGGGTTCATACTTGCTATAAGCATAAAGTTAGCGGGAAAATCAACAGACATTTTAGCTCTTGAGATTGTTACCTGTCTTTCTTCTAGTGGCTGTCTCATTACTTCCAGTACCGTTCTTTTAAATTCAGGTAACTCATCTAAAAATAAAACCCCATTATGCGATAATGATATTTCTCCTGGTTGTGGAATTCCACCTCCACCTACTAGAGCAACATCACTAATAGTATGATGCGGAGATCTAAAAGGTCTTGTAGATATTAGATGAGCATTTTCTTCTAATTTTCCAGCTACAGAATGTATTTTAGTTGTTTCTAGAGATTCTTGTAATGTCAATGAGGGCAATATGGTTGCTAGTCTTTTTGCTAACATTGTTTTACCAGCACCTGGAGGTCCAATCATAATCACATTATGTCCACCTGCAGCTGCAATTTCTAATGCCCTTTTCATATTCTCCTGTCCTTGAACCTGAGAAAAGTCAACTTCATAATCATTTAAAGTATCTGAAAACAGCTCTCTTGTATCAATTTTTAAAGGAGTAATTTCCTTATCACCTTGAACAAACTCAATAGCTTCTAATAAACTTTCTACGGCAATAACATCAAGATTATTTACGATAGCAGCTTCCTTAGCATTTTCTTTTGGGAGGATAAATCCTTTAAAACCCTTTTTTCTAGCTTCTATAGCTATGGGTAAAGCTCCTTTAATAGGACGTAATTTACCGTCTAAAGAAAGCTCTCCTAAAATCACATAATTGTCCAATTCTTTAGCTCCAATTTGTTCAGATGCCTGAAGAATAGACAACGCAATGGGTAAATCAAAGGCAGCTCCTTCTTTTTTAACAGAGGCAGGTGCTAAATTTACCAAAACCTTTTGTCTTGGAATTACATAACCAAAATGTTTTACAGCAGATTCTACACGGTGCTCACTTTCTTTAATAGCACTATCTGGCATTCCCACCACGTATAGATTTTTTCCGTTAAGTACATTTACTTCAATCTCTATGAGCGTAGCATCTACTCCATAGACTGAACTTCCATAAGTTTTAGAAATCATAGTTGTTGTTGAATCGTTTTAGCGAAAGTATAATTTTATAAAGATAAACCATCATCATCGTCAATTGCTTGACTTTCTGTTTCCGAAGATTCATCTGTAGTAATAACTGGAGGTGCATATAACCTCCTAAGTGTTGCTCTAAGATTAGATAATGCAACTTTAGCATCTTTATACAAAGGATCGATGTCTAAAGCTTTTTCAAAATCTTTTTTAGCTTCTGTATAATTTTTAAAGAAATATTGTTGTGTTAAACCCAGCTCATACCATAATTCTTTTATTTCAGGATCTAATTTTAATCCTTCTAAAAATACTCTATTGGCTTCTAAAGGCAATCTCTTTTTTCTATAAAGTCTTCCTAATTCTTTAGATGATTTCCAATAAGTAGGTTTTTCTTTTAAAATAGTTTGATGAATTACAATAGCACTATCAATAAGCCCTTCTGATGCTAATAAATAGGCATTCTCATAATTAATTGCTGTTGATTTTAACTGTAATCCCATAGCAATAGTTAAAGTCTCTTTTGCTAAAGGTATATTTTTTGATTTAATCGATTGCTCTATTATCCCAACATAAGACATTGTATCTGTTGGTAAGATCTCAATAGATTTTCTGTAATTTTTTAATGAGCGTGCAAAGTCTCCTTTCAATGCATACGACTTTCCAATAGACCTGTAAGTCATGTTATTCTGAGGAACTTCTAATATAGAAGACTTTAAGTAAAATAAAGCACTATCAGGTTGCTCTAAATTATTAAAAGAAGCACCAATAAACGTTTTTAAATGAGGATGCTTATAGCCTAAACGTATTGCTTTTTCTCCATTCAAAATTGCACTCCTCATATTCCCTAAAAAATAATGAGAAGACGCACTTAAGAAGTAAAACTCTCCATTTGTACTATCTATTTGTATTGCTTTTTCAGCATTCTCTAAAGCACTACCGTATTCTTTCTTACGAAGTTGAACTGAACCTCTAGAAAAGTACAATGCAGGATTATCAGGATCGTTCGAAACCAATTTATCCAAGAATGATAACTGCTTATCAAAAAATTCATCTTCATGAGCTGTAGCATCAACAAGGCCCTCTAAGGTATCTTGTTCTTTTTGGCAACCAAAAGATGAAATCAGGATAAATATTAATATATAATGGTACTTCGACATTTTTACACCTTAAATCGTTTATTACTTTGGAGATTGTAAAAATTGAGAAAAGTTTTTGATTTTAAAATTGATCGCATAAAAAAAAGCTCACTTTGGGGAAGAAGTGAGCTTTTCTTTTTGATAAAGTAATGATTATGAAAGTTTATTTTCTCTCTTTCTGAGAACACTTAACTCTTTCTTCAATTCTTCACCTTTATTTCTTTCAGTAACCAATTCTCTACGAACCTGCATTTCTCTTTCTTGAGCACGAGTTCTAAACTCGTCGTACTCACTTTCAATACTGTCGTGATCTTTTTTAATTGTTACTACTGCTTGATTATTTGCTTGGAATCTTATTAAAAAGACAATCAATACAATTACTAATACAGCAATTACAGTAAATGCTGTATAAAGTACAGAGTACTTTGGCATATCAATTCCCATCAATTGGATATAATCACCCAATTCAATAAGTCTGTCTTTCTCGCCTAAACGAGCTTCCATCTCTTTAACTTCTTGTTGTGCTTGGTCTGTCTCTAAACGAGCAGCTGCTGCATCTTTATAAGCTATTTGTAGAGAGTCATCTACAATAGACCAATAATCATTAAGCCATTCTTGCTTAATCATACGGTATTCTTTCCATCTACCACCTCTTTTTGACATATACGTGTATTTGCCATGAAGGGTATTGTCTACAGGTGCAGCTGGTTTAACAGCGGTTTTTGTTGTTTTCTGCGCCGTAGCAGTTGACGTAGAAGTGCTTGAACCTGCAGTTTCTTGTGCATATGTAGTAGAAAGACTAAATACAAATGCAATCGTTGTTACGAACCTAAATATTCTTTTTGACATGTTAGTAGGTATTTAAATACTATTCTATTTTACAAATATAGAAATAGAAAGCAAAAAAAAAGCTTTACCGAGAAGTTCAGTAAAGCTTTTTGTTGTCCGACCAGGTCTCGAACCTGGACTCTTCTGTACCAAAAACAGACGTGTTGCCAATTACACCATCGGACAAGATTTCAGAAAAACGTCTCGGTAGATTGTTGTCCGACCAGGTCTCGAACCTGGACTCTTCTGTACCAAAAACAGACGTGTTGCCAATTACACCATCGGACAATCTTTTTTTTGAGAACTATTTCTCTGAAATGCGATGCAAATGTATGTCGATTATTTTTATTCACCAAACTATTTGAAAAAATATTTCATAAACAAATCTTAATAAACAACCTTCGCATTACTATAATCATCTATACCCGTTTCTAATCTCTATATTAGATTTATTTACAAAACGCTGAATATCAGAAACATTATAATCTAAAAAGAACTGATTCTCTGTACCATCAAACATTTTAAGCTGTAATTGATACGTACCTACATACCCTAAATAAAAAATAAAAGATGCTGCTATAAATAAAGATAAACCTGTAAAAAGAGAAAGTGCTCCAGAACTTCCTGCTACTAAAGATAAAGGTCCGCAAATGCCTCCAATCAGAAGAGGTAAAATCAATTTCTTCTTTTTAAGATGTAAAGACTTTATATATTTTCTTTCGAATTTTCGGTGTGTGTTAGGTAGACTTACCTCTAAAAAAAGCGTAGAAAGTTTTAAGAAAAAATAAGTATCTAATTTACATTCAAGATCATCATTTTCAGAAATGTTAACCCAATTGTATAAATAACTATACGAGTAATAATACTTTTGAGTAGTAATTTCTTGTTCTGACAAGTTGAATTTTGATTCTTTATCTATATGTGTTTGATAAGATCGCAATGGCAATTTTCAAAGTTTCGTTTATAAATTATTAGTGCTTTCTCAATTTACGTTTAAGTTCAGTCTTTTTCTTCACATCTTTCTTTCTATTTTTACTTCAAACTTAATTTAAAGATATGCAAGACTTAAATTTGCCAAAATCTAAGGTGCGTTTAGAACAAAAAGAGGGTAAAACATATATTTTTGATCCAATCAGAAAAAAAATGTTGTTACTTACTCCAGAAGAATGGGTAAGGCAACAATTTTTACAGATGTTACTTTCCATGGGCATATCTAAAGGGTTAGTTGGTATTGAAGGTGGATTGAAAGTTAATAAAATTCAGAAAAGAGCCGATCTATTAATTTTTGATAGAGGAGGAGCTCCTTTTTTATTAATAGAATGTAAAGCACCTTCTATTAAATTGAGTAATGAAACTTTTAAACAAGTTGCCGCATATAATGCAACAATAAAAGCTCCTTACATTGGTATAACAAATGGCTTACAACATTATTTTTGTGCTATAAATTTCGAAAATTCTTCTTATGATTTTCTAAAAGAGATACCTTTACCGGAGTATGTTAAACAACATGATAAAAATTCGAATGATAAATAAAAGTCTATATACATTTCTGTTAATACCTCTATTTTTTAGTTGTGGCGTCAATAAAGAATCAGGCCCTCGTTTAGAGGTTACCATCCTTCAACCTAGAGTTGATCCTACAACGGCACAAGCTCTACTACTTAAAGGACAGAAATTTGTGTACGAAAGTAAAACTATAGGAGCAGATAAAGACAGCTATAAATGGGAAGTAGATAACCAAGTTATAGGTACTTCTTTACTTACTGACAGTATTTCTTATGATACCGAAGGTGTAAAACAAGCAAGATTTTCTGTTTCTAATGTAGCATTTGATGCTTATGCTGAAATAGAAGTATTAATTGTTAAATACATGGCCTTTTTTGATGACTTAACGCTTAGCGATAATTCATACTGGGTAGGAGACGCTACAGATGGTTCTTCAACTACTTTTACAACAGGTAATGTAGTTTTACCAAATACATCTCCAAAAGTAGATGGGGACAATTCAGATGATTTTTATAATTTCGGCTATTCAAATATCTCAGAATCGTCAGCTACCGATTATGAAAAATACGGTGCTTATCTTAGAGTACCATCTGGTAGTAATTATGGACTTGCTAGAATGAAGCAAAGCGACCCTACCATGAATCTTATTTTTGATACAGAACTATACCCTGTAAGTATTTCTATTGCAAATAGCCCACTAGTTGTTACAGCTGCAGAAACACTTTTTGAAAATGGTGATACATACATTTTAGAAATTCGCGGAATTAATAGTGCTAACGAACAAACTAAAGAACTTGCTAGTTTTACATTAATTACTGGAGGAGCTGAAAGTACAACAGCCGTAAATAAATGGACTAAATTAGACTTAGATACTTTAGGTAAAGTGAAAGGTTTAAATTTTACAATCAATTGTACTAAAAAAGATGAAGATACTGGAGCATTAGATCTAGAAGCTAAATTCTGTCTGGATAACTTATTATTAGTTGAATCTGAACAAAACTTCAACCCAAATTAAGATGCTTAAAATAGAAAATTTAGTAAAATCATTTACTACAGATAATGGCTCTCTCGATATAATAAAAGACATTTCTTTTACAATTAATCACGGTGAGTCTGTAGCTATTGTAGGCGCTTCTGGCTCAGGAAAGACTACATTATTAGGTTTAGCTGCTGGTTTAGATATTCCTACATCTGGAAAGGTTTTTATAGATGATGTAGACCTAACTTTATTATCAGAAGATGATAAAGCTGATGTTAGGAATCAAAAAATTGGTTTTATTTTCCAAAATTTCCAGCTTCTACCTTCACTAACTGCTTTAGAAAATGTAATGACCCCTCTAGAATTACAGGGCAAATCAAACATAAAAAAACATGCTCTTGATATATTAGAAGATGTTGGTTTAAAAGGAAGAGAAAAACATTACCCAACTCAGCTTTCTGGTGGCGAACAACAAAGAGTAGCCCTAGCTAGAGCATTTGTTAGCAATCCAAAAATTTTATTTGCAGATGAACCTACAGGTAATTTAGATGACAAAACAAGTGCTCATGTAGAAAACCTCCTTTTTAGAATGAATAAGGAAAATAACACAACACTAGTGATTGTTACACATGACCCTCTCTTAGCTAAAAAAGCAGATAGAGTAATTGTAGTAAAAGACGGAAAGATTAAGACTGATTAATTTTCTTCTTCTTTCCACTAATCAAATACACTCCTAAAAATATAAAGACAGCTGCTATTATTTGTACAGCTTTCAACTCTTCATTTAAGAAAAATACAGCTATAAAACCCGCTATCATTGGTTGAAAGTAAATATAAAAACTAGCAGTACTTGCATTCACAGTCTGCATAGCAATTGCATAGAACAGGTATGCTAAAAATGTATTTCCAATTACTACATAACTAATAGATAACCATATATGTGATGGAATCTCTACCCAATTGGTTTGTTCAACATCTTTCCAAGTAATTAATGCTACTATGGGTATTGCAAACAAAAACACCCACTTCATTAATGTAAAAGGATGATATTTAGCCAATAATGGTTTTGTAATTACTAAATAAATACTGTAAAAACAGGCGTTTATTAATACCATAATATCTCCTTCAACAGAGCCTGAATGGAAAGCGATACCATTTAAACCAATCATTAATACTGCACCACTAAGCCCTAAAGCAATACCTATTACTTTTTTAATGTTTACTTTTTCTTTAAGAAAAATAGCTGAACATATTAATACAATAACAGGAGAGGAGACTACAATTACAGATGCGTTTATTGAACTCGTTTTTGCTAATCCTTCAAAAAATATTAATTGATTAAAACAGGCTCCAAACATACCTGCAAAAAAAAGTCTTATATAATCTTTCTTGTCTGTTACTTTCTCTTTTACCGTAAAGGCATGCAATAAATAAAATAGAAATGCTCCACCTAAAATACGTAAAAATATAAAGGCTTTAGGCCCTATAAATTCGGGCATAGCAATTTTAGAAATTATAAAATTACATCCATAAATAACCGACGCCGCTAATAAAAAGAGGTGAGCCTGAATTTTAGATACTTTTTTCATTAATCTTCCAACTCAGCAAAAGGTTCAAACTTATCAAATACAAATTCTGTATGAGGCGCATCTTTCATTTCTGGTGTAAGATCTTGTCCAGCCCAATGTTCGTAATGTTTACCGTTTCTCCAAAGACGAGAGTTTGTCATATCATATATTTTACCTTTATAGGCAACCCATATTTCATCTTTATCTTCGCCGTTTCTTAATGCTAATTGTGCTCTAGTGTACTTTTCCATTATTATTTTACTAAAAAATAAATGGCTTTGTAGAACTACCACAAAGCCATTTTATTATATTCTTAAGGTCAAATTATTTGATTGGAACATTTACGTGACGTTCAGCATGATAAGATGAACGTACTAATGGGCCAGATTCAACATATTTGATACCTCTTTTTAAACCTTCTTCTCTAAAGAAATCAAATTTATCTGGGTGGATATACTCAATTACTTCATGGTGCATTTTTGTAGGCTGTAGGTACTGACCTAATGTCATAACATGAAGACCTCTTTCTGCAAGATCATCCATAATTTTAAACACTTGATCATCAGTTTCTCCTAAACCAAGCATAATACCTGTTTTAGAACGACGACCTTCATCTACAATACGTTTGATATGTTCTAGAGAACGCTCATAGTTTCCTTGCGGACGTACAGCACGGTACAGTTCTTTTACTGTTTCCATGTTGTGCGATATTACTTCTTGACCACCCTCGATCATTCTGTAAAGAGCATCCCAATTTTTACGTGTATCAGGAATAAGAGTTTCTATAGTAGTTGATGGAGATATTTTTTTAGTCTCAATTACTGTTTGATACCAAATTTCTGCACCTCTATCTTTTAACTCATCTCTGTTTACCGAAGTAATTACCGCATGTTTCACTTCCATCTTAAAGATGGCGTCAGCAACACGAGCAGGTTCTTCAGTATCGTACTCAGTTGGTCTACCTGTGGCTACTGCACAGAATGAACATCCACGTGTACATATATTTCCTAAAATCATAAAAGTCGCAGTACCTTCGCCCCAGCACTCACCCATGTTAGGGCAATTACCGCTTTGGCAAATTGTATTCAACTTATGCTGATCTACCAACTTACGTACGTTTGCATATTCTTTCCCGATAGGTAACTTCACACGCAACCAATCTGGCCTACGTTTAGGCTTTTCTTTTTTCTCCGAAGAGATTACTGGTAGTTCTATCATTTAATTTTTCGTTTTCGTTGTGATTCCCGATGATAATAAGAATCAGCTACAAATTTACGAACTAGATTTACAATAACGAAACGATGTGCAAAAAAGGATATATTTATCTTTTTTCGCTGATTATGTTAATTTTGAGTTGATTTAGTGTTTCATTTATCAATTTGTTTTGATTAGAATCTACTAAATGTTTGTTTTGCCAAATATTGTGATTACACACAATCTTCAAAATTTATAAAAAAAATAACAAGCGATGGAAAATTCAACAACTTCGGGCAGACCAAAGCAGAATATAACGATATACACAGAGGCTAATCCAAACCCTAATTCTATGAAATTCATGTTGAGTTTCATGTTATTAAAGGGAGGCGAAAGCTATGATTTCCCAAGTGTAAAAGAAGCAGAAGTTTCTCCTCTTGCAAAAGAGATTTTTGAGAAATTCGATATCGTAGATCGTATCTTCTACATGAGTAATTTTATTACTATTACTAAAAAAGACGATACTATTGCATGGATGGAGGTTATTCCTCAGTTTAAAGAATTTCTTTTAGAATACTTTGAGGCTGAAAAACCAATCTTTGAGGATGTTGACGAAACAATTATCGAAGCAGCAGACTCTGAAGCAATCAAAAAGATTAAAGGTGTTCTTGATGAATACATCAAACCTGCAGTAGAAATGGATGGAGGTGCTATCAAATTCCATTCTTTTGATGAAGAATCTGGTGTAGTAAAAGTATTGTTACAAGGTGCTTGTAGCGGTTGTCCATCATCAACATTTACTTTAAAAATGAGTATTGAAAACCTTCTTAAAAGAATGGTTCCTCAGGTAACTGAAGTAGTTGCAGAGGGTGTTTAATTACTTTTAAAGTATAAAAAGCTGTCTTAGAATGCATTATTTTAAGGCAGCTTTTTATTTTTTTCTTATTTAAGTTGGTTAAAATGCTAGTAGGTGAGTATCTATATTTAGTAATACTTGTTCATTTCAATACTTCGGTAATTTTTTCAAAATCCCTATAAAACATAAAAAGCTGTATTTTTGAAGTCCTACCAACAAAAAACAGCTAATTATGGAAAGCAGAGCTTTCATAGGACCAATATTATCAAAAATGTCTGACTTAAGAAAAAGTAAAGTCAACTTTTTAACAGAATGTTTTATACTCTTCTTGAGTATCAAGGGGAAAATTAATTTTCTTCAGTTATCAAGGTATGGTTCATATAGTGAAAAAACTTACCGAAATAATTTCGAATCAGGTTTTTCTTTTTCAGAATTTAATCATCATTTGATCAATGAACATTGTGGTGATGAAAAAATAATAGCTTTCGATCCTGTTTACCTCAGTAAAAGTGGTAAGAAAACCTATGGTTTAGGGAAATATTGGTCCGGATGTGCTGGTAAAGCTCAAAAAGGATTGGATTTATCAGGTATTGGAATTGTTGATGTAGAAAGTCGTAATGCCTTTCATTATGATGCAATCCAAACGCCTTCAATTACAGAATTAAAGGAGAAAGGCATGAGTTTAGTTGACCATTATGCATCCACTTTGCTTACACATAAAGAGCAATTATTGACGCATTCTAAGTATGTTGTAGCTGATGCTTATTTTGCAAAAGAAAAGTTTGTTCGACCATTAGATGAGGCTGGCTTTACTGTACTTAGTCGATTTAGAGGTGATATGAATGCAAGGTATTTATTTGAAGGACCAAAAACAGGAAAACGCGGTAGACCTAAAAAATTCAACGGAAAAGTAGACTGGAAAAATATTGATCTCGATATTTTTCAGTTAGAAGATGATACAGACTTATATTATTTGTACTCTGCAAAAATTTATAGCGTTGCTTTAAAAAGAGAAGTAATGATTGCACTTGTTCAATTTAAAAATCAAAAGCTCAAGCAAAAAATATTCTTTTCAACAGATCTAAATCAAGAGGCCTTCCAAATTTTCAATTATTACAGATTACGTTTTCACATAGAATTTCTTTTTCGAGATGCAAAACAGCATACAAGTCTTACAGGTTGTCAAGGAATAAGTAAAAATAAAATTCATTTTCATACTAATATGGCACTTACTTCTGTCTCAATTGCTAAGGCTTTTCATTGGATCAATCAAGAAAAAAAGGAAAGAGGACCCTTTTCAATGGCTAACATAAAAACACTCTATTTCAATGAGTTAATACTAAAAAAGATTTTTAGTGTATTTCGAATTGATGTAGATGTTGAAAAAAATAAACAGCAATTTGAGATGATTCGAAAATTAGGTCAAATTGCTGCTTGAAAAATATATTATTTTACCGAAGTATTGTCATTTAAAAGTTCTTCATAATTAAGAAAGTCTATCTCAATACGTGGGTTTTTATTTACATCATAGAAGTGATATGTAAATAAATTTTTCATTCCAATGTATTCATTCATTTTATGGAATCCATACATTACTCCATCATCTACACTTCTTCCTTTAAAAAATTCCTCTTCTAACTCAAATGCTTCTAACGGTGCATTCCAAGTTGTAGTTAGAATATATTTTTTATCAGATAACAACCCACTTCTTCCATAATTTAATTTAGGATTTAACTTAGATGATCTTCCATCTGATCCATAAAATTTTCCTTTCCCTTTTGTTATTACATCATCAAGGTATTTCTTAAAACTATTGGGCACAGAGAACCACCAGACAGGAGTATGATAAATAATAATATCTGCCCAACTTATCTTTTGTATTTCTTCTAAAATTGAGTACCCTTTTTCAATATTTGTTCTTTGAATAGCGAAATTTGTTTCCTTTTCAAAATAAGCTACCGTTAAATCAGAAATTGATTGATTTAATCTTCCTTCAGATTCTAGATAACTTTGCCCCGCATTAATATCCAAAATATTTTCCATTACTAGTTGTTTTATAATTAAAGCAATGTGTTCGCTAATGATTGCAACCTTATTGCTTAATGAATTTATTAATACAAAAATCGGTAAGAGAAGAATCATAAAATTGTATATTTTAAACATCTTGATAATAGGAGGATTGATTATCAATCAAATACTATTTTAAAAAGAAAAGCTTTAGCTATAAAATAAAAAAAGCATCGAGCTTTCACCCGATGCTTTTTACAGAAATATATTTCACTTATGATATTGCTATCTATTAATACTTTTTAGGCATTAATGTTTCATAAGGTTTCCCTTTTGGCTTTTTACCATCAACAATTGTCATTTCATTCACAATGTTTCCTGCACCATAAACTTTATCAATAATCCAAAGTACATAACGTACATCTACATTAATACAACGTTGTAAGTCTGGCTCAAAAGAAATATCGCCACTCATTGCTTCCCAGTTGCCATCAAATGCTAAACCAATCAATTCACCATTTCCGTTAATAACTGGAGAACCTGAGTTACCTCCTGTAATATCATTATTAGTAATAAAAGCGATACGTAATTCACCATTTTGATCTGCATATCTACCAAAATCTTTCTTTACTACACCATCTTTTACTGCTTTAGGCAGAATAAACTCATGGTTATTAGGATCTTCTTTTTCTAACAAACCTTTTGATGTAGTGTAATATGCATAGAACATTGCATCACCAGGAATATAATCGTTCACCTGTCCGTAAGTAAGACGCATGGTTGAATTTGCATTTGGATAGAACGATTTTGTTGGGTTCATTTCACGAATACCCTTTACGTACAATCTATTACCATCAGATACTTTTAACTCTGCTTCTTGTTCAGATTGAGCAACACCCATATATGCTTGGAAGAACTCGTTATGCAATTGTGTTAGCATATCTGCTTCATATCCTTCCATTGTTGGAGCATTAATAAATGCTTCCATTCTACCTTTATCTGTAAACACAGATGTAGTATATGCCTTTTCTACATAAGCTACATAGTCTCCATCAAACTCTCTATCTATTAATTCATAAATAGCAGGAACGGGTAAGTTTTTATTTTCCGGACGAGATAATACTTCTTTATATTTCTTTAATAATACTACAGCTAATTCTTTATCTGTTGCATAATCATAGTTTTTAAAGAAACCTTCTGCTTGGCTTAATGCTGCTTCTTTTGCCGCTTTTAACGATGCTTCTGATGTTTTTTCATCTGCTGCTTCTCCCACAAAACGAGCTGTTTTTCTTGCTTGCATAACAGCCTCCATACGGAAACCACCTTGTGTTAAAAGAACCATTGCTACACGGCCATCTCTTTTACCATCATAACCCTCTTTCAGCATTTCCGTTACATCTCCGTATTCTTTCTTTCTAGTTCCATCAGAAGCTACCCATTTATTAAATGTGCTTTCTTCTGCTTGTTTTTTCTCTATAACATGTTGGCGTTTTAAACCTTTGGTTTGCCCAATAAAGTATTTCCAATAATTTGCGGTTGATGCATATTTAGAAGCATATTGTAATCTTACTTTAGGATCTGCATCCATGTGCTTTCTCCATGTTTTTAAGATAGCATCACGCATTTCTACAAATAGTGGATTAAATACTTCTATTTGTTGCTTAACACCTTCAGAAGTTAAATAACGATCTGTTGATCCTGGATAACCCATAATCATAGCAAAATCATCTTTTTGAACTCCTTCAATAGAAACTGGTAAATGATGTTTAGGCTTGTAAGGAACGTTATCTTCTGAATATTTTGAAGGCTTGTTCTCCTTATTAGCATATACTCTAAAAATAGAGAAATCACCAGTATGACGAGGCCACATCCAGTTATCTGTATCTCCACCAAATTTACCTACAGCTTCAGGTGGGTTACCAACTAAGCGAATATCATCAAAACGTTCATAAACAAACATGTAAAACTCATTTCCTTCAAAAAATGACTTTACCGATACTTCGTAACTATCGTTATTTAATTCTTCTACTTTCGCAGCTTTAATTTCACCCATTACAGCTTGTGCTTTTTTAGCACGCTCTTCTCCTGTAAGGCCATCAAGCTCTTTGTTTACTTGAGCAGATACATCATCCATGCGTTGTAAAAAACGAACGAATAACCCGTCAATTGGCTTTTCTTGATCATGGCTTTTTGCAAAAAATCCATCTGTTAAGTAATCATTTTCTACAGTACTAACAGATTGAATACCTCCGTATCCACAATGGTGATTTGTAAAAATTAATCCTTGATCTGAAACAATTTCACCTGTACAAAAGCCACCAAAGTGGACTATTGCATCTTTTAGAGAGCTGTTATTTACAGAGTAAATTTCTTCTGCAGTAAGTTTTAAGCCTTCCTTCTTCATATCTACGTAATTTAAACGCGATACAAACATAGGAAGCCACATTCCTTCATCTAATGGTTTAGCGACACCATGATCTGAGGCAAATACTTGCGATGACATTATCAATGCAAGGATAAATAATAGACTTTTTCTCATTTCACTAGTATATGGTTAGTAAATAAATCTTATAATTCTAATACAATTCTACCAAAAACATAGCACTTATCACATTAGGTCCAAGATTTGCATTGTCTTATACTAAATTTATTCTACTAGATTAGGATAGATTAACTAAATAATACACAGTTAGCATCTTAAAATGCTAAATCAAGTGCAAACAAAAAGCACCTACTTTGTTATGACGAAATACAATCAATTACTCTTATTAGGTATAATTCTATTTTTATCCATAAATTTTAATTGTGGAGCTCAGAATTTTACAACGTATTTTGCCGATGGTAAAGCTGCATACGATCAGCAAAATTTCAACAAAGCAATTCAATTTTTTCAAAAAGCAAGACTACAAGGAAAAGAAACAATTGGAGATACGCACCCGGACTATATTTTAGATATAGAATATTTAGCTAAATCTTATCAAGGATTAAAAGATTTAGGTAATGCTAATATCTATTATATGTCACTTGAAAAACTGTTACAAAAATCCGGTAATACCATTTCTAAGAAGATGGGAGATACCCAAGAGATTATTGCTAGCAATAGTGTAATCATGAAAAATTTTGCTCAAGCAGATGTTTATTTTCAAAAGACATTAAGTACTAGAGAGAAAAAAGAAGGTAAAGATTCTAAAGAGTATACATTATCACTACATAAATATTCTCAGCTTTATCTTAAAGGCAGAAAATACAAAGAAGCAGAAGGTATGTATAGACAATTAGAGCCTTTAGCAGAAAAGAATTTAAAGGGAACTGCAGATCAAGCTAAAATTTTAGCAGAACTAGCAGAAGTATATTTAGCACTTAAAAGAGTTGATGAAGCTTCTATTCAATTAAGTATTAGTATTAGTGCTTATGAAAAAACAGATGCTCCTAAATCTAGCTATGTTCATCTGTACTTACAAGAGGCAAATTTATTAGAGAAAGCTGGTAAAAAAGAAGATGCCATTACTGCTTATTATAAATATATAGAGGTGCTAGAATCTGCATTTGGCATTAAAAATAAAAAGTATGCTACTGAGGTAGAGAGATTAGCCATTCATTTTGATGAAAAACTACATTCTCCAATGGATAGCTATAACATGATGAATAAAAAGTTAGCAGCTAATATTACTACCTATTCAGAGAATAGTTTACCAGCTGCTATTACCTACATCGAACTCGCTGAGATGGAGATTGATCAAAATAAGATTCCTTTAGCAGAAGAGCATACTGTAAAAGCATTAGAAATTTATACTGAATTAGGGAAAGTTAATTCTCCAGATGGAATTGCTGCATCTATTACACTAGCTAGGGTACATAGTATTCTTAAGAAAAATACAGAAGCAGAAGCAATGTATAAAAAAGCTATTGCTGATACTGAAAAGTATTTATCTACGGAGCATACTACATACGGTAAGTCTTTAGATAGTTTAGCTTTCTTCTTTATTGAACATAAAAGATTTGAAGAAGCAGAAAAAACTATTGATAAAGGATTAACTGCTAGAGAAAAGAGTGTAGGTAAACAACACATTGATTATGGTAACTCGTTGTATAGTTTATCTAAACTATATACTGCTCAAGATAGCTTAGAGAAAGCAGAAAAAGCACTTATTAGTGTAGCTAAAGTTAGAGAAGCATATTATGGAGCACTAACAGTAGAACATGCTACTTGTATTAAAGAGTTAGGAGATTTATATAAAGGAATGGGAGAGGAGCAACAAGTTAAGGCACTAAAAACATACCGCAGAGCAATTCATTTATTCGAAGGAATTGGATACAAAAAAAGTGCTATTGTTAAAGAAATCTACAATAGTATTGATGAAATAAATGCTAGGTAACTACTAGCTATTTTTTTGAATAAGGAGATAAAGACATGTGTTTTTATCTCTTTTTTTTTGATGAAAATTTAGCTAACTATATTTTTAAACAGAGCCAATAACAATGCACAGGCACTAGTATTATATTCTTGAGTTACCAAAGGTTTTTACTTTTACTTCTACATCAATTATTATCTTTTTCAAAAAGAGAGCTGTTGATTTAAGAATAAGCTACAGATAAAAAGACCTCCAGCTTAGAGAAAAATTAGACATAAAAAAACAGCACATCTCCATTTTAAAGATGCGCTGTTTTTATGTTTCTTGAAAGAATATCTAGGATTAACCTAAATAAGGTTTCAATGCTTTACTTCTTGAAGTATGACGAAGACGACGGATTGCTTTTTCTTTAATCTGACGTACACGTTCACGTGTTAAATTGAATTTTTCTCCAATTTCTTCCAATGTCATTGAGTGCTCACCGTTCAATCCGAAGTATAGTGTTATAACATCTGCCTCACGTTTAGTTAACGTAGAAAGGGCACGTTGTACTTCTTTACGTAGTGAATCATTCATCAATTCAGTATCAGGCTTTTCCTCCATGTCATTTTCTAACACGTCGTAAAGGTTATTTTCTTCACCTTGTACGAAAGGAGCATCCATTGATACATGACGACCAGAAATTTTCATAGTGTCAACAACTTCGTTAGTTGTTACATCTAAAACTTCTGCCAATTCATCTGGAGATGGCTCACGTTCATAACGTTGTTCCAATTCAGAGAAAGTTTTTGAAATCTTGTTCAAAGAACCTACTCTGTTCAATGGTAAACGTACAATACGTGATTGCTCTGCTAATGCTTGAAGAATAGATTGTCTAATCCACCATACAGCATAAGAGATAAACTTAAAACCACGAGTTTCGTCGAAACGTTGGGCAGCTTTAATTAAACCCAAGTTACCTTCGTTAATCAAGTCACCTAAAGAAAGTCCCTGATTTTGATACTGCTTAGCTACAGAAACTACGAAACGTAAGTTCGCTTTCGTTAATTTCTCTAACGCAATTTGATCGCCCTCACGAATTTGTTTTGCAAGAGTTACTTCTTCATCAGGTGTTAGCAGGTCAACCTTACCAATTTCTTGTAAGTATTTGTCCAGCGATTGTGACTCCCTGTTCGTGATCTGTTTACTGATCTTGAGTTGTCTCATCCGTTCTTTTTTGCCATTGTTAAGATTTTATCATCAAACCGATATATAATATAACGTATTTAGACGACAAAAACATTTATATCGAGGTGATTATAAACCGCAAAAAGCGTGCACATAGTAAACCACCTACATAATTGACTAAAAAAAGACATAAAAAGTTTAGTAAAACCTCAAAATAATTCTTAAGATTCTACTAAACTGTCTTTTTTTTATAATTATCTTCTATTGAAGCCTCCGCGGTCACCTCTGTCGCCACGATCTCTACGATCGCCACCACCACGGTAACCACCTCTATCACCACCACGGTCAGTACGCTCTCTTCTCTCACGTGGAGGAGGAGGAGTAAAACCTTCTGGCATTGGCAATAAAGCCTTACGAGATAATCTGAATTTTCCAGTTTTTGGATCAATCTCCAATAACTTCACATCCAATTTATCACCTACATTAAGGATACCATCCATACTCTCTGTACGCTCCCAAGAGATTTCAGAGATATGAAGTAAACCTTCTTTACCAGGCATAAATTCAACAAATGCACCAAATGGCTGAATTGATTTTACAGTACCTGGGTAAGTTTCACCTACTTCTGCCTGAGCAACAATAGATTTCACACGGCCAACAGCCGCTTCCATTGCAGTTTTATCAACAGCAAAGAAACTTACTTTACCTTGGTTTTCTACTTCTTCGATTACGATAGTAGCACCAGTGTCTTTTTGGATTTCTTGAATTACTTTACCACCTGGTCCGATTACAGCACCGATCATATCCTGAGCGATCATCATAACGAAACTACGTGGAGCATGAGGTTTCAAGTCGTCTCTAGATGTAGAAATCACTTCGTCCATGATACCACGGATATGTGCTCTACCTCTGTTTGCTTGTTCTAATGCTTTTCTCAACACTTCATATGGAAGACCATCAACTTTGATATCCATTTGACATGCTGTCATACCTTTTTCAGTACCTGTAACTTTAAAGTCCATATCACCTAAGTGATCTTCATCGCCTAAGATATCTGATAAGATAGCATATTTTAATTCTCCTGTTTCTGGATCATTTTCTGAGATCATACCCATTGCAATACCAGATACAGTTCCTGTGATATTCACACCTGCATCCATTAAAGCCAATGAACCTGCACAAACTGTTGCCATTGATGACGAACCGTTTGATTCTAAGATATCAGAAACGATACGGATAGTATAAGGATTTTCATTTGCTGGAGGAAGAACTCTTTGTAAAGCTCTATGTCCTAAGTTACCGTGACCTACTTCTCTACGTCCTGGTCCTCTGTTAGGTCTTACTTCACCTGTAGAAAAACCTGGGAAATTGTAGTGAAGGATGAACTTACTCGTTCCAGATCCCATAGCACTATCCAACATTTGCTCGTCCATTTTAGTACCAAGCGTAACTGTTGTTAATGATTGAGTCTCTCCACGAGTAAATAAAGCCGAACCGTGTGCTGAAGGTAGAACATCTACTTCAGGAACGATAGGACGAACTTGCTCTAAATCACGACCATCTAAACGATTTTGCGTATTCAATACTAAATCACGAGAAGCTTTCTTCTCAGCTTTAGCGATATAACGCTTAATCAAAAACATTTTTTCAGCAGTCTCTTCATCTTCAGGTAAAGTTGCTAAGTAAGCTTTTTTCACTTCTGTGAAAGCTGCTTTACGTTCTGTTTTACCTTTGATTCCTTGAGCTGCTACTGCATATAATTTATCATAAAGGGCAGTAAAAACTTGCTCTTTTAACTCCTCGTCTTCTACGTCGCCTACGAATTCTCTGAATCCTTCAACGCCTACTGCTTCTCTTAATTCTACTTGAACTGCACATTGAGTTTTGATAGCTTCATGACCAATTTTGATCGCTTCAAGCATTTCTTCTTCACCCACTTCTTGCATTTCACCTTCTACCATTGTAATGTTTTCAGCAGTTGCACCGATCATTAGATCTAGTACACAACCTTCCATTTGAGCTGGTGTTGGGTTAACGATGTACTCACCGTTTACATCTTTAATAACTCTAACTTCAGAGATAGGGCCATCAAAAGGAATATCTGTGATTGATAATGCTGCAGAAGCTGCTAAAGCTACTAATGCATCTGGTAACGCTTCTTGATCTGCAGAAACCATTGATATCATGATTTGAGTATCATGATAATAATCCGAAGGGAATAATGGACGGATAGCACGGTCAACTAAACGAGAAATTAAAATTTCACGGTCGCTTAAACGTCCTTCACGCTTTAAAAATCCTCCAGGAATTTTACCTGCAGATGCAAATTTTTCTTGATAATCTACTGAAAGTGGCAAAAAGTCAGCACCTTCTCTTTTTTCTGGGTTAGAAACGACAGTTGCTAAAAGCATTGTATTTCCCATACGCAAAACGATCGACCCGTCTGCTTGTCTTGCCATTTTCCCTGTTTCTAAACTGATCTCACGACCATCAGGAAGGGCAACTGTTTTCTTAATCACGTTTTCAAACATCGTAATTGTGTTGTGTTTAATTCTTTTCTACATACAAAGCTGATATTTAAGGATCAGGTCCTATCAGCTATTAAAATTCGGCTAGTCAAAGCTAACTTTTTCCAACCCTAAAAATTAGTGATTTTTTATGTATAAATCACTTTCTGCCACTTTTCTTTTCGAAATTAATCGATAAAAAAGTTAGTGTATTATACGCAAAAAGGGAATTCCAAAAATATGGAATCCCCTGAGTGGTATCTTTATACCAGAAAGAATTACTTTCTGATACCAAGTTCTTTGATAATCGCTCTGTAACGGTTGATATCTTTTTTAGAAAGATAGTCAAGCATCGAACGACGCTTACCTACTAACTTCATCAAACCACGACGTGTTGAGTGATCTTTTTTATTCACTTTTAAGTGCTCAGTTAAGTGTGAGATACGCTTAGTGAATAAAGCAACTTGTGCTTCTGGTGATCCAGTATCTTTTTCACCTTCTTTGCTATGTGCAGCAAAGATTTCTTTCTTATACTCAGGGCTTAAATAATCCATAAAACCACAAATTAGTTTTGCGAAAAAACTTGAACTTCACGATAATAATTCCTTTTGACAGCGAAACCGCGTGTCGAAATTATCTACCCTCAATTCGTAGTTACTTCGAATGTTAAATAAAAATTTCGGATGCAAAACTAAGGATCTTTTATAAAAAATCCGAATAATATTCAACATAACTATATTCATTAACGAAAAAACACAATATTCGTAGAATCAAAGCATAGGTTTATCCATTAAAACATTAATAATATGTCGAATAGGGCTGAAAAATTACCAAAAAAGTTCATCAGTAGATTAGAAGGTCAACTCTCTGAAGAGGACATAATTGCTTTTAAAGAAGCATTTGATGAGTTTGCTCCTGTATCTTACAGAACAAACCCTTTTAAACCTGCTGAAATTGATTTTTCAGATATTACACCTGTACCTTGGTGCGACGAAGCTCATTATATTGCTAAACGACCGTCGTTTGCAAAAGACCCTTTAATTTTTGCAGGTGCCTATTATGTACAGGAAGCCTCTTCAATGTTTTTATGGCAAGCACTTAAACAACATGCTCCATTAGAAAAAGATATTAAAGTTTTAGATTTATGTGCTGCTCCTGGAGGGAAAAGCACACTCATCAATTCATTAATTACAGAAAAAAGTTTATTGGTAGCTAATGAAGTAGTTGACAAAAGAGCTACTCCTCTAATTGACAATCTTGTACGTTGGGGTAACCCAAATACAATTGTAACAGCTAATTATTCTGATAGTTTTACACAATTAAGAGAGTATTTTGATGTAATTGTTGCAGACGCACCATGCTCTGGAGAAGGGATGTTTAGAAAAGATCCTAAAACAATAGACGCATGGTCACCTATGCTGATTAACTCTTGTAGCGATGTTCAAAAAGAAATAGTTGATTATATCCCTAAATCTTTAAAAGCAGGAGGGTTATTTATATACAGTACTTGTACATTCTCTCCTCAAGAAAACGAAGAACGTTTAGAACAAATTTTAGATTCAGAAGAGTTTGAACCTTTAGAAATTGATCTTGATCCTAGTTGGGGGATCACAAAAATAGAAGTTGAAAAGAATGGTGTAAAAGCTACTGGCTATCGTTTTATTTTTCATAAAACAACTGGTGAAGGGCTTTTCTTAACTGCATTTATAAAAAAAGGAGAGCCATCAAGACATCAAAAATTTAGTGTATCACCTAAAAAGATGAAACAGGTTTTCATGTTAAGAAAAAGAGAATCTGAAGAAATGAGAAAATGGTTAGAGAATGGAAATGATTTTGACTTCTATGAAGAGGAAGATGAAATTTATGCAATTCCTAAAAACCTAGTCCAAGATTTCAAGATGTTATTTGTAACTCAAACTGTAAGACATCAGGGAATTAAAATGGGTAGACTTAATAAAAAGAACAACCAACTGATTCCTGATCACGAACTTGCTGTTTCAAACATTATTGCATCAAATATACCTAGTACTGAAGTTGAATATAGAGATGCTATAGACTATTTGAAAAAACAAGACATGAGCATCAAAACTATTCAAGGTGTTAAAGGATGGGCACTTATAAAATTCAAAGGCTTAGTATTAGGCTGGGTTAAAGTACTCCCAAATAGATTAAATAATTATTATCCAACTGAGCATAGATTAGTGAAGAATGTGTAGTAATACAACTATTCAAGAACAGAAAAAGGAATACATTATAATGTATTCCTTTTTCTGTTTTATAGTCTCTTTAAAAACAAGAAACCTTTAAAAACAAAAAAAGCTAGCTGAAGCAGCGAGCTCTTTCCTGTTAAACCTAATTTTATTAACCCATTATCAATCAAAAATTTTAAATATTTTTTAATCTTTAATGTCTTATCTGATGTAAATGTAAGAAAAAGTTTATTAATACAAACACTTTCTAGGTAATTTTATTTACAATTATTAAATAAATCCCATTTTAAACCCTAAAATGGTGTTAAAATGTTAACATTAACATGTTTAATAATCAAAAAACGTGTCGTTTTTAATAAAAAAAGAGTACATACCTATTCAGTACATACTCCTTCTATATATTTTAAGTAAAACCTTTTGAGGTTTCTTATTACTTTCTAATCATCAATTCTCTTAATCTTAATTTTTAATGCAGCAAATAACACTGTCATTATCGGACTAAGTAGGTTGAAAAAGCAATAAGGTAAATAAGCTCCCGTAGCTACTCCTAAAACTGTAGACTGTGCTACTCCACACGTATTCCAAGGAACTAATACAGACGTAACAGTTGCTGTATCTTCTAATGTTCTACTTAAATTCTCTGGAGCCAATCCTTTTTCTTTAAATGCATTTGCATACATTTTACCCGGTACTACAATTGCTAAATACTGATCTGATGCTGTTACATTAAAGAAAATACAGGTTGATGCAGCAGAGGCAAATAAGCCAGTTTCACTTGTTACTTTAGAAATTATTGTCTCTGTAATTTTATGTAACATTCCACTTACTTCCATAGCACCTCCAAAAGCCATTGCAACCAAAATTAACCATATAGTGTTTAGCATTCCAACCATACCACTTGATGAAAGTAGACCAGATACAATCACATTTTCAGATTCAATAGATACACCTTCATACATAGATTTCATTAAAACCATGTACGAGCTTTGCCATCCTTCATTCATTCCAGAAGCAATTCTCTCAACAATTTGAGGTTGAACTATAATTCCAACAATTGCACCAGCTAAAGACCCAATTAATAATGCAGGTAAAGCTGGCACTTTTTTTATAATCAATACAACTACTAACGCAGGTACTAAAAATAAGAAAGGTGAAATATTAAAAGATGATTCTAAAGCTACTAATACCTCTTGAACATCTGTTTGAGAGACTGAAGAGTCGTATCCAAATCCAATAATTAAAAATAGGATAGCGGCTATTACAAAAGAAGGAACTGTTGTATATAGCATATATCTTATATGTGTAAACAAATCTGTTCCTGCTACTGCTGGGGCTAAATTTGTTGTATCTGATAATGGAGACATTTTATCACCAAAATAAGCACCACTTATAATTGCTCCTGCAACTAAGCCATCGCTCATACCTAGTGTTTTTCCTATACCTAGTAAAGCTAAACCAACTGTTGCAATTGTAGACCAAGAGCTACCAGTTGCTACAGATACAATGGCACAAATTATTATTGTTGCAAATAAGAATATTGATGGGTTTAATATTTTAAGACCATAATAAACCATAGCTGGTACAATACCACCTAACAGCCAAGTACCTGCTAAGGCACCAATTAAAAGTAAAATTAATATTGATGGCATTGCTGTACCTATACTATTTACTATGCCATCCATTAAAGTATCCCATGTTACATTTAATCTGAAAATAGCAACACAACCTACAACGGCCGTTGATAACATTAAAATAACTTGATTTGATCCTGAGAGGCCATCGTCTTTAAACACTAAAACATTTATAGTGAGCATGACGAGTAAGAATAGAATTGGTATAATAGATTCTAAAAACGTAGGTTTTCTGTGTTCATTCATAGTGACAAAGTTGTTGCGGCAACGCCTTATTTAATCCTGTTTATATTTGTTGTTGGTAAAACTAAGAAAAAGGGCTGTGATTCCTACTCTTTACCATAGAGAGAATCAAAGCCCTTAAGTATTAATTGTATAACTAATGTTAGAGAATATTAAAATTATCTTAATTTTTTTCTATCTCAGAAATTTCCCTCTCTAATTCGTTAATTCGCTGTTTTTGAGCATCTAACTGATTTCTCAGTTGAATAACTACTCTAGAAGTATCCATATCAGAAATACTAGATGCGATAACTTCTGACAATTTTAATAAGAAATCAACCTTATAATCATCAAATTTATTAAATGATGAAATTTCTAAAATTCCGTACATCTTATCACTATACATCAATGGCAAGATGGCAAGACTTTTAGGTTTAGCACCTCCCATTCCAGAAGTAATATTGATATAATCATCTGGAACATCTTCAATGTAAACCATTTGTTGCTCTTTATATACTTGCCCCAAAAGACCACTTTCTATATCGTATTTTTTAGCTTCATGGCGTTTTTTATCATAAGCGTACATTGCCATTACTTGTAGTACTTGTTGTTGCTTATTATTTTCTTGAACTAAAATAAAAGTACCCTGACTGGCTCCAATATATTCAATAATTCTCCTTAATAAATTATCAAACCATTCTTCTTCGTCTTCCATTTTAACACGTAGAAGTTGGTTAAAATCAGCCATTCCTTGTGTTGCCCAATTTCTTCGGTACTCTTCTTCTTGTACATCTCTAAATTTATTACGCATCTGAAGTAAATCATTTGCTAGAGGTGTATTTTCAAATCGTTTAAGATAAGTTACATCAACATTTCCGTCTGTAACTTTTTTAGAAAAATCGTTGGCAGCACTAAACTGCTCATCTACTTCAAATATTTTTGTTGATATCTCTTTAATTTCATCAAAAATATCTTTAGACTCTTCTTTTAATTTATCTAATTTCTGACCAGCTGATAAAGCAGAAGATATTTTAAATAAGAAATTAAAACGTCTGTTTAACATTCCTGTAAATCTAAAAATAAACCATCCTAAAATTACAGATTGTAAAAAGAAGATAAATAAGAATGCCGCTACCATCCATTTAACATAGGTAGCATTATTAGAAAGTACATTTTCAGAAAGGCTTAGAAGACGTAAGTTTATTTGTCCTTGTAAATCAGAAACTTGCTTCATCAAACCAGAATTTTGTCCTCTTCCAATCGATTTCATTAAATCAACTACTTTATGCATACCAAATTGATATGCTGCTAAACTAGCCCTAAGATTTCTAACATCTTGTTCTGTAAAAGAAGAACTTCTTTGTAATTGATAGACCTTTACGATATGCTTTTCAAAGTTCTCTACACTTTCATCAAAAGATTTAATATATTTTGATTCACCTCTTAATAAGAAATCTTTTTCATTTCTTCTCATTGTTAAGAGTAAGCCTAAGTTGTAATTAAATCCGGTAGCTTCTATTTTATGAATTTTAGAACGCATATTTCCTATCATTCCCCAATCTTTAAAACCGAGGTCAAGGTATTTACGCATTAAAAAATCTTGTTGTGCTTTTAATTGCTCTAAGTCAGCCCTTAAAAATTCCATTTCCTTTGCTCTAGGATCATCCAACTCATCCATTTGCTTTCTTACTTCTTCGACTGCAATTAAAGAAGAATCTAAAAGGTTTATGGAACGAACTGTATTTGTACTTTTTCTGTTTTTATAAAATTCTGATGTAATTAAATCTTCTAAGAGAAAGTTTTTATAATAAATTTCTGACTCTGTATAGAGCGAAGAACATTGTTTAAATTTTTCTGTTAGTTCACTAGTTTCTATTAAAGATTTTGCTGTAAAATACACTGTGCCTAAAGTCATAAACAGTAGGGTTGTGTTTACTACAAACAATACAATGAGTCTAAAACGGAAAGTCTTACGAAAGATCATAATTTAATTTATCTCTAAGTAAACGGACGCTTAAATTTCAGTCAAAAAAATAAGGACTGCTAAAAGCTTTGCTTTTAAAACAGTCCTTACTTCAAAAATATTGCCTCAATCCATAGTTTTATCAAAAACTAGTAGATTTTTCTATTTACTCTTAACTAAAACTTTGCTTTTTGACTTCACATTAGAAGACAGTTTTAAAATTGCTTCTAAAATACCATCATGGTCAAAACCTGCTTCTTTCTGAAGCTCCAATTGTTCGCCTTGTTCAATAATTGTATCTGGAATACCAAGACGTACAATTTGCTTATTAGTAAAGCCGTTGTCCATCATCCATTCTAGAATTGCACTACCAAATCCGCCCATAATTGCACCATCTTCTATAGTAACAACTTTGTCAAATTTAGTAAAAACCTCATGAAGCATTTCCTCATCAATAGGTTTTACAAAACGCATATCATAATGAGCAGGATTAATACCCTCAGCTTGGAAACGATCTGATAACTGAACAACATAATTTCCTATATGTCCAAAAGTTAATACAGCTACGTCTTCACCATCTTTAATTTTTCGACCTTTACCTACTTGTATTTCTTCCATAGGTACTTTCCATTCCGGCATTACACCTTGCCCTCTTGGGTATCTTATAGAAAATGGAGACGTTCTATGTTTAACAGCTGTATGCATCATGTGTCTTAATTCTGCTTCATTCATTGGTGCTGCAACCACTAAATTTGGAATACAACGCATAAATGGAATATCATAAGCACCGTGGTGTGTAGCTCCATCTGCTCCTGCAAAACCTGCCCTATCTAAACAGAAAATAACTGGTAAATTTTGGATACAGACATCATGAACAACCTGATCATAGGCACGTTGCATGAACGAAGAATAGATATTACAGAAAGGAATCATTCCTTCTGCTGCTAAACCAGCTGCAAAAGTTACAGCATGTTGTTCGGCAATACCCACATCAATAGCACGATCGGGCATTTCTTTCATCATTATATTTAATGAACAACCCGATGGCATTGCAGGAGTAATACCCATAATTTTTTCGTTTTCACGTGCCATTTCTAAAATGGTCTCACCAAAAACAGTCTGATATTTAGGTGCTTGTGGAGTTGTGAAAACCTTTTTCTTAATCTCTCCCGTTAATTTATCAAACTTACCTGGAGCATGCCATTTAGTTTGATCTTTTTCTGCAAGAGCATAGCCTTTACCTTTTACAGTAACAGCATGAAGAATTTTTGGTCCTGGAATTTTTTTCAAATCTTCCATTACATGAACCAAATGATTTATATCGTGACCATCTACTGGTCCAAAATATCGTAAACCTAAAGCTTCAAATAAATTGCTTTGTTCTAATAAAGCAGACTTTAAAGCATTTTCTGCAGCTGATACAGCTTGTTGAGCATGTGGTCCAATCTTTTTGACTTTACCCAACATGTTCCAAACTTCATCTTTTATTTTATTATAAAAAGGAGAAGTTGTTATATCTGTCAAGTAATCTTTTAAAGCACCTTGATTTGGATCAATGGCCATTCTGTTATCATTTAAAATGATAAGAATGTTAGCATCCGATGCACCTGCATGGTTCATTGCTTCAAAAGCCATCCCTGCCGTCATAGATCCATCTCCAATTACAGCAATATGCTGGCGATCATCTCCTTTTTCTTTAGAGGCGATTGCCATTCCTAATGCTGCAGAAATTGACGTAGATGAATGACCAACACCAAATGTATCGTATTCACTTTCGTCTCTTTTTGGGAAACCTGATAAACCACCATACTGTCTATTAGTATGGAATTGATCCCGACGTCCTGTAAGTATTTTATGATTATAAGCCTGATGACCTACATCCCATACAATTCTATCATAGGGAGTATTGTATACATAATGCATGGCTACAGATAATTCTGTAACACCTAAGCTTGCTCCAAAGTGTCCTCCATAAATAGATACATTATCTATAATATATTGACGTAACTCCTCACACACTTGATATAATTTATCAAGAGGTAATTTTCTCAAATCCGCAGGATTATCGATTTTGGCAAGAAGTTCACCCGGTTGAATTAGCATAACTTTTTTATTTAAATAAACACCTTGTAACAGGTCTGAAATCGTAATTATATTTCAGAACGAATTTTTTAAAATTACATAGGTAGTTAAATTTGATACTGTAAATCTTTTACAGTAATATAATAACCATCATATTCTGAATGTAAAACGAACTAATATTAGCAATTGTTTTCAGAATTTGATGATTACGGAAATTGAGACAAAAATAATACAAAGATTTTCTCACTCAGCAATAAGGTGCGAAAATAGTTCTAAATTTCCACTAAATTCTTATACATTCTTGTGAAATTATATATTTCGCAGTGTATAATACAACTGTTTAGAAGATTTTTTAGAGAAAGAATAGATTTAAAACAATAGATACATGAGCAACAACAAACCAAGAACACTGTTCGACAAAGTGTGGGACAATCACGTTGTACAAAGAAAAGAAGGATTTCCAGATGTTTTATACATCGACACACATTTCATTCACGAAGTAACTAGCCCGCAAGCTTTTAATGGTCTCCGTGCAAGAGGAATCCAACTTGCTCGTGTAGATCAGACTTGGGGTACTGCAGATCATAATGTACCAACAAAAGATCAGCATTTACCTATTAAAGAGGCTTTATCTAGAAACCAAGTTGAAACGCTTACAAAAAACTGTGATGAGTTTGGTGTAAAACTTTATGGTTTAGGACACCCTTTTCAAGGAATTGTTCACGTAATAGGACCAGAGTTAGGAATAACTCAACCTGGTAAAACTATTGTTTGTGGTGATAGCCATACATCAACTCATGGTGCATTCGGTTCTATTGCCTTTGGTATCGGAACAAGTCAAGTAGAACAAGTAATGTCTACGCAATGTACGCTTCAAAACAAGCCTAAAGCGATGAGAATCGTAGTAAATGGTGAGTTACAAGAAGGTGTAACAGCAAAAGACATTGTATTATATATTATCGCTCAGCTTTCTGCTTCTGGTGGAACAGGTTATTTTATTGAGTTTGCTGGTTCAGCAATCGAAGCCCTTTCTATGGAAGGTAGAATGACTGTTTGTAACATGAGTATCGAAATGGGTGCAAGAGGGGGTATTATTGCTCCAGACCAAACTACATTTGATTATGTAGAAGGTAGAGAGTTCTCTCCTAAAGGTGAAGCATGGGAAGAAGCATTAGCCTACTGGCAATCTTTACCAACTGATGAAGATGCTACTTTTGATGTTGAACATGTTTACAATACAGCAGACATTGCTCCAATGTTAACGTACGGTACAAACCCAGGAATGGGTATCGGTGTGGATATTGCTGTTCCTGCTCCTGCAAGTGAGTCGGATAAAAAAGCATTAGATTACATGGGCTTAGAAGCTGGTGAATCTTTAATTGGTAAGCCGATTGACTATGTGTTTATTGGTAGCTGTACAAACGCTCGTATAGAAGATTTAAGAGCTGTAGCTGCATTTGTTAAAGGTAAAAAGAAAGCAGACGGTGTAAACGTTTGGATTGTACCTGGTTCTAAACAAGTTGAAAAACAAGCAATTGCAGAAGGTTTAGATAAAGCTTTTGCTGCTGCCGGTTTTGAACTACGTGAACCTGGTTGTTCTGCATGTTTAGGTATGAACGAAGATAAAGTTCCTGCTGGCATGTACTGTATTTCTACTTCAAACAGAAACTTTGAGGGTCGTCAAGGACCTGGTGCTAGAACATTACTAGCTTCTCCACTTACTGCTGCTGCTGCTGCTGTAAACGGTCATATTGTTGATGTGAGAGAAGAATTAGCTACTGTTTAATCAAAAGAGACTTTATTAAAATGAAATATATAAAATCAACTTGCGTTCCATTAAACATTGAGAACGTAGATACAGATCAAATTATTCCAGCTCGTTTCTTAAAGGCTACTACTAAAGATGGCTTTGGTGATAACCTTTTTAGAGATTGGAGATACGACAAACAAGATCAGCCTATTGCTGATTTCGTATTAAACCAAGATACTTACAAAGGTGAAGTATTGGTTGCTGGAAAGAATTTTGGTTGCGGTTCTTCTCGTGAACACGCTGCTTGGTCTATTGATGACTACGGGTTTAAAATCGTAGTATCAAGTTTCTTTGCAGATATCTTTAAAGGAAATGCTTTAAACAATGGATTACTTCCATTAGTAGTTTCTGAAGAATTCTTAGCAGAACTTTTTGCTGATATTGAAGCGGATCCATCAACATCTTTAGAAGTAGATTTAGAAACACAAACTACTTGGATTTCTGGTAAAGAAGATAACAAACAGTCTTTTGAAATTGATGACTACAAGAAAATGTGTTTAATCAATGGGTACGACGATATTGATTACATTTTGAGTTTAAAAGACAAAATTTCTGAGTACGAACAAAACAGAGTCTACGCTTTCAATTGCTAACAACAAAATATCATGAATAAGAAAATAACAGTTCTTGCAGGTGACGGTATCGGTTTAGAAGTTACTGGCATCACACAAAATATATTAGAAATTATTGGAGAGCGTTTCGGACATAAATTCGAATTTTCTCCAGCACTAATTGGTCACTCAGCAATTGAAGCTACAGGTGAACCTTGTCCACAAGCAACAATTGATGCTTGTAATGCTTCTGATGCAGTTCTACTTGGTGCGGTTGGTATGCCAATGTATGATAATAACCCTAACTTAAAAGTACGTCCTGAGCAAGGTTTACTTAAAATCCGTAAGGAGTTAGGTTTGTTCTCAAACATTCGTCCTATCAAATTATTTGATGAGTTATTATATACTTCATCAATCAAACCTGAAATTCTTCAAGGTTCTGACATCGTTTTCTTCCGTGAGTTAACAGGTGGCATCTACTTTGGTACTCCTCGTGAGCGTAACGAAGATGGAACTGAAGCAATTGACACTTTACGTTACTCTAAAATGGAGGTAGAACGTATTGCACGTCAAGCTTTCGAATCAGCAATGACACGCCGTAAGAAATTGTGTTCTGTTGATAAGGCTAACGTATTAGAATCTTCTCGTTTATGGAGAGAAACTGTACAAGAAATGACTGCAGAATTCCCTGAAGTAGAAGTTACACACATGTTCATTGATAATGCAGCAATGCAGTTAATCCGCGATCCTAAGCAATTCGACGTAATTGTAACAGGTAACATGTTTGGTGATATCCTTACGGATGAAGCTTCACAAATTGCAGGTTCTATGGGTATGTTACCTTCAGCATCTGTAGGTAATACTATTGGTTTGTATGAGCCTATTCATGGTTCTGCTCCAGATATTGCAGGTAAAGGAATTGCAAACCCTATTGCTTCTGTTCTTTCTGGTGCTTTATTATTAGATATCTCTTTCGGATTAAAAGAAGAAAGCGATGCTATCATCAGTGCTGTAGACCAATTCTTAAAAGAAGGTTACAGAACTTTAGATATTGTATCTGAAGATACTGCTGAAGATAAGCGTATGAATACGGAACAAACAGGTAAGAAATTAGCGGAGTTACTGTCTGCAGTAACTGCTTAATTTGTACCTTATTTATATTGTTTAAATCTGAAACTGATAGTGGTGAATAACTCCTATCAGTTTTTTTATTTCAAAATTTACAGTCAGCTTAACGATACTTATTTTCCACTGTTCGTTGTGTTAAGCCGATAGGCGTCACTACGAACTTGCCCATTGTTTAAGTTTTTAACTTAAAACAATCCTGCATATTCATCCTAAAATATCAACTTCCAAAGGATTATACTTCTTACCATGATAATTAGAAGCACTAGAATAAAGATAATCATTTGCATCTTGTACAACCCCTGCATTAATAGGATTATCATGAATCTAATCGTTGCCTTAGTTTTATAGAAGTATCTAATAGAATTGGGTGATTATGTTGTTGCCAAAATTGAAACTTTTTATTTCTTGCATTTTTTTGTCCTGCTCTTTGAAACATCCATAGCATCCACTCTTTTCGACTTTCAACTACATTTTCTTGGATACTTTTAATAATTGCTTCTGAAGTGTATTTTTTGAAATCTCTTAGAATATCAGAGATATCAATATGAAAGCCTTTGGAAATAACAAGATGGATATGATTACTCATAATCACATAAGCATGAATTTTTAGTCCCTTCTCTTTTTGACAATACTTTAAACTTTCTAAGATGATATTACGGTATTTTTCTCTTGTAAATACATCTATTCAATAGACTACTGTCATCGTTACAAAATAGGTCGCTTCTTGATCGTAGAAAGAGTGTGTTCTAGCCATGATGAATCGTTTTAGTTAGTTTTCAATAATTAAATTTAATAATAATGTGGTAAATATTATCGTTTATGGTTTTAAGTCTCAGACTTAAATCAGTGGATAAGTTCTTAGTACGCCTGTCAGTTTAACACAAAGAACAGAGGAGAGAGATAATATTCCAAATAAAAATATTGATAAAAAATTAATAATTTTGACTATCCTCATCAGTTATATCAATAACTTCATATGTTACTTTCTCACATTGAAAGAGTAAATTGGAACTTTCAAAGTCAGGATATGGTTCTGCATCAGTACCATAGGTTGCTCTTAGATCTATCACCGTCTTACTATCCTTTTCAATAATAGCAGCTTCCCAAATTTGTAAACGCCCCAACTCATTGTCATAATTATACTTCATATAATCCACCTTATGACATGTTATTATTAATTTTTCTTTAACATTAATATCCACAAGGGTAATTATCACTTCGCATACATTATATATATTAAAGTCATAGCGAAATTTATTAGGATATATATTAACGGTTATACTCACTATTAAATAATCGTTTAAATCATAACGTTCTTTTATAAAATTCATCATTATTCTTTTGGTATAGATATATTAATCGGATTTATATTTTTGTAAAATAAGAAATTATCAGAAGGTTTCCTCTGCTCTCCGTTGTTTAAGGTACTGTCTTAAAATATCAACATCCAAAAGATTATACTTCTTACCATGATAATTGGAGTTAGTTATAACGCTATAAATATTATCGTTTATGGGTTTTAAGTCTCAGACTTAAATCAGTGGATAAGTTCTTAGTGACGCCTATCGGCTTAACACGAAGAACAGAGTAGTTAGTACTTACCATATTCGTACCAACCCAAATTCTTTCATTGGTTGAAAAATATCACCCCTTCGTTGAAATAATTCATATTGCACTTCATTCTTTTCTTTATTTGTTATCATCAAGTAAACTACATATTTATCTACTCCATCATCCAACAATCAATGAAGTCTATATTTTTTCTATTCTTAATTTTTATAAGCCTATCTGCACAAGCGCAAAGCATTCAAATTTCTGGAACAATTACAGGTAATGATACAAAAGAACCTTTAGTGAATGGGTTGATTACTATCTCGAATGGGGAGCAGAAATATCAGGTACTTTCTAATCTTGATGGACAGTATAAAATTACATTAAAAGAAGCTGGGAAATATACACTTGAAGCCATGTTTTTAGGGTATAAAAATTATACTTCTGAAATAACAATTACAGATCAAGCTACACAACAATTTGATGTTATTTTGCACTCCATGTTTACTGAACTTTCGGAGGTAGAAATTGTTGGAGAAGTACCAATTGTGATTAAAGAAGATACAATTCAGTTTTCATCGAGTAGTTATAAAACACATGAAGATGCCACTGCTGAAGAACTCGTGACTAAAATTCCAGGGGTGGAAAAGGATAATGATGGAAATATTACGGCAGAAGGAGAAAAAGTTAAGAAAATTTTAGTGGATGGAAAAGAGTTTTTTGGAGATGACCCTAAAAGTGCTATGAACAATCTCCCTGCAGAAATGATTGATTATGTACAGATTATTGACCAAAAAAGTGATCAGGCAGAGTTCACAGGCTTTGATGATGGACAAAGAAGTAAAACCATCAATTTTGTGACTAAAAAAGATGCGAAATACGCGTATTTTGGAAAAGCGGAAGCTGGTTATGGAACGGATGAAAGGTATAGCGCTGCTGGAAATATCAATATTTTCAAGGGCGATCAACGGCTTTCATTTACAGGTTTGAGTAATAATGTCAATCAACAAGGTTTTATGTCTGACAATCTTACTTCTGGTCCTAAAAGAGGTAGAAGAGGAAAAAGAGGTGGAGGAAATTCTTCTCCTTCAAACAATATAACAGCAAAATCAAATGGTATTAATACTTCTCATTCTTTAGGAACTAATTATATAGATAAATGGGGTGAAAAAATAGATGTTTCTGGTAGTTATACTTATAAAATTGTAGACAATGAAACAGATGAAACGTCTAGTACTGAGTATCTCATCTCGGAAGGTACAAATCAAATTGTTGATGAGATCTTAAATGTAGATTCTCATAAAGAAAATCATAATTTAAATTTCAGAATGGACTATAATGTAAGTCCAAATACTACCATAAGAATAAGACCTATTGTAAAATTTGAAAATGGAAATGGAGTCAATCAAAGTTTATCTACTACTGCATTAAAAGAAGGAGAAAAGCTCAATAGTTCTGCCATGTCAGATTTTAATACGACAAATTCCGCTGATATTAATAATAGCTTTTTACTACGTCATAAATTCAATGATAATGGACGAACATTAACTTTAGACTGGAAAGTATATTATCATAATGACGATACTTACCAAGATGTATTTACAAACATCAATTACTACGAAAGTAATGGAACAGAAAATGATTCTACAGCTCAAAGGATTTTAGGTGATACAGAAAAATTTAGAACTTCTGCTGATCTTATTTTCACTGAAAAACTGGCAAAGAATTTACAATTGAAATTGAATTATTTTCAGAGTTGGGAACAGCAAGATGCGGATAGAAAAACATATGATATTATGGATGATGCCAACAATGGCGATTTCATTGAAGACCTATCCAATACGTTTACCTCTAAACAAACTATTTATAGACCTGAAACGGGGTTAGTATTCAAAAAAGACAAACTGAATATCACAACTTCTCTTCAGTACCAGTATTCCACTTTACATAATGAAAGCATTTATCCAACTTCCGAAACAACTACTACAAACTTCGGACATTGGTTACCTTCTGTTTTCTTTAATTATTCTTTTTCAAGAAGTAAAAGGATTAAATTTTCGTATCAAAAAAATGTATCCTTGCCTAATGTATCAAACCTACAATCTGTTGTAGATTATAGTGACCCTCTAAATATAACTTCAGGAAATCCTTATTTAGAAGGAGAAGACAGCCATGTTTTAAGGTTGAATTTTAAGAATTTCAATATAGCAAGGAAAGAGCTTTTCTTTGTGAATATCACTGCTCAACAAACAGACAACAAGATTACACAATACACTTTTATTGCACAAAATGATACTACTATTAATAATGTCCCTCTAAAAAAAGGTTCGTCTTATACCTACCCAATTAATTTGGATGGATATATAAATGCAAGAGGAGTAATGGTTTATTCAAAACCTATCAAACCTATAAAGACTAATGTATCATCTATAACCACTGCTGGTTATACTCGAAATGTGGGAATAACCAATGATGTCACTTCTTTTACCTACGACAGTTCATTAGGTCAGGGTGTTAAATTCGCTAGTAATATCAGTAAAAATGTAGATTTTAATATCTCAGGAATGATGACATATCATTGGATTAGCAATAATGAAAATGCATCATTAAATGGTAATTATTTACATAGTATGATCAAGACAAGCATTAATGTTGAGCCAATACAAAGGTTGATTCTGAATACTTCATTTATAGGTAATATCTACAATGGAGACGATGATCTTATCCAAGATAATATCTATAAATGGAATGCTGCCATTGCTTATAAATTATTCAAAAAGCGACAAGGTGAAATCCGATTTACTGTCTCTGATATATTAAATCAAAATAGTAGCATCAGCAGAACAGTTACTGAAAATGCTATTCAGACGAGTACTTATAATGTACTTCCTAGATATTTTATGGTTTCTCTTATCTATCGTCCTAAAGGAAAAACAAATCCTAAAAAAGGCGGTAGAGGAAGAGATTTTATGCGTCTTTAATTCTCAAATTTTATAAAAAATAAAAACAACATCATGAAAAAATTTATTGTAACAGCTTTTATTCTATGCGTAAGTATAATTGGTTATGCTCAAAGAGGTTTCTCATCATTTTCACCAAAAGAGCTACCTGAGGTGATAACGGAACAAATGACATTAGATAAGGATACTGAAAAAAAACTGAATAAATCTTATATCAAATTGCAAGAAGATGTAATCAATACAATGATTCTTGCCAAACAAGAAGGAGAGGTAGATAAAGCAACAATCAAAAAAGAAATAGGAGATATTAGAGCAAAACACCTCAAAAAAGCCAAAGGACTTTTAGATGAAAAAGATTATTCAACATACAGTTCGTTTGTATTGATGGAACGCAAAGAACGTCAAGAATATATCGTTCAGTTAAAATTAAAACTTACTCCAGATCAGAAAGAAAAATTTGATGCTATAAATGCTTCGAATGAGCAAGTAATTGCAAAAATCAGAAAGGAACATAGAGGAGATAGAGAAGGAATGAAAGAAGCTTTAATGCCAATCATGAAACAACAATATCAAATGTATGCTCAGTTTCTAACAGAAGAACAAATGGAAATTCTTAAATCTTTAAGAAAGATGAAAAAAGGAAGAGAGCAAAGATAATATGCACATTAGAGATGGTAAATAGTAGTTTAAACTGGCAATTGTGTTTCTGTTGTCACTTTTTTTGTACTCTATCCATAAGTATCAATAATCCATTTTTATAAAAATTGAAGTGAATTGATATTATTATATGACTATAAATGATATCCTTATTGGGTAAAATTTTGGCTTTTATTCGGAAAAACAAATCCTATTCACTGCGTTTAAATTGTTATATAAAAACAAAAATTTTAAGACAATGAAAATGAGATTACTACTATCTAAAGTTACATTCTTTTTGACAATTATTTGTTTCGCTTCATGCACTACAAATAATGAAGTAGAACCAGACTACCCTGTACAAGGTACTATAGATTACCATTATTATATCACAACTTTGGGTGTTGCTGAAAACAAACAACTTGTCAATGTTTACAATACTGAAAAATCAGAAAAAATAGAAGATCTAAAATTATTCTCAATCGGTAAAAATCAATTTATTAGTGTCTATTTACAAGATGGTAGTAAAGTTGATATTGTTACTGAAAGAGAGGGTGGAAACTTATATGATATTATTTACGCTAATGGTATTTCAATTGAAGATTTAGGTTATCAAATAAGAAGCTATTTTAATGATAATGATGAAGTTATTCTTTTGAAAACATCAATAAAAGTTGTTCATGAGATCCTAAGTAACCAACCATAAATAATAAGCTATTCTTAGCCTGTTATAAGTTCCAATTTAAGTATATACAAGCCTTTAAAAATTAGGTGTATACTTAAATTGGAACTTCTTTTTTTAGATAAAAAGAGAACTCTACGAAATAGACAACAACTAAAAGAATTGATAATTTAATGGCTCTATTTACTTTATTAAACACTTCCTGCATTTTTTAAATCCATCTACACAATGTTAAGACCTATCTTTAGTTAAATATCACATTATCAGAGCCAATCAAATTTTATTATTACTTAATTTTAGCATCTTATTAACAACCAGTTCTGAATTTATTTAAGCTTAAAACGTTGAAATCATTAAAAACGAGTTTTACTACACTCATTTTATTTGCAATTACATCTACTATACATTTTGCTAATACTACCGATAGTTTAAAACAGAAACTATCAGAAACTTTCAACCCTGTAGAAAGGGGAGAACTAATGTATGAGTTAGGAAATCATTTTCTACGTGTAGATATGAATAGAGCATTAGATTATGCAGAAGATGGAATTATGCTCTATAAAGAAAATAAAGACCTTAAATTATTAGGTCAGTTATACCATCTAAAAGGAAATATTCTTCTATTAAAAGGACAAACTTTAAAAGCTAGAAGTGCTTATTTTGAAGCGATACAGTCTTTCCGTAAAACACACAATAGAGAATTAGAAGTAAGATCTTTAACTAATCTCTGTCAGGTTTATCAAATTGAAAAAGATTATGATAAAGCTCTTATTGAATACGATAAAGCAATTGAAAATGTAAAAGACCTTTCTATTGACGTACAAAATGAATTATTACCTCATCTTTTATTAAATAAAGGTACGCTGTATGATGCAATCAATGAATACGAAAATGCCATTCATCTTTTTAACGAAGTTATTCGAATGTGTACTTCAGAAAGTCAGCAAATCATGAAAGGAAAAGCATTACATAACCTTTCTAATCAATATGCAAATCAAAAAAGGTATGTTGATGCTCAAGAAGTTTTGGATGCATCTTATAAAATTAAACAAGCATTAGGGGATACAAGGGGAGAAATAAACTCATTATTGGCTTTTGCACACATTGCATCTCAGCAAGGGTTTATTAATAAAGCTGAAACATTTTACATTACTGCCCTTCATAAGGGAGAAACATTAAAATCTCCTGTAGACATTAAAAATGTATATAATAGTCTTTATCTTTTATTCGAAAAAATTGATACTAAAAAAGCATTCTACTACTTCAGGGAATTCAAAAAAGTTTCTGACGATTTACTAAAGCAAGAATACAGTAAAAGCATTACTGATTTAGAAGAAGACCAACAAGAAGTTTTAGAGAATATTGAATTAGTACATGAAAAAGAAGAACAGGAAAAAATCACATGGCTATTATCTTGTATTTTTATTGGTATAATTCTGTTTATTTTAATGATCTTAAGAGTACAAAGACTAAGAGCAATCAATGCCCAACAGAACGAAGAAAAAGCTACAATTGCCAAAGAATTAGCTATTGTTGAACATCAATTTACACAGGAACAAAATAATGCTTTACAAAGTCAGGTAGAGTTTAAGGATAAAGAACTTACTACTAATATTATGCACTTGATGCAACAAAATGAGCTTATCAATAAAGTCTCTGAAGATTTATTACAAATTGATACTTCGTTAGATGCTTCAAACAAAAAGAAAATTAGAGGTATTGTTTACAATTTACAAAATGCTAATCAAGGGGAAGTTTGGAAAGAACTAGAATATAGATTTGAACAGGTTCACTCTGCATTTTTTGATAATCTTAATAAAAAGCATCCTACATTATCTCCTAACGAAAAGAAGTTATGTGCCTATTTAAAGTTAAATTTAAGTACTAAAGATATTTCAAACATTACGCATCAAAGTGTAAAGTCTATCCAGATAGCTCGTTATAGATTACGTAAGAAATTAGAAATTACAAACACCGATATAGATTTCCAGACTTTCTTTGATAGTATTGTTGATAGTGAGTAGTTTTTTATATCCTTGTGGTGGTTATTATCAATTACTTACCTTATTTTAGTTGGATAGGTATTAATATGACAAATTGTAAACTTAAAGCAGGCAAATAAAATTCTAAGTCTTGAAAAAATTATACTACAGAAAATTTAAGAATAAATCTATTTATGATTTAGAAGACATTAGTAAAAACACTACTATATATGACCCTATTGCAATTGATGTAGCTTTAGAATTAATTCACAAAAAAAAGATAGAATATAAGATTCAAACAGAAAGTGATGATAATGCTGGTATGATGCTCAAAGAAGTAAAAGCTTTTTTAAGTAATTATTCTTGGCGAGAATTATTATCATATTGTGTATCCCTAACAATGATACTCAGTATACAAACTGCTGTAAGCTTCTATCAACATGAGTACTCTTTAAGTACAACAAGAACACTCTTTCTTCTATTAATTTCTGGGATAGTAATAAATCATATTTTGTACTTTATTAGACTTTATCACGGTTAATTTATTAAAGTTCTGAATCTAATCCTTAAGTTATGTAATCCAACACCTATTTTTATCAGGTAATCATGTATTTCGGAAGACCTAAGGTTTATTTTTTGACTTAAAACTTTAAGACGTTTCACACCTGAAAAAGCATGTTCCACTCTAATTCTTAAACTGGATATTCCTTTATTAATCTGTTTTTGAAGAGGTGATAGTTTCACTTTTTTAGATGTTTTATAGGGGAGAATTACATTTTCGTGTTCTTTATCTGCACCTAAAAAGCCTAAGTCTACAAGTATATTTATAGAGGATTCTTTCACGATAATATCATCCCATATACTTTTATCATGGGCACTTCCTTCATAAGTGTTACTGATAAAATGAATGAAACCACTTTCATCTGTGAAAGCAAGGTTTTTAACAGTGTGAGCCTTCTTCTTTCCACTATAAAACTCCTTTTGAACATCATAATCTATACTTCTATTGATTTGCCTTTCAGTAACATCACAAAGTATTGAATTTAAATTTGAAGGTATTATAAATGGCTCATTTGAATCGGGTAATAAAAAGCATTTACGTAAACTTTCAATCAGAATTGGTAATAGAAAGTTAACCCATTCACTTACTTTGGCTTGACTTATTTTAAAGTAGGAACCAAAAAACACCTGTCTAGGATGTTCTTTTAGATAGATTAGAATGAATTCTAATTTTTTGGAACTACCATAAAGACTTGAAAGACGAGATTCTTTAAACTTTGGATAAGCTCTTTTCTTTCCTTTTAATGTGTAGTTAGAAATTTTCATTTCAACTTGATATGAAAACTCTTTCAATAAAAAATCAAATTCCGTTTGAGTTAATGAGGTTAATGAATTAATTTTATCCAAAATGGCTAAGGTTATAATAGTTTTGTTTGTGTAGGAACTACAAAACTAAAACTTTAAGCCATTTTTTCTTTTTATAAGAAATTAACCGTGATAAACTCTATTAAAGGTTTATTGTTAGCTAAATAATTTGAGCGTATTGGTTTAAAGACTAATGCGCTCTTTTTTTTGTTAAAATGATTAGAAATCGTTAACAGCAAATTGATGCCCAACCCTACGTTGTTATTGTCTTAGCTATGAATAAAATAGAAAGACATGAACAAAAATATATACTCAATACTAATAATAGTTTTACTTGGCTTAGGTGCGTTTAGTTGCAATAAAAGTGACGAAAATGTACTTACATTAGCCCCTAAATTAGAAATTATAAATCATAAAGACATTATAAAAGTATCACCGTTTGATACTGTTTCAGTGGTTTTAAAAGCTGCTGCACAAGGTAATTATGAGCTGAGAGAAATTAATAATGACGATAGATATTTAAGTAAATTTGGCCTTAATTCTAACTCTAATGGTAAAGTTGCTAATGCAACCTATAAGTTTATTTCCGAGGGAAAAAAAGGTACTTACGATTATGTTTTTTCTGTAAAATCTACAACCGGACTTATTCAAAAGGTAGTACAAAAAGTAGAAGTAATAACAGATGCGTCTAGTATTACTATTGATGGTGATAGTTATAAGAAAAAATTTAATGCAGAGGATAAAGTAATACTAACTGGTACGATTACAACTGTTAAAGATTTCTCACATATTTATTTTAGTACAAGTTTGTCTAGAAGTACTGTAGATATCGTTTCTCAAAATGCGATAATACAAAGTAATTACACGAGTAAAAATATTAAAATACTCGAAACAAAACTTGTAGATATAGATAAGAAGGGTGTAAGAACATTTACATTTAAAATAGAAGTTACAATACCAGATCTTGTTGAACTTAATAATAATTTAAAATCAACATCCAAATTCCTTAATAATTTAAATGTCTCTAAGGGTGAACCAAATTATTACGATGATTTTTCTATTAAAGTAACTTACACAGATGAAAATACAGTGTACTATAATAATAAAGGTAGTCACGATGTATCACAATCTTGGGAACATACTTTTGATATAAATTAATTCTCAATACTAAAGATAATCACTAAGGGTTAGGATCTAGATTCTAACCCTTTACTCATATTTCTTCTCTAAAAAAGGTCTTTAAGTAGTGGATTCCTCTAATTTATAATCATTTATTATATGAAATACACATTTCTGTAAGTAATATTTTGAATTGTTTATTGACTAACGAACTCTACTTAAAAACCTAATAAATAAAACCTATCTCAAATTTATCAAAAACACTCTCATCAATGCGTAAATTTTTACATTTAAAAGTTCTGCTTTTAATGTTACTTAGTATATCCTGTTCTAAAAAGGATGAAGTATTACGAAAAGGAACAGTTTCCTTATCTCTAAATGCTAATAGTAATGTAACAGTCGTTCATTTCCGTCAGGCTTCTTCAATTAATGTGTCATCATTTTCAATTAATATTTTTGATAATAATGATAAGTTAGTTAAAGAATTTCCTTCATATAAAGACTTTCCAGATCAGTTTTACCTTAATCAAGGTACTTATAAACTAGTAGCACAATCTAGTCCTGTAACTACAGCTGCATTCTCTAGCCCGTATTATTATGGTACTACAGACTTTAAGGTTACAGACCTTAAGTCTACTAAAATAGACCTTACTTGTGTTATTGCGAACATTAAAGCATCTGTAAAATACACCTCAGATTTTATAGATATTTTTGGTGAGGTGTACACAGAAATTGAAAACAAAAGTGGGAAATTGACTTTTGAAAATGGGGAACTAAAAGAAGGGTATTTTAGCCCGGACCCAATTACAATTAAACTGTATAAAAAGGCAACAAAAAAGCTTCTGATTTCTAGAACATTTAATGATGTAAAACCTAAGGACTTTTACAGATTTACATTTGAACCTTCAAAAGCAACAGGTGGTATCAGTGTTGTTGTAGACGAAACTGTAATAGATAAGAATGTAGAATTTAGAATTCCAGAGAAATGGCTAGAAGTAAATACACCAACAGTACAAGGTGTTGGAATTGATCTAGCTCAAGAACAAGAAATTGTTGAAGGAAACACAAAACAAACAGTAGTGAAAATTAAAGCAGAAGGAGGAATAAAATCATTAAAAGTATTTGTTAAGTCAGCAAATCTTCTAAATGAAGGATGGCCAGATGCCATAAATTTTACTCAACTTTCTCAATCTGATATTGATTTTCTTTTAGATAAAGGTATTAGTTATCCGACTGTTATTAATGGAGCAAACGAAGTCGAAATTGATTTTTCAGGATTCATTAATTCTTTAGAAGCCGGACAAGGTGTAGAAGATATATTTAGTTTTGGATTTGATGTAGAAGATAATTTCTATCAGAGGGATGCTACAAAATCATTAAACTTAAAAATAATTCCAGCTCAGTTTACAGTTAACTTAGACGAAGGGGATGTTTGGGTTGCTAAAGCAACTATAAATGTAACCATCACAGAAGGAAACAAGGATTTTGTGACTGTTTTCTATCAAGAAAAAGGAAAGTCTGTTTGGTTAAAATCAAAAAGTTATACGACATTAAATAATAAAGATTATACTTATTTATTAACGGGGTTATCTTCTAACAAAGAATATCGTGTTAAAGCAGTCTATAATAAGAACTCATCTTCTGAATTAACTTTTAAAACGGAAGAAGAAAGACAACTACCTAATGCAAAAATGGAAGATTGGTATTATGATGTTGTTGCACCTAGTCATTGGATAGGATATGCAGAAATAAGAAAGTACATACCAAACTCAAGAGGTCAATCTAACTGGAGTACCGTCAATGAGAAAACAACAGAACATAGAGGTTCTTTCCGATATAATTATAACTCTTTATCTGGTACTTATAATAGTTCAGACTCTTACAAAGGGAGTAATGCAGCAGAAATTGTAACGGTAGGTTTTGGTAGTGGAACTACAAATGCTGGCGGTGCAAGTATAGTTAAGAAACGAGCTTCAGGTCAGTTGTTTATTGGTAGCTATTCTTATAGTGGTGGTTCTGAAAGTTTTAATTATGGAATGCCATTTACGTCAAGACCAACATCATTTAAAGGTTATTACAAATATTCACCTTATGGAAATGATGAATTTTCTGTAGAAATTGTAATAGAAAATAGAGATAATGGAACGGTAACAGAATTGGCCAGAGAGCAATATATTTCTGGTTCAAAACAAGAAAGTTACACGCAATTTAGTATTCCAATAAATTACTCTAATACTACATTAAAGGCAACACATATGTATGTTGTTATAAAATCATCTATTAAAAGTTTAGATACTAGAGTTGTGAATGGTAAACATTTAGGAAGTACACTTCTTGTCGACGAACTCTCATTAAACTACAACTAATAATACTTCAATTATGAAAATAAAATCATATAGTTATATAGTAATTACAACCTTAACATTAATTTTAATTGGTTGTAATATGCTAGAAGGAGAAACTGAAATTCCTTCAGCAAAAGGATCTTTAGCATTAAATATGTCTGGGGATGGGACATTAATTCCTGTCTCATTTTTAAGAGAAAAAAACACAGTAGATGTTTCAAATTATTGTGTAGAAATACGAGATACGAATGGTGTTCTTGTAAAGTTTTATGAGAAATATGCAGATGTTCCAGATAAAATAGATATTCGTAAGGGTACTTATTTAATAAAGGCATCATCTGATTTAAACCAGTTAGATGCAATATTTGATTGTCCTTATTATGAAGGGACAACTACTGTGGAAGTTAAATCTGGGAAAGTAGTAGAAGCAAAGGTCATCTGTTCACTTATTAATATGAAAGTGAATATTTCTTATTCATCTGATTTTGATACATATTTTAGTACTTATGAAGCTATAGTTACCAATGGTAAAATTGGTGGAGAATTAATCTTTTCAAAGAATGAGGTGAGAAGTGCTTACTTTTTACCAAGCCCATTGACAATAACTTTAAATGTTACTTCGAAAGATGGATTAACAAATTTCCGAAAGGAATTTTTAATTAGTGATGTTTCTGCAAAAGATTATCACGAGATAAAGTTTAGCCCTTACATTGGTGTTGGAGATGCATCTTTAACTATCAAAATTGATGATAAAATGAATGAAAAAGATGTTGTGATTACAGGACCTTCAACATTACCTCCAGACGCATTAGAGGTTGAAGGTGATGGTTTTGACATTGGTAAAGAATTTGAAATTAATAAAGGAGAAACTCCTACTGTTAAAATAAATATAGAAGCACCAAAGTTAATTCAACATTTAATTGTTACAATTGATAGTAGAAAACTAACAAAAGAAGAATTAGTAAAAGTAGGTTTAGATGACACTTTCGATTTGGCAACAATAGACCCCACATCACCTCTTGGGACTAATTTAAAAAATCTAGGTTTTATTTCAGACGATCCTATTCAAGGTAAAGATAGAATGGTTTTTAATTTAAGTCAGTTTATGCCAATGCTAGCTTTATTTGGTGCAGAAACACACCGTTTCAATATTAAAGTTATTGACAAAGATGGTGTAGAAATAGAAAAAACATTGACAATTAAAATAAATGCATAGAAAGATGAATAATTTTATTCTTAAATACTGTCTTCTTTCAATGATTGTATTGTCATTTGGTTGTCATAAATCAGAAAAAGAAGAAGTAGTTCTAAAAGGAGATTTATCAATAGTTATCACTAAAAAATCTTCATTAATAAATGTACTCGCATCAAGATCAGTTGACGTTGCTAACTATCATGTTCAGATTATTAGTAGTAATAAAAAAGTAGTAAAAGAGTACAATAACTTAAGTGAAGTTCCGTCTTCGATAACATTAAATGAAGGTATCTATACAATTGCTGTTGTTTCTACTAAAAACCAGCAAGCTGCAATTTTTGATGCCCCTTATTATGAAGGAAAGGAAACAATTAAAGTAAAAGCGAATAAACATACTGATGCTTTAATTACTTGCGGATTGATACAAACAAAAATCTCTATTGGGTATACTGAACAAGTGAAAAGTGCATTTAAAAAAATGAATGTTACTGTGAGCAATAAAGGTGGAAGTTTAGTATTTGATAAGGATGAAAGCAGAGCGGGTTATTTTAAGCTATCAAATGATAGTACTTTAACACTTTTACTTTCTGTAGAAAATTTAAAAGGAAAGACTTTTACAAAGTCATTGAAATTAGAACATGTAAAACCTAGAGAGTATTATCATGTTGTTTTTGATCTAGAAGGTAGTGGAGGTTCGTCTAACTTAAAGATTGAAGTGGATGAAAGAACAACAGATAAGAAATGGGATTTTGCAATGCCTGTAAATGTGGAAAATATCCCTGTGATATCAAGTAGCACATTTGATTTTGATAATCCACCTTCTTTTAGAATTGGGGATGGAATACAAGCTGTTATTTCTGTTAGTACTAAATCAACTTTAAAATCTCTTGTCATTCATGTAAATTCATCTTTCCTAAGATTACAAGGTTTACCTGAATCTTTCGATATAGTGAATATGACACCATCTGTAGCTAATGTATTAACAAGTTTAGGTGTTATTATTACCACTACCCATGATGAAAAAGTTATAGACTTATCAGAATTATCGAAGAAATTGCCTATTGAGAATAATGGATTGACAAAGCATGAATTAAAAATTATTGCTACTAATTCTGAAGATATAGGGTACGAAAAAAAGGTGTTATTTAATGTAGTTCCTTTAGCCGATATTGCTGTAACAGTTGCAGTTGACCCTTGGGCTAAATTTGCAAAATTATCAGGTTCTTTTGCTGGTGGAGATGCTACTAATCCTACATTCCAATACAGAGAACTTAATGGAAGTTGGATTACTATTAATGACAATATGAATGTAGTTGGTGATCTATATAATTATAAGTTGGAGGGTTTAACTCCTGCTACTGATTATGAATTTCGTGCCTATAGAGCAGATGATGTAACGGGTAGTAGTATGTTATTTACAACGGAAGCCGAAATTGGTATTGATTTCTTAGATTTTAAGACTTGGACATCAAATGGCAAATATTCATTACCCGGTAATAACCTTTCGTCTACACCTTGGGGTTCAGGAGATAAAGGGGCTACAGAATTGGCTATTCCGGCCTACTTAAAAACAATTCAACCAATGCCTTCTTTAAATGCAGTAGAATATGCACGTTTAGAATCTAAGCCAGCACCTTTTGGCTTTAAAGCAGCTGGTTCATTATTTTTAGGAACTGTTCATGGAAGTGGGATCAGTGATGTTGCCATTAATTTTGGTATTCCATTTACATCACGCCCAACGAAATTTAAATTCAAATACCGTTACGACCCTAAGCAATACGAGGGCAAAACAGATGAATTTGATGCCTATATTTTATTACAAGTTAGGCAGGGTGAAACACGTTATAGATTAGGTACTGCATGGCTCCGTTCTAACAAGAAAGAAACAAATTGGGTAGAGGTGGAACTTCCTATTATTTATGGCGATGATCCAAACTTTGCAGGGTACATGCAACCAAAATCAAATTTTGCTGAAAACCGTGAAAACGGATTTTATACACAGACAACTACAAAACCAACCGATTTGATAATGGTTTTCTCTTCTTCTGCACATGGAGCAGATAAATCTTCTGCTGCAGTTGGGACTACATTTGATATTAAGGATGTAGAAATACTTTATTAGAATTACTAAATTATGGGACTGAAAAATATAATTATAGGATTTCTTTTTTTGTGCTCTCTTTCTTCTTTTGCTCAGGTAATTGAATACGATAGTGCAGGGAATAGAATACCTAGAAAAGAGCAGTTTAGTAGATCAATTCCTAATGTAACTTTTGTGCCTGAAGGACAATGGTTAGTTGGGGCAACATTTATGTATTCTGAACATAAGAACGATAATTATCAGTTTTTAATTATGAAAGATTGGGATGGAAAGGGATACAACCTTGCTGTAAGTCCTTTCTTTGCTTATTTTATTAAAGATAATTTTGCAGTAGGTGGTCGTTTTACGTATAAGCGATCTGGTTTAGATATTGATCAGTTAAATATTACATTAACAGATGATTTGAAGTTTTCTATTAATGGGGCACATCAAATTTCACAGACCTTTTATACGACTGCTTTTATGAGGAATTATATTAGTCTTGGGCATAGTAAAAGATTTGGATTATTTAATGAAGCAAGGGTTTCTTATGGTTATGGACAATCTAAAGAAACTATTGTTGGAGAAAATGCTGAAGATACAAAAGGTGTGTATTCCGAAACGCATGAATTTAATATTGGAGTAGCACCAGGTATGGTGGCTTTTATTAATGATATGGTAGCACTGGAAGTATCTATTGGTGTACTTGGTTTTACAAATAAGTGGGTTAAACAAACCGAAAATCAAGTAGAATCAGGCTCTAAAAGTGTGAATAACGCCAACTTTAAAATTGATATTTTCTCTTTAAACATTGGTTTAGCATTTTATTTATAATCAAGATGAAAAAGTACTATATAATTCTTTTAGGACTGTCTTTTTTGATTGGTTCTTGTATAAAAAATGATATTCCTTTTCCTACTGTTTTTGGTGAAATTGAACAATTCTCTATCAATGGTCAACAAGGGCAATCGATTATATCAACAGATAAACAAACGGTAGAAATTACAATGCCGTTTGGTACAGACCTTACAGCTTTAGAAATAGATGATATTGTGCTGTCTAAAGGTGCAAAATTAATGTCTGACACTTCTAAAGTGAAAGATTTTTCCATTCCGGTAGTACTCAGAGTAGAGACGTACCAAGAGTATTTATGGGAAATAAAAGTGAAAGAAGGGGAGCAACAAATAGATGTAACTGCTCTTAAAATAAAAGGACAAATTTCGTCTTCTGTAGATGTACTTACACAAACAGTAAGAGTAGTGGTTCCTGTAGGTTCAGACGTTACTAATTTAGAAGTTGAGGCAATGAATTTTATTCCTGCATCTGCAAAAAGTTCAATAGATGTAACTTCAATAAAAGACTTTACATCTCCTGTAACAGTAACCTTTAACGGTACCTCTACATGGACAATCCGAGTAGCTATTGAAGGTCAAGTTGCACAGGGAGAACAATTACCTTTTGCAGATTTTAAAACTTGGTATCAACATGGAACTGGAGCACAATCGTTTTATTTACCGGGGAATGATCTTACTTCAATATGGCAATCTGGTGACAGAGGAGCATCTGAATTAACAATAAAAACATATCCACAAACGGTAGTACCTTACCCGTCTTTTAGTCAGCAAGATTATGCAGTTTTAGAAACAAAGAAAGCCGTAGGTATAATTGCTGCTGGCTCTTTATTTGTTGGTGGAATTTCAGGTAGTGGAATTTCTAATGTAGTAACAGATTTTGGCGTTCCTTTTACAGACAGGCCAACAAGTTTTTCAACAGAGATTCAATATAAACCGAATAAATATAATGGATCAACTGTAGATGAATGTGATGTTTTTGTAGTACTTCAAGTTAGGGAAGGAGGCAAGAATTATCGTTTAGCTACAGGGTGGTTTAGAACAAATACTGCAATGTCAACTTTTGAGGTTAAAGATATTCCAATGATTTATGGAAATAGTAACGCTTTAGCGTCTTACATGATGCCGTCATCTTCTAATAAAGAACTTCCAGAAGAAGGATTTTATAGTGATATCAATGCAGCACCAACACATATTGTAGTAGCATTTTCGTCAAGTGCACATGGTGCTAAATTTGAAGGCGCGGAAGGTAGCCAATTAAAGGTAAAAGGTATTAAATTGAATTATAATTAAAGATTTTTTTCTTCTAGAGGAAGCTCAATATGCTAGATGAATTTAGCGTATTGAGCTTTTTTATGAATGTCAATAAACTTGTTTAATCATTAAAAAATTTGGTTAATTTGTTTGTGTAGTTAAACTACCCGTTAGAAATGCTATTTAAAAATAGCATTAGCAGAGAGTGTTTTATAAAATACGTCTTTTGATATTACTCAAATTAGTAAAAATATGTTAACAGTAAGATATGTGTTACAGTTGTTAATCAATTAATGTTAAATTGAAAATTATACTTCTAACACAATAAATGCACATATTGAAGTGCAAAATTTATACGATGTTGATTCGAACTATACTGATTACATTACTATTTATTCTTGGGGAAAACTTTCTTCAAGCACAACCAATTTTACTAGAGGATAAAGAAGAATTACTAATTTCTGCTCCAGATTTTACGCTAGTTGTAGATTCTCTAAATTCACTTTCTATAGATGATATAGTAACTAAAAGAAAGCTTTTTAAGAGACCAAATGTTCCAATGTTTGTTACCACAGATACTTCGGTTACATATTGGATAAAGATGTCTATAGATGCAACTACTTTACAAGAAAATTCTTGGGTTTTTGAAATCTTAGATAGTCATTTAAGTAGCGTAGAAGCCTATCTTGCTGAAGATCAAAATTATCCAACTAAAATAGTTTCAGCAGGGTATAATCATCACTTTGGAGATAGAGAATTTGAACATAAAAATATAACATTCCCATTACGGGTAGGAGATTCTACTAAAATAGCTACTGTTTATTTATGCTACAAGTCTGAATTTAATAATGTATTACTATTTAAAGTAAGTAAAATCACATCGTTCCTTTCATATGCCCTCAACGAATATTTGTCATTAGGACTTTTCTATGGAACAATTCTTTGTCTTTTATTAGTGAACTTCATTTTATTCTTAATTTTAAGAGAACGTTATCAAGTACTAATTATCTTCTATTTATTTTCTGTGATTTCAATGGGACTATCAGAAGATAATTTAGCTTCTCAATATTTATGGGTTGAAAATCCAGTGAATAATTATCATTTGATGAAGTTTTCATCTGTGTTTTTCACTATCGCAATTACATTTTTATCCATCAATTTTTTAAAGATAAAGAAATACCATAGTACTTTATTTTATCTAATATGGGTAGTGACATTAGGTAATATCATCTACTTTTTAACAATGAAAGGGTACAATTCACCAATGTGGAATTTGTATTTATTTGGTGTGCCGTTTGCCATAATTTTTTATGTCTTAGTACGAGCAATAAAAGCAAAAAGGATAAAAACGTGGTACTTTTTTATTGGATATAGTACTCTATTATTGCAACTACTTGCACTCGTTTTAAAATCTCATAACCTATATATATTCAACAGTATTTTAACTGTATATTCTTTTAATGTAACACTATTAATAGTTGGTTTGCTTATTACAATGTCTCAATTTGATAAGTTTAAAAAATTGAAAGATGAGAAAGAAGCAATTCAGATAAGAGAGATTACTACTTTAAAAGAACAAGAAAAAGTTATTGAGCAAAAGGTTGTTGAAAGAACACAGGAGGTAGAAGAACAAAAAGAAATTGTATTTTATAAGAATAAAGAGTTAGAAGAAGTAAATGATTTACTGTTGGCACATCAACAGCAAATTGCGTTAATGAACCAGCAATTAGAAAAAGAAAACCGCCAATTACATAATGATGTAGAAGAACTGGCAACGGCAAGAGTAATGCTTAAAGAGGTCTCTTTCGAAGAATTTGAAAATCTTTTTCCAGACGATAATAGTTGCTATGAATATTTAGAAAAGAAGAAATGGGAAAATGGATATTCTTGCAAAAAATGTAACAGTACAGAATATGCAAAAGGGCAAGGTGTACTTGGTAGAAGATGTAAAAAATGCAATTATAATGAGTCGGTAACTAGTGGTACAATATTTCATAGACTTCACTTTCCAATAGAAAAAGCATTCAGAATGTTATTTATTGTCTTTGCACATAATGGAGAAATTTCGACCTACAAATTATCGGAAGATTTAGACTTACGTCAGAATACTTGCTGGAAATTCAAAAAGAAAATTGATGATGCAATGCAAGGAAAAGAAGCTTTAATTGATGATGGTAACGCTTGTGAAGTGAAAGGGTGGGATGACCTTATTCTAGGATAATTTACTTTTCAACTTTTAATAAGCGTTAAAATATACTTTTTTTAAGTGATTGATTAAACGGTTTTTTAATATATGATTATTGAATAGTTATTTGATCTTCAGTATTTAATATCATTTATTTTTAAGTGATTAGCAATTGATTTGTAGACTTATATAAAGTTGTATTATTACACTTAATGTTTGATTATTGTACTGTAATCAAATACAATAACTTTATACTAATAACAAAGTATTTGATGCATATAGCTAATACTTTGCATTATGAATAAGAATATAACTGTTGTCGGAAGTTCAAACACAGATATGGTTGTAAAAACTACTCGACTACCACAACCTGGCGAAACTATCTTAGGAGGAACTTTTAATCAATACCAAGGAGGAAAAGGAGCAAACCAAGCAGTAGCTGCAGCAAAGCTAAACGGCAATGTTACTTTTATAGCAAAAGTAGGTAAAGATAGTCTAGGGGCAGAAGCAATTAATAGCTATAAAAAAGTAGGTATCAATACAAATCAGATACTAAGAGAAGAGAACGCAGCAACAGGGGTCGCATTAATTACTGTAGATGAAAATGCAGAGAATAGTATCGTGGTATCGTCTGGAGCAAATGCTTTATTATCAGTAGAAGACATCTCCAATCAAGAAAAAATATTTGAAGCATCAGTAATCACTTTAGTGCAATTAGAAACACCAATTTCTACGGTTCATAAAGTTGTTGAATTGGCAAAAAGTAAACAAAATACGGTTGTTTTAAACCCCGCACCTGCACAAGAATTATCAGATGCTATTTTAAAAAATACAGATATTATTACACCCAACGAGACGGAGACACAACTATTAACTGGGGTAGAAATTAATGATATTCCATCTATGGAGAAGGCATCAGAAATATTACATAAAAAAGGAATTAATACTGTTGTGATCACACTTGGTAAACAAGGTGCATATTTATCTAATTCAGAATATAAAGAAATTATTCCCGCTCCAATTGTTAAAGCTGTAGATACAACAGCAGCAGGAGATGTTTTTAATGGAGCATTGACAGTCGCTTTGGTAGAAGGAAAAAATATAAAACAAGCAATACAATTTGCAAGTAAGGCTGCTTCGATTGCTGTAACTAGAGATGGTGCTCAAAATTCGGCACCAACAATAGACGAACTACTTTAATACGCTAATCTAATTACCAATATGTTTATAATAGAAAATTATTCTTTAGCTGTAGCTTTTTGCTTTATCACTATGCTCTGTTGGGGTTCTTGGACTAATACTCAGAAACTAGCAAGTCAGAAATGGAATTTCCAATTGTTTTATTGGGACTACTCAATTGGTGTGGTACTTATCTCTGTAGTTTTGGCGTTAACAATGGGCTCTTTTGGAGAACATGGACGTGGATTTTTAGAAGATATGTCTCTTGCAGATACAAACGCAATTACAAGTGCATTTATTGGAGGCGTCATTTTTAATATTGCAAATATACTATTAGTAATTGCTATAGATATTACAGGAATGGCAGTAGCTTTTCCAGTCGGTATAGGGTTAGCATTAGTGATTGGAGTAATAGATAATTATTTAAAAGATCCTTCTGCAGATCCATTTTTAATATTTACAGGTGTAGTGCTAATTGTATTGGCAATTTTACTTAATGCGATCGCTTATAAACGCTTACCTAACCAGCAATCAGGGAGTAGTAAAGGGATAATTATTGCATTAATTGCTGGAATATCAATGGGCTTCTTTTACGGTTTTGTTTCAGATGCAATGGCAACAAACCTAATTACTCCAGAGGTAGGGAAATTAACACCTTATTCTGCTGTAGTGATTTTTGCTTTAGGAATAGTACTTTCAAATTTTATTTTTAATACTATTAATATGTATAAGCCTCTATCTGGAGAGGCAGTTTCTTATACGGATTATATTCAAAAAGGAACACCAAAATTACATCTTATCGGTATTCTTGGAGGTGCAATTTGGGGAGTAGGAATGGCTTTTAACATTATCGCTTCAGAAGTAGCAAGTCCGGCAGTATCTTATGGTTTAGGACAAGGTGCCACTATGATTGCAGCATTTTGGGGTGTTGTAATATGGAAAGAGTTTAAAGAGGCTCCAAAAGGAACAAATAAATTATTAAACCTCATGTTTTTGCTATTTATAGTAGGACTTGGGTTGGTTGTATATTCAAAATTATAAGACATAAATTAATGAACAAATTTTACAAATATATCGGGGTATTACTTCTTAGTTTAACTGTAATAAGTTGTACAGAAAAGAAAGAGGAAGGAAATTATAAATTACTTTCGGTAGAAGAATATAACGATGCTGTTTATGCATCTTGGATTGGACAAATTATAGGGAATACTTATGGTTTAGGGTATGAGTTTAAATTTATAGACGAGCCAGGTCCAGATAAATTTCCTTACGGTTATGATTTTACTTTAGAAGACCTTAAAAAACATGATGGTGCATATTCTGACGATGATACAGATATTGAATATATGTATCTAACACAAATGGAGAAGAATGGCATTGAACCAAGTTATAAAAATTTAGCCAATGCGTGGTCTACCCATGTAAAAGAGCGTGTTTGGTTTGCTAATAGAATGGCTGTAACATTAATTAATGCAGGTCATTTCCCACCTGTATCTGGTTCAATTGGTTATAATACAGAATGGTTTCAGATAGATCCTCAATTGGTGAATGAAATTTGGGCAGTAACTTCTCCTGGAATGATCAATTATGCTGTTGATAAATCAGAATTTTCTGCTAGAATAACAAACGATAGCTTTGGTGTTGACCCAACTTTACATTATGCAGCAATGTATAGTGCGGCCTTTTTCGAGAAAGATATTCATAAATTAATTGATATTGGAACACAAGCTCTTCCAAAAGACAGTCGTTTTAAAGCCATAGTTGAAAATGTAAAAAAATGGCATTCAAAATACCCTAATGATTGGCAGAAAGCAAGAGCACTTGTAAAAGAGCATTACTATGTAGTAGAAGATTATAACAGACATTCTTGGGCTGTTGTAGATGCAAACTTAAATGGTGCTTATGGAATAATGGCTCTTTTATATGGTGAAGGAGATTTCCAAAAAACATTAGATTATAGTTGTGCTTTTGGAATGGATGCGGACAATCAGGCAGCAACAATGTGTGGTTTATTGGGTATAGTGAATGGTTTTAAAAGCATACCTCATGATTTAATGTTTCCGGTAGAAGGTGCAAATTGGGAGTTACCTTTTAATGATCAATATAAAATGATAACAAGAGAGGGCTTGTCAGATGAAACGCTTACTAATCTTGCAAAAAGAACAACGGCACAAGGAGAGAGAATTATTAAAGCATATGGAGGTGAAGTGATTACAAAAGGAGGGAAGCAATATTATAAAATCAATACTGATGCAAAATTTGTCGCTCCTTTTGAATTAAATACTATTCCTAAAATGGCTATAGAAGTAAACAATCCTTTTAATTATCCTATCTATACTGGTGGTAATAAAGGAGATGTAAAAGTGAGAATTGATGGTGAATTACCGCAAGGAATCGCATTAACATCAACTGCTTTGGAAGGAACACCTACGGAAGTAGGAACGTATGCTTTTGATATAATTGCGGAATATAAAGATGAAGTAAAAACAATCAATGTAAAATTTGATGTTCATTCTAAAAATTTAGCTTCTACAGCAAAAGAAGTGGTTTATAATAAGAACTCAACAAATAAAAATATTGAATTAATTAGAAATGGCACAACTAAAGAGACCTACTATAGTACTAAAAAAGGTACTGCCAGAGAAGTAGACTTCTATGGTTATAAATGGGATAAACCACAAACAATATCAGCTTTAATATATAATAACGGACAATCTGGAGAGTTTTGTGGTTGGTTTACTTCTTTTGAGGTAGAAATACTGAAAAATGGTAAATGGATTAAACTAGAGGGAGAGGAAGTTTCGCCAAAAATGAACTTGGATAATTCGCAATGGTTAAAGCCTTGTTTTATGAATTACGAAATAACATTCAAACCTGTAACTACTAAAGGAATTAGAATTGTTGGTCTTGGTGGTGGCATTGAGAAAGATGCAAATAATGCTCATTTAGGCATACAGTATTATACATCAATTAGCGAATTGAGCGTATTTGAGAAATAGATTGGATCATAAAAGAATACTTATTCGAATTTGATAGCTACTTATATTTATGAGCTAAATATTAAAAAAGTCCAATTGAATGAATATTCAATTGGACTTTTTTTGTCGGTCTGTCTTATTTCTTTATAAAAATTATTTTACAACAAGTGTTTTCGAGGCGACACCTTTGTTTGTTGAGATTCTTAGAATATAAACGCCTTGGCTTAATCCTTTTACATCTATCAACGAGTTAAATGTTGAGCCTTTATTTACACCAGAAATAGTAAATAAATCAATTTTAGAGATAATAGTACCTGCTGAAACGGATACTTTTACAAAATCTGAAGAGGGGTTAGGGTAAACCAATAAGTCTGACGCCAAAGTTACATTATCTAAAGCTAAAGCCTCTTCAGTTTTTTCTACTAACATTTCGGCTTTAATCTCACGTGCTGTATATGGAGTACCATAAGATGTTTCTCCCGCTGGTGTAGAAATTGTCAATTCTAATGTACCAGCCTCTTCAAATGTAACTGTTAGTCCGTCTACAGTAGCAGCTCCTGAAGTTGTTAATGCTAAGCCTGGAGCAGTTGTTAGAATATTCATTTCCATTGAAGGAGTTTCATTAATACTAACTGCTGAAGGTAAATCATAGGTAATCACTGGAGAATACATGTAATATTCTTTTTCATGTAAAATCCATTTTCCTAACTCATTATCCCATCTTTCATTATATGTTTCAATACCCCAACGTTGCTCTCTGATTCCTAACCAGTCTTCTAGCTCGGCATTCCAAGTATATTCCCAAGCATCGTTTTCAACGGTTTTTTTATAAGGAACAAATTCATTAATTTCAGAGTCATATTTATATATTGCAGTATATCCTTTATTCGGATTATAATAATTAAATAGTCTTTCTTTTATATGATCTTTTATCCACTTGGAACCATTCCACTCTTCGTAAATGCTTAATGAAAATGAAATATCTCCAGAATAGTTATAATCAATTACTGTATTTCTATATATATTTTCCCATTCATCATTACCACCTATAGCATACTCATGGACACTTTGCTCTTCTTTATTAATATAATGAGTGTTTTTGAAAATCTTACACCAATCACCGATATTAGCTGACCAATCATAGTATTCATATATATCAAGATCTCCGTTTGTGTTAATAATTTTATTATTATTAACCCAAGTATCAGTGATCCATTCTTCGTGAATCCTAGTAGAAACCTCTCCCTCGATAGTAAAGGTATATGCCTCTACATATTGCCATGTATTATCAGAGAATTTCCATTCTGAATAAGCTGTTCTATCACCATCATAATCTCTTTTCCTATCACCTATCCATTCCTGTTGCTTATCACTCCAATTATACGATATTTCAGAAGTCTTCACTTGCTCATCATTATAAATAAATTCATTTTTATAATTAAGCGCCCAATCTAGATTATCATAATCCCAGACGAAGTGAACAGATGCTACTTTATTTCCATTCGTTTTAGATTTATTTTCATAAGAATATCTTCCTTCCCAAACATTGTTACTGTAATCCCAGTAATACGTTGCATACTTTATATATGTATAGCCGTCTTTGTCTTCCCTCTCTTCATGATCATATCTATAATCTCCAATCCACATTTCTTGATCAGAACTCCAATGATAACTTGAATGCTCAATAGTTTGTCCATCATCATTTTTTTTAAACTCACTTTTGAAATGCTTTTCAAATTCAGAACCATTAATTTCGTAAGAAATACTGGTGTAAACATCTTCATCCTCAGAATATGTCATACTATACCTTTTTTCAGGAACAAAGATAGTTCCATCATGAGAATATTGAGTAATACCTGATTGAACTCCATCAGTAAACTCATACATATACTTTTCTAATTCAACCCAAACAGGATCATCAAAAGTATTTGTATTTGTATAATAAGTTCTACTTGTTAAAACACTAGCCGTAGAATCTTCAATAACTAAATTATTCTTGTTAGAATCTATTAAAGAATCATTACTTACTTTTAAATTATAAGTAATTCTAAAATAGTCTTGATTAAAGTGACGCTCAATTAAAGTTATTTCATTATTATAAGAATTTTGAAAATCAGTATATATAGATTTCAATTGAGTATTAAAATTACTTGATGCATAACAATATTTATATTCAGAGATTTTTTGACCCTTCGATGCATCAAAAACTGTTTCAGTTTTTACAAAAGTATCAACATTATATCTTACCTCTTGTTGGTTATAAATGACCCAAGCATCATTTGTATAATTAAAATATGTATAATCATAATCACGATCATTTAGGTAGTTCCAATTTCGTTTAGAACTCAATCTATATTTTGAAGTTTCTGATGACCAATAAGAATAAATTTCCTGACTTTGTCTTCCTTCAGAGTCATATAGGTAATTATTTCTAGATCTTTTCACCCAACTACCATCATTAAAATTATCATGAAGGGATTGAGTTTTTTGATTTAACTCATTAAATAAATAATTAGATCTATAGCCATATGTATAATAATTAAGATCAGTATCCCATGAACTACGGTACGAATACATTGTTATATAATCATTGTCATCGAAAGCATATCTACTTTCCCAAGAATTCACCCAAGTATTTCCTAAATAATTTTGGTGTTTATTTAAAATTTGATTTCCATTATCGTCATAGTCATACTCATATTTGTAATCTCCTACCCAATCTTGATCTTCACTAGACCAATCGTAATAAGCATCTAAAATTGTATAATTATCAACATTACCAATCACTTTACGAGCTCTTTCGTTCTTAGAGCCAGATACATAAGCACCAGACTTCCCGAAAAGATAAACTTCTAAAAGTTTAATTCCATTTTCATTATATTCAAATTCATGCTTATAACTTTCATATGATCCCCAATCGTCTGGGGCAACTCTTTCCTCTAAAGTCAATCTATCTTCATTATCATATTCTAAAACCTTAGTAGCAATAGCAGTTGTAGCCCAGTCAGAATCAGCACTTTCAAATTCTTCAATTTTAGTAAGTAAATCATTAGAATTGTATTCATACTTTTTCAACCAATGATTTACCCACGTAGTCCCTTCACCTTTGTAATCAGCTACTTCTACTTCATCACCATTTTCATTGTAAGTATACTCATGTTTCCAATCATTACCCCAATTATTATTTTCAGAGTCCCAATAAGATGTAGCATCAGAATTAAAATTATATCTATTAATATATGTATACTGAGTTGAATTTAGCCAATCATCTGTGTTTATATTCCATGTTTGATATGTTCTTATTTCAGTGTCATTATTAGGGTATTCATAGTTATTTTGATAATGATATAACCAATTATTATCACCATCATTGTAAGCATAATTACTTAATAAAGTTCTGCCTTCTTCATCAAAAGAGTTTTCTTCTTTATAGCTTTTTAACCAGATTCCTTCTGAATAGAAGTATTGTGAATACATTATTCTATTATTATTTTCATCATATGCAAGCTCTTCTTTACTATAAAGTATCCATTCATTATTCTCTGAGTGATAAGTAATTCCTTCTAGCAGTTGACTTTTATTATCAAATATAGATTCTGATTTAGAATCTTTCATCCAAACATCTCCTTCTCCATAATATGATGCGAAAGATATCGAATTCCCTAAATCATCAAATGCATATTCATACTTGTAATTCTTAACCCACTCACTCTTATTCGTATCATAATACTCAGATATTGAAAGTATTTGCATTCCATTTAAATGTGCAGAAGTTTGGCGGTAGTCAGGAATAAACTCATTTAAGTCTTCACTCCAATAATATCTAACTGAAGTTTCAGCGGAACCATCAGGGAAGTAAGTATATTCATATTTATGATCTGCGACGAAGTTCATATCATCGACAGACCAATCATAAGAAACTCTTGATGAAACTTGAACATTTTCATTAAATGTTTCTTCTACTTTATATTCACCTTCCCATTCTTGTGATGGTTTATTCCATCTAAATCTCTCTTCAAGTATACGGTTCTCATTTTCATCATACGCATAAATATTCTTGTAAGAATTCACTAAACTTTCTTCTACTCTTGAATAAGATTTCTCCAGAGACGTTAAATGATTTCCATTATCATCATTTATATATTCAAATGAGTTAGAAACTGCCCATCCGTGTACATGATTATGCCACTCAAAAGACATATAACTATCAACATGTCCATTTTCATCGTATGTATAAGTCCGACCATTTTGACCTATCCAAGTCTGTAATACTTTATTAAAAGTATATTCATAATAAAAATCTAGTCTGATTACATTATCATCAGATGTATAAAGTTTAAGCTCGCTTTTAGAATTAGGTTCTAATTCCTGAGAGTTTTTATTATAACTATAGTATTCATATTCATATTCAATATCAGAGGACCACGTGTATCTAGTGATAGAAATCGTTGTTAGAACTCCATTTATATTTTCTTTCGTTTCAATTTCTGCTAAAAAACCATTTTCATCTCTAAGGTAATTACGTTCTAAGAATACTTTTAATTCTCCATTACCATTTTTTCTGTACTCAATATGCTGAACATTTTCACCTAGCTCATTAAAAGTAGTATAGATTTTTCGTGTTAGTACTGAGTCGTTGTCAGCAATATGTTCATACCAAACCGTAGAGTCTAATTGTAAAATGATTGCATCTTCTTCCAGAGTTCTTGAACCACTTTTCCCAATAAATTCTTTATCTGTTAGAGGGATATTAATACTTTTCGTTAAAGAATCTAATCCTAATCCAAAAGCTTTATTACTTTTCTCTATAGTATTTTTAGACAGTAGAGAAGGGATTTTTTCTGCTACCCAATCATTTCTATGTTTTAATAACAATCCTCTTTTAGTTTGAGGAGCAAAATCAATAAATGATTGAACTAAATGAGTGGGCATGTCTCTTTCTGAAAAAGAAACTGTTTGTTCTTCTTTTGTATTTAAACCTTTAAGACTAAATCTACCTTTAGAAAGGTTTATTGTATCTGTCTTAAATTTAAGTTGAGATGGAACAAATACTCCACGCTTTAGCTCCTTTTTTTCAGGGATTACAGCAAAAGGGTTTTCTTGTAACTCCTTTTCAACTTGCAATTTGATTCTATCTTCTTTTGACAAAAGATCAAGTTGCAAAGTATGTTTTTTAGCACTTTCAACAACCTTTGAATACTCAAGAGCATGTTTTTCTTTTAAAAGTCTATTTTCTCTTTCTTCTAAAAGTATTTCTTGTTCATGCTTTTCGCTAAGAAGCTGTTCTTCAGACTTTTTAAAATCTTGTGGCGATATTTGTTGAGCATAGGAAAATGTAGATATAAGAATTATACCTATTGAGAGTAATTGTTTTAAGTTCATTTTTAAAAATTGAAAGAGTAAAAGTTGTTTCACCACTCTGATAAATTACTTTTCGTAATCTTAGAGTGATATAAATTAGTCTGTTAATAATAATTGAAATCAGAATATCAAAAATACATCTATAGTTTAATCATTGCAATTTATCTTCTTTGTTTTTTATTAAATATTTTCAAACAGACCTTATTAAGGATTCGATTTTTTTGAAGAGTAATATTTAAATAGTCCATATTCATTAGAATATTAAAAAAGTCCAATTGAATATTCATTCAATTGGACTTTTTTTGTCGGTCTGTCTTATTTCTTTATAAAAATTATTTTACAACAAGTGTTTTCGAGACGACACCTTTGTTTGTTGAGATTCTTAGAATATAAACGCCTTGGCTTAATCCTTTTACATCTATCAACGAGTTAAATGTTGAGCCTTTATTTACACCAGAAATAGTAAATAAATCAATTTTAGAGATAATAGTACCTGCTGAAACGGATACTTTTACAAAATCTGAAGAGGGGTTAGGGTAAACCAATAACTCTGACGCCAAAGTTACATTATCTAAAGCTAAAGCCTCTTCAGTTTTTTCTACTAACATTTCGGCTTTAATCTCACGTGCTGTATATGGAGTACCATAAGATGTTTCTCCCGCTGGTGTAGAAATTGTCAATTCTAATGTACCAGCCTCTTCAAAAGTAATCGTCATATCCTCTAATGAAGCAGATGCACCTGAAGTAACCACTTCTAATCCAGGAGCAGTAGTTAAGATATTCATTTCCATTGAAGGAGTTTCATTAATACTAACTGCTGAAGGTAAATCATAGGTAATCACTGGAGAATACATGTAATATTCTTTTTCATGTAAAATCCATTTTCCTAACTCATTATCCCATCGTTCAGTATGATTATAGTCCGAAATGTTATGTCTAATACCTAACCAATCTTCTAGTTCAGTATTCCAAGTATAGGTATAATCATCACGTGTCTCTTTTCTATCAGGTACAAATTCATCTTTATTAGAATCATAAATATAATATTCACTATATCCGTTTTCCCAATTGTTGTAGTCATATCTATTTTCCTCAATACGGTCTTTCATCCAAGCTCCATTTATCCAATCTTCATACATAGAAAAACTAAGAGAATATTCTCCATTATAATAATCATCTTTAAGTGTTGTTCTCCTTTCTAAATTTACCCATTCTCCACTAACACCTATAGCTATTTCATGAACATACTGATCCTCTTCATTGTGATAGTAAGATTCTTTAAAATACTTATACCAATTAGCTATTTCTGATGACCATCCGTAATACTCATTAATATCAACATCTCCAAAGGTGTTTATATTTTTTTCAGCATTAACCCAAGTATCAGTAACCCATTCTTCTTCGATTCTAGTAGAGATATTATCTTCAGTAGTGTAGGTATGTGCCCTTACATATTGCCATGTATTATCAGAGTATTTCAATTCTGAATAAGCTGTTCTATCACCATCAATATCTCTTTTCCTATCACCTATCCATTCCTGTTGCTTATCACTCCAATTATACGATATTTCAGAAGTCATAACTTGCTCATCATTATAGGTATATTCATATTTATAATGAGGTACCCAATCTAGATTATCATAATCCCAATTCAAATAAACAAACAATATTCCGTTCCCATGCGTATCAGACTTCTCCTCGTAAGCAGAGCTTCCTTCCCAAACATTATTACTATTATCCCAATAATAGCTTGCATACTTGTAATAAGTATTTCCCTCATCATCAAGAGTATAACCGTTATCATATCGGTAATTTCCAATCCACATTTCGCTATCAGAACTCCAATAATAACTAGCAGAAGCTATTGTTTGTCCACTATCATTCGTTTTAAATTCTCTTTTGAAGTAATTCTCAAATTCAGAACCATTAACTTCATAAGAAATATCGGTATAAACATCTTTATCCTCAGAATATGTCATACTATATTTTTCTTCAGGAACAAAAGTAGTTCCATCATGAGAGTATTGAGCAATACCTGATTGTATTCCATCAGTAAACTCGTACATATACTTTTCAGATTCTACCCATACAGGTTTATCATAAGTACCGTTATTATTATAGTAAATTCTACTTGTTAAAACACCTGCCATAGAATCTTCAATAACTAAATAATTCTTGTAATAATCTATTAAAGAATCATTACTTACTTTTAAATTATAAGTAGATCTAAAATAGTCTTGATTAAAGTGACGCTCATATAAAGTCATTTCATTATTATCAGAATTTTGGAAATCTGTTAATTTAGATTTCAATTGAGTATCAAAATCACTTGATGCATACCAGCTTTTATACTCATATAACGCTTCATCCTTCGACACATTAAAGGTTGTCCCTATCTGTACAAAAGTATCTAAATTATATCTTATTTCTTCTTGATTTGAAATTACCCAATCATTACCTGAATAATAAGAATATGTATAATCGTGATCAAGATCGTTTAAATAACTCCAATTCTGCTTAGAACTCAATACATACTTTGAGGTTTCAGAATTCCAATTTGAATAAATATTTTCATTTTGTCTTCCTTCCGAATCATATGCATATTCATTTTTAGAAGAAAGTGTCCATTCTCCTTCATTAAATTGATCAAAAACGGATTGAGTTACTTGATTTAACTCATTAAATGAATAATGATAACGATATCCGCTAGAATAGTACTCTAAACTAGTATCCCATGAATATTGATATGAAACCATTGTTTGATTTCCATTATCATCAAAAGCATATCTATCTTCCCAAGAATTCACCCAACTATCAGTAATATAGTTTTGGCGTTTATATAAAACCCGATTTCCATTGTCATCATGCTCATAATGGTATTTATAACCATAACTGTTTTCTTCATCATCCCAATCAGAAAGATAACTGTTTATTATAAGGTTACCATTATCGTCATAGTCATATTCATATTTATAATTACCTTTCCAAGCTTGATCTGTTTCTGACCAATTGTAATCAGCACGTAAAATTGTATAATTTGAAGTGTAATCTCCATTATCTACCTCTTTATAAGCTCTTTCGTACTTAGTACCAGATACATAATTATCTGACTTACCGTAACGGTAAACTTCCAAAAGTTGATTTCCATTTTCATCATATTCAAATTCATGCTTATAACTTTCATCTAATCCCCAATCGTCAGGAGCAACTCTTTGCTCTAAAGTCAATCTATCTTCATTATCATATTCTAAAACCTTAGAAGATATAGCAGTTGCAGCCCAGTCAGAATCAGCACTGTCAAATTCTTCAATTTTAGTAAGTAAATCATTAGAATTGTATTTATACTTTTTCAACCAATGACGATTCCATTCTATTCCATCTCCGCTATAATCAGCTACTTCTACTTCATCACCATTTTCATTATAAGTATATTTGTGCTTCCAACTATTCTCCCAAACACTATTTTCCAAACTCCAATAGGCTTCTTCCGTTGTATATGAATTTTCATCAGATGTATAAGAATATCTAGAAGAATTCACCCAATCACCTGAATCTGTACTCCAATATTGATAAGTATGAACAGAACTATTATCAGAAGGGTACTCATATAAATCCTGAGAAGAATATAACCAATTATTTTCACCATCATTAGTAGCATAGTTATTTAATAACTGACGACCTTCTGAGTCATATTGATATTCATTCTTAAATTCTTTTATCCAACTATTGTCAATACCACTATAATTAGCGTATAAAGTTTGGTTACCATTTTCATCAAATGCATACTCATTTTTAAAAACCTTTACCCATTCTTGATCGACATAATTAAATGCAGCTTGAGAAAGCTTATTATCATTTGAGTCATATGTATTTTGTTCTAGAATAGAATTTACCCATTCATTATCTACTACATCATAGACAACTCCCTCTAAAAAATTACCATTTCCATCATACTTAAAATCAGATGCAAAATATTTTATCCATTCATTATTTGAACCAAAATATGATCTATATTCAGTTCGATATCCATTAGTATCAAAAGCATATTCATATTTGTAAGACTTTAACCACTCACTTGACTCTTTTTCATAATATTCAGAAATTGATGAAGTCTGCATATCATTTTCATATGTAAAAGCTTCACGGTAATCAGGAATAAATTCATTTGATTCTTTATTCCAATTAGAACGAACTGAAGTTTCCATTAAACCTTCTGAGAAATAAGTATAGTCATATTTATGATCTGCTACAAATGCCATAGCATCTATACCCCAATCGTAATTAATATCTGATAATAATTGACCATCTGCATTATACTCTCTTTCATATTTATCACTACCTTCCCAAACTTGTGAGGCTTTATTCCAATTATATTGCTCATAAAGAACTTGATTCCCGAACTCATCATAAGAATAATTATTTTTCCTAGAATTCACTAAACCTTCTTCTGTTCTTGAATAATATTTTTTCAAAGAAGTTAAAAGATTTCCATTTTCATCATTAGTAATTTCTTGCAGTGAATAATCTCTCCAATATCCTAAATAATTATACCATTCTATTTGTCTATAGCTATTAGTATATCCATTTTCATCATATGTATATGAATATCCGTATCTTCCTACCCAAGTCTGTAGTGCTTTATTAAAAGTATATTCTTTAAATGATTCATATTGCAAACTTTGATCAACTGCATTATCATTAGATACATACTTAAACTCTCTCTTTAAACTAGGCTCTAATTCTTTAGTATTTTTATTATATAGATAGTACTCATAACTACCTTCTACTTCTGAAACCCAATTATATTTTTGAGTCGAAGTTACTGTTAATGTACCTTCGATAATTTCTTTGAATTCAATTTCTGCTAAAAAATCATTTTCATCTCTAAGGTAATTACGTTCAGAAAAAATCTTAAATTCTCCATTTGTATCTTTTCTGTGTTCTATTATCTGTAACTTTCTACCTATTTCATCATAAGTTTGATAGACTTTTCGTGTTAATACCGAATCATTATCCGCTACATGTTCATACCAAACAGTAGAATCTAATTGTAAAATTATTTCATCTTCTACTAGAATTCTTGAACCACTTTTGCCAATAAACTCTTTGTCTGTTAGAGGAATATTGGTATTTATAGTAGAAGAATCTAATGACATTCCAAGATCCTTATTACTTTTATCTAAAGTATTTTTAGATAGTAGAGAAGGGATTTTTTCAGCTATCCAATCATTTCTACGTTTCAGTAATACACCTTTCTTATTTAAAGGAGCAAAATCGATAAAAGATTCTACTAAGTGTAAGGGCATTTCTTTTTCTGAAAAAGAAATTGTTTGTTCTTCTTTAGCGTCTAAACCTTTCACTTTAAATCTTCCTTTAGAAAGGTCAATAGTTTCAGTTTTAAACTCTAATTGAGTTGGAGAAAATAGCTTTGATTTTTCCTCAGGGTGAGTAGGTTTCACTGCAAAAGGATTTTCTTGCAATTCCTTTTCTGCCTGAAGTTTGATTCTATCTTCTTTAGATACATACTTAAACTGTAAATTGTTCTTTGTTGCTTCTTCTACAATTTTTGCATATTCAAGACTGTGCTTTTCCTTTAAGAGTCTATTTTCTCTTTCTTCTAAAAGCTTTTCTTGGTCATGTTTTTCATGTTGAAGCTGTTCTTTAGACTTTTTCAAGTCTTGCGGTGGCACTTGTTGAGCATAGGTCAACGTAGGTATAAGGACTATACCTATTGAAAATAGTTGCTTTAAGTTCATTTTTTAAATTATTAGCATAATAGTTATTAGATCTGTCACCGTTGTAGATTACTTTCGTAATTAAACAGGTGATAAGAAAGTATTTTTTAAATGAATAGCTATTTGTAAATATTAGTCATGTAAAAGATAGTTTGCTTATTTTCAGTAACAAAGTCGCTATAAATATAATGGTAGGATTCTTTTTTTGCAAAAAAATGTCAAAAATTTTCATTTTTATAAAACAAAAGCACATGTAAATAGGAGTCTAAAAACTAAGAAAACTGTCTTACGCAAAGGAGAACGAGTAGATTACACTTCATTTCTGATTAAATTTGTGCGTTATTTACCTACAATATTACAGCGTGTTTTATAAATTACATTTACTATAAATACGTCGTTACTTTATGGTTTAATACTTCAAATACTACTAACAATTTTTCTATAACTTAAGGTATCGCCTTAAAGGTAATTATTATCGATGGTCTGATAAAAGGGTATTTTGCAAGTGAAAATGTTATAGAAATTCAAGAAAAATTAAATACAATAGAGAAAAGACAAGCTGAGATAGAATTATATTCTTGTATTCAGATATTTTAAAAATAAAGAAAAAAGCTACCTCCCATAAAGAGGCAGCTTTTCAACTTAAGTTCCAATTGTAACTTTCTACTTCTACTTTCTATTTATTTCTGCCACCACATTTGAGTTTCCAACTTATCACCACCAATTCTAGAAGCAGCAGTACTTCTATTAGTTGGATTAAGTTGTTGTTCAGACGATGGATATGTATATCTTTGAATAATAATATTTCTACTTGGTCCTTCTGCAGGTGGAGCGAGTGGAGCACCTCCTAAACGAATTGCTTCTCTCCACCCGTTAAATGGCGAATTGTAATTTGCTATCCATTTCTGAAGACCAATAATCTCTTTAAATGTTTTACCACTAGCTAAAAGCGTTGTATAATCTACATTTGCCTGCACTAAATATGCAGTAATGTCTGTATCTTCTACGCCCCATTCTTTCATAGATGCTGTAATTGCTTCGTTATAATACATCTGAGCTTGTGTAGTATTACCTTGTCTAGCAGCTTGTTCTGATTGGATAAAAAACGTTTCTACAAGAGAAAATAATTTACCCACCTGCGTAGGATCTTGCTGATAACTAGGTGCTATGTGAGAATATTTACTGAAAGTAGTTGATGCTCCTCCATATAAAATACCTTCATAAATCACTTTTGTGACTACTTCTCCATCTGCATCTTTTAGTGTATCTCCTTTACTATCAAATTGAACTTCTTGAAGATTATCATCTATATAAAATGGTCTTCTAGGGTCTTCTAAATCATTTAGAGCATCTACTAAAGTATTGGCCATATTAAATTCAATAGGTCTATTAGAGCCAGTTACATCCCAATATTCAAATACAGGATTAGCATTTGGGAACGTACTTTTGTAAGGGAACATTGCTTCTCCTTCAAGATCATTTATAAATCCTTTTGAAGCGGCTAAATCAAAATATTTTTTAGAATTTGCAGCATCAACATCGGCAATTCTCATGGCCATTCTCATCATTATTGATCCTGCAAAGTTCTTCCATTTCAAAATGTCTCCTTTATAAATTATATCCGTTGATGTAAATGCAGTTCCAGAAAGATCTGTATTTACCACTTCTTCTAAAACACTTAGAGTTTTCATGTAAATAGACTGTGCATCATCGTATTGAGGATAAATTACTTTATTATTACCCAAAGCTTCTTCGTAAGGAACATCCGTAAAAAAGTCTGTTAATTGTAACCAAGCATACGATTCTAAAATCTTAATAATTGCCATCTTATTAGTGTATTCTTGCTCAGGAATAACTTCTCTTTCACCTTCTACAATAGATTTTGCATCCTTTAAATCATTCAGAGCTATATAATAATAATCCCAAATTGTGCCATTTATGTCTCTATTATCAATGTAATACTGCGACTCACCAACATATTGTACTTGCATCCAATATTGTGCAAATAACCTTGTGTTACCCCAGTTTACACTTGGGTTTTGTTCAACATCAACTAGTTTTTGTTCTGTAGTTGATATCAAATAAGCGGCATCAATAGTAAGAGGTTTCTTAGGGTCTGTATTGATTTCTTCATATTCTGATGTACAAGAAATAAAAGCATTTAGTATAATCAGAAGAGGAATATATTTTTTCAATTGTAAATACATAATTGATATTATTTTCTAGTCGTTTGACTATGTAATTACTGTTTTATTAATTTTTATAATTTAGCTTTTACACTAAACCCAAATGTTCTTGTTGTCGGGGTAGAGCCAGACTCATAGCCTTGAACATTACCAGATCTAAGTGTGATTTCTGGATCGAAATAAGGGAAGTTTTTATGAAGAATTGCTAAATTTCTACCGTAAACACCCAGTGTAATCGCATTAAATGGACCTTTTGTAATAAGATTAGATGGGAGAGTATAGGTGATACTAACATCTCTTAATTTTATCCAAGAGGCATCATAAATATAGACAGCATCTGGGTTTTGATTATAGTTAAATGCAGATCCACTACCTGATACATCATTAGGTACAAATACATCATTTGGAGATCCATCTTCTTTTACACCTTCTAATAATAATCCACCTCCGTCTGCAAGAGAACTTCTAGACGGGTTTCCTTTAGAATTTAATCCTGCTGTTTCTTCATATAAACCCGTAGATAACCCGTATCTATATGATTGTGAGAATATTTCACCTCCAATTGACATATCAATAAGTGCACTTAATCGAATCCCTTTATAAGATACAGAAGTAGAAACTCCACCAGTCCAATCTGGTTGCATATTACCAATTATTTCATCAGAAGTTGTAGCACCTTCAGCATCAGAGGCGTACATATAGAAGCCCTCATCGTCTACCATTTTGCCACCATTTTCATGATATTTAAAATTTGTTCCTTTTATTGCTCCATAAGGCTGACCAACTGCTGCAGTAACAGATGCTGTACCTGTAAGCTCTCCTAAAACAAGGTTTTCTACACCATTAGATAAAGAAGTGACTTCAGAAATGTTTTTGCCAAAATTAAAGCCTACGTTCCATTCTAATCCATAAGAAGTACGAACAGGAGTTGTGTTAAGAGAAATTTCCATTCCTTTATTTCTTACATCTCCCGCATTTTGATATTGTGAAGTATAACCTGTAGCACCTGTTGTTTGTACACCTAAGATTTGGTTTCTTGTAGTACGATCATAGAAAGTAAGGTCAAGACCAATTCTTCTCTGGAAGAACATTACCTCAAGACCAAGCTCTAATTCGTTTGTCAACTCAGGTTTTAATTCTGGGTTATATAATGTAGATCCTACAGAAGAACTACTCTTACTGTATTTGGGAACATCGCCAAATTTACCAACAGAATTATAATAGTTTGTAGTGTTATAAGGTGATGTATCGTTACCAACTTGTGCATATCCAAACCTAACCTTACCAAAAGATATTACATCACTATTTTTTAAAGAATTAAGTTCTGTAAAAATAAAAGATGTAGATACAGCAGGGTAGAAGAATGAATTTTCTGATGGTGGAAGTGTAGACGACCAGTCATTTCTTGCAGAAATATCTAAATACACCATATCTTTCCAACCTAAAGATGCATTTGCATAAACACTTTGTACTTGTCTACTCGATACCACTTCATTAATAACATATTCTGGTGATACGGAGTTACTTAGTGCATATAAATCTTTTACAACTAAACCACCTCTTGTCGCATTATACAATGAATAGCTATTTTGTGTTCTTACATTACCACCAATCATAGCCGTTAAAGAAAGGTTATTAGCAAAACGTTTATTGAAATTTGTTCTAATATCAAAGTTAGTCTCTTTACCATTCTTCTTATAAATGTTATATTCTGGAGTATCTGTTCCACCAACAGCAATTCTTTCTTCTTGCTCTAAAGTATATGTATCAATTGCTCCAATACCTGTTATAGACCACCAGTCTGTTAATTTGTAATTCAAATTAAAATTACCATACAAGCGATCTCTAGAATCGTTCTGGTAATTTTTAAACCTAACCCAATAAGGATTATCAAAAAAGGCAGGTTTACCATCTTCAATACTTCTTCTATTCCAAGTATTCTGATTTCCAGCAGCATCTACATAACTTCTTTTTAATCTATCAAAATCTAAGTTAGTTTGGAACCATTGGTTAAAAGATTGTCCAACATTTCTAGGATCATACCCTGTGCCATTTCTACCAAGACCTTCTACGGTAATATAAGATCCAGAAAATGATACTTCAAACTTATCTGATAGTTTATGAGAAGCCGTAAAATTGATATTATTCCTGTTAAGGTTAGAATTAGGAAGAACACCTTTAATGTCTTTGTAGGTATACCCTAATCTAAAATTAGATGTTTCCGTACCACCATCTAAACCAATATTATAAGTTTGTGTAACACCTGTTTCATAAAAGTGTTCAGGTCCTTTTTCTGAAGCAACATAAGGTCTAGTTTTTCCATATTCGGCCGTATTTGATGGGTCAAAACTATCCCAATGTCTTACTTGTAAATTGGGATCAAACTTAGGACCAAAAGATGCATCATCAGAAAAGTTTACCGTAGGGTTCCCATTTTCATCTGTTTCGGTAAAACCACCGCCAATACCACCATAACCTGCACCATATTCTTTTTGATATTTTGGCATAGTCGCAGTATTAATTTTATCAAAAGATACGTTTGCACCCACTGTAACACCTATTCCTTTCTTTTTAGTACCTTTCTTTGTAGTAATCATTATTACACCATTTGCACCCCTAGAACCATAAAGGGCAGTAGCTGTTGCACCTTTTAAAACAGAAATTGTCTCGATACTATTAGGGTCAATATCTTGTGATAGGTCTCCATAATCGTAACCACCGCCACCAGTACTTTGGCCACTTTCATTGCTGTTAGAATTAGAAATAGGCACTCCGTCTACAACGTATAACGGTTGATTACTAGACCCAATTGTTGAGTAACCTCTAATTATTACATTAGAAGAACCACCCATATTCCCAGAGTTTCTTACTTGTAATCCAGATACCCTTCCAGACAAAGAATTTGTAATATTCTCTCCAGCTGTCTCAGAAAACTGATCACTTTGTATTTTCTGAACAGAATAACCTAAAGACTTTTCATCTCTTGTAATCCCTAAGGCCGTTACAACTACCTCATCCAGTTGTTCAATGTCTTCTTCTAAGTTTACGTCAATTTTATTACTACTTCCAATTTTTATTTCTTTTGATTTGTATCCAATAAGTGTATAAATCAATGTCGCATCTGCTTCTTTAATTATTAATTGATAATGACCATCAATATCAGTTACACTACCTTGTGATGTCCCTTTTATTATTACAGCAACCCCAGGCAGAGGTGCATTAGTTTCGTCAAGAATTGTTCCTGATATAGTTCTTTCTTGTGCCGTTACAAAATGTTGTAAACCAAAAACAAGCAAGACTAGTACTACTAGTTTTCTCATGATTTTAATAGATGATATTAGTTTGAAAAGTAGGTTGATAGCATGCTAGTTATGCATGCCTTTTAAATAATTGATTTAAAAAAATAATTTAGTAGATGAATATAATGTATTACATATTTATTTAGTATGTGATGATTTGAGATTTAGTTTTAATTGATCAATAAAAATTAATAGCTATTTAATTATTTAACGTATTCAAAATTAGTTTTTTATAATTGATAATTGCAAGTTTTAAACTTTTTGATTCAATTGAAAAAAATGACTTAGATAAGAATAATACAAGAAAAAGAATAGTCAATATCGAATCATAAAAGTATAGTACAATTTTTTGAACAACTGATAACAAAACTTAATAGCCGTATTTTAACATTACAGAAGTGTTAAATACACATTTATATGTCGTTTTGGAATTTTTTTTAGGAATAAGAATTGATTATTAAGACTACTATAGTTTCAAAATTGAGAATTTATGTAAAACATTTCCCCCTTTACTTCCCCAATAAATAAAGTATAGTATCTTTATAAATCAAGTGCTGTATATGAGGTGCCAAATTAGTACCTTTTAGATCTTCTCAAATTTTTATATCCATGTTTTTCGAAAAATATATCAATCAATTTGCTTTCATTTTCTGTTTATTAACGTCATGTAATACGCCATCATCATTTAATCATCTACAAAAAGAAGAGAATAAATACAATCTCTCTACTATAGATGAACTAAAGGATACTGCTTATACAGATAAAATAGATAAATTTTATAATAAAGGGAACGAAGGGTACTTTAAAGGAAAAGAACAAGTAGAAATCTATTATAAAACCTTTCAGCAGAAGAAAGAAGATAGTCCAGCTATTGTTATATCTGCAGGCCGTACAGAGGCAGCGATAAAGTATAAAGAATTAATTTTTGATCTATTTATAAATGGCTATTCTGTTTATATTATAGACCATAGAGGGCAAGGCTTATCGGGTAGGATGACAAATGATCCTGATATGGGATATGTAGACAACTTTCAATATTATATAGACGATCTGAAATTCTTTTATGATAGTCTTGTAGTTTCAGGTAAGCATAAAAGAAAATATTTATTGTGTCACTCAATGGGAGGTGCAATTGGAATGACCTATTTAGAACAACATACAAAAGATTTTAATGCTGCTGCTTTTTCATCGCCAATGTTAGGTTTGCCATTCGGATCTTGTGGAGGAGCTAAGCTACTAGAAAAGGATACAATTGCTTATGCTCCAGGAGGGGGTAAATATGCACCAACTCCTTTTAAAGAAAATACACTAACAGGTTCTGTTTTAAGATTGGAAAGAATGAATGCTGTTTTTAAAGAAGTTCCAAAAGCAAGATTAGGTGGAGCAACGTATGAATGGGTTTTAAAATCATGCAATCAATTTGACTACATTAATAGTAATATAGATAAAATTGAAACACCATTTATTTTGTTCTCAGCAGAAAATGAACAAATAGTAAATACGCAAGCTCATGAAGAATTTATTATTAGCGCTCAGAGTATAGGTAAAGTTTGTGAAGGACATTTAGTAGAAGATGCTCAACATGAATTATTAATAGAGAAAGATATTGAACGTACCGAAACGATTAATCATACATTAGATTATTTCGATAAGTACAAATAATTCTTGATTTCGAAATAAGCTAAGTAAGCTAAAATAAAGGCTATAAATCCATATTAAAGGTAGATAATACAATATTATCTGCCTTTTTTTAAGAAAAAGAAGTTCATTTTAGGAAAATGTAAAATGATTTTCCATATTTGGTCAACCAATCACCAGTTGATTGGTTGACAAGTTAAACAGTTAGTACGCTATAATACTAATTGTAAAGTAAGCTACAAGAATGAGATAAGCAATCTCATGCTACAATGAATTAGAATTTAACACATGAAATAATAGAAAGTAGTTCTAAATCAATAGTGTAATAAATTTCACCAGAAGTATACTTGTTGTATACGGATGTTGGTTAGGTGACAATTTATTTCCGATTAAACTACTTGATTAACAAATCGATAAACACTTAAAATAATGGAACAAATTCAATCTAAAGCTTTTTTCGTCTCGTCTGACAACGAATGGGAAGAGTTAGGAAATGGTATTTCTCGACAAATCATTGGCTATGACAACCAATTAATGGCTGTTAAAGTTAAGTTTGAGAAAGGTGCTGTCGGTTCTCCGCACGAGCATTTCCATTCTCAAGTTACATATGTAGTAGAAGGTTCTTTTAAAATGAGAATTGGTGATGAGACAAAAATCATCAATAAAGGAGACGCTTTCTATTGTGAACCTCACGTAGAGCATGAAGCATTATGTTTAGAAGACGGCATGTTGATTGATACGTTTGGTCCTGCTAGAATGGACTTTCTAGACGGTTCTAAACCTGCTTATTTAGTAGGGAAGTAAGCCGTCAATAATCGGTTTTAATTAAAATTGATGTTGAGACTACTTAGAATAAAAGATACTATTAAACTAAAAATAAACAAAATACAACTATGGTTTTATCGGGAAAGGTAGCAGTAATAACAGGTGGTGTTCGTGATATTGGACGCTCAATTACATTAGCAATGGCAGATGCTGGAGCTAAATTAGTAGTAAATTATTACGCTGATGAGGAAGGTGCAGCAGAAAATGCAGCTGAAACTGTAAGATTAGCAAAAGAAAAAGGAGCTGAAATTATTACTGTTCCTGGAGATTTGATGAAAGCAAAAGACGTTGAAAACGTTATTGCTCAAAGTGTAGAAGCTTTTGGAGAAAAAGTAGACGTTCTTGTAAACGTTGCGGGTGGAATTATTGGTAGAAAGAAGATCGAAGAGCAAGACGAAGATTGGTACAATTTACTTATGGACTTAAACATGAAAACTGTTTGGTCTATGACAAAAGCAGTACGTCCTTACTTAGGTGAAGGTGGATCTATCGTGAACTTTGCTTCTCAAGCAGGTCGTGACGGAGCTGGAGCTGGAGCATCTTTATATGGTGCATCTAAAGCTGCAGTAATGGGCTTTACAAGAGCAATGGCAAAAGAATTAGGCGGTATTGGTGTGCGTTGTAATGCAATCTGTCCTGGTATGATTAATACTAAATTCCATGATGATCACACGCCAGATCAAGCACGTGTAAATGTAGCTGCGGCAACAGCTTTACGTCGTGAAGGTCGTGCAGAAGAGGTGGCTGATTTAGTAGTATACCTAGCGTCAGAAAAATCATCTTTCATGTCTGGTAACAATATAGACATCAATGGTGGATTAGCATTCTCTTAAGCAAAACATCAAGAGTTATCGTACTTTTTCTTGCCTTTTTTGTGTGAAAGTGTGATGGATAAAAGTCTATAGTTTCTATTTTGAATAGACAGAAAATAGTAAGATAAAATTTCCGGTTTCTTTTGATTTTTTGCTTAGTAGAATAAGTTATTTATTGTATATATTGCTTCATCACATTTTTTGTGGTGAAGCTTTCTTTTTAGGCTTTAAGTAAACGAGATATGAAAAACTTAACAACAACACTTTTTTTATTTTTACTATGTCTTCAGAGTATTTTTGTATTTGCTCAAAAACCAATTGTTATCATTAACAATGGATTTGAAGATGGTTTGAAGAACTGGGAAGTAAAAGGCAAGGTTCAAAAATCTCAAGATGTTAATACAGGTGGTGGTTCAGCAAAATTAGCTGAAAAAGGAGCTGAAATTCATCAATATGTTCGTGTAGAGCCTAAAAAAGACTATATTTTACGTGTTGCCGTAAAAGGTAATGCGAATGTATTTGTTACAGTAAAAGGGAAAAGACAAGAAAAAACAATTACTAATAAAAAATTTGAGGTTGTAGAAATTGCTTTTAATAGCGGTAAAGCAAAGAATATTTCTATCGGTGCTGAATACAATAATGGTCAATCTCGTTTAGACGATTTTTCTATCTCTGCTGTTACAGAACCTGCAAATGAAAATGAAGATATTCGCCCAATATTAATAGTAAATAACGGTTTTGAAGAGAGATTTAAATATTGGAATATTTCTGGTGATGTTTCTCCTTCCAATGTTGTAAAAACTGGGGAGAAATCTGCTAAAATGAAAGCCAAAGGTGAAATAAAACAAACCGTAAAAGTTTACCCAAATCAAGAATATACTTTAACTGCCGCTGTAAAAGGAAAAGGACAACTTTTTGCAGTTGTTAAAGGAGAAGAAATTACACAAGATTTTAACACAGAAGAATTTGAAGAGATATCTTTAAGTTTTGCATCAAATGCTAAAACAAAAAATATAACTATTGGAGGACGTTACACAGAAAAAGAAGTCCGCTTTGATGATTTTAAAATCACAATACATAACCTTGTAATTGATCCAAATTACCAATATCCATCAGATGTTATTCCATCATTAACTGATTGGAAAGTCACCCTACCAATAAATGCTCTTGGTGAAGATAATAGGAGAGTACTTGATGTTGATCAAAGAATAAAAACACCTTTAGAAGTAGCGGATAAAGCCATTGTTGATTTTGAATACAAACCTTATTTTTATGCAAAAGATGGCGAAGTTTTTTTTAGAGCACATTGTGCAGGTGCAACAACAAAAGGTTCTAAGTACCCTAGATCAGAATTACGCCAACGTTCAGGGCATGGAAATTTATATTGGTCAGTAAATGACCCTCAATTTTTGCAAACTGAATTGAGAGTAACACATCTTCCTCAAATAAAATCCAACGTTTGTATTACACAAATTCATGGTCCAGATGATGAGCCATTAAGAGTACATTACAGTAAGAAAAAAGGAGTGTATATTGTTTGGAACGAAAATAACAAAGACTATGAAAATGCACTTGATTATAACCTTGGCGAACAACTTAGAATTACCGTTAATGTAGACAAGGGTTTTATAGCTTGTGAGATTGAAAACCTTGATCAAAAAACAAAGTATAAAAAAATCTGGAAGTCTATGGACAGTACAGGTTATTTTAAAGTAGGTTGCTATACACAGGCCTCTAAATTCCAGAGTCAAATTAAAAAAACTGGTGTAGACGAGCCTTACAAATCTTACGGAGAAGTAGCTGTAAAATCTATTATTTTGAAAACTACATATACACCAAAAGATAAGTAACCAATATTTCTTTTATTGCGATTTTGATTATATCTACCTATTAAAACACCCGTTTTAAGCCTCTACAAGGGCTTTAAATAGGATGATCTTTAAAAATTATATATTTTAGCTTTAATTAGCAACTAACATTTATCAGCGTTATTGTAACTTTCAACATTAATTGATAAATAATTTAGCTACTAAAATAAAGTCTAAAACAGAATATATAAAGGTCTTACCAAAGGTCTTGTTTGTTAAATTGTCTGGAATCCTTTATTGAGTTTCAGTATAAAAAATTGAATAAGATGGATATAGAAATGGAAAAAATACTTGTAGAAAAACCTTCAAGTATAATTATAAGAAAATTGAAGGAAATGATTGAATTAGGTGTTTTAAAACCTAATCAAGTATTACCTCCTGAGCGTAAATTAAGTGAACAATTTGGTGTGGGTAGAAGTCATGTTCGTGAAGCACTAAAAAAAATGGAATACTTTGGTATTTTAAAAACACAACCTCAGAGTGGAACCTTTGTGGTTGGTTTAGGAGCTAAAGCTATAGAAGGGTTAATTTCTAATATTTTAGAGATTGATAATAACGACTTCTTTTCTTTGATTGAAACGCGTGTTACACTTGAACTTAGAATTGCAGAACTAGCTGCAAAAAGAAGAACAGAAGCTGATTTAGTACTTGTGAAAAATACTTTAGACGCATACCAAGAGGCTGTTAAAGAGAACTCAGAAGATATATCTGAAAAAGATTTCATGTTTCACCTATCTCTTTGTAGATGTGCTAAAAACTCTACATTAAAGAGTTTAATGATGATTATTACTCCAGATATCCTTTCTCAGTTCGATAACAAGAGAGTTTGTTCTAATGATGATCGTAAGAATGCTATTGATGAGCACAATGCATTGTATAAAGCTATTGTTGATCAGGACAGTGAAAAAGCTCGTGAAATAATGAGTAATCACTTGAATCCTATTCTAATGTTTGCAAAAGAAAAATATGACCTAGATTATTAAATCTAAATTTTTCTTAAATTCATATTATTTTTTATATTGCACAATGTTATTAAAACTATTTTTTAAGATTTAACTTTTTGAAGATAGCTATTTTATAACCCCTTTATCAGAATTGTATAATTCCGATAAAGGGTTTCTATTTTTTCACCTAATTAATTGATACTATTTACACTATACTGTATTACTTTAACGTTATAATTTAACAATTATTTAAACTTAACTTTTTTATATGGATTAAAATCTACTACTTTTTTAATTTGGATTACTACTTGACTTTATATTAATATCTGACACTTTAAACTTCGATTATTCACCAAATACCATTAAGGAATTTAATTCCATCATTTTTATATTTATTTATGTGAAAATTTATTAATTGATTTTATCAAAGATTTGATCAATTACATCTATAAAAGAGCATTATTACCTACCTAAAACTTAAAATAATGTTAATAATTCACATATATTTACTAATAAATGACAAGTGTCATATTGCCACTTAAATAAATTAATGTATATTTGGTCAACCAACATCCAATCTAAACATATAAAATGAATGAAATGTACTTCTTTTAAAAAATAAGTAAATGTTAGGATTAATACTGAAATGGCAAAAGCAGCTATTTATTTTTTTAGTAATGATACTTATAAACACTTCAGTCTTTGCACAAGTTCAAGTATCAGGTCTAGTAACCTCTCAGTCCGATGAATTTCCGATACCAGGAGTTACAATTCTAGTAAAAGGCACAACTGTTGGAACAGTAACAAACTTTGATGGTAAATATACTATTACATGTGAACCAAATGATATACTTATCTTCAGGTATATTAGCATGGAAGAGCAATTCATTGAAGTTGAAAACCAAACAACAATTAACGTTGCAATGGTAGACAAATTAGAACACCTTGATGAGGTTGTTGTAGTTGGTTACGGTACGCAACGTAAATCTCACGTTACGGGTGCAATATCTAAAGTAAAAAATGAAAAACTCGATCAGTTACCTGTATCTCGTGTAGATGAAGCCTTAATAGGACAAGTTTCTGGTGTGAATATTCAAATGACGAACCCACAAGCAGGTTCTTCTCCAACAATTCAGGTACGTGGTGTAGGTTCTATCGGAGCTGCTGCATCTCCTGCAGTAGTTGTAGATGGAGTTCTTGTAGATTCTGATTATCTAGCTTCTTTAGATATGAATGATGTAGAATCTATTGAAGTATTAAAGGATGCTTCTTCTGCAGCAATCTTTGGATCTAGAGGTGGTAATGGTGTAATCATGATTACTACTAAATCTGGAGAGCCAGGAGAAACTAAATTTAGCTTTAATAGCTATTATGGTCGTAAATGGGCTTTAACTAGAGATAATTTCCGCCCAACTGTTGCAGAAACAAAGGCAACGGCAGAAGCATACAGAGCAGAAATTGAACAAAATTTCCCAGATTATGCAGATGATGAGCAATTAAACTACATCTACAACAAGGCGAACACAACTATTACAAGGTTGGATCACATGCAAAGAATTACTCCCGGAGAAGAAACAGATTGGCAAGATATTATCTTCCAAGAAGGGAATATTCAATCTTATTCATTAAGTGCTAACGGTGGATCTGAAAATACTAATTATCATATCTCTGGAGCTTACTTAAAAGACGATGGTGTTCTACTTGCAGATTCTTATTCTAAAATGAATTTACGCTTTAAATTAAAAACAAAGCTATCTAAAAGATTAGAATTAGGAGTAAACTTTAATCCTACAAGAGAACAGAAGCAGGTTTTCCCTACTTCAGTTCATGAGTCGCTTCGTCAATCATCTTGGTTACCAATTAAGCATGATGATCATACAATACAATTTGTAGATAGAGGAAACTTCCCAGACGTAGCAGTTGGAGATTACGCACAAGAATCTCACTTCAACAACTATCCAGACCCTAATGATCCTACTAAAACATTGCCGAACTTGAGTGTTACAAATAACTCAAACCCATATGCAAATATTGTAGAGAGAGATCATAAAGAGCTTACACATAGAATATATGCAAGTGCATATGTAAAATATAAAATGGCTAAGGGTTTAAATTTCCGTTCGTCGCTTGTTACAAACTACCGTAATAGAGCTCGTAATTATTACGATGGTACTAAAGCAACTAGAAATGGAGCATCTGATGCACGTTTAAGAACAAGAACATATAATGACTTTGCATGGATAAATGATAACTACTTTACATACAATAAAACCTTTAATGGTAGACATGAGATCAATGCTACTTTAGGTATGTCATTTGAACAAAGAAACTATAATTTCACAGAAACAATCGGTACAGGTTTTACAAACGATGCCGTTCAAACAATGAATGCAGCTTCGACTATAGCTTACGGAGATGAATCTAGAGCAGTAGAAACATTACATTCTATTTTTGCTCGTGTGAATTATGCTTTTGATGACAAATATTTATTCTCACTTTCTATGCGTACAGATGGTAGCTCTAAATTTGGATCTAACTATAAGTACGGAGTTTTCCCTGCTGCATCTTTTGGATGGAGAATTACAGAAGAAAGCTTTATGGATAATGTAAATTGGATCTCTGTTTTAAAACCGAGAATATCGTATGGTATTACGGGTAATAATTCAGGAATCGGATATTATGAAGCATTAGAAAGAATGTCTCCATCTGGAGCAGTAGTAGGAGGTAGTATATCTTCTGGTTATATACCGTCTAATATTGCTCAACCAGATCTACGTTGGGAGCAACAAGTAGAACTTAACCCTGGTATTGATTATGGCTTTTTTGGAAATAGAGTTTTCGGTTCTGTAGAATGGTACCGTCGTACTTCATCAAATTTATTGTTGAGCCAACAAATTCCATCAATTACAGGATTTGACCAACGTACAATTAACTTAGGTCAGGTGCAAAATGAAGGTTTCGAATTCGAAATGAGCGTGAAACCAATTGTAGCATCAAAATTCATCTGGACAGTTACAGCGAATGCATCAACTAACGAAAACAAATTAATTGATTTTGGTGGTGTAGATAGCTTAATAACTACTGTAGATTCTAAAAGACCAGCTAACTGGATTGCTGTAGAAGGGCAACCTATTTCATCTTTCTATGGTTACCAAATAGATCGTTCTAAAGGCGATAATGGTAAAGTTCCTTTTGAGTATTTAAACGAAGGTTTCTGGCCAATTGGTGGTAAATCTCAAATGGGTTATGTGAAAGATTTAAACGAAGATGGTGTAATTGATGATAAGGACCGTACTATTTTAGGTTCGCCGTATCCTACATTTATCTGGTCTATAACCAACTCATTCCAAGTAGGTCCATTTGATCTTATGTTTATGTTCCAAGGTTCTATGGGTGGAAAAACGCTTAATATTGACCCTCAATATTATGAGTACCAAACAATGCAAGGACAACGTCCTAATACTCAATTCTTTGATGATATGAGTTTAGTAAAAGAAAGAATTTTAACGGATGATGTTGTTCAGGATGCTTCTTTTATTGCACTTAGAAGCTTAAATATGGGCTTTACATTACCTGAGCGTTGGATAACTAAAATTGGTTTAAATAAAACTCGTCTGTATTGTTCTGGAACAAACTTACTTTACATTATGGCAGATGATTATACTTCTTTCAACCCAGAAGGGATAAGAGATGAAGGACCAATTAACTACGGTTATCAAAGAGGAGCTGCTCCAATTCCTCGTTCATTTATTATTGGTATTAACGCTGAATTTTAATCATCACTATTGAAATGAAATCAATTATAAAAATAGTATTCGCAGTAGTATTAACAAGCTTAGTTGCTTGTAATGACTTCTTGACGGAATATCCTATATCAGAAGTAGGCGTTGACAACTACTTAAAAAATGATGACGAAATTGAAACTGCAGTAATCGGTATTTATTCTGGTCTGCAAGACGTTGTTCAACAAGAATATGCAATTTTAGAAATGAGATCTGACAATGCAGGTACACGTAGTGGTGTTGGTGATTGGGCTCAGTTCGAATCTTTCACATTAATTACTACCAACTCTGTAGTAGCCAATTATTGGAATGCATGTTACAGTACTTTATACAGAACAAATTTAGTTCTTGCAAGTATTGAAAACGTTGTTGATCCTACTAAAAAACAACAATTTGAAGCTGAAGCTCGTTTTGTTAGAGCTTATATTCACTTTAACCTAGTACGCCTTTTTGGTAGTATTCCTATTGCTGACCGTAAGGTTGATGAAGGAGACTTAGAAGGATACAAACAAGTTGAAGCAACAGAAATTTATACTTTTGTTGAAGAAGACCTTATGTTTGCTATAGAAAATTTACTTTCTAGAGACCAAATAACTTTAGGTAGAGCAAACAAGGAAACAGCAGAAACTATGTTGGCTAAGTATTACTTAAAATTTAAGGAATATGATAAAGCAAAAACATTAATACAAGCTGTTATTGATAGAGGTAATTTCTCTTTAGTAACAAATTATGAAGATATATTTTATCAAGAATTAGGTAACGAAATAATATTCCCTATCTCTTTTATTGATGATAACACAGATAATTCTCAATCTTATTCTTACTACTTTTTGTATGAGCAAGGTTCACACAATTATGCAACTGATAACATGATAAATCTCTACGAATCTTCACCTGGTATTAATGGAGAAGACCTTAGATATACAACAAACATTGTAGATCAACGTGGAGAAAGACAAGGTTGTGGTAAGTTCTTATCTGTATCAAATAATATTAGATTATCTGGTAACGATTATGTTCATACAAGATATACAGATGTACTTTTACTTTATGTAGAAGCTGTAATCGGAGATAGTTTCCAAACCTCAGATGCTACTGCTTTAGGTTATTTTAATGCAATTAGACAACGTGCAGGGTTAGCCGAAATTCAGAATATTACAAGCCCAACTTTAGCCGCAGAAAGAAGAAAAGAATTTTTATATGAAAACAAACGTTGGTTTGATTTAGATAGAACAGGAAATCTTGAGGCTACAATTACAAACTTTATGAATAGCCAAGGTCTAAGCTTTGATAAACGTCATTTACTACTACCAATTCCACAAAGAGAACTTGATACAAGTAAAGGACAACTAGATCAAAACCCTGGTTACTAGAAGTGTAATTAAACAACACACATCCCAAAAAAATTAAGCGTTTTAAAATGCTAAGATAGAATGGAGATTAAACTGAAAGCTATTTAATAGATTCCTCAATAGGATATTTTTATTAATAGACATCTCCATTCTATCTCATAACAATACTTAAAAACAACATATTGCAAAAAATTTACACATGAGAAATTTTAACAACATTATAAATTTATGCTTACTTTTTCTTTTAGGAACTGTAAGTGTATATGCACAACAAACAGATACACCTCATACAGAGGGTAACGAAGGTGTTTATGTATTCCAAGCGACAGAGTACTTTTCTAACAATGCTGGTTCAAATTCTTTTGATGGTGAAGTTTGGGTACAAGGAACTGACGAAGTAGTTGGTGATTACATGTATTTAGAAAACACTTCTTCAGACAACAGAAATGAAACTTCAGCTGAAAGAGGGGATAGTCCATCATTAACATATAAGATTAATATGGAATCTGCTCAAAAAGGTTTTGTTTGGGCATTAATCAATGAAGGTGCAAAAGATGCTGGTCGTATTTATGTTAACATGAATGATCTTGATTTAGATAAGCGTGAAGCAGATTCTTATGGTAGTGCTGCTAAGTCTAGAATTTCTGATGAAATGAAAGGCCAATGGCAATGGATTCTGCTTAATAATCAAGCAAATGATAATATTGTAATAAGTGGAGATAATACTATCGAGTTTTTTAAAGCAAGACCAGATATCAAAATAGCAAAAATTGCTTTCACTCCTATACAAGAGCTTAATATGATTATTAATGCTCCAATGTTAACTGTTACAGAAAATGATGGTACAAACCTTACTATAACAATAGGAGATCCATCATTAACAGGAGAATTATACGACTTTGAAGAAGTTATCTACGATCCAAAAAATTATTTTTATAGAGTTCAAGTAGGTGGGGAGTTAATCAATGATGCTGCTACTGAAAATACAATTGTAATACCTTTAGCAGATTTAACATCAGATGTTGATGTTGAGGTACAAGTTGGTCATCAATTCAGAAAGAATAGCTCGTCTAATTTAGATAACTACTCTTTAACTACTACGTTAACTGTAAATGCTACTTCTCAACCTGAAGAATCAGAAGAAGAAGGTGGTTTAGAGCCAACAACTGATCCTCATATAGCAGATGCAAATGGTATTTATATGTTCTCTGCTACAGAATTTGCAGAAAATAAAGAAGGTTCAGCATTTGGTGCTCAAGATTTTTCTGGAGAAAAATGGGTAAAAGGTACTGATGAAGTAATTGGAGATTACATGTATTTAGAAAATACTGATTCTGATAACAGAAATGAGACTTCATCTGAAAGAGCTGCTTCTCCATCTTTAGTATTTAAGATTAATATGGAGTCTGCAAAAACAGGTTTTGTATGGGCGTTAATTAATGAAGGTTCTAAAGATGCTGGTCGTATTTATGTAAACATGAATGATCTAGATTTAGATAAACGTGAAGCAGATTCTTATGGTAGTGCTGCTAAGTCTAGAATTTCTGATGAAATGAAAGGCCAATGGCAATGGATTCTACTTAATAATCAAGCAAATGATAATATTGTTATAAGTGGAGATAATACTATCGAGTTTTTTAAAGCAAGACCAGATATCAAAATAGCAAAAATTGCTTTCACTCCTATACAAGAGCTTAATATGATTATTAATGCTCCAATGTTAACTGTTACAGAAAATGATGGTACAAACCTTACTATAACAATAGGAGATCCGTCATTAACAGGAGAATTATACGACTTTGAAGAAGTTATATACGATCCAAAAAATTATTTTTATAGAGTTCAAGTAGGTGGGGAGTTAATCAATGATGCTGCTACTGAAAATACAATTGTAATACCTTTAGCAGATTTAACATCAGATGTTGATGTTGAAGTACAAGTTGGTCATCAATTCAGAAAGAATAGCTCGTCTAATTTAGATAACTACTCTTTAACTACTACGTTAACTGTAAATGCTACTTCTCAACCTGAAGAATCAGAGGAAGAAGAAGGTGGTTTAGAGCCAACAACTGATCCTCATATAGCAGATGCAAATGGTATTTATATGTTCTCTGCTACAGAATTTGCAGAAAATAAAGAAGGTTCAGCATTTGGTGCTCAAGATTTTTCTGGAGAAAAATGGGTAAAAGGTACTGATGAAGTAATTGGAGATTACATGTATTTAGAAAATACTGATTCTGATAACAGAAATGAGACTTCATCTGAAAGAGCTGCTTCTCCATCTTTAGTATTTAAGATTAATATGGAGTCTGCAAAAACAGGTTTTGTATGGGCGTTAATTAATGAAGGTTCTAAAGATGCTGGTCGTATTTATGTTAACATGAATGATCTAGATTTAGATAAACGTGAAGCAGATTCTTACGGAAGTGCAGCTAAATCTCGAATTTCAGATCACATGAAAGGAGAATGGCAATGGATCTTAATTAATAACCAAGCAAATGATAAGGTTGTTATTGATGGAGACAATACAATAGAGATTTTTAAAGCAAGACCTAATATTAAGATTGCTAAAATCGCATTTACACCTCAGCAGGATATCAACTTAATAATTGATACAAAAATGCCTAGTGTTACCGATAATGATGGTACAAACTTAACTATCGGGTGGGATGAACCTACTTTAACTGGTGATGTTTATGATAATACTGATGCGGTTTTTACAACAAAATCATACTACTATAGAGTAAAATTAGGTGAAGAAGTTATAGGTGATAATATTACTACAAGAACAATTCAAATTCCTCTAACAAATTTAACAGAAGCTAAAATTGTTACAGTGGAAGTTGGACATGAATTTAAGAAAAATAGTTCTGGAACTCACGCAACTTATTCAATTCCTGGAGAAATTACTGTGGATGCCAATTCTCAACCTTCTCAAGGTGAAGATAACGAAGCTCCAACAAAACCTTCAGACCTTGCTTCTTCTGATATTACTCAAAACTCAATCACTTTATCTTGGACTGCAGCAACAGACAATATTGGTGTAGTAGGTTATAAAATTAAGCAAGACGGAGGAGAGTTGTCAAGTAGAATTACAGACGGAACTAGTACTACAATTTCTGGATTACAACCTGAAACTGAATATTCATTTTCTGTGATTGCTTATGATGCTGCTGGAAATGATTCTGAAATGTCAGATGTTCATACAGTTTCTACAATAGCAGTACCGACTAACCCTGACGGTGAATACCAAGATTTTATTCATCAAGCAGACGGTGAAGGTGTGTACCAATTCGATGCTGTTGAGTTTGCTTCAAACTTACCTGGTAGTGATGCTTTTGATGGCCAAAAATGGTTAGTAGGTACAGACGAAGTTGTTGGTAAATACTTATATTTAGAAAATACAGATACAACAACTAATGTCAATAAAGTATCTGCAGACAGAATGAAGTCTCCTTCTTTATCATATAAAATTAGTATGCCAACTGTTCAAACAGGATTCATCTGGGCTTTAATTAATCAAGGTGAAAAGAATGGTGGTAAAATTTATGGTAGCGTAAACGGTATTGATGTTGATAAAAGAACTGAAGGTGAATACGGTGCTGCTTTTGGCTCTAGAATTTCTGGTGATTTAGTTGGTAAGTGGCAATGGGTTTTAGTTGGCTATCAGATTAGAAATAATAATGCTACAATGCTAAAAGAAGGCATTAACGAAATTGCATTCTTTATGGGGTATCCAAATATTAAAATTGCAAAAGTGATTTATGCTCCTAAACAGGAAATTTTACCAATTATCAATGCTCCTAAAATTAGAATTCAGGCAAACGACGAAACTACTGTAACAGTATCTTGGGAAGAGCCTGTATTAACTGGAGAACTTTATGATAACGTACCTCAGATTATCAACCCTAAAGATTATACGTATAGAGTAAAATTAGAAGGGCAAGATGAAGAAGAGATCAAAGAAAGAGAATATGTAATTAATAAAGAAGATTTAAAGGGTGGTAAAGCATTTACCGTAGAAATTGGTCATCAGTTTAGAAAAAATAGTTCTGGAACTGCTTTATTCTTCTCTCTTCCTGCTTCTATTCCAGTAACAGAAGATAGTCAAGCAGATTTCGAAGCACCAACTACACCGGCAGACCTAACATCTGTAGATACACAAGGAACAAATGTTGCTTTAAGTTGGACTGCTTCTACGGATAACATTGGCGTAATTGGTTATAATATTTTCCAAGATGGTATTAAGATCCAAGAAGTTCAATCTACTTCTTACAAAGTTGCTGGTTTAACACCATCAACAAGCTACTCGTTTGAAGTACAAGCGTATGATTTAACAGGTAATGTTTCTGAAAAATCTACTCCGTTAGTGTTGACTACAAACTCTAAGGATGAAATCATAGGTGATCGCCCTAATATTGTTTCAGAATTATCTGCATCTCAAATTACAGCAAATTCTTTTACAGTAAGTTGGAAACCTTCTAATTCTTTAAATGGAATTAATGCATACTATGTTTTCTTAAAAGTTACTGGTGCAGAAGGAGACTATAAAATGGTTGCAGAGTTAAATGGTGAAACATTCTCTTTCAATCTAACAGATCTTGAGGTTGGTACATCTTATGATGTTATAGTTAGAGCAGAAGATGGTGAAGGTTTCTTATCAGAAGAATCTAGTGTATTCACTCAAATAACATTAGATACACCACTTTCTGTAGTTACTAATTCAACAGTAAAATTAATTCAAAGTGTATATCCTAACCCAAGTGTTAATGATATAAACATTGAATTTTCAACAGAAGTTACCTACCAAGTTTATGACCTTACAGGTTATACAGTAATAGAAGGTTCTGCTAGAAACCTTAAGGTTAATCTTGTATCTGGTACTTATATTTTGGTTGCTATTGATAAAAATGGCAATAAAGAAGTTACTAAATTAATGTGCTTCTAAGCAATTGAATATTGCAGACTGACAAACTAAAAGCGTCACCTTTCTTAAACTACAGCTGTGGTTTAAAAAAGGTGACGCTTTTTTTATTTAAATAATTCTGGTAAATATTACTTTGTTAACTGACTTTCATCAACAACTTCCCAATCTGATAATTGAAAAGTTTTATCGAAAAAGGCTTGCTTAGGTGCATATAATCTAAAATATATAAACCAACCATTATTATCAACTGTTTTTAAGTAGTTAGAAGAATTTACTCCTTTAGGTTTTTTACTTCCAATGTAAACATCAATAGATCCATCTTTATTAACATCAAGGTCGGTTCTTCTTGAATTTATTCCAATGTCTTCGATTTTATCTCCACCATTATCATAAGGTCTTCTTGTATTTTCTGAATACAAAGTAACCGACCAAAATTGCTCTACAGGAACATCTGCAGGTATAGTTAGTTTATACGTTTTATCTGCTCTTAATAAATCCCCATTCTCGTCTCTTTTAGAAGTCATATATACCTGACCAAAACCAGGAGTAGGGTTTACCATTCCTTTTGTTGATGAAACTGCTTCATAAAACCATACCGCTCTTTCATCTAAATAGACCATTGTCTCATTCTTCTGCTCAATTGTAAAATCAAATGATTTATACCAACTTGTATTTTCCCAATAAGGAGCAGAGAATCTTGGATTAGTCTGTAAATTTCTTAGCATTAATTCACCCATATTATGAGCTTCTAACAATATTTTTTCTTGTCGTGGAGTCGGTGCAAAAGGTTTACCTATTTCTAATCCAAGAGGTTTTAGCATAGCAATCCATGCTTTATCTTCTTCTCTAACAGGTTCTTCATTTATTATCTCATGTAGTAAAGCCCAAAACTCAATACCTCTTGGTGATGTACCCGACCATTCTTTGTCTTTTCCTTCAATAAAATTCGCTGTTTTTAGAGGAGCATCAACTTTCCCTAATTTTAGGTTCTTATTAAAACTTTTAATAGCATCTTTTTCTGTACTAAGGATTCTTAAACCAATAAAGAAATTATTCGTTTCCGATTGATAAATAAAATCTGCTTGGCCTTTATATTTCAAAGGGTCATCGTTTGGTCCTACAACAATATAGCTACCACCTTGCCCTTTATCTGGTCCCGTTAAACCTAAATCTGCAATAGGTCTTTGCCATAAGTCTAAAAATCCACCAGCAGTCATTCCTTTCGGATATTCTACTTTTACAGCACCATCTTGAAGGTTAGAAAACGTGAATATATAAGGTGTAGTTAAGTTACCAGTTACTACACCTCTTTTTTCTTTTAATGATTGTAACACCACAAAGTTTTCTAAACCCGCAGCAGCATAAGCAGCATCTTCGTTAATACCCCAAGACTTCATAGAGACAATAGGAGTAGCCCAAATGTATGCTTGAGAACCGCGTTGGAAGTCCATAGCATCAAACAATGCTTCAGACCCTTCGGTGATGTAATTATTATCAAGCGACACGTTTGTGTAAGGAGTTTCTATTTGTTCATTTCCTATTAAAGATGCATCAGATAATGGTAAAACATTTTGAGCATTTGCTATGTTATTTGCACCTAAAATTGCTAAACCCAACGCAAACTGTTTGATATGTGTACTTGTTTTCATTTTATCTTGTATTAAATTGAACATACTTAATAAAACGGGTTGGAGTTAATAAAATTTACGGTTTTAGTTCTTGCTTTTACGTTTTTGGTTCATTCTATAAAACCCTGTAAATTCTAGTTATAATTTGAGGCAGGTATAAAACGAAGAGATTTGAATACATATAAAATGATTAATGGATCTGGGTTAGAAGTAATAAATAAACTTCAATCCATATTTGGGGGTACTTTTGAAAATGATGTTTATGAGACAGATACTACAGAAGTGTATGTTAAGTATGAATATTTTTCTCCTTTCGATAGTGTAGAAATCATGATTCACCACGTAAAGTACAAACAGGATATGTATATGGAAACCTATACTCCAGCTACTAACGATAAAAATATATATTTTCAGTTTGAATACTTAGGTAATAACATACCCACTACTTTTGGTACAGATGCTGATAGAGACAATGCTAAAATGATGTCTATCATGAGCTCAAAAATACCATTGTCTTTTATTGCTCATAAAGGAGATGAGGCTAAATGGATGACAGTAAGAATACCATACGATTACTATCATAAAAAAATGAGTCACCTTGAAGAATATATAGGTAAAGTATTTGAAAAAGACAGTAGTTGGGTGCTTTATGATATTGCTCCAATGGCTATAGGTATTAATATCAAAAAGTTATTTGATAGAGATAAGAAACTTTCCATACCGTTACTCACTTCATTATTTGTTTGCAGTGCCATAGAAAATGTAGCTATATTTTTAGATAGAATTATTAAACGAGATCCTTCCTCTGAAAGTGCAATAAATATGCATAAGGATGACATTGAGCGTATTCAGAATATTAAAAATGAGTTAACTAATTTATATCAAAAAACACCTTCTTTAAATGATTTAGCGGATAAGTATGGTGTTTCTGTCTCTAAACTAAAAAGGGATTTTAATGCCGTCTTTGGTACCTCAATACATAAATTTCATACTGATTATAAATTAGAAATGGCTTATAATATGCTTATGACAAAACAGAGTTCTATTACAGATGTAAGTAGGCATTTTGGATATAAAACAATATCTCGTTTTTCAGAGTCATTTAAGCTTAAATATGGTGTTACTCCAAAACAAGTAGCTAGTAAATTTCAGTAATGATTATCCTTTTTTGTTATTGATTTTAATCATGTAAAACAGTTCTACATCATGTTATAATTGTATTACTAACAATTGAAAAACTTGTATTTTTAGTATTACGTTATTTAATACTTATATAGTGTAGCTTAATTTTATTAATCCATAATCAAAATTAATATTGTAATATTCTTATAGTGAGTACGTTACTGTATATAAATATTCTAATAAGAATTAATAATAATGAGTTAAATAGATAAATATTCGTATATTAAACGTATAAATAACAATTGATAAGCTAATTGACTATCAGTTTATTAGAAGGTGTATATTAACTGAACTTGTATTATAATTAAATAAATCATGAAAAATAACAGTCAAATTTTGGCAGGTATCATTGCAACATTAGCGTTTGGTATTCCAACACTTTATGCATTAGCAGTTTGTATTGCACAATAATACAAAGCTGTCCTATTATCAAATAAAAAGACATTTAAGGTTGAATTCACATATGGATTCAACCTTTTTTTATTCCACCATTTTCCAAAGTAAATCAAATGTTTTGTCTATTAAATTTGTAATCTCATCGGTGGTTAAATCATGTGATTCTATAAACCTACATACACCAAAAAGATTACTACCAATTAAAGTATAAATAAGGTCAGGAGGGTATTGGCTCAATGAATTCTCTCCAATAGCTTCTTTGATTAAAGAAAAATGAGGCGTTAAATCTTGAGAAAATTCTTCTTTATTTACCCTATTATTAAATGGCGAATAATAGAATTGTCTAAGGTACTTGTACTTGTTAGGGTGTTCAATTGCCCAATATATTCCAACTGAAAATTGTTGTTTTATATTTTCCTTAATTGATTTATTCTTGTCTTCAGCGTTAATAATTAATGTTGTAATTTCTGTTCTGATAGATTGATATACCCCTAAGACTAAATCATCTTTTGTTTTGAAATTATTAAATAGTGTACCATTTGATACACCCGCTACTACTGCAATTTTTCCAGTAGGGGCACTAAAACCATTTGTTACAAACTGTTCCAAAGCAGCATTAATAATAAGATTTTTCTTTTCGTTATTCATGTTATTGATTGATTAGTCACTCTTTAATTTCGGGAATTTATTTCTCAATACAAATATTTTGCTCATATTTAACATCACACCAAAAATTAGAAAATACAATGCGCTTTTTATATATAACTACAAAAGATAAATTCTATCAAGAAGCTGTAGATTTAAGAATTACAACCTTTTTTAAAGAGTTTGATAAACCTGAAATTCTCATTAATGATGTTTACGAGAACGATAGTTTTCACATTGTATGCTTAGATAAACATGATATTGTTATTGGCACTGGTAGACTAAATATAGAAGAAAGCAAAGGTATTATTTCTCAGATGGCTGTTGCAAAAGAGTTTCAAAAACATGGTATAGGGCAGAAGATTATTGAATTGATGATTGAAAAATGCCAGAAAAATAATACCCAAGTAATTGTACTTAACGCTAGGGAAGACGCTATTGAATTTTATCAAAAATTTGGGTTTCATAAATTTGGTGAACCTTTTGCCTCAAAAAAAACAGGAGTGTTACATAGAGTAATGAAAAAGGTAGTTTATTAGATGCACTAGTGATTACTAATTATCTTTCTAGTTAGAGTTTTAGCACTATAAATTAGTTCTCGTTATGAGAACATTTTTTTATTTTATATATTTGTAATATGAAAAGAATCATATCGAAGAAGACATTAATCGATTTTGCAAATAAACATGCTTCTTCAAAACAAGTCTTAGAATTGTGGTATGATGACGTGAAATCTGCAAAATGGATTAATTTTAATGATATAATTTATGATTACCCTTCGGCAGATGTACTCAATAATCATAGAGTTTGCTTTAATATTGGAGGTAACAAGTTCAGGTTAATAGCAACTATAAATTTCAGATTCAGTACAGTTCGAATTAATTTTATTGGAACCCATGCTGAATATGATAAAATTAAAAATGCATCAACTATAGAAAAATATTAGTTATGGCGATTACAGAAATTATTCATCCTAGGCCAATTTCATCTGAAATGATGTATGAAAATTACCTTCAAAAGGTTGATAGTCTGATGGTAAAAGATGATTTATCAGATAATAATGCAGAACTACTAGAGCATTTATTAATATTGATAGACTATTACGAATCTGATAATTATAATATAAAAACAGATCATCTAACACCAATTGATAGAATTAAATATAAATTAGAAGTCAAAGGGTTAAAACAAAAAGATTTAATAGGTATCATAGGTACAAAAGGAGTAGTTAGTGAAGTTCTAAATAAAAAGAGAAAATTATCTTTAGCAATGATCAGAAACGTATCTGAATTTTTAAATATTCCAATAGATAAAATTACCAGTGATTACCTCCTTTCTAATTAAATAAAAAACAACCTCAATTAACTATAAGTTTTATCGATAGTATTATAGAAAAAATCAATTTTACAAATAGTTAAATCTGTAGTAAGTTTGTAACACAATAAATCGAAAGAGAAATTAAACTTAATATAGATATGTCACAAATAGGAAAACAAGTAGTAGATTTTAAAGTTCAATCATTCGCTAACAATGCATTCGAAACAGTTTCTAAAGCAGATGTTTTAGGAAAATGGTCTATCTTCTTCTTTTACCCAGCTGACTTCACTTTTGTTTGCCCAACAGAATTAGAAGATTTAGCTAACCTTTACGAAGATTTCAAAGCTACAGGAACAGAAGTATATTCAGTTTCTACAGATACACACTTTGTACATAAGGCATGGCATGATACTTCTGATACAATCAAAAAAATTAATTACCCAATGCTAGCAGACCCAACTGGTGTGTTATCAAGAGGTTTTGATGTTATGATTGAGGAAGACGGAATGGCTGAAAGAGGTACATTTATTGTAAATCCAGAAGGTGAAATCGTATCTTACGAAGTAGTAGCAGGTAACGTAGGTAGAAATGCTGAAGAGTTACTAAGAAAATTAAAAGCGTTACAATTTGTTGCCGCTAACCCAGCAGAGGTGTGCCCAGCAAAATGGAAAGAAGGAAACGAAACATTAAAGCCTAGCATTGATTTAGTAGGCTTAATCTAGAAATAAATACTCATCCATACTTTCAGAGAGGTGAATCTATATAATGTAGATTTACCTCTTTTTTTATTTCTATTTATATGAAGAGTATAACTATAAGTAGAGTGGGTAATTAACTATTCGTAAAGGTGTTATATTATATCATCATATCTAATAAATTAACCCTATGAAAAATACGATCATCTTCTTCTTCCTTTTGTTCACACTAAAAATTTATGCTTCTGATAGCGTAAAAGTAGATAGAACTGTTTTACCAATTAAAGACCCTTACAGAAAACACATTACAGTGCAGAATGCAAGGAATGTAAAAGCCCCAAAACCTTTTAAAATTACAGCTCCAAAAGGTGCTCCAAATGTAGTTGTTATTATGTTAGATGATGCTGGTTTTGGTACTGCAAGTCCGTTTGGTGGAATAGCAGACACTCCACATATGGATAATTTTGCTAAGGAGGCCCTTCTATATAATCAATTTCATACTACATCTCTTTGCTCACCAACTAGACAAGCATTAAAAACAGGTAGAAATCATCATACATGTAATCAAGCAGCAATAACAGAAATGGCCACTTCCTTTCCAGGTTATACAGGCCAATTACCTACTGCTGTAAACTCCATTGCAACAATTTTAAATTTTAACGGATATAGTACAGGAGCATTCGGCAAATGGCACGAAACTGCTGTTTGGGAAACTTCCATTTCTGGTCCTTTTGATCGTTGGCCTAACCGACAAGGCTTTGATGAGTTTTATGGCTTTATTGGTGGAGAAACGAACCAATGGAGACCAAGTGTTTTTCATAATTTGAATAGAGTAGAAACCCCAAATAATCCGGAATATCACTTCATGAAAGATATGACAGATAGAGCTGTTTCTTGGGTGAATTTCCAACATGCAATAACACCTGACAAACCATATTTCATGTATTTTACTCCTGGAGCAGTTCACGCCCCTCATCATGTTCCTGAAAGTTATATTGCTAAACAAAAAGGTAAGTTTGACGAAGGTTGGGATGTTATAAGAAATCAAATTTTTGAAAAGCAAAAGAAATTAGGCATCATTCCAAAAGATGCTGTATTACCTCCAAAACCAAAAGATATAAAAGATTGGAACAGTTTATCTGCCACAGAAAAAAAACTATTTGCACGTCAGGCAGAAGTATTTGCAGCTTTTTTAGAAATGACAGATTATGAAATTGGAAGATTGATAAGTAAACTCCCTGACCCTGATAATACCCTTATTTTCTACATTACCGGTGATAATGGAACAAGTGCCGAAGGTGGAATGGATGGATTATTTAATGAGTACACCTACTTTAATGGAGCCAATAAGTTTAATACAGTAGACTTTATGATGAAGTATTATGATAAGTGGGGTAGCCCAGAAACTTATCCGCATATGGCTGCAGGGTGGGCTGTTGCTTTTGATGCTCCTTTTAAATGGACAAAACAAATTGCGTCTGATTATGGAGGAACAAGAAATGGACTTATGGTAAAGTGGCCTAAAGGTATAACTGCTAAAAAAGAAATTAGACCACAATGGCATCATATTATTGATATTGCTCCAACAATCTTAGAAGCATGTAATTTACCTGAACCTCAATTAGTACATGGAATACCTCAAATTCCAATGGCTGGTGTAAGTATGTTATATAGCTTTGACGATAAAGATATAAGCAGTAGAAGAACGCTTCAGTATTTTGAAATGATGGGAAATAGAGGATTGTATTATGATGGGTGGTTTGCAGGAACTGTACATTCCATTGCTTGGAAACAAGTACCCGAAGCTCCTTTAGAAGAAGACAAATGGTTCTTATATCATGTAGAAGAAGATTTTACCATGGCAAATGATGTTGCTGATAAATATCCTGAGAGGTTAAAAAAGATGCAAGATTTATTTAAAAATGAAGCAGTAAAATACAGTGTCTATCCTTTAGATGATAGAAAAGTAGAACGTTTAAATGCCAAATTAGCAGGCCGACCAGATCTTATGGCTGGTAGAAATGAATTGACTCTTTTAGGTGGTATGACTGGATTGTATGGTAATAACTTCTTAAATATTAAAAATACCTCCTGGGAAATTGAAGCAGAAATTGAGGGAAAAGAAAAAGTTACTCAGGGTGTAATTTTACAACAAGCGGGTAGATTTGGCGGATGGTCATTATATGTACACAAAGGGAAATTAGCCTACACTTATAATTTCTTAGGTATTCAAGAATTTACTACAATTTCTAAGAGTACACTCCCTAAAGGGAAAGCAACTGTAAAAATGGATTTTGCTTACGAAGGTAAAGGTAGAGGCAAAGGTGGACTTGCAACCATCTATGTAAATAATAAAGAAGTGGGTAGTGTAAAAGTACCTTACACCCAAGCTATAGCATTTTCTGGTGATGAAACCGTAAATGTTGGAGTCGATTTAGAAACTATGGTAAGTCAGAAATACACACCTGAAACTAGTAAATTTAATGGTGAAATTTTGTTTGTAACAACCAAACTCAAATAACAATATCAACATTTAAGACTATGGAACACGTAACCTCATGTAAAAAGGGTTACGTGTTTTTTTTTGACTATAAAACAAAAAGGAAAGAATATATTATACTTATTAACTAGTACTTACAATCGTTATTTTTGATCTTTTCATGTTGTCTTTTACAATTATTAATGGCTTTTTTTGACTAGTCGTTATATTAAATTGTTATAGTTTATAGAATTAGTAGACTTTTAAAACACGCTAATTACCCAATAATTAATCTCATTAAGACATGAAAAAATATTTATTCATAGCAGTACTGTTTTTCCTTTATTCTTGTGCTGACAAGGAACAAGAATCAATTCCATCATCACAAAATGATGAACTGAGGAAACTTGAAAATAAAATCACAGAATTAAACGAGCAAATTACATCCGTTTCTAAACAAAAAGAGGGTGTAAATAATAATAATGCAGCTCTATCACAAGCTAATAAAGACTTGTTAGATGAGGTGGCTAAACAAGAGCAGAGTAACCAGACATTGCAAAATGCGATGAGTAAGAAAGAACAGGATAATAAGGTACTAGAAGATCAAATTCAAAAAGAATCTAAAAAGAATCTAGTCTTAAAAGGTGAAGTAGATCAGAAAGTATTAGATAATCAGAATTTACAAAATAAGGTTACTCAAAAAGAACAAGATAATCAATTTTTACAAGGAGAAGTCAGTAAAAAAGATAAATTAAATCAAGACTTGTTTGATAAATTAATACAAGAAAAAAAAGACAAGCAAGTAGTTGATAATAAGATGAATAAAAGTAATCAAGAGAATCAATTATTAAGAAATGAGGTAAACAAGAAAGATCAAAAAAATAAGGATTTAAGTCAAAAATTGACGAAAAAAGATAGTAAAAACACGCAACTCCAATCTAAAATAAAAAGTAATACTCAAACTGCTTCAGCATTATCTCAGACTAATCAGAATTTACAAAATCAACTTTCCTCTGTAAATGCAGAAGTACAAAAGAGAGATCAGGAGATTTTAAAATTTAAAGATGATTTAAATCAATCTAAAATAGCGTTACAAAGTTTAAAATCGAATGTAAACGTAAAGCAAAAAGAGATTGATGACTTAACGAAGGAAGTTGATAATACAAAACGTCAGTTAGTAGATTACTTAAAAAGGTTAGCACCTAGTCAGAAAGAAAAAATTAAAAATATTAAAATAATTATTTTTTCTGATAAGACTCAAACAATAGACCCATTAAAACTTAAAGAAATTATTACATTCACTAATGAAGTGTACAAGAAAGCTGTTCAAGATTATATGAATGATCCAAAGAACGAACTTAAAAAATATATGTATGATATTTCAAATTTTAAGGTAACATCAGAAACTTACACTGGTACTTATGGTCTTAAATTTTTGATGCGAGTGAAACAACAAACAGATGAATTTGATAAATTGATAGAAACGTTAAGTTCAACAAATCAACTTCCTGTATTAAAAACTAACGAAGAAATAACAGTATATGCTTATATGAGCTCTTCTATTTGGTCAAGTAAATTTGAAGCTACCTTTGTAAATGGAAAATTACAAATAAATACAGGGACACCTGTAAAAGGATCAATAACAGCTAAATATGGAGATAATCTAAAAAAAGGTATTACTTCTAATCCTATGAATATCCTTTTTAGTACAGTAGATAATCATATTCTCGCACATGAAATTGGTCATGGTTTTGGGTTTATGCATGATATGCAAAATAAGAAGGCCCTTATGAATGGATTAGGAAGTAAAAATGTGAAATTTTTCACAAAAGACAGAGCAGATCTATTAACAGAGAAGTTACTCGGTTTGAGTAAATAATATTTTCTCTTTTTTTATATAAACACCTATTAGTAAAAGGAGTACTATCCTTAGCTAATAGGTGTTCTGTTTTTTTAAAAATCTCGTTATTAATAAGACAATATCTCTTGTTTAGCAAAAGTTAATTTCATTATATGCTTATCCGTAAAAATAACAGTACGTATCTCTAATACGTTCTACTCCTCTAATTCACCCAGTTCTGATTCACTTTTGGTGGAAAGCTTTTTTAACATTTAGCATATAAGATATTATTAATTTTGTTATTATGATATCACTCTCTACCTTTTCTAGTTTTGGTTCATTTGAATTTGATGGGTTCTCTGTTGATGAATCTAATACTGTAAAGAAAAGAATCATTCATTTGAAATCTATATCTCCTTCCGGAAAATGTCCTTGTTGTCATACAGAAAGTAATTCAAAACATAGCTATTATTTACGTAACCTCAAAGATTTATCTTGGTCAGATTCTAGTGTTGAAGTTTCCTTAAAAGTAAAAAAATTCATTGTTCGAGGAAGATTTTTACTGAACGTTTTACTCAAGAAATACAACCTTATGCTCGTTCTACAACTAGATTACAACATCAATTAATGGTTTTAGGACTCACAATAGGTGTACGAGCATTACAACGAATATCATCACATCTACAATTAGAATATTCCACTTCATCTTTGTTGCGTTTTGCTCATTTGTTTCAAGTGAATGACAATAATAAACTCACTATTAATTGTTTAGGCATTTAAAAAACAAGTTTCCTATGATACTATTTTAGTGAATTTGGAAACTAAATAACCCATAGCTTTACTTCCTGATAGAAAAGTAGAGACCGTAAGTAAGTGGTTATTAGCACATCCTGAAATTAAAATAATTACCCGTGATGGGTCCAGTAGTTATGCATCAACAGCAACAAAAGGAGCTCCTCAAGCAGAACAAATAAGTGATAAATGGCATATCAGCTGTAATTAGAAGCTATTTAGAAGGATATAAAAGTGATATTAGAACAGTTTGTGAAACTATTTCAGCAAATGGACACGAAAAATTGAAGTCTGCTCTTCTTTCTCAAAAGATTGAATTGCCTGAGACTAAATACTCTGCATTATTTAAAAAAGTCAAAGAACTACAAAAAGAAGGTAAATTATCACAAAGGAAGATTGCTAAGGAATTAGGTATGAATAGAGATGCAGTCGGAAGATATTTTAAGTTGGATGCTTATCCACGTAATTTTTCTGAGCCTATATATGAAAAAAATATAGCTCTTTTATTCGCAAACTTTGGAAAAATGGTGAACGAAGTGCTAAGGAGATATGGCGAAAAATAAAAGAAAAAGGATATTCAAGAGATTATCCTCATTTCTATAGATATGTTCAGTCCCATGTTAAAAAACCCATGTAGATATTCATCCATTAAAAATTAAATATAACACTATTAATCAGGTAAATAGATGTTTATTTCTTCATAGTAACGAAAGAACTATGGAAGAATCTACATTTATAAAATCACTTTGTGATAAAATTCCTCACTTAGAAAAATTGCGTAAACGCTATTTTGAATACCGTAATATCTTCTTATCTAAGTTACCTGATAAATTACCAACTTGGTTAGCATCAGCTAAAGAATTGTCTATTGAAGGTCTAACTAGATTAGTTGGAGGAATTGAAAGAGATATGGAAGCTGTTAAAAATGCTGCTATTTATAAATTAACAAATGGTCAAGTAGAAGGGCAAGTCAATAAATTAAAAATGATAAAACGTAAAGGGTATGGAAGGGCAAAATTACCCTTTTTAGAAAAACAGATGATGATATTAAATGAGTTATAAATGATAAAATAAAGCATCAAACCTGATCATAAAATTACTTTTATACAGTGATTTTGTAGCGTAAAAATGAAGTGTTATTACCTCCTATAAATGTTAAAAAGCTTTCCACCAAAAGTGAATCAGAACCTCCTGTGTTTGATAAAGTTTAATACTAAAATTTATGTAGCCTAAGAAGAAAAAATTTCAATATAATTTGTGTATTTTAAAAAAAAAACATATTATTGTGATAACTAAAAACTAATTTTAAATAAATCTTTCATTAAAAATGACCTCAATCAAAAACCTTCATTTAAAGAGAACTCAAACTTTATTAAGTTAGAATCTATATCATGTGAAATTGAAATCATTATTTATAGAGATATGAAATAACCAACAAATGCGAAAGTATAAAATAAAATGATTTATCATTTTTCAAATTGAATGTTACAAATCAATGTAAATCACATATTTTATGTCTAAACATTTATTTTCGTATTGAATTTATATTCTTGCTAAATCTTAAAATTGTTATAAACCTCTTTCATACTATTATTATATAGACAAATCCTCAATGGGATAATCACATATAAAATATGTATTACTTTTATGTATTTTAAAATTTTTACGAATAGTTTAAAATTTAATGGTATATCTCGTTGTGTCTTTATATTTTAATTTAAATATAATAAATTATATTACACTTAAACTATTTTCAATCTAATATTTTTTATGAAAAAGAAAATCAAATTAAACAAAGAGACACTAGTCTCTTTACAAGAAGATCAAATGAAATCTTCTTTTGGTGCTGAACAAAGTAATGATTCAGGTGCTGTGTGCGACAATGAAATAGGAGCTTTAGCAATCGCAGCTGATTCTTGCTGCAAAAAATCTTGTAACTAATAGTTTTTTAACTATGAATTTACAATAGATAATTTCTTTGTTATATAAAAAGTCTATTTATCAGTCGTTTAGACTAGTTTAAACGACTGATATTCATATATTTAAATACTCATGTCAATTTTAAATCAAAATATTAATACTCAGCTTGAAAAAATATATAGCACAATCGAGTCTTTATTGGTGACACTAAACACTAATATAAAAGCAGTAGAAAAATCAAAAGATATAAGTTTAGGAAATGGATTGTCAGCATTAACCATTTGTAACTTTTATGCAGGAAGATATCTAAATGATTCCACATATATTGAGAAAGGTAATGAACTAGTGGAAATGATAATTGATATATTAAATGAGCAAAGTTTTTCCTTAAAAAATATGTTCTCTTATTTTAATGGTCTAACTGGAGTTTGCTATCTATTTAATCATTTACAAAAAAAGGATCTCATTGTATTTGATGTGCAAGAAAATTTATCTGCTATTGAAAATTATATTTTTGATTTAGGTTATAAATCAATAAAAGTAGGTAAAAGTGATTATTTACATGGTGGTTTAGGAATTTTATATTATTTCTTAAAAAGAATTGAAAGTGAGATCAATGTAGAGCGTTGTAACAAGATAATTGATGCCTATTTTACAAAAGCTAAAATTGATGAACAGGGCCTTCGAATGATAAATACTGTGTTATTTGAGGCGGTTGAAGAAGAGTATAACTTAGGTTTAGCTCATGGTCTTGCTGGTCAACTTATCATATTAAGTCACGCTTATGAGAAGGGACTAAAAAAGGAAAAAATACAATATATCATTGAGCAAGGGGTGAAATATATAGAAGGGAAGAAAAGAAAGTTAGAAAAAACGAACGGTAACTCTTTATATGCAGTGAGTTTTATTGATATTTTACCTCCTGATGACCCTGCAAATTTAGAGTTTTATGATTCTCGATTAGCATAATGTTATGGAGATCTTAATTTTGCCGTGATGTACTTTAAGTTAGGGAAGATATTTAACAACCCCAATTATATAGAAAGAGCAACTGAGATTTCAACTAGAGTAGCTTATATTAGAAATATAGAAACTGCTAAAATTGGAACTTCATTTTTCTGCCATGGATCTGCTGGAGTAGCTTATATCTTTAATAGTTTTTATAAAAAGACCAATAAGAACATTTTCTTTGAAGCGAGTGCTTATTGGTTATCATTTACATTGGAAAATATTGAAGAGCAAATCAAAATGCTTAAAACTAAGAATCAATCATGCCTTTTAGGAGGTGGAGGAGGTACTTTACTAAGCTTACTTTCATTCTTGAATAAAGATAGCACTGATAAATGGAATGAATTATTTATTCTAGATTAGTTTTTACTTATAGGTCCGTAAAGAAAATGATTAATGTTGTGCTATTAAAAGTAAATCCTTTTAATATTATTCGTTTATTATGTGTCGTTATGTGAAATAGAGGTTTTTAGTATTTAATTATGTATTATTCATCATTGATAATATTAATTTTCACTTTAAGTAATGGAACAAAAAATTAAAATTGGATTACTAGACTTTGGTATTAGGAAAACTGACTATAGTAGTATGGGAAAGATTCTTGATGTCATGGAGTATGCTGAGCATGCTGACCGTTTAGGTTTTTCTAGAATTTGGTTAACAGAACATCACAATTATTCTTCAAGCGATGCATGGTCTAGTCCACAAATGTTACTCCCGCTTATTTTAAATAATACGGATCAAATTAATGTTGGTGTTGCGGGGGTATTGTTAAATTATTACTCTTCATATTAAGTAGCATTAAATATTGATATTCAAGCATTTAAAACCCCTACTGGACTTTTGCCTTTATATCAGGAAACACCCATATTTGATAGAATAAAAAAGCCTAATGTTTGCATTATTTAGATAAAATATATTTCATTAACATAATTCACCTTTGCAATGTGAAAAATACCAATTCTTTTTAAAATTATACATCGATCGAACATAATTAGAGTTTGTGTATCCCAAAACTCTCCAAAAAAAAGGGATGTTTTATACATACAATTATTTATAATAATTATGAATTTTATTAAATCTAATAAGGATTTAAAGTCTGTTGCTAAGAAATCAATTCAGGCTGAAGAACTATTTGAAAAAAGAACAGTTGTAGAATTGTCTGATGAAGAATTATCAAATACAAAAGGAGGTACAAGTCCTTCTTGTATTGTTACTGTGTCAATACTTGTAACAACACTTATTCCAAATGATGCTTTTTCATCGAAAAATTAAAGAGCAACTGATTTTTAAATCATAACTATTATGTACTCAACCATAATTATTTTTCTTAAAATTAAGAACTATGATTATAGTTGAGTGCTTACTGTAAAACATTTTGTTAAATACTAAAAATAATGAATAAAAAATTATATTTTTTTCTAATATCTAGTTGGATTATAATATCAAGAATACTTGATGTATACTATACATATCAATTCACTCCTGATTTATCAAAAGAGGCAAATCCAATAGTTTCTATTTTTGGAATTTCTTCATGGTCTATTTTATCATTCATAATTACTGTAGTTGTAATTTATGTAATATACACATTCTATTTAGTGATTTTTAAACCCTTTGATTTACTACCCAATGAAAAAGGATATTCTTATAGTAATATTATAGCGTATTTATTTTTAGGGGTTAAAGAAAGTTGGTTATCTGTGTTCTATAAATTCCCCAAAAGTTACAAAAGAATGAAGTATTATATAGGACATATTTTACCAGTATCGTTTGCATATGTAGGATTAATTACAACTATAATGTGGTTATTAATAAATAATACAGAGTCATTTTATACTGAATATTATCGTTTGAAATATGTCTTGGTTATTATTTTACTACCTATTGTTAGTTTTATCTTTGTTTGGACTTATTTGATGTATAAAAAATATCTAAATAAATTACGAATTAACTAATTTATTTTTATTTGGCATTACGGTCAATAGTGTTTTGTTTTCTGGGTAGATATGAAAAAGGTTGTAATTAAGGCAAATTTATAATTACATAAAAGATTATTGGTTTAGTTTGTTACTTTATCTATTTTCTTATTAATCATTCAACAAAAGAATTAATAAATTTATTATTAACACTTGTATTTGATTCGTTTTATGATTTATCCCTTTACAATCTGATATTATAACCTCTTAATTGGGAATTTTATAACAATTATGGTTTGTAAATAAAATTGAATAAGTAAAGTGATGCTTTATTTAGTAACTAAAAGTTATATCACATATTTTAATCCATCTAAACGTTTACAAATATTCAGATATGATATTGATTACATTTTAAATGTGATCAATTGTTAAAAATAAATATTCAAAAGTAAGGTCATAAAATGGATTAATAGGGCATATTTATGAAAAAATGATTCTTCTCTTAATAGATCATTAATAAAGTGCGTTTTTCCATTATTTTTTTAATAGCATAATATTTTTTAACCTAAAAAAATATGAAACAATTAGTTATTTGTCCAAATAATTTCCACAAACATTACGAAGATACTTTTTCTTATGGAAAACTGAAATTTAATGGTAAGGATATTAATTACGCACTTATTGAAACCGAAGATACATATTTCAATCCTAATGAACACGTAGATAAGGTTTTAATTCGTAAAAAAGCATTTTCATGTAATTATAGAGATTTATCAATATTATTATTGCAATCTGAAAGAATTAATAATAACTCTCAAATTGCATATACCCCTTTTGGTTCTGAGTTTTCAGGTATTATTGAAGACATAGGAAATAATGTAGTTAATTTTAAAGTAGGAGATAGAGTAATATGTAATGGTTCATATGATATAAATAATAATGAATTTGGATTACCTTCTAATGGAACCTCGAAAGAGTTGGAAATTATTGATATAGGAAATATTATACATATGCCTAGTAAAATGTCATATGCAGTAGGGGCGGGTTTTACTATAGGAGCACAAACAGTATACTCAATGATTAATAAGTTAAAGTTAGAAAAAAAAGCGAAAGTATTACTTACTGGTATTCGTGCTAATACATCGTTATTTGCATTATCGGCTTTAAAAAAAAATAATATAGATGTTTATGGTTTAACTCGTTCAAAAATAAATGAATCATTGTTTAAAAAACATGGGATGAAAGAAATTTTTAATTTCAAAGAAGAAGAAGGTTTTTTAAGTAATCCAAGTTTATACGAGCTAATTAAGAAAACAGGGGGGTTTGATGCGATAATTGATCCTTTTACTGATAGCTATTTTTTTGATGCTTTGAAAGCTTTAAAATTTAATGGTAAATATATTACTTGTGGACTTTCAAATCAATTCGATTATGACTATAAAAAAATATCTTTAAACACAGAACTTGCTGCCTTAATTCTCAAAAACTTGAAAATTATAGGAAATTGTCTTGGTAAGACAGAGGATTTGAGGGAAGCATTAGATGATTTTCAAAAAGGGAATTTGTATGTATTTATTGATTCAATAACAAATGATCCTATTGAATTTATGAATCAATCGTTTATCAATAAAAATAGATTGGGGAAAGTAATTTTTGAGTACTAAAATAAAAAATGTATTATGACTACTAAATATCAAATTAATGACGATATAATAATTCGCACTCCTATTTTTCCTTTTAATAGAGTCAGTAATGACGCAGAACTTCTAAAATTTATTGAGAATAACTTTTTCTTAGAAGCAATTTACATTGCATCTCCAATATTATATGAAGAAATTGTGAAATTAAAAAAAGGTATACTGAATGAAACAAAAAGAGATCAAGTTTTGAATAGTTTATATAGGTATGCTATAAGAATGAATTCAAGAAGTACACCCTTTGGTCTATTTTCTACAGTATCAATTGCTAACTGGAGTAAGGAAACTTTAACACCATTTTTGCCAAATAATTTTTATAGACATACAAGAATTGACATGAATTTATTAGTTGTCTTAGTTGAGGAACTTGAAAAAGTTCCAGAAATTAGAGAACAATTAATTTATTACCCCAATAATAGTATTTATGAGAAAAATAATGAATTTCGATATATTGAATATCATTATAATTCAGATAATATAAAGAAGTTTAAGATGTCAAGTGTAGCTATTAATAGTTATTTACATGAAATATATTGTTTAGCAAAGGGGGGGATAACTATAACAAAATTAGCAGAAAGGATTACTGATGATAATTTAACAATAGATGTTGCTAATGATTTGATTGCATTAATGATTGAATCTCAAGTCCTAGTTTCTGAGTTTATTCCACGCTTGACATCTAATGATACGTATTTAAATCAGGTTATTAATATAGTAGAACAAATAACAAAAAAATCTGATAGCCTCAATGTTGAATTAGTACTTCAAAAGTTAAAGAAAATTCAAGAAAAACTTAATATATTAGATTTACACCCCGAAAATTCAGTTGATATTTATAAAAATATTATTAATGATTTATATGAATTTATACCCAAAATAGATCATAGTAAAGTGTTTCATGTAGATGGATTTCGTAAGAGTGTTTCAAGTGTATTATCTTCATATAAGAGTAAAATATCAGAGATAATAAATGTGATTTTAGCAATAAATAAAAATTCTGTAAAAACTAATAAAAATATAGAAAATTTCAGATATAAATTTATTGAGCGATATGATAGTCAGGCAATACCACTTGTTGATGCTTTAGATGAGGACTTTGGAATAGGTTACCCTATAAATGTATTATCTCGAACAAACACTTTAATTGAAAAATTACACTTTAATGGAGAAAAACAAAGGACTATTGATATTAATTTAAATGTAAGAGAAAAATGGTTGTTAGATGTACTTAATGTCATAGAAAGTAAAGGGAGTGATCAAATTAATTTAGAAGATTATATAAAGGAATCAGATCTCAAGCAAATCAATACTTATGATATGCCACCCTCTTTTTGTTTTATGTTTCGTCTTTTTAATGATAATATTTTATTTGAATCTACTTTTGGTACTTCAGCAGCTTCAATGATGAGTCGTTTTAGTTATGGTAATCAGGATGTCAAAAGAGCTACTCATCAAATTGTTGAAAAAGAAGAAAAGTTATTAAAGGAGGGTGCTATTATGGTAGATATTGTTCATATGCCTGATAATAGAATGGCAAATGTTATAGCTCATCCATTATTTAGAAAGTATGAAATGCCTTATTTAGGAGGAGGGGCTGTTAACAATCAAAATACTATAAATATTGAGGATATTTTTATTAAGGTAATAAATAATAAAATAGTTTTATTCTCAAAAAAACTTAATAAAATAATTATACCAACTAAAACGAATGTACATAATCATTTTAATATGTCGTTACCTTTATATCAATTTTGGGGTGATTTATCTTCGGATTACTTTAACAAAGATATAGAGTTTCATTGGGGAAATATAAATGCTATGAGGACTTATTTACCAAGGGTTTTATTTAAAGGATCTATAATAATGCCTGCAACTTGGAATTTAAGAACCGAAGAATTAATAAATTTATCAAAACTAAATGATGATGAATTGTTGATTAAAATAAATGGCTTACAAAAAACATTAAATTTACCACAACGTATATTATTTTCAGAATTTGATAATGAACTTGTTGTTGATTTTTCAGATATAAGATCAATACGAATATGGTTACACCTTGTAAAACATAAACAGATTATTACTGTAAAGGAGTTTCTATGGGGTAATAAAGGGGAGTTTTTAAATCAATATGTAGCTAATATATCTAGCCAAGAAATAAAAGATTATTCATTTTGTTTAAATGAATTTGAAAGTAGTATAGGAACTTCTCAAGTAATTCAAAGAGATTATTCTCCTGGTGATAAATGGTTATACTATAAAATTTATTGTAATATGATATCTTTTGATGAAGTTCTAATTGATATTATATCACCATTATTAACTTCCTTTATCAAGAAAGGTTATATTAAAAGTTTCTTTTTTATAAAGTACTATGATACAGACTATCATATTCGCCTTCGACTAGAGTTAATAGATAACTCATTTTATGGCGAAATGATTGAATTATTTCATAATGAACTTCAAAAGTCGACAAAAAAATCGTTAATTCATGATTTACAAATAGCGACTTATCAAAGAGAAGTTGAAAGATATGGTTCCATTTCAATGGAAATTTGTGAAAATTATTTTTACATAGATAGCTTTTTTTGTATTCACTTACTAAAAAAATTAGAAAAAATAAAAAAAAATAAGCTTAAAAGTCTTGTAGGTTTAGTATTAATTAATAAAACATTAGAAGGATTCAAGTTTACTTTAGATGATAAAATTAATTATGTTAATACAGCTAAAACTCGATATCAAACGGAATTTAATGTAGATAAAAATACCTTTTCTTCATTGAATCAAAATTATAGAAAAGATAAAGATCTTGTATTTGAGGTATTAAGTGAAAATTTCGCAATAAACCAATTAGATAATATTATTGATCAAAAAGAAATTAAGTTACAGCCAATAATAGATTCTCTATTGAATCTAGAAAAAAATAATAAATTGGAGGTTAGTAAATTTCAACTAATTTCTAGTCTTATTCATATGACTTTAAATAGATTTATATCTCAAGATGAAAGAATACAAGAATATATTTTATATGAATATCTTTTTAAGTATTATAAGTATCAAAAACATTGTTTAGAAAATAAACTTGAAGCTATATAAAGTTGTTAAAATATTTAATCTCAAATGAATATAAAGCTGAATCCCTTTTTAAACTAACGGGCAGTTATTAATAGACAAATTATTAAACTTAACAACAACACATTCGAAATGTTAAAGAGATTTCCATTTTTTAAACAATTAGACGCAATGGACTGTGGTCCTGCATCTCTTAAAATAATATCAAAGTATTATGGTAAAAATTTTTCAATGAAATATTTGAGAGATAAATGTAACATAACTAGAGAAGGAGTTTCATTGTTGTCAATAAGTAAAACCTCAGAAAGTTTAGGGTTTAAAACTCTTGGATTAAAAACTACTTTTGAAGATTTAAAAGATAAATTACTTTTACCTTGTATTATTCATTGGGAATACAAACATTTTGTCGTTGTTTATAAAATAACATTAAAAAAAATTTATATTTCAGACCCACAATTAGGATTAGTTACCTACAATATTAAAGAATTTTGTAAAGGGTGGAAAAGAAATGAAGAACGGGGTATAGTATTAACATTAGAGCCAACATCTGAGTTTTTCAAACAGGATCCAATAGAAACAACATCCAATATAAATAAATATTGGAGATATTTAAAACCGTATAAGTTTTTAATATTTCAATCTTTTTTAGGAATGATAGTAAGTGTAGTCATTTCTCTATTTTTTCCAATGATATCACAATCGATTATTGATATTGGAATTTTTACAAATGACCTAGATTTTATAAACATATTATTAGTTGCAAGTTTAGTATTGACTTTAAGTTCTGTTATTTCTGAGTATTTTCAAAATCGGTTGATGTTATATATTGGAGATAAGACTAATATTAGCATGGTTTCTGATTTTATTTCAAAGTTACTAAAGCTCCCACTTAAATTTTTTGAAAAAAAAATGGTTAGTGATGTTTTATCTAGAATAAGAGATCACGTCCGTATTCAAAATTTTATTATTGAATCTTTACTTGGATTAAGTATTTCAGTTTTAAGCATTATAATTTATGGAATTATACTGTTTTTTTATGATACTACTTTATTAGCGGTATTTTTTATCGCAACAATTTTATACATAAGTTGGGTAGCTTTATTTTTATCAAAAAGGAGAATGCTTGATTACAAACAATTTGATGCAAATATTGAAAATCAATCAGAAATATTAGAGATATTTAATTCAATTGAGGATATTAAAATTAATAATATTCAACAAAAAAAAAAGTGGGATTGGGAAAAAAGTAGATTAGATATTTATATTTTAAACTTAAAAGCTCTTAATCTTAATGAATTACAGAGAATAGGGACTGTAATTATAGATCGTGTTAAAAACATTGTGTTAACATTTATTGCAGCAAAATCGGTAATGACAGGAGAGATGTCCTTGGGAATGATGTTGTCAGTACAATATATTATAGGACAATTAAATGGACCAGTAGGAAGAATACTCAGCTTTATTCAAAATTTTCAAGAAGCAAAAATTAGTATGGAGCGTGTAAGTGAAATCAACTTTGAAGAAGAAGAAGAAAAAGTTTTTGAAGGAATAGAAATGCCTATTCCCAATGAATCACCAATAAATTTAGTGGATGCAAGTTTTAAATATATTCCTAATGGACCATACATATTGAATAATATAAATTTAACAATTCCATATGGTAAAGTTACGGCAATTGTAGGATGTAGTGGTAGTGGTAAAAGTACTTTACTTAAAATATTATTGCGTTTTTATGAACTCACTTCTGGCTCTATCAATATTGGGAATACAGAACTAAAATCAGTAAATATTGAAAAGTGGAGAAGTTTATGTGGTTCAGTTCTTCAAGATGGTAAGATATTTTCTGGTACCATTTTAGAAAATATAATCTTAACAGAAGAAAATATTAACATAGAAAGATTAAATTACGCAATAAAATCTTCAAATATATTGGAAATGATTGAGACATTTCCTTTGAAGCTTTATACTGTAATTGGTGAATCTGGACAAAACATTAGCGGAGGTCAAAAACAAAGAATTTTAATAGCAAGGAGCTTATATAAAAACCCAAGTTATTTATTTTTAGATGAGGCGACAAATTCTTTAGATGCAAAAAATGAAAAAGAAATTAGTGATAACATTTTACAATTTACATTAGGGAGAACATCAGTAATAGTAGCTCATCGTTTAAGTACCATTATGAATGCAGATCAAATTGTAGTATTAGATAAAGGGGAAGTTATTGAATTGGGAACTCATTCTGAACTTCTTCAAAGTCAAGGGAAGTATTATGAATTAGTTAAAGATCAAGTATTTGAAGAAAATATAAATATCATTTAAATAATGCTATAGTTTATTTATGTTAGTTAGCTTCTATTTAAATGATATTTATATTAAAAAATAATGATCCCATTTCGAATAAATTATAGTTATTTTCTATTTATTAAATAATACTATTTAATTTTTATAAAACGTCAACTTTCTAAAAAATGCAAAATCTTGAAATAAGAGATGAATTATATCGTAATATTCATAAAGTAAAACCTTCTTGGTGGATGAATTGGGGAATAAGTATAATAGTATTATTCTTGATAATTATTGTGACATTAAGTAATTTTATTCGATATTCGGATACTGTGATAGCAGAAGTGAGATTTATGTCTGTTTCTCCATCGGTTACAATTCCTTCTAAGGTAAGCACTTCAATATATAATATCAATGTAAAGGATAAGGGACATGTAAAAAAAGGGGACATTTTACTTTCATTTCAAAATAATGCAATTACAAAAGATATTTTAGAAGTAAAACATAATTTAAGAAGTATAAAAAAACAAAATTATTCCTCTTTTTATTTTCAAGAATTAAATAAAAATTATGAGTTAGGTGATATTCAAATGAAATGTGATGAGTTATTAGATGCTTTATATGAATATATTGAAATTGTTGAATATAATAAATTTGATAATAAAATCAAAAATATTAAAAAAGAAAAGAAAATATTAGAAACAAAACAAACTTATCTAAAAAATCTTACCGATTTAAATAGTGATTTGAATTTAATACTTAATCAAGAAAAAGATATTGATTCTGTTTTATATACTAAAGAAGTAATAAGTTCATCAAAGTTGCATAAAACTTTGAAAGATTATATTAATAATCAAAAAACATTTGAAAATCATTATTTATCTCTAAATCAAAATAATTTAGAATTATATAGACTAAATAATTCTATTGAAGAATTACAAGAATCAAAAAGAGATAATATACATAGAATTGAATTGAAGATACAAAAATGCATAAACCAAATATTAATATTAATAAAGTCATGGGAAGATAAGTTCTTAATCATCGCTCCAATAAATGGGACACTAAATTACTTGCAACCATTAAATAAAAATTTATTCATTCAAAATGAGAGTATGTTATTTACAATTACACCTTCAATAACAGAACATTTTGCTCAACTTAAAATACCGTTTATTGGTGCAGGAAAGATAATTAAAGGTCAAAAAGTAAATATTAAGATAAATGATTACCCATATCATGAATATGGCGTTTTAATAGGACATATTGATAAAATTGCAAATGTAGCAAATGAAAATCATTATATAGGACAAGTAAGTCTAGAAAACTATCCATATACTAATTATATGAAAAAAATTGATATTCATGAAAATTCAACAGCTATTGCTGAAATAATTGTCTCAAAAAGAAGTTTGTTGGAGCGTATTTTTGAGAAAATTATATATGTATTTAATTAACATGAAATTTAAAGAATACTAATACTTTGTAGTGAAATATAATGATTAAGGTAGATTTTATTAACATAATGAATTATAAAAATATAATCATATCAATGATAATGCATTTTTCAACTTTTACATATGCACAAGAAAATGTATTAAAGAAAAAATGGTCATTGAGTGAATGTATTAATTATTCAATACAGAATAACATTGATATTCAGATTCAAGGGTTAAAATCTCAATCTAATCAATTAGATATAAAGCAATATAATAATGAGAGGTTATTTAGTCTAAACGGTTTGTTTAATAATTCTCAGAATTATGGTCGTTATTTAGACCCTTTTAATAATTCTTTTTCTGATCAAAGAACGTTGAATTCTAATTTATCTTTGAATGCTGAAATTGTACTTTATGCTGGTAACTATTTAAATAATAAAATTTTAATTTCAAAATTAGGTCTGCAATCCAGTATATTGAATAATAAAAAATTAGAAAATGATATCATATTATTAATTACTACTTTATATTTAGAGATTTTATATCAAAAGGATTTAATAAATTTAGCTAAAGAGCAATTAGAAATGAGTCAAAATCAATTAGGTATAGTCGAAGATTTGATAATATTAGGTAAGCAACCTAAAGAAGATTTATATAAAATTAAATCTCAAGTGATAAATGATAAAATAAATCTTAATAATCAAAAAAATACTTTAAAAAATAACTTATTAAATCTTTCTAATATTATGAATATTGAGAATAAACTTTTATTTGATATTCAGGAAATTGATGAAATACCACATAGTGAATATACGTCTAAAAATATAGAGGATATTTATGTTGAATCTTTAAAATCAATGCCAGAAATTAAGGCTCAGGAATATAATATTCGGGCATCAGAGGTTTTTCAAAAAAATCAAAGAGTGAAAGCATTACCAATGGTTTCTTTAGGAGCCAATATTTATACTGGATATTCATCTTCAAGAACACATATTGAAGGTGAATATCCCTATTTCGATCAATTTATTGATAATTATAATGGATCAATTACTTTGAATGTACAGATACCAATTTTCAATAAATTTCAAACTACAACAGATAATCAAAAAGCAAAAATAAATTATACGGAATCTAAATTAACTCTTATAAAATTAAAAAATAATTTATTTGAAAATTTACAAAAAGCTTATAATGATGTCATAATAGCTAGGTCTTCTCATGAAGATACTGAGGAAGTAGTTATTTTATCTACGAAAATATATAAATTTACCGAGGAAAAATATTATTCTGGAGTCAATAATATACTTGAATTAGATATTGCAAAATTAGCTTTACTAAAAGCACGTTTGAACTTTTTGCAATCTAAATACACCCTTGTCTTAAAAATTAAATTATTATGCAGGAAAAGAGGTTCTATCGCATTGATTATTGAAATCTTTTTTCTTCTTAATTTTCTCTATTTTCATTAAGCAGCTAAGTTTTTGAAAGCTTCAAAATTAGACGTACCATTTCTCTCAGAAAGTTGATCCTTCTGAATCATTCTCACCGTTTCTATTCCTGAAATTGTATGTTTAGCAGATTCAAAACTTTTAAAACCAAGCATAGGTTTGACTCGTTTTTTGATAAATCTATGATCTTGTTCTATCCGATTATTAAGGTACTTACTACATCGTTTTTCAATCGGGGGTTTACCTTTTGATGTATATTCTTCATTGAGGTGATCTAATGCTGAAATATTAGACCCGCTCTTATCTATACTTATTTTTAAAGGTGCACCATTACCGCCTATTGCTTTTCGTAAAAATGACAATGCTGCCTTCTTATCACGGTTTTTCGATAAATAAAAGTCTATGATATTCCCTTCTTTATCCACTGCTCTATGTAAATACATCCATACGTCTTGGACTTTGATATACGTTTCATCCCAATACCAACTACCGCCAACACATTGCTTACGTTTTCTCATCTGATCAGATAATAAAGAAGAATAATTTTCTACCCAACATTGAACACTTGAATGATCTACAGAGATATTACGAATAGATAGTAACTCTTCGATATCTCGATAGCTTAAACTAAGATAGACGGCGTGTAAAATGATTTCTTTAGGGAAACTTTGGCCTTTAAAACTGATAAATGAAGATGACTGCATAAGTCAAAGATAATCATTTCATCCAAAATAGGAATCTTTGCGACAGAACCAAAATAATGCTATTTTAAGGTATGAAAAAGATCAGGTTAATCGTTTTAATCGGTTAGATAGTAAGCATAAAAATACACTCAAAAAATTAGTTGAAATGCAAGATTCTATTATTAATAAGACCTATTTAACAGCACAAGAATCTCATTCAATCCTTAAAAAAATAGACAATACAGATAGCTTAATCTTCAACTTAAATAAGGCTACTAAAGGTATTGATTTACGGATAAATGATGTTGAAAAAAGTATTGAAACTGATCTGGGAGCAAAAGTAGATTCAAATACATCATTCTTAAAAAAAGAGATGCAAGTACTCAAAGAAATCATGACCGTTAGAAATACCCAAATGCAAGAACAATATAAAAGGAATGTACTCTATAAATTCTCTCCGTATCAACCTTCTGATTCTATAACAGTTAGAGAGGTATTTGAAATTTTAGAATTGAATTAAAAAATAGAATTTGATATTATTCAATCAGAATCTGTCAATTATTACTCTACAATAACACGTTTATTAAAGTGTAGATAGAATAATAGTAGTATAGATAGTAGTTATATAGAAAAGAGCTTTCCAATGGAGTGCTCTTTTTTTTATGACGAAAATTTAATGTAAACACCTGCTGATCATTAGTTTATAATTGAATTTTAAAATAGGGAATACCTAAACTTAAAAAATAGAATTTGATACTATTCAATCAGAATCTGTCAATTATTACTCTACAATAACACGTTTATTAAAGTGTAGATAGAATAATAGTAGTATAGATAGTAGTTATATAGAAAAGAGCTTTCCAATGGAGTGCTCTTTTTTTTATGATAAAAATTTAATCTAAACACCTGATGATCATCCTTTTAAAAGGATACGTGTTTCAAGTTTGTTACTTAACAAAATATTAAGGGATAATTAAGTAACCTTAAATATGTTACACCGTTACATATTGTATAAATAAAGACATTAAGTAAATATAGATTGATAGTAAAAAATTAAAATATGATACTATTCAATCAAATATTGCAAGCATACCCACTATAATAACCCGTTTAACTAAGTGTAGATAGAATAATAGTAGTATAGATAGTAGTTAAAAAAGAGCTTTCCATTGGAGTGCTCTTTTTTTTGTTATAAGAGAGAGAAAATAAATTCATTTAAGAATAGGGTATGTAACATGTTTTTACGCTTTACTAGATATAAATTAAAATGTAAAGTAAATATGAAAAAACCTAATTACAATTCTAGTATTACTTAGTTTTTTATTCTCCTGTTCTGAGAGAAAGAAAAATGAGGAGCCTAGATCCCCTTATCAACCTGTGAAAATTGGAGATGTCGTTCAAAATTCTAATAATGAGGTTTTTAGAATTACTGGTTCAGACGCCGGAAGTATTAATATCATAAATAGAGTTGGTGATGATCAACACTTTGGTACTGCATTTCCTGATGGTCTTGGTACATACACTGTACAATACCATACTAAAGTCAGTTCTTGTACAGAGACTTTTCCCGATGAAAGAATGATTATTAATGTAGATATTTCAGGAAATGTAATACTCCTTCCAAATATTTGTAATTAATATCATTTTAAAGTTACATCTCTAAATAATTGAGATATAAAAACCCGTTTCCAAAATATGGAAACGGGTAAAACACTAATTGATGCTAATAAATCATCTATAATTTGGGTAAAGAATATATTTCTTATTCATTTTTAAAAGGTTATAGTTAATTAACGGGTTTCTACTTTTATGTTTTACCTGATTAATCTCAATGTGTTCCTAATAAAAGCCATATTTTATTATGTTATTTATATAATTAATATTATGTTAAATACAAACAATAAAAAGTAAACTACATAAAAAAATATCTTAATCAATACTTCTATTATAACTAAGATCATATAGGAAATTAAAATACTTTTGATGCTGAATTCTTTTTTAGGAATCATCCATTTCTGAAACCAGTAAAACTTTATCTACACCTTGTAATGCTACATCAAATTCTTCCCTACTGTTATAATTTTCCTTTCCAATTTCTTAAATCAACGCTTTTGTGAAAACTGTATTAGCTGTCCACCTGCCGAAGTAACTCCAATTTTCACAAATTTTATTTATTTATTTTATAGGATGAAATACTATTCTTTATCAATGGAATTCTAATTATAAAACCAAGACCTACAACAACTGCATAAATAATCCATGTTTTATCAAGTAATAAAATGTGTAGAAGGCTCAATATAATTGCGACATAGGCCATTCTCTGTAACTTCTTCCAATTTGATTTTAATCGAAACATTGATTTTCGATTTGATGTAATTAATAAGGGCACAAGGATAAGTGTAGCTATAAACCCAGCTATATAATTTATCTCTGTAAATGTCTCTAAAAACCCCTCTTTGATAATAAAAATTACAAAGTGAAGAATACTCCAAAGTGCGGTTGCAATTCCCATTGCTTGCCTGACAAAGAGGTTAGAAACACCAAAAAGAATATAGAACGGGGTCAAAGTTAATACCGCTGTCATCCATCTAATAGCAAATTCACCAGATATATGATATAACATTTCTACATTATTATTTCCTTTAATAAAGGCAAAATTTGATATAGGAATTAGGGGTAGTAACGCCAAGATAGCGACTATAATCCAACCATAGTTTTTCTTTATAAATTTCATAATTAGTTTCTTTTTGGCTCTTCTAATTCGTAAGCATAAGACAGATAATAATTTCTTGCGGGAGCATTGATTTGCTGTGCCGCAAGTCCCCTTAAACACTTCACTTTTAATTGAACTACTGCTTTTCTATGATAATTAATTTGTAAAAGGTAATCCGATAATTGTAGTCCCCATTGAAAACTCTCCTCATTAATTGTTTTTTTGAGTACTTCAAAAAGCCTTTCTTCTCCACCAGCCAAAGTGATAATATTTTCTGCTTCTTCTTTTAAAGCCAGTGGATATAAATCCGTTGGATTACCATCAAACCAACCTACATAATGTGTAAAAATGGAACGAACACCCCAAGGCACACTTCCATAAAACTCTTGTAAATTTGGTCTATTTTTTAAAGTATTTGGAAGTTGAACGGCTTCAACGGTTTGTTCAAGAGTATACCCTTTATTCATACATTCAATGGTTTTATCATATACAAAAGTAATGGCCTTACCGTAGTTACGTAAATTTTCATGTACAGTCTTTTTACCAGAAAGAGGTCGAGTGTGCCCAGGAATTAAATAGTCTGCAGGGTAATTACTCATCTCATTTATAGCTATCCCCCAAGCCTGAACATCTCTATATCTAGAGCCTCGAATGGCATATAAGTTAGGGAAAGCATTGTAATAATTATCGCCTACAAAAAGTGCTTCTTCTGAGGGTACCCAAACAAATAATCCATCATTTGTTTCACCATTTACCGCATACAATTGTAGGTCAACTTCTGCAAAAGATACGCTGAGAGAATCATTAAAAGTAAGGTTTGGTTTGATATACCCTTTGCCTACTCTGTCTTTTGATGTTACTCCTGCCGTTACACCTCTATTAATAATATCTTGTAATGGTAAATCTCTCCCAAACTGTCTCGCATTTCTTTTTTGTAAAATAGGTTTTACAGGAGAGTTTTCTTGTAGTTCTTCTTTAAAGCCTGTCCTAGCAATAATTTTAACGCTTTTATTATTTCCAATAAATGCAGAAGCCCCACCAGTATGATCTTGATGACCATGTGTATAGATCAATGCCTTTACAGGTTTACTAGTTATTTCTCTAAATTTTTTGGCTACTTTTTCAGCCGCACCAAGTGCTCTGAGTGCATCGACTATTATCACACCATCTTCACCAATAATCATTGAAGTATTCGACCCATCGTAACCTACAGCTACATAAATATTTTCATTTAATTGAATAATATCAGGTGTAAATTCTTTGGATTGATTCTTTAACTTTGTGATGTTTGGATGCTCTTTAAGTTTCGTATTAGATGTGCTTTGAACAGTATCACAGCCGCTAATCATCATTATAACGAATAGTAAAATTGATAGGATAGAACTCTTTCTTTGGTCAATTAGGTTGGTTGTCATATTGGTAATTAAATGATAATTATTGTTTTGCTTTCAGTTGCTTCAATTCTTCTTCAAGAGCTTCTGATTTCTCTTTAAATTTCATCATTGCTTTTTTTAGCTTAACAATTTTCTGTTCTAACTCACTGCTTTGTAATGATTCATATTGAATCACACCATCATTATCTTTGATTTTTGATGTACCACCACAAGTAGGGCAAGATTGTACTTTACTCATAATAATTTCTTTTTTTACAAAGATCTCTATTATGAATAAAATAGTAAAGGTAAATCAGTTGCTAAAAATGGTAAATATGAAACATATTCTTATTAAAACTTAATTAAATTATCATTTATAAAAATAGTAACGAAAGCACCACATAGTTTATAAAAAAAGAAATGAGATTACTTTACCTATATTCTTTAGGCGTAATTCCTGTGTGCTTCTTAAAAAATTTCGTGAAGTTAGTAACTTCATCAAACCCCATCATATAAGCAACCTCTTTGAGTGGAAAATTAGAAGTTAATAATGTCCTTTTTACTTCTAGTAAAACATATTCATCTATAAATGATTTAGCCGTAGTAGAAGTGTAATTTTTTACAATATAATTCAAATGTTTTGACGAAATAGAAAGCATTTGTGCATAATCTTTCACATTTCTAGTTTTTGAATACTCATTATTTACAAGCTCTCTAAAATCAGAAAAAAGTAAATAATATTTTTTGTTCTCTCCAATAAGATTGGTTGAGTGTACATCTCTTTCTAAACGCAGTAAATATATCTCCAAAATCTTCGCTAATAGGTCTAATTTGAGATATGCATTTTCTTCTTCTATTTCCTTCTTGATTTGTCTAATAAAGAAATCATTAAATGATACATCTTTAACTACAGGAAAAGACAAGTGATAGTTATAAAAATGAGAAATGGCATAAATGGAAGAAGAAGAAAAATACTTTAACAGAAAATCTTCTGTAAAAACAATGCAATATCCTTCATAATGAAGCTCTTCCGTAAAAGCATGAATTTGCCCTTTTGCAACTTTTAAAACACTCCCTTTTTTAAGTTTGTATTCGGTAAGGTCTACCTGATGTGTCCCATATCCTTCTGTAATTACAAATAGGATAAAAAATTGAATTCGATGTAACTTCTTCGGATTATGTCCGGTGGTATTTTTCAATCTATCGAACAGTACAGAAAAAGGAATAATTTCAAATCCTTTTTCAAATTTATCTGTTTTGAATGATATGTTGGGTATTTTTTCCAAAAGCTAATTTTTTAAAGTTCAATCTACATGAAATTTTCACTTTTCTAAAAAACGAATACACAAAAAAAGGAGAACTCAACAAGCTCTCCTTTTACTTTTCATTATTCTAAGTACTTTTAAAGTACTTACTTTACCTAATACTAACTATTTACCTTCGTTCTACGATCAAACTTTACTTTTATTATCCTTCTATCTAACAGTTTATGCAAAAGACACTACCCAATTGCATAATGGATGCGTTTATATATAATATTACTTTATAGTACTATTTTCTGTATTCGTTATTTTCTTTTTTGTTTTAACAATTAGAAAATAATGGGCTATTAAATAAGTCAATTGAATGAGCTTTTTCATAATTATTATTTTTGTTACTTACACACTAGAGACAGCTAGTTTTGGTAAGTGGACACCCCTATTTAAATCTATTTGGAATTAAATTTTAGCTTAGTACTTTTTTGAAAAAATTTCAATTTATATAATTGCAATTTGCAACTAAAAGTAAGTTACAGATTTCCATTAAATAAGATAACAATCAATTACTTAAGTTGTATTTTTCTACTAATCTGATTTGTTTTTGAAGATAAAACAAGGATATAGTTTCCTTTAGGAAAATTATGAGTAATAGTACTCCTTCCATTAATTTGAGCTGATTTCAATCGTTTGCCATCAAAATTATAGATACTAATTTCATCAAAATAATTATCTATTAGGTGTATTTTACCTACTTCTACTCCAATTTTTAAAGTTTGCTTTTTGTTTGTCAGTTGTAATGGTGTATCTGATTCTAAACGTACCGAAAACCTATCATTATATGTTCCTCTACTTAAAGAGAACGTAGCACTATCCGTAGATAGATTGTATCGTTGACTGTTCTTTTTATCATATAAATAAATTTGTAAACTATCTAAATTTTCTGAATTGTCTAATGCAAAAGTTATGTTCTGGTCTGTTCCAATCTGTACTCCTAACATCACTTCCTTATAGCTAATTGATGTTGCGTCTAAGCCTTGAATAACATAATCATCTGTATCATTTGTAATCTTAGAATAGAAAGAGAAATTTGAGTTTCCTTTTAATTTTTTAATATCATACCCTCTGTCATATCTATCTTCTGCATCATCTAAAAATGCAATCAGTATCTGGTTATACTCATTACGTTCGGTTGTAGCACTTAAATGAAATTTGGCTATATCCGTAGTCGATCTTTGAGGTGTATCACTTTGCATTTCTGGAGTAAACACAACATCACCATCAGAATTAGCACCTACAAAGAAACCCTCTGCAACATTTACAATTCCAGTACGATTGTAATATTTCACTCCTCCATGTACATAACCAAGTTCTGGATGCCATGTAGCATAATCTCCATTTATAAAATTTATTGACGCCAATGTATCTTGCTCCCAAAAATAAAGTGCATTTGTTGTAATGTTACTTCCTCTTGGCCCATTTTCAATGAGAAATAATTCTCCATCTATAGGCGAGATATATGGATTACCTACTAAGTTAAAATCTATAGTGGGTTCACTGTCTACAGAACTATAAATTATTCCTGTGTTAGGAATACCTCTAATGCCTTTTGATGCAAAACTATGTGACGAATATCCTTTGCCTACTTCCATTAAATTAGAAAACGGAATCCAACGGATAGCATCTAAATTATAACTTGATGTGATAGATACCCGAGGTTCAAAATACGTTCTATTACTCCCCCAATTAAATACTAACGATGTAAATGGTGTAGACCAATGCTGATAATTTTTTGTATGTCCATTACCTTGTATTTGATAATCTACATAGCCTGTTCCTGTTGCTTTATGACTTCCTTTTAAAGAAATAAATTGATCAGAATCTAATGTAATTATTCCATTTATTATGAGATGTTCTTGGATAGATAATGCTCCATTTGTAGTAAAAGACAAAGCACTTCCAGCACTTAAATGGAGGTTTTTAGCTGAAAAAGTTGAGTCTAGTACTAGGTCAAGTTGTTTACCAATAACTGCATTCTTTTTGTTTGTAGGTGAGCCATTCGACCAAGAATTTCCGTTAAACAAAGTATAAATATCCGACACTTGCCAACTAGATGTAGACATGTTTACCAAAGTACCAATTTTACGGTTATTAGTATGGTCAAAAAGGTTAGTACCAGAACCATTATTAAAATTGTAATAACTCACTAGGTTACGTTCAGACCCACTACTTTCTGAGAACATGCTGTTGATAATGTCTAATTCTGATTTCTCTACAGACCAAAATTTGAGTTCATCTATCTTCCCATTAAAGAAGTGTATTTTTGTAGATGAACTCGATTCACAACCAATAAACATTGGCTGAGCTCCAATTCTTATCGTACCTCCTGTTTTCCCTCTATCGTGTGTATCAACATTTTCTCCATCTACATATAACTTGAGTTTTAAGCCGTTCCAAGTAAGTGCAATATGATGCCATCCTTCAAAAACGGAAGGTAACCTGTATGTTGCCTTTCTGTATTTTTTATCTACATCATCAAATATCTCTCCTCCTATTTCAGTACCATTTAAAAGAATAGCCACACCGCTATATTCTGTAGAACTTAATACTTTTTGTAAACTAGAAAGTTTCCAATTATCAGCATTTACCCATGTTTCTATTGTGAATGCAGATCTGTTTGGAAAGAAATCAGTATCAAAACCTGGCATTTGTACATAGTCATCCATACCATCAAAATGCAATGCATTTCCAGGCTCATCGTTTTCAAACTGAATCACAATGTCATTCGTAATAGCATTAACGACATGACCATTTGTCTCTCCAATGAAGGCATTATCACTAAATGATAAAGACAAATCTGTAATTTTATCAGAGATATTATGATAACGAGCAGTACCATCTAGAGTAAATGTTATGGTCGAATCATTTACTAAAACAACTTCTTCTGATAATCCTTCAGGTATATTATTAAAAGTGATTTTATTTGCTGTAATCACATCACTTGTAAAAGTATCTTTTGATAAACGTAAGGTTAGTGTATTGCTAATTCTACCGTTATTAAATGCATTTTCTGTAAATGTTTTCCCATTAAAAGTAATGATTGGATTATGAAAATCTATGCGAACATTAGACAATGTATTCGTTCCTACTTCAGAAGCGTTTCCTCCACTAAAAGCAGCATCTAATAATGTTATCTGTATTGAATTGACACTATCACTTTCTGCATGTTCTGTAGCTGCACCAATTAAAGTTATTTCTAATGTTGATGTGTTTTTTAATACCGCTAAACCTGTAATTCCATTCGGTAAATTTGATATTGAAAGTTTATTAGTTGCTATAAAATTTTCGTTTACTTCCCCAATAAATTGATCTCCTGTTAAAGCAATTGATATTTTGCCATCTATAATTCCATTAGTTTCCTCCGTAAAAATAGTATTACTAAAACTAACCGTAGGATTATTGAAATTGATACCAATATTTGTTCTATTATAATTAATTACTCGGTCTGCTTGACCATCAATAAAAGCCGTATTTTGAAACTGGAAGGTTATTTCATTACTGTTATTAGAAGACCTATGTGCAGTAGCATTATCTGTGTAAGAGACCAATAATTCTGTATCTGATTGCTTAATTGCCTGTACTCCTAATCCACTTGGTAAATTACCAACAAATAGTTTTTCTTCTTGAATGTAATTTTCTCCGTCGGTACCTGTAAAAGTACTGCCTATTAGTGTTATTGTAAATGTCTCTGAGATTGCTCCATTGTTATCACTTGATTCTGTAAAAAGAGAATCCGAAAAGGTTAATTTACCTGTAGGGCAAACAAAAGATTCTCCAAAAACAACATCAAGATCAATACCAGCATGGTTAACACTTCCATCAGATACAAATTCTAATGTATAGGTAACTCCAATTTCTCCGGTAAATAATGAGGTGTTTGTAGGCTGACTACCACAAAATGTATTCTGAATTGTTCCATCTGTACCAACGCCTTTAAATATTGTAAGTCTGTCGTAACTACATCCTGGGCCAGTTTCAATATCATACGTTCCGCTAATAATTGTTTGTTTACCTACCTGACCTATAAGCACTATCGTCCCTTCATCATTCCCTAGGTAATTTCCATCATTACCTCCAGAATCATAGATCTTTATATTACAATTTTGATTTACAGTTTGTGAGTTTTCAACATCAAAAACAACTTGAGATTGTTGTGCAAAACTAGGTAAACTTAGTAAGCCAAAAAAGAGAATTATATAGTGTTTATTTATTGATATCATTAATACGAGTAAAGAAAATCATCTTTTGCTTTAATACTATTTAGCCTATACCTAAAACACTATTTATAGACTACTTAGCGCGTAATCCATAAATAGTATCTTACTTTCTTTATTCAATACATTTATAAACAGGTAAATACTTATTCTTTTATAATTTTCTTTCTAACAAGTGTATTATCAGAAAGGATTTCGACAAAGTAAACACCACTTCTTAAGTTATCTGTAAAAGTGATTGTGTTGTCATTTACTGTAAAGTTATTACTGATATCTCTACCATTAATATCTCTTATTTTTATTCCATCTATAGTAAATTCAGTTTGTACATTTAACTGATTTTGAATAGGATTTGGATACATGACTATTGCTTTTTCTAAAGAAGAAACGGTACTTAAAACAGTCCCATTAGCCATTGTTAAATGATAATTTGTTATTGTTGCCTCGTCTTCAGAAATAACTGTGATTGCTAATGGATTACTGAAATCATAGGTAGCTCCAGATGTAGCAGCAACTTCATTATTAACAAGAAATTTTGCACCATCGCTAATACTAAATGTTGGTGTAAATACCGCAATTGATGCATTACTCTCAGCAATTGTTACTAAAATACTATCGGCACTAATTGTAACATTTGCGTCAGTAATTCCATCTATAACTACACCTGCTATTATTGCACTTTGGTTTAACCTAGGGTAAGCAATACTATACGCATATGGACTTTCTCCAAGTTGACCATTGTCAATAAAATCTGCATTGTAATCAATGTTGTACACACTATCATCTTCAGCAGAATAAACTTTAAAGCTAATCGTCTCTGCTAAATTATTGGTATACACCGTAAAATCCGAAACGTACCTCTCTTGGTCGGAAGAATAGACTAAACTACCTACCCCTCTAATTTCATCATTCACAAAAGCGGCAACTTTATCAGTAATATTATCTAAGGCTTCTCCATTTATTGTAACAAATGATGATACCTGCATTTCGTGTTGAAAAGAAGCTGCATTTACATGCTCTGGCGCAACAACAACTTGTACTGATTGAGTTGCTGAGCCATCTTGTGAAACCACTACAAATTCTTGACTATTCGAAAAATCGTAAGCCATCCCTGCCGTTGCAGCACTAGAACCATTGTATTGTAACGTTGCTCCACTACTTAATTCAAAAACTGGCGTAACAGAAGTGAAATCTGTACGGTGAAAATCTAATTCGACAAAAACAGTATCTTGAGTATATGTTACATTTCTGATCAAATTACCATTAATTGATAAACGTTCAATTTCAGCGTTTGATGAAGTTGCAGATGTTGAGAAAATATAAGGACTGGCCGTGCTACCTAAAACTCTATTTCTTTCAAATGAAACATTCTTTAAAACTGTTGATACTGTCTGATTACTTGCTGTGTAAATTCTAAATTCAATTGCTTCATTAATAATATTTGCATAAACATGTAAGTCAACAAAGTAATCTTTTTCTAAACTATCATAAGTTAATTTTGCTTTTCCTCTACATTCATTACCTACAAAAGCGGCTATATAATCTTCTGTGTTTTTTCTAAATCCAGTTGTTAATAACTTTCCTTTAAAGGACATCATATTTGAGAAGTCTGATGGGGTAACCTTATCATTATCTACATCAATATAGATCGTTGTAAACGTAGACTGGTCTGCTGATAATATTTTAAATGCTCTACGTTCCGATAAATCATAACCGTTACCAGAAACTCCTCGAAACCTATTGTTATAAACTATGTGTGCCCCTACGGAAACATCAAATACAGGATTTACATTGCTAAGGTCTACATTATAAAATGGGGTGTGTACAAAAACTGTATCACCTACAGTTGTAATACTATCCACATTTAAATTAGAAAAAGTTACTCCATTAAATGTAGCGTCACTGCTAAGTGTAGGACTTGCAATACTGTAAGCTGATGATGGTAAACCTACGTTACCATTAATTGTAAAAGGGAGTGTTTCTTGAATTGTAGTTTCTGTGTCTGAAGATTCATGGTAAACTTTAAAAGTTATGTCTTCAGTAATTGTATTTGAGTAAAGGGTGATATAGGCCAAATGCCTATTCACGGCACTAACATAGACTAATTGTGCAACTCCTCTGCATTCATCATTTACGAATGCTCCAACAACATCATTTGTACTTGTAAAATCTGTACCATTAACATTCACAAAAGCAGTGACGTTCATAGTATATTGATAGTTGTTTGGGTTAACAGTCCATGTGGGTACAGCAGCAAAGAGTAAATTACTCCCTAGCAAAAATGCTAGGGAGAAAATACTCAGAATAGTTTTATTAAATTTCATAGTTATCTCTTAATCAATCTTTTGGTAAAGATACCCTGATTTGTGATCACTTCGACAACATACATTCCAGTTTTGTAATTATCTCCAATAACTACTTTATTTATTCCAATGTTGCCTTGTGCTTCTTGCAATTCTATTACACGTCCGTCAACAGTGTATACATTAACTCGGTAATCAGTTCCTAGAACTAATTCGAATTCTAAGTTAAAGTTAGTGCTAGAAGGGTTAGGGTAAACTCTAAATTGCGAATTAGCAACCGGTTGCAGATTTGCAGAAATGATATCTCCTAACTGTATAGGCGTTTGGTAATCTCCATACACCTCATCTGCAGTAAATTCAAATTCGTCTCCTACGTTTTCGAATGCATTTCCATTATGAATAGAGTAATTTAATTTCTCTCCATCGTTTGCAAATACTGAGATAAATGCCAGGTTTCTACCGTCTATTTCGACAACATTTCCTATACCTCTTACATCATGGTGTTCATTGTTATATACATACACTTTAGAATATCCATCAGGAACTTCTACAACTGTACTCATATTAAATTCATACGCATTATGTACAAAGTCAGCAGATATATCTGGTGTTTGCTGTGTAGAACGTGCATTGGATATTACTTTAGGATAAGAGAAATCTTGAGCAGAACTGTTCGATAATAACATGTATCCTTCTCCAGTTTTCATAAAGTTTAAAGTACCTACCCATCCACTAAATTCATCGTAAACAGCAAATGTATTGTGTCCTTTAATAACGTCTCCGTTACTTGCATCATAATAAGCCAATGCATCGTTAACAGTTAAGTTATTATGTACAGGGTACGGTAACCAGTTCCAACCTGTTTGCAATGATAATGCAAACGATTCTACATTTACCATCTCACCACTTATAATAAGATCATTTGCTTGGCTCATTTTCATTTTATACATCTTCACAGTAGACATTCCACTATTTGATGTAATTGACCCTGACCAACCAATAGACTCATCGAAGATATCGAATGCAGCTTGTTCTACAATTCTATCTCCAGTAGTTAGATTTAACTGCTTTGTAAGTGTATCAAGATTATCTAGATTAGTATCATCTACTGATAAAGAAATCCATGTCCAGCCCGCATTTAAAGCAAAACTTTGCTCCATTGTATTGGTATTCGAGAATATTGCTGGATTTGCTTTATTACCAGTAATCTTATCTTGAATAAATACAAGGTTTGCATTTTCATCAATCTCTGCATCTAGAATACGACCTGTTGTTGCATCCCAAATTTTAAAAGTGACTTCTTCGCCTGAGCTCACATTAGAATATACATTTAAATAAAGGAAGTAATCATCCCAATTTTTATCATATACTAAATGTGCTTCTCCTCTTGCTTCGTTGTTTACAAATGCACCAATTTTAGTATGTTCATCTTCGGCAAAAATAGCGTTAACTTTTATCTTACCTACAATGTTCATATTGTATTCATAATCACTTGCAGTAACTGCCCAATTAGGAGCATTTTCTAATACTCTTAAATCAAACTTGATCTTTTCATCGTAATCATAATCTGTATCTAAATACAAATCAGTGCTGTATTCACCTACCGATAAGCTTGGATTAACAGATGCTGTAATTACTTTTTTACTATCCGGTCCTAATGTTCCAGTAGTTTCTGTAATGTCTAACCAAGTAGGCACATTTTCTATTGTAAAAGGTTGATCTGTACCTCCCATATTCTCTATAGTAATATCAAATGATTTTGATATGCCTACATAGTTTTGGATAGATAAGAAATCTAAACCATTATTTACAGTCCATATAACTTGATTTTTACGAACGTAAGCAGTCCAAGTAATTGGCGATGCCTGACGGTTTCCTTTTTCATCAAATAAACGGCTTACTGTAATATCCAATACTTGTCCTTCTAAAGCAGACCAGTTACTAATTACTGGTGTAATAATCATTTCATCCTCATTAATGATATAATTCACAGCAAACATCTCTAAATGACGTTTTGGTTTAATTGCTGGAGAATCTTTATCAAAATTAGGAGAACCTGCGTTCATTAAACTTGTAGATGTAGCCACTATTTCATTGTTAGACATATGATAATATGTTGGTGCTACACCATCTACAGGATCTGGCTCGTTCATTTGTAAATACAACATTAAACCAGTTGTAGAGAAATCAACCTCGTAGAATCTATCTCTGTCTAATTGTTCTTTAGCTCTCGATAAGTTCCATAATCTTAACTCGTCTATCTGACCTGTAAAATGTCTATCCACTTCATAAACGCCATTGTTTCTAAAACCTCTTGCACCTACAAATATTCTACTACCTGTAAATCCACTGATATCATTAGATATATTTGAAGAAACAAGGTCTGCATCTACATACGTTTTTAATGCACCTAAACGGTTAAGAACTAAACCAACGTGATGCCATTGTCCATCAACAATATCACCTGTAAGTTCGTAAGATACTCCCTCGTTTTTAAGGTATAACTTCCCATTTGTATGTACATCTACCGACCATTTATTTGCTGTTCCGTTCGCCTCTATAACATCGGTTCCATCACCTTTACCATTAGAGAAAATCGTTGCGTCTTGAGATTGATCCATTTTTACCCAGAAAGATAAAGATAAATCCATCTCATTACTTATTTGAACAAAGCCTACATTATCAAGCGTTAGATAATCGTTATTTTCAAAGTTATATGCAGTGCCTTTAGGTCTAATATCCCATTCGGCATTCATAAATCCATGCTTATTACGTGCTTTATCATTTACAACATTATCACGTCCTTCGTTCATAGGCCAGTACCCTTGTAGGCCTCTTTCTGAGCCTAATAAAGTAGAGTACATTTTAGCGTATGCTTCAGAAATAGATAAAGCTTTAGACCATAATCGAACATCAAGAAGGTTACCTTTAAAATCACTTCCTCCAAATACTAGATTATTGATATTTTGTACGGCAAAAGCACCCGTATTTGTAACTCCTAATTCAGTATCGTCTTGGTAGATACGCATTGTTCCTGTTCCATCTCCATCATATACAAAAACATAATGGTGGAATAATCCATCTGTAGCAATTGAACCCGAAACCGATTGCGGGCTACTACCCTGAATAGTCCATGTTAAGGTGTTACCAACTAAGGTAGCATCCATACCATTTTCTTGTTCAAAAATAACTGCACTTGCTTCGGTTGTTAAATCCCTCATCCAGAATTCTAAAGTAAAAGCTTCCGTACTTATTGACGGTTTCTCTAACGTTACTTTATTTGTTGCTCCTTGGAAAAATACAGATGTACCGTGACTGATCTCTTGATCATTAGTCTGACCTACAATTTCTATATTACTGATAGCAGAGTTGTACAATACATTTTCACTGAATTGCATTCTTAAATCTTCTCCTGCACTTAATATTCCATCTGCTGGAGAAGGAGTACCAAACGCTACAGGAATATTTAAATCCACTTTACCAGACACAACATTTGATACATATTCGGTACCATTACTACAATAAGAAATTGCACGAATATCATAGTCTCCATCACTTAAACCTTCTGCTCCAATATCCCATGAGAAGGTAATATTATCGGCATCCATTAAAGTGATTTTTTGCTCATCTGCATCTACAGCAGTAGTATATGCTGTTTCATCATTGTAATAGGTATGTAATCTAGACCATGTTGGCGATGTAGATTTTCTGTATTCTAAACGCACTTTTTCGAATGAATTATAGTTACGAGAATAATCTCCTAAAACAATTGGCATTGAGTTCGTACTACCATCATCATTAAAAGCTGTAGAAGCATTCATAACCCATTTATCTAATGGTTTTTGAACTTCTATTTTAGTACAAGATGGTACATAATGTAATGAAACATCAATTGTATGTTGTAAATCAGAACCTTCACAAATAGATTCTAATACAATTGTAAGATCTTCATAATCGTAAACATCTGGTTTCGATTTCTCAAAATAAACCGTATAAGTTACTGGCTGATCGTGTGGCACTTCTAATGCCACTCCGCCAGATGGAATATTAGAGATAATGTTATATGGATTGGTTGTATTATCAATATATAACATGAAACTTACGTTCTCATTTAGGTCTGCATTTGTTGCATTCTCTAAAGTTAATTCAATAATTCCCTGCCCATCTTCTGGTATATTAGAAAGGTTTACTACATCTGCAGAGATTTGTGGTTTTTCAATTTGCTGTGTAGCAATTGATAACTCAGATCCACCTGCACCAATAACGCCTTCTTCCCAATTTTGATGGTCATAGAAATTAGAGATTGTTGCTCCCTCCCATGGACAAGATGTTCTACCTGCCACAGTTCTAAAGATTGGTCCGTTACCATCAAAAGCATTTACTACATCAATACTCATATAGTTATCAGTATCGTTATCTGCAATTGTGTAGGAGAACGTAGTAGAGGTTGCTTGTTCTAAATCTGTAGCTCCTGCAGAACTGAAACCAGCACTTGCAGACATTCCTAATTCAAAACCTGTATCATTCGCTTCTATACCTAAAGTGTAAGCAAAAGAAGTTTCTACATCTACACCCCAAGCAACAGAATTTGCATTTGCTGTAAATGTACTAATTGATCTTTCAAGACCTCCAACACCATAATCTATAGAGATATTATCGCTAAACTGACTGTTTACAAAATTTGCAAACTGTACTCCTCCTTCTAAAACTCTATCAGAAGATAAAATACTTGATTTTAGAGCCTCTTGATCATTAAATGCTAAATACTTCGTTTTCTCGTTATTCTGAATAATCTCCTGCCATAATTTAACTTGTTGTTCGTAATCTCTCTTTTTAAGAACTCCAGGTGCTTCTGGATCAATTGTTCCGTTTTCAAGACCAAGAATAAAGCTTTCGTATTCAGGAATTAAAGTATTTATAATGTGTTTCTGAGAATAAATGAAGAATGTTTCTGATGGTTCCTCATTAAAATAAATTGCTTTTTGTTTGTTCAAGAAGACAGTTGTTGTATTTCCGTCTTCATCATATTTTACAAACTCTACATTATCAATACCTTTTACTAAAGTATCTGTAGCCATCAATTTATTATATGATCCATATTGCAAGTTGGTAGACTGGCCGATGTATAAATCGCCATCTGCACCAACTAAATCTTCACTTGTAGAAATGGTTTGACTAAACGAATATGTTTTTGTTACCGCGTCTGTATTTTCTGCTGAAGTACTTACGCTTAAACCTGCTTCAATATCGTTTGTAATTTCCGTTTTAATTACCGGACCTGCAAGACCACCACCTGCTTCGATTGTTGTACCTAAACTAAGTTTAGAATTAAATTCTGTACCAACAGAACCACCTAAAGTTAGAGATTCTGTAATACTAATTTCTGTACCTTCTTCGATAGATGCAGAACTACCTGTACCCGGAGGGTCTCTTAGAATAATATCTGGAACATCTGGCGCTGCGGTAACAAACATCTGAGATCCATCTGGCTGACCTCCCAAAACAATACCTTCTTCTAAAATGCCGTTCGCCACATAATCAATTCCTTTTATTCTTAAGCGCATGGCCATAGAACGTCTAAAAGGAGCAACTACTTGAGGTAAACCTGCTGTAAATTGATACACTGTTTTGTTACTTTGGTTCGGATCTTTTACAAAACTATCTGAGCCTTCTAACGCAACATTGTTATTTACAATATACTGACCATCTGAAACAGGAACTTCAAAGAACTCACTTGTTTCTTTGTTTTCGTATTCCTCAAAAGCAATTAGATCAATAGTATATTCCGCAAATTGTTCGTAAACAGGCACTTTATCTTCTGTATCTGAAGAAGGAGCCACTAAGTAAGCATACGTTTGGTTTTCTGCTCTTAATTTAGGGACTGCTCTATAGATAAAATTCTGAATAAAGTTATATGGTTCAGATTGTAAACCTTCTGTTTCTGTTCCATATTCTGATGTTTTCTCTCTTGTGTAACCAGCATAACTTATTTCTTCATTTCCATTTAAAATAAGAATACTTGGGTTACTAGGGATTACAATACCTGTTGTCTGATTAATACTATAATCTAATGGCATTAATTCAGCCTTATATTCCCCCGTTTCTGCATTTGTAAAATAAGTTGTCGACAAATATCCTGTTGATGGATCTGCTCCATAAGGTAGATAATCAAACGTTATTCTCGCAGTACCAAGGTTATTTACAGAAGATACTTCTTCTTTGTATGCCTCATCTGTACCTGCATTATATTCATATTCTACTTTTCCATCAAAACCAAAACCAATTGGCTTTTCTGCTTCAATCTGTCCACCAACAATTCTACCAACAACTGTTACTCTAGTTGTATCTATAAATGATTTTGGTGCTTCGATATGCTCAAAGAATTCATGGTAACCTTCTACTGGAAATCTACCTCCATGAACTAAACCATGACCTTCTTTTCTTACTTCAATAAAGTGGTTACCAATAGGAACATTAATTTCAAATAAACCATCTTTTCCTGTCACTACAGGTAGTTTATTTTCATCAAGGATCATTGTACCATCTACAAAGATATTTGCTCCATCTAAAAATACTTTTGGATACTCATAAAGCTCACCTAATTCGTTTTCAAAATAGTGTCCTTTATTGTATCTAATTTTAGTACCATCAACAGTAACTAAATATTGGTTGTAACCATCTTCTTCAATTTGAGTAACGTCTTCTACTTTAGCAAGAGGTTCAAAGTTTCCTCTAACATCGTAATAAGCAATACCTCTAAAAATAAAAGATGATATATCTGTAAAATCTAACTTATTTACTACTTCTGCTCCTTTACCAAGGTAAACTACTTGCTGACCTGGATCGAATTCGTGCACGCCAAACAAAGGAGTTATGGCATAAGATCCACCATCTCCAGAATATGGAATTGATGCAATTACATAGTTACCATACGCATCTGTAACACCAAAAATTCCTAACTGAGAAGTTGTAGGAGCATCTGCTGTCCATGTAGCATTATTTAAGAATGAATGTCTTTCGTGATAAGAGAAACCTTCTTTAGATAAATCATAGGCATAATCTCCTGTACCTTCATCAATTCTTAAATAAACTTCTAAGCCTTTTTCTATACCGCTTAAATATCTACGGTAGTTCTTTTTAACCTCTTGATCTGTTAATGGAATACTCCAAAATCTAACATCATCAATGTTACCGTTAAAACCTTCACCAACTCTAAAGTTAACATCAGAGTCTACAAACTTTGTAAATACTTTATCAGCTGTATTGTTACTTACCACTATACCTACCATATCTCTCTTTTCTGGAGAAATACTAAGAATATAATCGTCATTTAGAAGACGACCATTAAAATATAGTTTTGGTGTTTCATTATTAGGTAAGACTAATGATATATGGTTAAACTGATTCATGACATTATCAAATGTCTCTAAAACATCTTCGCCAGAACCATCTGCAGCACCTGTAGGTAGGTAGTTACTTAAATGATATCCAATCTCATCTGATAATAAAGGAGATCTTAAAACCATTTCAAAACTATCACCATCTTTTGTATAGATTAACTCATAATATGTTGTGTTATCATATACTCTAAATATTGTACCTTCACCGTTTTCAGTTAATCTAAACCAAGACTGCAATGTATAATCATCAGAGATATTTTCAACATCTACTTTAGATTCTACATAACCATCTCCATCTACAACTACACTATGTGCTGAAAGAACAATGTCTCCACCCTGAGGTTCTGCACGTACAATTACATTTTCTACCGGATTACCACCTTCAAAAGCTATGTTACCTGAAACTGTGGCCGTTGGATTTCTAAACCCTACTCCTGTAATGTAATTGGTATATTTGATTGCTAGTTCTGCAACGCCTTCTGCTTGTACTTTATATTCGTAAAGTACTCCACCTTCCACATGCGGATCATCGTAGAAGTAAGTATCAGCACTTACAGTAGCTAATAATTTATAGTTTTCGATATCATCTTCATTTGTAATATCAAAAGGTCTACTATAAACTTTGAAACTTGTAATTACATCTCTATTGCTACTAATATCCCATGATATTGCAGTTTTATCGCTGAAATAACCCTTTGAAACATTAAACGAACTTCTTGTGAATGTTGGTGTTGTGTAAAAAATATCATAAGGAAAAGCCATATTCAGCCTACCCTCTCTAATTGTTTCACCATCTGTTAAATTCGTATCATCCTCTCTGTAAATATCATAGCTTTGTTCTATGTTATAAGGCAAAATAGGATAACCCACATGGAAGTTTACATAATCCCCATTTGAATGAATTGTTTTTCTTTCACCTGCAAATACCCCTTCCACAACAGTTACTTGAGGTTGAGACGGGTCTGCTCCTTCATCTCTTGCTGGAGAATTACCAGAAGAAAAACCATCTATATAATCAACCTTTATACCCGACTTATTTGTCTGAGAAACTTGATTAACGGTTGCATCAATAAAAACACCATTAAGAAATGACACTCCAATGTTGCTCACATCATCTGTACTCACATGATTTGCTGCAATACCATTTAATTTTAAATGAACCTCTGTAGTAGACTCAATAATGGCATAGGCAGTTAAACCATCTGGAATATTGGTAAATATAACAACACCTTTGGATACTAATTCTGTTCCTTTTTTACCATTAAAGATAACATTATTAGCTGTTACTATGATAGCATTTTCTATTGATCCATTGTTAGAATGGCTCTCGTTAAATTTCAAGTTAGACCAACTTAAACTTTTAGAAAATAGCGTCTCTTTATAATCTATTGTTCGATATTTATCGATTGATTCCACTTTGGAAGTGGTTGTCTTCATTGTAGGATCATTTGTAGAGTTATCTAGATTTTCATCGTTATTACTTCGATGAAGGGTATCTGATATACCTACTAATCCTGGTAATGAAAACATTAGCAGTAATAGTAATTTTTTCATTGAATTTGGGTCAGTTCTATAGAAGCTATCACTTTGTGAACCTTTATAGAGTTAGTAATAAATTAGGTTTACTTAAAATTGTAATTTCTATTACAGCTTGATTATGTATGTTACACCATAACTGGCAGGTTTGTTTTCTGAACCACTGTTAGCCGTAGGGTTACCAGAATTACCTGACATATTATGGGCGTGATCACCTTGTGTATCTGTTTGATACGAATCACTACCGTAACCATATCCACCAACATCAACGTTAACTTTACTATGAGCACCACCTGTATATTTATAATAACTATGTGAGTGGGCACCAGCATTACTCAATACATATGTGCCTACTGAATGATTGTGATTTCTAACTTGATCTTTCTCGTAATTATTTAAGTTTGGTCCTGTTAAAAATTCGTCACTACTATTTTTATAAGCACTACTTGTACCTGTACCTCTTAAGAAGATACCTCTTAAATCTGGAGCATTATCCACACCTAATACATCTTTTAATACTGTACCATTTGGAACTGAACTTCCATCACATAAAATCCACCCTGCTGGTGCTGATGCACCTACATAAGGCATAATTGAACCTGCTGGTGCTCCATTGGCTGCTTGGTAAGCATAAGGAACATAATTAAAAGGTTGATCTGAAATGATATTTGTTTGTCCATCGTTGGTAACTGAAACAACAAGTTTAAGGTTACCATGTCCATAAGGAACATCAGCTATATCACCTGATTTATTATCTCCTTGTCCAATTACATGAGAGAAGACACCGTAAGTATCTGTCTGTATTGATTTTGCTTCACTATAATAAGTTGTTGATCCATTACTGCTTTGCACAGAAAAAGAAAAACTTAAAAGTTTATCACTTAATGCAGCATGTCCTGCATTTCGAGCCACTCCTTGAATTACAAATCCTTGAGCTATAACTAGGTTACTTGCTAGTATAAGGATAATAGTGGTGAAGAATCTAGATAAATTAAGTAGCATAAAATAATATTTAGTGTTAATGATTGGGTGTAGTAATACTTCTGTTATTTATAACAATACATAACGAACAACAGTTAATGGTTAAAATAAATTCATTAAAAATTTATTTTTTTTCATAAAACGGAAACTATTTCATTTTTCTTAGAATAATCACATGATTAAATTCGATTCTGTCAATTTTAGCAAAGTATAGTAAGATAAAATCTAATTAGTCTTAACGCATTGAACTATCCTATACATTTTTTTGTCTGAAATTATGTAGACCTCTATTTAAGTATTTCTTAAGTCCTTTAAGCTATTAATAAAGAACATACGACATACTATTACTCAAAATTTGCCCAGAATAAATTTAGCACAAATGAGAAATTTTTTACTCACCAAAATTAGTCTTGCAATATTTCTTATCACACTATCATTAGGGTGTTCAAGTACATCTGATGATTCACCCGGTCCTACTACCAATACAAAAGATGGAGGGACATTATTGTATATTGATAATACCTCCGAATTTGAAAAAATTGATATTCCTGATGGTTTCAATTATGAAATGACGTCAGAAGTTACTTTTACAACTTCTCGAAAAAATGGAGTGGGTAAAATAGTGTATGCTTTTTACACCATTGATTACAATAATACACACACATTCATAGGGAAAGCATTATCTAATACAGACGGTGTTTTAGAATATAAAGTAAATATTGCTGGTTACATTGAAAAAATATATGTAACAATGAGATACAGAGGTACATTATATTCCAAAACAATTGCAAAAAACTCAACAAATTTACAAATTATATTTGACGAAAACTCTACACAAGTAGAAAGCTCAAATACGAGAACAAAAGCATGTAATGATGTCATATATGCAGTTAATAATTCTGGACAAGCATTTACCATAAACATTGGCAACAACACTGTAGATAATGTAACTTCTTTAGCGGAAGGCGGTAGCAAGGCAAGTGCAGTTAATGCTGCAGGTGATAAGTTATATTATGATATCAACGGCTCTATTTACACAATGGATATGAGTAATGTGAATGGTAATGGTACATTAGTTGACAACTCTGGTGCTCCATTATCTCCACCAAATTTAAACAGTAATCAATATACAGGACTTGAATATATAGCTGACCAAAATATCTTAATTGCTTACAAAAACAAAGAATTATACATTTTAAGCCCTTCTAATTACAGTATTGTTAGAAAACCTACAATGAGTGGTTTTAACGGTAGTGATACAGGTATTGATGGAGATGTAGCAATTGATATTGCAGGAAATTATTTCCTTGCAACAAATTATGGATTGTATTCTATAAATTTTGCAAGTGATTATTCTACAGCTGCACTAACATTAATTACAAATAGCAGTTTCCCATACACAATCACAGGTATAGGTTTTGATAGTGATAATATATTATATGCATCAACTGATGATATTCCATCAAAATTAATCACAATAGATACGCAGACTGGTGTACATAATGTTGTCTTTACTCTTCCAGGTAACATTGATGATTTTTCAATATCAAGATGTGATATAGTCTCAATAGATACTGATGGAGATGGGGTGGCAGATATTGATGATACTTACCCTAATGATATAAATAAGGCATTTAATAACTTTGCTCCTGCAGAAAATGTAAACTCTTATTTAGCTTACGAGGATTTGTACCCAAACAAAGGTGATTTTGATTTTAATGATATCATTGTTGAATATAATGCGAACCTTATCACGAACGGCAACAATGAAATCACATTTATCAAATTTAAATTTAAAGTAAAGTCAGTAGGTGCAGCAAATCCATCGGGTTTTGCAATAGAATTACCAGTTGAAGCAGCAAAGATTAAATCTGTTACAGGCATGTCGATAACTGCACCGGGTACAATTAATCTTGAAACCAATGGAGTAGAATCTGGCATACCGGCAAATAAAACCGTATTTGCTGTATTCGATAATTCCTTTAATATTTTAAGTCAATCTGGTAATGTAAAAGCGAGTAGCCTTATTAATATAACAGTAGAATTCAAAACTCCTGTAGCCTACGCTAGCTTAAACCAAGTACCTTATAATCCTTTCATCTTTACACAAGGAGACAGAGCAAACGAGGTACACTTACCTGGTAAACAATATACAGTTAAATTTAATACCGATTTATTATCTGCAGGACAAGATGCTGGTAATTATAAAACAGCTCAAGGACACCCATGGGCATTACACATTCCTGTAGAATTTGCCCCTCCAAAAGAAGAAGTGGATATTACTACAGCTTATAAGAGGTTTAATAGCTTTATTACATCAAATGGTTCTCAAGATATTGGTTGGTACACAAACCAAAGTGGTAACCGTGATGATGAAAAATTAGCCTATTAACTCGTAACTCTCACTGCCCAATACACCCAAGAACCCAATAACTATCATGGTAATGAAACTCAAAAAAATTTCATCCAATATATATTATATACTTCTTTTTACTCTACTTAGTACTTCTTCATTATTTGCAAATGATTTAAATAAAACTGCATTTAATGAAATTACTAATCCAGGTTTAAAATGGTATGGAACAACATTTACAGAAGCTGATGAATTAATAGGAACATTTACTTTCTCTGTGTATGTTGATGCTATTGGGGGGTAGAATTTGCTGCTCTCATTGATGGTGATGATGATTCAATTTTCGATTTAGACGGCATTGAAGACGATTACGTACAACTTGGCTACGCTTCTGTTACAAATGTACCAAGTGGATTACGCTTAGATGTGAAGCCTGTTAGTAGCACTAGAGTAAAAATCACTTTAATGGATACGGCTTTGATTCATACAGATGCAATGGATGTTTCTAACATGATACTTACTTTTAATGGAGATGCTTTTACAAGTGGTACAACCTCCGGCTATTCGAATTTATCTGCAGCATTAAGTGTCAATTTTAAAGATAATCCAGCAGTTACAGACAGTGATTTCGAAATAACATCTACTGTGCCCTTTGCTGAAACTGCCTCTGATGATGGTGAGGTTGGTGGGGCAATTGTTCTTACCCTTGTAGGTGGTGATAGTCTTAGTGGTGTAATTGGTAGCGACCTTGTAGACCTTGAGTATGTAAGAGGAGTAAATATTCCTGATGGTTTAGAATTATCTGTCATCAAGAATTCTCATACGCAAGCAACAATTTCATTAAAAGGAAATGCTGAAAATCATGAAGACGCCAATGACATTAATGTAGGATGGTTTTTTGAAGACAGTGCATTCGTTTATTTAGATGCGGATCAAATAGATTTTTCGAATACAACATCACTTATAGAAATTGATTTCCAAACAATTATTGTAGAAATAGAAAACAGTGATTTTATAGAAATTAGCAATACCGGTTTTACAGAAAGTAATACAAACGATGGTTCTGTAGAAGGTTCAATTGTTTTAAGCCTTGTTGGTGGAGATCAACTTACAGGAGCAAATGGAGACGATCTAGTAGCTACTGGTTTGGTTATAGCTGATGGTGTTCCAAGTGGTTTATCACTTTCTATTATTCAAGATACCCCTTTGCAAATAACAATTTCTCTAACAGGGAATGCTGCGGCTCATAAAGCAACAGATAACGCTACATTTGGTTGGACTTTTACTGATAATGCATTTGAAATTTTGGCTGCTAGTATTATTGATTATGCAATTAACCCTAACTCTCAATCCATTACATTTACAACAGAAACACCCCCTCCATTTACAGACAGTGATTTTCAGATTGTCAGTACTATTCCATTTATAGAACAAGTAGTTGACAACGGTATTGTAAATGGAGAGATCGTTTTAAATTTGGCAGGTGGAGATACATTAACGGGTAAGATTGGAGATGATTTTGTGACAGATGCAAAACTTTTAACTCAAAATATTCCAAATGGACTAACCCTCTCTGCAATCAAAAATTCTTCTACACAAATTACACTTCGCTTAAATGGAGTTGCCGTAGATCATTCTTCAGCCAATAGAACTTTTGGATGGACTTTTACAGATAATGCCTTTGCAGCTTTACCTGCAGAAGTAGTAGAATTAGCTCAAGTTTCTAGTGTAGGTATTGAATTTCATGATGGTTACACTCCTGAGTTAACTTTCACTACTTCAAGAAAAAATGATAGCACTACTTTTTATGAAGTTATACCATATGTTGGAGGTTTAGGTAATGCCTATATTCAGTTCCGATTATCGTATGATACTTTTGTTGATACTATTGAAAATTATATCTCTATTGATAACTTACCCGCAGGAATAAAACCTGTTATTACTAAAAATACAAATTCGCTACTTACAATAACATTTGATAGCATTGCTGCAAATCACGCTCCTTCAGATAGTACAATCGCTAATATAACTTTTGAAGATGGTGCATTTACAGGTTACCCGAATACTGATGTGGCAGGGTACCAACAAGATATATCTATTAAATTTCAAGAATATCAAGGTTTAGCTTACGATTCAACTCGATTAGTAGAAAATAAAAGAAATGATGGTTCTATAGATGGCGAAGTTAAAATTACTTTACTTGGTGGACAAAAGTTTACTGGTTTTAATGGTGAGCTTTTTAGTAGTAATGGTAAAGTATTATTTACCTATGTTCCAGATGGTCTAAATGGACGTATTGAAAGAATTTCTGAAACTGAGGCCCTCTTAAGTTTTACAGGGAATGCAACAGCTCATTCTAAATTAGTTGACGATATTTCTAACGTAATTATTAGTTTTCAAGATATCGCATTTACAAACCCTGAGGGTCCTCCATTGGTACATAAATTAGTAAATGATTTTGCTATTGAATATGTTAATACACCAGAAGGCCCTACTTTTACGTTCAACACAAAAAAATTTAATGAAAGTTCAGAAGATGATGGCAGTATAGATAATCAAGTCATGATATCATTATATAATGCTACTTTCCATGATGATTTATCAATTGATAATGTCTCAATTAATAACCTCCCAAGTGATTATACAATGAGCTTAGAAAGAGTGACTTCCACACAAGCTATATTATCACTTTCAGGAACATCTTTACTTCATTTTAAAGAAAATAATATCGACAATTTAGAAATAAATTTTATTGATAATGATGTTGCAGTAGTAAATGAATTTAGTATTGACTCTGTAGAAGACCACTCGTTTATTTCTAGTATTACTTACCAAGAAAAGTATGGTTTATATTGGGATGAAATGGCTTTTTATGAAGACACTATAAATTTTGATGGAGCAATCGTTTCGTCTCAAATAATTAGAATTGGTGGTGGAGAAACTTTTGTCGGAACAACAGGAGACAATTTGATTCAATATACAAATTATGCAAATTTTCCTAACGGTTTAACACCGGTTCTTGAACGCATAAGTGATACTAAAGTACAATTATTTTTTACAGGTATAGCACATCATCACGATTATATAAATACTGCTTATGATGGAGGAATAATTTTCAATGCAGCTGCCTTTACTAAAAATACAGTCAATTATTTAAAAGATATTTCTCACCTAAATATTCAATTCCATTACGAAGATACTCCAGGCTTAAGTTGGTCTAAAATTAACCTAGCAGAATCTTTTAACTTTGATGGCTCTGTTGCTGATACCGTTCTAATTTCTGCACAGGGAAGAGCTACATTTACTGCAAATAGTACCGATTTTATTACGGATGAATTAGTAACAATTACAGGTGTACCTGATGGGTTAACTGCTAATTTAATAGTAGTTGATCAAAAGAACCTTAAATTGTACTTCAACGGAAATGCAACATCTCATTTAGATACAGATGATATCGATAACTTAAATGTAACCTTTAATTCTACTGCATTCGAGAATAACGATATTAGTAATTTTGGAAAAGTATTTCAAACATTAAGTATCAATTTTAGAGACTCTGCCCCATATTTAACATGGAGTAATGGTTTGTTTACAGAAGCAAATACTGATGATGGTAGTGTTGAAGGAACAATGACTGTAAATTTAGTAGGTGATGCTTTTGTTGATGCAGTAGGAACCGAAATTACAGGAATTACGACAGAAAACACACCAGATGGTTTAACACCAGTATTAACAGTAACAAGTTCTACAAGTGCAGCATTAACTTTTACGGGTAATGCAACAGAACACAAAGATATAAATGATTCAGAAGATTTTTTGATTACATTTAGTGCTTCCGCTTTTGTGGCTTCAGATGTTTCTACTTTTATTGGTCTTGCAAATACGGACTACCCTATTCGTTTTAATTTTAATGACACTCCGATTACGGCAAGTGAATTTGAGATACTCTCTTTTGCTGCATTTAAAGAAAGTAAGGACAACGATGGTAGCGTGGATGGAGAATTAGTTTTACAATTAACCGGTGGAGATGTTCTTACAGGTATTAACGGTCAGAACCTTGTGAAACAAAATTTGGTAACCCCTGTAAATGTACCGAGTGGTTTATTTTTAAAAGTAATTCAGAACAGTGCTACGCAAGTAACAATCTCTTTTGTAGGCAATGCAAGTTCTGAACAAAATACAATTACTTTTGGATGGGAATTTACTGATAACGCATTTGCTAATTTAACTGCTGCTGAGATTAATTTAGCCGTAAATCGAAAGGCATATCAAATAGAATTTTCTGATCCTAATCAATCAAATTTTGATGGTGAAAATTGGTCGAACGGTTCACCATCTAAAACTACAAATGTTGTCATAGATGAAAACGCAACATTAAATGTATCCTCTCCTATCAATGTCAATTCTATTAGTTTATCACCAGGAAGTAAAATAAATATTGCTGAAAATGGTGGACTAACTGTTAGTGGTGATGTTGTTAATTATGGGGTGATTAAAATTGCAAATGGCGGTTACATTATTCAAGAAGAAAATTCGGATTATTTAGGTACAGGTACTGTAGAATATACAATTGTGGGCGATGGTTTAGAAACGGTATATAACTATTTTTCTAGTCCATATGTTTCAGAACAAAGTTTTGGAGGCAATATTTACAGTTATAATCCGACACTACCTCAAAGCAATAGTTATTCTGAATTAAACAAAGGTTGGCAAGCCCATAATGGGGCAATGACTCCCGGACAAGGCTATACGGCTACTAATGTAGATCAAGAAGTACTTTCTGGAACACCTAATAATGGAGATATAAATGTGAGTGTATATAAAGGTGCCCACACTGGATTCAATTTAATAGGAAATCCTTATTTATCACCCATCGACATTGATAAATTTGTTGCTTTAAATGGTCCAGATGACAACAATGTAATTGAGCCTACGATCTACCTATGGGATCAAGATATAAGTGATGAAAATAACTTTCAATCTGCAGATTATGCTACCTACAAACCCGGTATTGGTGCTGTTGCAGGTGGAAGCACAGAAACACCAAATGGTGAAATTGCAGTAGGTCAAGGTTTCTATATAGAAGCAAAATCTTCTGGTACAGTTATCTTTAGAAACAGTATGAGATCTACGGATAACTCTCAGTTTTTTAGAGTGAAAGAATCAAATGAAGTAGCTAGATTATGGTTAAATGTACATCACGAAAATAGTAGTTTTAACCAGACGCTTATTGCTTTTAAAGACAACGCAGATGATCTATACGACCCTACTCTCGATGTGAAGAAATTAGTAGGAAACACGAATTTCACATTGTATTCTCAAATAGAAAATGAAGATGACAAATATGTAATTAATGTTTTCAATAATTTTGCTATCGATGAAAAAGAAATTGCTCTTGGGTTAGTCACTTCATTTGATGGTGAACACGAATTTGAACTAGCAGATTATGATCACCTAGAAAATTTTCCAATTCTTTTAGTTGATAATAAAACAGGTTTAGAATACAACCTTAAAGAAGAAAGTGTAAAAATATATTTACCTAAAGGGGATTATTCTGATAGGTTTACAATGAAATTTAGAGAAGCAAATGTATTAAGTAATAGAACTACTTTAGAAGAGGTATTATTGGGTACTTCGCATGGAAAGTTACATCTCCTTACAAATCAATTGGTAAGTGTTTTAAAAGTATTTGATTTAAACGGTCAGGAAATTCTTCAATTGAAAGACCTTTCGCCAAATTCAACAATAGATCATCAATTAGATAAGGGTATTTATATTATTCAAATACAACAAGAAAATACTATTGAAACACAGAAAATAGTACTCAAATAATACTATGTAAAATCTCTGGAAATCATTTTTACACAAAGAAAGGCTGTCTCATTTTAGTGTGAGACAGCCTTTCTTTTTTGCATTATTTTAAAATAACATAGCAAACTTGATGCGATTGTAATCAATGTTATGAGACGTGATATTTATTCAATATTAAATGAGTAATAAACTCTTGTTTTTTATTTAGTATTTATTGTTTTTTAATAATAATATGAGCTAAAAACTACCCATCTGTTCTACTTTTTAACTATCTTTTCTTTAAACCCATTTACCATAATATTAACTTATCTCACTACAATGAAGAAAGTTTTACTATTACTTAGCCTTCTAATATCTAGTATGGCATACAGTCAAAACCCTTGTGGTTTTGATAAACATCAAAATGAATATCTTAATGTTCACCCTGAAGCAAAAAATGAATTACTGAATAGTCTAAATTCAAATGCAAGGATTAATGTTAACACTGTATACAAAATCCCTGTAATTTTCATGGTGGCACATACAGGTCAAAATGAAGGGCAAGATATAAACCTATCTAGAAAGAGTTTATTACAAGGCGTTGCCGCGTTAAACAAATGGTTTAAGGATTCTGGAACTTTTACAAGTAAAGCTGCTGTTGCTGGAACACCTAATATTGAATTCGAATTGGCCACAATTGATAGAAGTGGTAACGCATTTAATGGGGTACTCAGATCAGATTGTTCTACAATTACGAATTATTCTAATGGTGTTGATTTCGATAACAGTTTAAACATTGGTACAACTGCTAGTACATTAATACAGCATTTTGAAAATCAATTTGGTACTTACGAAAGCCGAGATTACTATAGAGTCTATGTCGTAAATAAGGTAAATGGTGCTTATGCATTTGCATCTACTGGGTATTGTGTAATGCCAGCATTTGGATTAGAAGGTTCTACTTTCCCTCATGAAACAGGACATTATTTATCTTTACCACATACATTTGCTGGTGGTGGTTCTGAGACAAGTCCCGCTTGTCCATCTAATAGTAACTGTGCTACTGATGGAGATCGTTTTTGCGACACTCCACCTCATCCACATCCACAAATTACCAATACTGCAGACGGAGATAAAATATGTCCAAGTGGAGTTGCTTCACCTGTTTTGAAATATAACTTCATGAATTACTACCAAGACCCGATTATGTTTACAACGGATCAAGTAAATCAAATGAGAAGTCATATTCAGTCAAGTAGTGATAAACAAAATTTAGTCTTAAGGGAAAAAGCAAAAGAAATTGCTAAACCTGTTGTCGACTTTGCTTTTGAAGGTTCATGTTCTGGCGAAATTATTAGCTTTTTAGAATTGACTGAAAATGGTCCTACTTCATATTCTTGGGATTTTGGTGACAACTCAAATTCTACCGAAAAGAATCCATCACACACCTATGCACAGGAAGGTACCTATACTATTTCTCTAACAGCTAGTAATACGTATGGCACAACGGTAAAAAGTAAGACTATTGATATTAGAAATACTCTTAAGGCTTACCAAACGCCAAATACTCAAGGTTTGATGAGTATTAACCCTATCGGAAAAATTAATTTTGGTGGAAAAATTGTTGAATTTAGTAATATTTTTAGTGGTTATTCTGATGATGTATGTAGTACATATATTTTCGAAGCTGGAAATACATATTATAGTTCTGTAATATTAAGAGACGGCTTAGCTGCTAATTCATCGTATGCAATATATGCTGATTTCAATCAAGACGGTAAGTTTGATGGTCAACAAGAGAAAATAAGTAGTGGAATCAAACCTAGCGCCAGTGAATATAAAGTAGATTTCACTCTCAATATTCCACAAACAGTATTATCTAATAAAAAGATAAGATTAAGAATTCTTTTTGGTGATGCTACCAATGATGTACAGACTACTAACCCGCTTTCAGGTGTTGCCACAGTTGTTAAAGATATCTCTGCATTTATTATTGGAGGTACAACTTCTAGTGATTTTACAAACAACCCTACAAGTGTAACCAATACTAGTTTTGATATTACTTGGAATGCACCTCAAGGTAGTAGCCTTACACCTTCTGGATATTTATTAGATGTTGCTTATGATGAATTATTTAATAATAAAGTAAGTGGTTATGATGATAAGGATGTCACATCTTCGAATAGTACCTCAATAACAGGATTACAAACTGGAGCGACTTATTACTACAGAATCAAAGCACAATACAGTAGTGATAATAACTATTTAGTTGTATCATCTGCTAAAAATGTAAAAGCTGTAGGGCAATATGACAATGATCAAACCAACCATTTAAGTATCGCTACCTCTACCAATACCGCTGTGATTAAATGGGATGAAGGGACAAATGGAAATACATTATTACAAGTATCTTCCACTCCATATGACTTTACTCTACCGACTGATGGTACTACGTACACAAATAATTCGAGTGCAGGTTCAGGTAAAACTTGGTGGGTTACCTCCAACGACTCAATCATTGTAACTGGATTAAATTCGGAACAAACCTATTATGTAAGGGCATTTGATTATACTGGTACAACTTATAATCAAGGCATTGGACGTGAAAGTATTCTACCATTTTCTACTGTCTGTAATATGCTTGGGATAAATATTAACCAAGGTCAAGGCCACCCTACCGATTTCAGTCTCTCTACTTTATCAGTCCCTAATGCTGGTAATCCAACAAGTGGAACACCTGTACTATCTACTTTTGGAAATGGAGCTGCAACTTTAAATGTTGGTGTTGATTACCAAGGGTCTTATAATGTAGTCAGTGGATATTCTACTAAAGGATATATTGATTTTAATAAAAATGGAGTTTTTGAGTTATCAGAAGAAGTTTATGATAACAGTTCTCAAAAAAGTCAATCCTCTCAAATTTTCACAATTAATATCCCTACTACTGTAGCTGCGGGGGTTTATGTATTAAGAGTTAGTGCTAGATTTAATGCAGGTAACATAGCACCATGTGGAAGTTCAGGGTATGGCGGTGCAGTTGATTATCAACTGAACGTAGAAAACTCTAACTGTACATCGACTTCGATTACAGCAAATTCAGCTTCTTTGTCTGCAATCAATGCTGATTGTTCATTAGCCACTATAACACCACCTACAGCAACTACAGATTGTGGTTTCCCTCTTACAGCCACAACAACTACTACGTTTCCTATTACGGCTTCAACGACTGTTTTTTGGGTGTTTGATGATGGCAATGGAAATCAACTTACTCAATCGCAAAGTGTGACGATATCAAGTTTAAATAATGCTTATACAGTTGCAAATAATACGATTACAGCAAGTGCTTCTGGAACTGGAATTACATATCAATGGTATAATTGTTCAAACAATTCTGCAATATCTGGAGCTACTTCAAGTTCTTATAGTCCAAGTGCTTCTGGTAGTTACAAAGTGAAAATTAGTAAAGGTACATGTGAAGTATATAGTTCTTGTTATCAGTATACGGCGGGATGTACAATCATTGCAATAACACCTTCAGAATCTAGTTTAACAACTTTAAGTTCATTCTGTGAAATTACACAATTGACACCTCCAAGTGCCTCTACAAATTGTAATAGTACAATTCAGGCTACTACAAATGTAAGCTTACCTATTACGACTAGTACAGATATAACTTGGACGTATTCTGCTAATGGAATTACAGAAACACAAACACAAAGAGTTGAAATTAATGGAAGCCTATCAATAAGTTTATCTTCAGGTATTTTATCTGCATCAATAAATGATAGTAATTATACTTATCAATGGTACACATGTGGTAGTAATAATTCTGAAACAGCTATCACTAGTGCTACAAGTTCTACATATACCCCTTTAACATCAGGTAGTTATAAGGTTAAAGTTAGCTCAACTGCCTCAAGTTGTAGTACGATTACCTCAACGTGTTTTGATTTTATTGTAACATCGTTGGTAGATAATTTATGGTTAAAAGAAGTATATATTTATCCTAATCCATCAGAAAGTAAGCTAAATATTGGTGGTGTTGGTAATAAAATATTTAGTTATAAAATAATAACTCAAGATGGTAAAATAATTTCGGAGCAAAAAGGACTACTTTCTAATGAATCTATAGAAACAAGTCAACTAAAAAATGGATTATATTTAATTCAAATTGAAAGTAATGATAATATAAAAACATTGAAATTTTTGAAAAAATAGTTATTTAAAAAACATTTTTACACAAAGAAAGGCTGTCTCATTTTAGTGTGAGACAGCCTTCTTTTTTTACCAAAACCTATTACTTACTAGTATCTACAGATTGTACTTCTTCTATCTCATTTAATCTCCAAATACCCTCAATCCATTCTTTTTCTGGACCGTAATTTCTAAATATTGTAAACCAAGATTTACCAGGGATAGTCTGTAACCAGTTTCCTTTTTTACCTTCAATTGGTTCTGGAGAGAAGTAAATATCTAAAGAACCATCTTCATTATACACTAATTTTTTCTGATTACTATCCAAAGATGGGTGCTCTTGATCTGTTTGAATCATAGATCTTGTTTGCGTATCGTATAATGTTACCGCCCAGAATCTTGCAGTAGGAACATCTGCATCGATATGTAATGAATATGTTTTCCCCCCATCGTAAGCAATACCATCTTGAGCTACATAAGAGATACCATAATCAGACCCTTTTCCTTCAATTCTTAATGCCATTGCTGGTGTAACGCCAGTGTAAGAATAGTGAAACATATCTCTAGCTTCTTTCTTTACAGCACCGTTATCATTAAAAAATACATCTCTATCTGCATAACCCATTCTCCATCTACTAGAAACATTGTCTTCATATAAACTCACGCCTTTTTGTCTTGGATACCAAGCAATTGAACGGGCACTCGCATTCCCTAAAGCTACTGCATCTGTAAGGATGGCTTTCATTCTTGGATCTGGATTAAAAGCTTTCCCTTTTTCTATACCAATAGCACGGAAAGTACCTAAAAGTTCTTCATCAAAAGCAGTGGTAGATTCGTACTGCACCATTTCATGAATTTCATTATAGAACTCAAAATTATTGGCGTGGATTGTATTCATCACTTTTCCAGAGGCGTGAATAAAATTCATGTCATCACGTAATTCTGGTTGATCTGCAGGATAAGAACGGTAATTTGCCATTACATTATCAATTGTTTTCTGATCTCCATTCATACGTAATAGCACCCAATTTACATGTGATTTTGAACGTATTACAAAACAATCTTTAGGTACTTCTCCTTCATATCCTACAGGAAGAATAGCATATCTACCTCCTTTACCTTTATCTCTACCAACCATACCTAAATCACATACATAATCAAAAGCCATGTCGTTTACAAAACCTAAAGCTCCTGTTGGCACTTCTAAAATTACTACGCCATCTCTTTTTGTATCTATAAAACCTGTTACATACATTGTAGATGTGTTACCTGTTAGGAATTGTGATTTAGAATCCATCATTCCATCAAAAATCAAGGTAGAATTGGCAGTGGTATTCCCCATTTGGTAATGCCCTTTATACAGTGCCCAAATGGAAGCATAACGCATACCATCCATAAATGCCGTGTAGCCCCTAGATTTATCCATAAAATCGTAAGCTGTATTTACTGTTTCTTGACTTGGAACACCATCAAAATAAGTAAGTTGACCTTCTGTAGTTTCTACAGTATCTGGTGTTATAATATTTTCTGATATTTCCGTTGACATCTTATATTGAGCATTTGCAAATGAAGATGCTAAGACGAATAAAGAGACTATATATTTTTTCATTTTATTGTAGATTATAATGTTTAAATCAAATGTTATCAGTGTGTTTTATTGTGCTGATAATTGATATAACGGGGATAATCTAGTATGAAAATGTCGAATTTTATTTTTGGAATGTCAGATTTTGTTCGTTGTCAATTTCGGTGGTAAAAAGCTATTTCTAAAATCACATTATTTAAATTAATTTTTATTCTTGCTTTACTGTCGACGACGACTATCTGATTGTCTTAAAGTTGACTATACAACAATAAACCTAATTTTATGAAGAATCTAGAAAAAACAATTCTCATATTCCTTCTAATGTTTTCATTTTCTCAAATGTCAAACGCTCAAGGTCATGAGAAAAATTTGCTTATTAAGGGAGCTACAGTAGATGTTCATCACACTGATTTTTATTCACCTCAGCAAATGAATTTTCTCTTTAACAACAATTCTTTTTTCGAACCGTTCCAAGATAATATTTATATCAATTTTGAGATGCCTTTGTTTACCATACAAGATGTTGCATTCGATATCTATGCAGCACCTAGATTAAGCTATTCTACATACCCTATTCAATACACAGAAAATGGGCCTATTTATAATTCTGAAATGGAAATGAATGCAGGTTTAGTAATCAGAAAAGAAATTAACGGAAATACATTTAGTTTATATATTGGCGGTAATACAAGTCAGGGTAATATTCATACAGAAGACACACAGATTGTTCCAACGGCTAGTTCTTTAATTAAAGGAACATCGAGTACTATTCCAATGCGTTTTTATGAGAAATAATAGCTTGATGAAGATGATAAAAAAGCTACTCCTGTTTAAAGAAGTAGCTTTTTTTTATTGACTTATTTTTGAATATTCATCTAGTAAGTGTTCTTTGTTATGCTTATCTAGAATTACAAGTTTTATGTCTGTACTATTTTTATCTATTTTCTGATTTACTTCAATTCCTTTTAAAGGAGAAACTTTACCTAAAGAGAGTTCCTTAGCTTTATTTTTCACGTTTAAGAATCTGATTTTCAACTCTCCTTCTATAAACGTTCCATACTCCCCTTTTACAGTGCTTGCCGTTATATCTAAAGCTAACTTTTTAGTAATAATACCCGATGCATTAACATCTAAAATTGGCGTACTAAGTAGTTTAGTTGCTCCATGTATTTCAGAATAATCAAAGGCTTCTCCAGCCGCTAACGTATAAATTGGTGTTTGTATTTCGGTCTCTAGGTACCCCGTCTCCATACCACTATTAAAAATAGCGACATCTCCTCCTTCACAATAGGTTAGCGATTTATCAAAGGCTTCAAAAGTTTTAGAGAAAGCCGATAATGTTGTTTTATCTACATAACAAATCCATGCTTTAGAAGAAATCATGTGCATACCACCCATCAAATTATAATCAAAGTGTGCTTCATAAATTCCAGGAGCTACCTCGCCAGTCCAGTTAGTACCTTTATTAAGGTACTTCTTTATATGTTCAGGATTTTTCTTATCTAATGGAAATCTATTTCTAGAAATATATCGCCAACGTTGTTCTGGTGTTACATCAATTCTAAATTGTTCTCCTCCCTTCATTTTATGCTCTTGGTCAAAAGGTACATAAGCTACAAAATTTTCACCATCTTGAAGTAAAGAATCTGTCCAAGAGACATGCTGACTTGAAAGCATGATTCCTCTTTTTACCTTCTTTTTACCTACGTTTCTTAAAGTATGTATATAATATACTTTACTAGATACATCTTCGATTTGAAGAGACCTTGTGTACTGAATAGATTCTTCTACTTGTGGTTGAGTAAATCTTTTTTCCTTTCCAAACCAAACCGGCACTGGTAAATTCTGAACACCTGATTGTACTACAATTGTTGCTTTATCTATCTTATTTTCTGTAGAAAGTACTTTATAAGGAGCATCACCGATAATTACTGGTGGTGGCCATCTTTGTGATTTATCACCTTTAGCATTCAATGCAAAATTATCTCTAGGAATTGGTACTAATCTATACCCTCCAAAATTCCTCCAATCTTTCATTTTCACATGATCATCGTTCGTGTAAGAACGCCCAAATTCTTTAGGGTTTAACCACAGCGATTTTACATTGCCAAGATTATATTCTAACACTCTTCCACCAGCATCTGGCACTACCGTTACCGTGATAAAATCATTCTTTGCAACGTAATTGGTTTTCCATCCCCAATCATTATAATTATCAATAGCATTAATTGTTTGTCCATTAGTATCTATACTAAAAGATACTAGGCTACATAATAGTAGCAGAGAAAAATAGCTTATTTTCATTTCGGTAAAATTTATTTAGTAAAGTGAGTTGTTATTCTAGCGTAACTGCTTATTTCTTTTTCCAAACCCTTACATAATCTACAAACATAGAGGTAGGCATTTGATCCAATGCTTTTCTTGTTTTTTCGTCCGTTGTAGGATCAATAGCATTATTTCTGTTATTATAGAATTTTACAAATGGTTTGCGTAACCCTAAAGACAGCGTAACATTCATAGGTCGGTGCCAATAGATATTCTTTTTTCTAGCCACCTCTACACCGTCAATAAACCAGATTATTTCTTTCTTGTTAACTTCGCAACCATATACATGATAGTCCTCGCTTGGATTCCAAGGAGCTCTCCATTTATTTAATTGTTCTTCTGGATATTTTTTTGGCCTGTGCCATTCTCTTTTTCCATCTACTTTTATTACAGCATGTAAATTAAGATCAATATCCTGTATATCTTCTTGGTGTTTATTGTACCAATCAAATTGTTGTAATTCCACAACATCTATTTCGCAGTAAACAGGTTCGCCATCTTTAGCTTCCTTATCAAAATCACTAAAAAGCCAGAAAGATGGGCAAACACCCTCTGCCAAAGAAGCTCCTTTAATTCTTGCTTCAAAATAACCGTACGTAAATGCTCGATAAGATTTTAGAATACCAGATTTAAAATATGTGTTTTTATCCTCTTCGTTGTTATAGTTGGGGCGCATAGTGATTTTTGCAATGCCATCTTTAATAGTAACATTGCTATCATTGTCCCATTTCCATGCTGTTGTATTTGGAAGTTTGCCATTTTGCATCCATTTTTTCCAATCTGGATTTTCGGCATTAAATTCATCAGAAGCACTCCATTGAATTTCCCACTTATCATTACTTTTAGTAGTAGCGAGTGGTTTTTGTGCAAGAACTATTAAACCTATAAAATTACTCAATAGTAGAATAATTATATGTGGTCTAAGTTTTATTTGTTTCGTCATCTTTAAAATTTCTATTCCTTAAAATTTAAATTAAAAAGAGACAAATAGATTCGACATTTAAATATAAGGAAAAATACTATGGCTTATAACGATCTACTACTTTCATGTTCTTAAACGAACAAAGTATTGACGCTTACCAAAATTGATATATTAGTTATTAATAAAATCAAAAGGGAAAGTATGAAACATTTCTCTTTTTTATTTTTTTCATTTTATGCTTTTTTTAATTCTAAAACATTAAATTTCTCTTTCGAATTCATAGTAATAATAATTAAAATTGAGAAAAAACTAACTTAACACCCCAAAAAACTCCATTTACACCCATAAAATTAACGCAGAGTATCATTTGATTTACGCTAAGTAACAAACCGCTAAAACAACATATAACACCACACAACCTCGTGTTAACAAAATTAAATGATCAAAATATATTATTTAAAATTATCCAATAATTTCTTAGTTAAATCCTTGCTGAAGCATAATGTATTGTTTACATTTATAACACACTATTATAAAAACAACACAGTATTTTATTATTTTTTTTTGCATAAACTGTGTTTAGAAAAAGATAAACATACACTTTTTTGAGATTCAACATTTGACTTTACTTTAACTTACATGATTAGATTTTACATTTTACTTCTTATTCAATTATTAGTATTATCTAATAGTTCAGATATACTAGCACAAAGCAATACCTCCCAGTTTACGCCATTAACCAAATATGGAATGAACGAGGGTATTTCACATTATGGCGTCACTACTTTATTAGAAGATCATAACGGATTTATTTGGTTAGGTACTTACAATGGCTTAGATAAATTTAATGGCTACGATTTCACCAACTACAGAAATAATGATTATGAGCGTATTCTTACAAGCAATAAAATAAGAACGCTCTACCAAGACGATCAAAAAAACATCTGGATTGGCACAGAGAATGGTTTAAATATTTACCTCTACGATCAGCAAAAATTTAAAGTAATTGAGGCAAGTTCTTTAGGTATTAAAAACGATAAACCTTTTATTATTGCTAAGATCCTTTCTATTAAAGATTACATAGTTTGTATTACAGAGTATGAAGGAATTCTTCTTTTCAATAAGAAAACGTATCAGTTAGAACGCTCACATTATGTCGAAACAAAAGAGAAATCTTTCCAGTTTGTTTCTGATGCAGTTACTTTAAATGATGAAATTCTTTTAGTTTCAACTTCTAAAGGTTTGCTCACTTATAATATTAAAGAAGATAGACATCGTTTTGTAAAACCTCGAATTATTGGAGCATCAAGAGGTTTAGCAATTGATTGTGACAACAACATTTTTATTGTTGGTTATAACGGTATTCATCATATAAAACCTTTAAAAAACGGAGATAAATACTCTTTCCATTTTCAGAAAACAATCTTTCCTAATACAAGATTTTTAAATATTGAGGCAAGTAGTAATGGTGATTTATGGTGTGGTATGCTTTCTAGAGGATGTGCCCTTATTCATGAGCCCGCAAAACTTCCAGAGAATGTTGCGTTTAGTGCTATTAAACCAGAGCAGTTTTTAGATATTGGTAGAGTAAGTGATTTCTTACCAAACAACGATAAGTTTAATAAAGTATGGATCAGCTCTTTTAGTGATGGCTTATTTGTGTTCGATAAAAATGCATCTGCTTTTAAATATTCTGATTTAAATACTGCTGAGCTTCGTGGTCAACATTTTACTAATAAAATATTAGAAGGCTGTGTTTGGGATAAAGATCATGTTCTTTTCTGCTCTTACCTTAGAGGTCTAGTGTTTTTTAATACCACTACGGGAGAGTTAGAACCGCTACCAAAAGAATTTGATAACAGCCCTGTTGCTGTAAATAATGCTGCTGTTGTAAAAGATAATAAAGGTGGAAAGTGGTTAAGATTTATAAAAGGCAGAGGTAAATGGTATTACCAACCAGCAAACGAAACAAAAAAGTGGATTCAGATTTCTAAGAACGGAAGGCCAAACAAACAATATTCTAAGGTAAATAAAGTTGTTGTAGATGATAATGGTTACTATTGGATTGCCGCAAAAATTGGTCTTTTCAGAATTTTAATGTCCGAACAAGGAAAGGTAGAATATATAGAAAAGCTTGATAATAACCCTAATATTAATTTATCTGAAGCAAATACGATTAAAACGCTACATATAGATTCTGCTAGTAATAATGTTTGGGTTGGTACAACATTAAACGGTCTTCTTCAAATAGAAAATGACCCCACTTTAAGTATGAATACAATGAGTATTCGTCAATATAATTACGATAACGAAAAAGAAGAAAATACAGAAATACCGTCCAATCATGTATCAAATATTCTAGCCTTACCAAATAACAAGTTATGCATTGGTTTAGAAGGTAAAGGAATTTGTATAATTGATAGGGTGATAGGTGATAAACTAGAGTTTAGAAACTATTCAGAAAAGGATGGGTTAGATAATAATGTTGTAAAAAAGATAGTATTTGATGGTGAAAATAAATTATGGATTACTACAGATAAAGGATTAAATCAGTTTGATATCTCAACAAATACCTTTAAAAACTTTGCTTCAGAAGATGGCGTAAAAGCATATGCTTTCGAAAATGTTGGTTTTAAACAAACCGATAACAGAATTGTTTTTGCAGCAGGAAATGGAATCTGTTATTTTAATCCAAACAGCATTAAAATTGAAAAACCATTACCTAAGTTTACTTTCGGTGAAATGGTGCTTTTTAATCAAAAAGTTGGTGTTAACGATACCATAAATGATAGAGTAATTCTTGATAAACCTTTAAACAGACAAGAAGAAATTACGTTGAAATATGATGAAAATGTATTCTCTATTGAGTTACTTCTTCTTCATTATTCTAACCCTTCTATCTTTAAAGTAAAATATAGATTATTACCTCAAGATAAAGAATGGATAGAAACCACATCAGAAACTAAAAATGCTTCTTTTAATGGCCTTCCTCCTGGAAGTTATACCTTAGAGGCAATGGCTTCCAATTCAAAAGACAGATGGACTGCCCCTATCCGATTAGATATTAGAATTGAGCCGCCATTATGGAAAACACCATTTGCCTACATACTTTATATTTTAAGTATTATTGGTATAGTCTACATCATAATTAGATTTATGCTGAACCATACTCACTTAAAACATGAGTTAGAAATAGAACATATTGAACGTTTAAGAATAGATGAACTGAATAAAACCAAAGAACGTATTTTCATGAATATTTCTCATGAATTTAGAACTCCAATCACCTTAATTAGAGGTCCGATACAGATGCTTCTAAATATGTTCAAATCTAATCAAGATGCTTTTGTTCATCTCGATTTAATTCAGCGTCAATCGAATAAAATGCTACAATTGGTAAATCAGGTACAAGATTTCCAAAAAGCAGAGCAAAGTGTGTTAAAATTAAAAACGGCTAATTTTGATTTCACAGACTTGATTGTAGATATCAAAAAAGACTTTGATCATTTAGCAGAGTTGCAAGCAAAGAAATTGATTATTGAAGGAGAAGCTAATCAGTTATTTATTACAGCTGATCGTTATAAATTAGAAATCGTTCTGAATAACTTATTAAATAATGCCTTTAAATTTACTAAAGAAGGTGACACAATTAAGATTATTTACGGTCACGATGAAAATTCTCTATTCTTTAAAGTAGCAGACACAGGTATTGGCGTTAAGGCAGATGAGCTACCTTTTGTGTTTGATCGTTATTACCAAACAGAAAACTCAAACACTTATTCAATCGGGTCTGGTATTGGATTAGCATTTTCTAAGCGTTTAGTAGAAATGCACTTCGGAAAAATTAGCATTGATAGTATTTTAAGCGAAGGAACAACTTTCACTGTAACTTTACCTGTAAAAGTAAACTGTACACAACAGTTAAATGAGGTGAGAATTAAAGATATTCTAGAGAAAGAAAGTGATGAGGAAAAGCAAAAAATAATGCCAAATAGTTTGGAGCTACCAAGCTATTTAATGGACGAAAGTTTAAAAGAACTAAACGTTTTCTATGTAGAAGACAATGAGGAATTAAGGACTTTTGTTTACAGTGTATTTAAAGACTATTTTAATGTTACATGTTTTGTAAACGGACAAGAATGTTTAGATAAATTAGAAGATGAGTGGCCAGATTTAATTATTAGTGATATTTTAATGCCCGAATTAAATGGCTTAGAACTTTGCCAGAAAATTAAATCAGATATTAGAACAAGTCATATTCCAATTATCTTATTAACATCAAGGTCTTCTGTAGATGATCAAGTTAAAGGACTTGAAGTTGGTGCAGACTTCTATATCTCAAAACCATTTGATATGAAGCATTTAATTGCTACTTCTCAGATGTTATTAAAAAATAGAAAACAATTAAGAGAACGTTTCCAGATTGATTTCCCTATTGAAGTAGAAAAGAAAAGTACTTCTAAAGATGACGCAATTTTTATAGAGAAGTTCTACGAACTGATTGAAGAAAACCTTGAAAATGAAGACATAGATATGAATGTTTTTGCCAAGGGTTTATATTTAAATAGAACTACTTTCTTCCAAAAAGTAAAAGCAATAACAAATTATACGCCTTACGAATTATTAAAAATATATAGACTGAAAAAAGCTGCAGAATTATTAGTGCAAGAGAACTTACCTGTTGCAGATGTGTGTGTTAGAACAGGGTTTAAAAACCGTACACACTTTAGTAGAATGTTTAAAGAATATTATGGTGTTTCTCCGAGTAAGTACGGTAAAAAAGTAGCTGAAAAAGTTTAAAATATTCCCCCTATCCAATACGCATTTTGGATAGGGGAAATAGTATAGCTCTACACTTAACATTAAGCAAAAAAATAATTCTACACTTTAATATGCGTACATTTAATGTACAGTAACATCTAATTACCTCATAGAAACCAAAATATTTAGTGCTGTACTTATCTTTACTATACAAACAAACACAATAACAGTTTAATTTTTTTGTGATGAAAAATCTACTTATTACTACAATAAGCCTAAGTTTTATTTCTCTAGTGAGTCTCTATTCATTAGAATGTAAAGCTCAACAAAATCCTGTTTCAGATCCAGAGAATAAAGACAAATGGATTATCAACGAAACATTAAGTGATGAATTTAATGGCACTGAACTTGACAAATCAAAATGGTGGATTCTAGGTGAAAATGGAGACTATAGAAAGAAATGGAAAGGACGTGCACCTGCTCAATTTGTAGCACATAATGTTGCTGTAAAAGAGGGTAATTTGATTTTAACGTCACAATGGGAACCTGAATTTGAGTTCTTAAAGGGCGAAAAAAACAACGGTGTTTTCTATGGGGGAACAAAGGAAAAAGCAGATAATAGTAAACCTATTACGCAGGCTTGTATTATGAGCGAATCGTTCTTTAAATATGGTTATATGGAAATTAGAAGTAAGGCGGCTAATGCCCCTGTTACTTCAAGTTTTTGGACCACTGGTTATCATTCCGAAATAGATATGACAGAGAATTTTGGTAAACTATCTGCTGAAAATCCTTACAATAAACCAGAAAAATTAGAATATAAATACCGTACAAATTTAATTAGTTGGGATCCACAAAAAGCAAAAGGGCATAAACACTATAAAGTAGAAGATGTATTAGATGTTCGTATAGCAGACGATTATCATGTATATGGATTTGAATGGGATAAGGACTACATTAAAATTTATTTTGATGGCAAACTATTACGTACTTCTACAAGAGAGGAACTTGAAAAAAATGACCAATGGAGGCATCAGTTCCCTCAAGAGTTATGGATAAATTCTGAAGTTTTTGAATGGTATGGTTTACCAAATAAAGAAGATTTAGAACAACCTGCAAACTACTTGATTGACTATGTTAGAATCTGGCAGAAAGAAATAACACCGCCCAACTTTAACGCCCTAGGTTTTGAGGGACCGTTCTACTTCCAAGGACGTAGCATGAACTGGTGGGCTCCAAATAAAGACCATTGGAGAATGACAGATGATAAAGCTGCAAGTGGGGATTTAAGTCTATGCTTTAACTATGAAGGTGATTTTAGTGGCAAAAATTTCAATATCTACGCTCCTTTCGGCTCTTTAGATTTACCAGAAGGTTCTAATGAAATAGAATTTAAAGTTTGGATTGATAAGGATACAGATATCAAAAAAATAGACTTCATTTTAACCAATCCTAAAACAAATATTTCTTTTGATTTATCAAATGTAAAAAAAGGGAAATGGGTAAAAGTTTCTCAAAAATTTACAAGAAATAAAGATTCGGTTCAAGATTTAAAAAATGGTGACAGAGTACAAATTCAGTTAAAAGGAAATACTATCACTAGTAAAAAAGCTCTCTTGTATATCGATGATATCGAGTTTAAACATAATAAAGGGCTAGCGAATTAGTAGCTATTTTTCACTATATAAAAGTATACTTAATCTAGTTTAGGTATACTGTTTTTATGATAAAAAACACCTCATTTGAATGTGATAGCACAAACTAATGAGGTGTTTAAAAAATAACAATAATAGCAACTACTTATTCACTCACTTCCAAATACAATACCTCCAAAGGCTTCATTTTAAAGTCTTTAGGATGATCAGTACCTTCAATTATATTCTTGATTTTTACTGGATTCCCATTATTTAATTTAAGAGATAAATTTGCTTCTTTATTCCCTAAATTCACAATAGAAAGTAACTGGTTTCCATTTTCATCTTGCGTATATCTCCACATACATGCTTTATGATTATTCTCGTTGTTTTCTTCTAAAATTAATGGCTGTTTATCTGTCACTTTCGACAAGGCTATTGTTCTTATTTCTGTAGTATTATCAGATAAAATCAATTCACCATTAGCCGGTTCAAGTGGTTGCAAGTCTCTACCATATTCATCTTTCAAAATACTCTTTGCATCAATAATTATTTTACCTCCTTCAACTAAATATTGCTGCAAAGCATTTCTTTCTGATACGGTTACAAATGGTGTATTTTGAATAACAACAACATCCCATAACGACGTATTTTGTTTCGATAATATTTTCTCTGTTACAAAGCCAATCGCCACTCCTTCAAACATTAGATTTTCGTAAGTGTGATATACCTCATCCATATGGTTATCTATATTGATTGCAGAGGTCTCTGAATGAAAAATACGCACTGGTTTTCTTAACTTCTGAATAGCACTTAACCCTCTAGCATTTGCATTCATATCTAGGTAGGTTAACGTAATTTCATTCATAATACGTGGCATTTGTGTTACAGATGCAGCATAGCCTTTGGTCTGCTTTCTTAATGAGCCATCAACATTTCTTGGAAAGAACCACGTCTGACAAGCATTTAAACCTAAAGTTGTTGCTAACCAAAAAGTAGCTCTAGCGTAATCGGGTTTCATGTATAAATCTCTAAATCTAATAGTAGAAATAAAATGATTTTCCGAATTAAAAATGATCTTATCAGGAGATACAGATTTCATAAAATCATAACTAATACAAAGTTGTCTCCAATCAAAACTATATTTACTCTTCCATTCAGGTACTTTCTTTCTCCACATATCAGAATAAACTGCTCCTGCATCGTTGCCAATTACAGACGTTATTTCGGTCATTGATTCCAAATCTATACCCATATCTCGTGGGTTTTCTGTAAACAAATGCGTCATTACTTTTATATGCGTATTGGCTTCTTCATCGTATTTATGAATAATATCAGAAAGGCTCTGAAACCACTCGTTCCCTCTCACCTGATTAAAGCGCATCCAATCGTACCAAATGGGTGTACCTTGCAAATTTCCATTCATTGGTATTGTAACCTGAATAGCATCAAAAGAAGAGTAATCTGACCCCCAAATAGTATTTAATGTAGCAATGTCTTTATGTTTTTCTTTAAGATAATTTCTAAATTTTTTGAAAGTAAATTCAGAAACTCCTCCTGTATCCCAAGAGCCCTCTTTTGTATGCCAATGCGGTTCGTTAGTTAACATATACCCTAGCTCCGCATAATTTTTCCCCTTCATTAAAGGAACAGTTTTGCTTAACAGTAGTTCTTGCAACTCAATAGTATTTGGATTATCAATATCATAATCAAAATATCTACGTTTACCTTCTAGAGCTTCTGGGTACTTCTGCTTAAACCATTTTGGAGGGTTAAGATGGTTTAAAAATGCAGTACCAATTCTGCCAGTAGGTTTTGTTTGTAACTCATTAATAAGCTTTGGTTTAATTGTACCATTTTCATCAAGTACATTACTTGTAGTCATAAAAAAACCATCTAAGTTACCGTGATATTTTGTAAGATAAGGCACTTTTGGCTTCCAAGTGTAATCTAAAAGAAAGACAGGTCTACCATCATCTTGAATAATATCACTTCCTTTTATATGTGTGTTATTCCAATCAATTGTAGTAATTTTCTGCTTGTGTATTTTACCAGCTATCGCCAATTCTAAATTTTCTTTTCCTTCTTTAAGCATACTAATTACCTCTCTTCTTTCAAAGTTAGGCAAATCTTCAGCCACCTCTCTAGCAGTTGTTTTATATGTATTTAATGTTTTAAATAGCTCGTAATTATAATCAATATTCTTTTCGTCCCAATTGGCAAAAGTCTTAAAAATATCCGCTGTTCTTAAAGTACTTTCCTCTTTAGTTACATCAATACCTTTTTTCTTTGCCTTCTTTATAATAGTTTCTAATTGCTTAACCTCTCTCTCTAGCTCATTATTTAAATCTTGTCCAAAAAGAGTACTGTTTAATAGTACAAAAAAAAATAAAATTGTACCTGTTCGTCTAAAAAATTGTTTCATGTTCTTATGTCTTAATCACACACATCGTTGGTGTTTGTTTATTAAAAATGGTAGTAGATCACAAGTTAAAAAAGTACCCTTACCCATACAATTTGTACAAGCAAGGGCTTACAATTATTTCTTAATTACATATTGTGCTTTTTGTTCCCCTATTTTAAAGAGGTAATGTCCTTTTTGAAGACCACTTAAATCTACTTCCAATGTTTTACTATCTGAATGAATCGCTTTAATTTCGACCCCTGTAAGATCAAAAATACGCACTTCATAGTTTTCTATATGATGTTCTATTTTTACAAAATCAACCGTTGGGTTGGGATAGATTGCTAAACTTGTCTCCTTTTCTTCTATTTTAAAATCTAAGAAGAAGGGAAAAGCATGTCCTTGATAGTTCTCAAAGTTTTGAGCATTCAATGGCAATTCACTTTCAAAATCTACTGCAGCATAAAATACATCTGAATTTACATCTTTAGTATTACCTAGTAAATGCTTACCTGTAGATTTGTAAATAGCCATAATCCAATAGTTACCCGCTTCTAATGCTATAGGCTCAATTGCAACAGAAGTCAACCCTTTTCCAAGCTTATTCACTTCACTTACTGCAATTAATTCATCTGGAGCATTGTCTACATCTGAATAAATAGCCATTCTAACCTTAGTACCCTTACTGTTTCCAATTATGTTAATTGATGATACCATTCCATCTTCCATAACCTCATAAGGCGTACCTACCAAGTAATTAGCAGAAGAAAGAAGCTCTGTTGTATAATTTGATGTATCTATTTGTGCTACAGAAGCACTTGCACATGTTAAGTACACTAATACGATAAATATTTTTTTCATTTCTTTGTCTTTTAGTAAGGGTTATTTAAGAATGTAGTCAGTATCTGCTGTACCATTAATCATTACTTTTGCTTCGTTTCTATACACAACTTTAGCACCTGTATATACTCCTCCTAACACCTTAATTTCGTTATTAGAAGGTAAGTCTACATTGTACCTACCAAGTGTTGATCCCACTGATGTTGCAGAATATTTTGCTGTGTAAACAACTGGTGCAATCGGATGTGTTTTATAACGCTGACCTCCTGCATCTTTAGTAACCAAAGAAACTACTCCTGGTTTGGGCGACATAGAATTCCTTACTGCAATTAATTTCGTTCTATGCAATTCAGTCATAAAACGTAGACCTTCTAAACCACTATCTGCAGGGTAATTTTCTACCTTTAAAGGGTTTGTACCTGCTGTCACTTTATTTTCTATAGTTTGAGTAAACGAGATATTTTCAATTTTTGTATTAATAAACTTTCCCCTTCTACCTAAAGGTGTTAAACTTGCTGAAGCGATATACACAGCCGACAAACTATTTTTTGCTGATAATCCAGTTGCATAAATGTTGCTACAAATTTTAGCATGTGGCTTAATAAACAAAGCAGTAAAACCCAACTCATTTGATACATTTTTGATGTATATATCATCTATTGAGCCCATTTTTTTACTCTTCGTTAAATTAAGATCATCCTTAGCTTTACCACTGCCCGGCTCAAGACGTACTGTAATTCCTTGGTTTCCTGACAAGTTTTCCATGTAAATCCGTTTGCCGCTAAAAGGCTGAACAAGTGCATAACCTGTACCTATTTTTGTTGCTTTTGCATTCTTTACAACACCTTGCATTGGAATACGGTTAAACGTTTCTAAATCATAAGTGTGTCGACCATCAATTTTACCTAAATACCTACTATCTGCAACTAAAAATACAGAAGGGTTTAATGTATAATTATCTTTAATAATAAAACGAGAAAGTGCAAAGTTCTTAACATAGCCAACTTTAAATGGTGTAGCATCTGCAAGAGGGTTAAAATTTCCTAGATCAATAGTAAACCAAGAGTTTGGATTATCTGCTGCTCCTACAATTTCTATATTCGAAATTTGCTCTTGACTTTTATTTGTAATACGCCCTAAATTAAATAACGTACTATTACCATTTGAACGATCAATTTTAAACGTTACATTGCTTTCTACTTCAATTCTAATATTAGATTTAAGATGAATTTGACCTAAAGTATACGTACCCGATAAAAATTTAACAACCCCTCCACCCAATGCAGAAAGACGTTCAATTTCATCATTTACTTGCTTTGCAGTAGCTTGACCGTTTCTAAAAATAGCTGTGTCTTTTACCTTTACACGGTTTACAAAGAAAGTAAGGTTTCTTGTTCCAATAGTTGCTTTGTGAGTTCCAATAGTACTTTGTGCAATACTATCAAATTGAGAGCATAGAAAAATAGTTGAGATTAAGAGAGCCTTTTTTAAGACCTCCATTTTAAAGTAATAATTCTTAATTTTCATAGTAATTTGTTTAACAATGAATCTATCATCAATGCTGATAGTATAGATTCACTAGTGTTCATTCCATTTAATAGATGCTTCTAAAAGTTTCTTATTGTTGATCAGTCAATTCGATATCTTTTAGAGAAAACATAAATAAATGTTTATCATACATTTCATTCAAAACAAAAGTATATGAGACACTTACTAATTAAGTTACTTTACGTATAAATGATGTTGTTTTAAGTTGATTAAATTACCGGTCTTCCTTCTTAATTTAAGTTGAAAACATATTTTCACACATCCTTCCAATCATTAATTTATTCAAGTTTTTTTTAACAAGAACTCAATTAAATTTGGTTGATATGAAAGTAGGTAATAAGGTATTTTAAATTAAAAACAACATCAATTTTAACGATATATCTTATTGATTTTTAGACAGTTCAGTCAATACACTTATTGCTTTTTTTGCATCTTTCTTATCAACAAAAATATGATCGTGATAGTACCCTGCTATTACATTACAACTGATTTGATTATTAGCCAACTCCGTTGAAAAAAGAGCCGTTAAACCCACTGCATCAAGTGATGAATGTATTGTTAGTGTTATCCAAGAGGCTATATAATCATACTTTAAATTAAGTTTATCTGCCTTACCTTTTTCGATAACTATAGTTGTTCCTTCTTCTTCTTTAAACTCACAAATAGTCTCTTTTCGGTCAATACTATCAACGTCTATTAAGGTGGTAAATACATATTCTCCTTCATTTAATTTAGGAGTCATTCCTTGTATTAATTTAGATAGATTAGTTTCTCCTGACATCTTATTTTAGGTTTTTATAAATGAGTGAAAAATAGGTTTTTAGACCCGTAAATTGTGGATTATCAAACTCAATCACAAACTTATTTAAATTTAAAAACGTTTGTTTTTAGACTTTATCACACTCTTTTAATTAAAAATGATGCTAAAATTGAGGAAGGGTATTGTAATTAATTCTCAGTAATAAAAACAATCCTCTCTTTTAGCATCATAAAAAACTGTGTCCTGAATTGATTTTCTGAGCCATCAATTCTCTATCGCAATAAGTAATTCACATCATCAAAATCCCATAAGGTATTTTTGAAATATATAAATAAGTAGTTACTCCATCATTTCAATCGCTGTATTCTTTCGTATCTCAATTGTTTCTTTTGATTTCTTATCTGTTTTAATTCCTAAAGTTGTATTACCAGAATAGGTATTCTTTTTAATCGAAATATCTGAACAGTTTACAAATTCGAACATAGGTGCTTCTGAAAATAATTGCACTTTTTGAGTATTCTGAATAATCTGATTTCCTTCAATTAAAAGATTACTTGTATTGTATGCCCAAACTATTCTATTATCAAACGTATTTATTTTATTATTGACAAACCTAATGTTCCTATCGTAAATAGCGGTTTTATCAAATGCTTTTCCTAACCTTGGCGTTACATACATTACAGCATGTTCTACTCCACTTGTTGCACAATTATAGAACGTATTATTCTGAATTAACACATCTCCAACCTGTCCAGATTCAAACCAAAAAAACGATTCTCCTCTAAATAATATTGATGACATACTTGACGAAAGAAAGTTATCTTCGATGATAATTTCCAACGGAGTCTTTAAAATTATATTTCTTGCTCTATGGTTTTGAATGGTACACCCACGCATTGTAAAAGTTGGGTTCCATGTCTTATTCTCAAGAATATCATTAATTTTTAGTGATGATGGAAGCACTTCATTAAACGTAATTTTAGAGAAACGATCATTAATACTATCCACTGATTTAACCGTAAGCACTTCCCCTCTGTCAGGATTTGGAGCCTGAATTAGCCAAATTTCATCTCCGCTGCCAGCAAACTCAAAGCCTAATTGCTGAAAATGTTCCAATTTAATAATTACACTATGCTTATCAATTACTTTATTTATGGTTACATAAGTTCCATGAACGTTTGTACCATCATCTAGCATGTTTTCAAAACGACAATTTTCTATTAAAACCTTGCCTTTTACATTACAAAAGTGTGTTGCATCTGCTGTTGAAGAAATAAGTCTATCGCTATCTTTTTCTACATAAACACCACTATTCTTAATTGTAATATTTTCAGATCGCTCTGCTAAAAAACCCATTCCTAAAGCATGGTGAACAACTACTTTATCAAAAACAACATTAGCAGAAGAGATCACATGGAATGCTGGAGCATATCTATTTTCTTCGTGTGGTCCTTTAAAGTTAATCAATTCTCCATCTGCTGGATATCTTCTCATTTTACCATAGAAACGATAAATACCATCTTCTCTTTTTTCAACTTTTTCAGGTCTATAAGATTCATCCAATGCACCATGAGCCACTGCTTTTGTCTCTTCATCGAATGTAAGTGTATTTCCTAACCCCGTGTAATGATAACCATCAATATTTGGGAAGGTTATCACGCCTTTTTTGAGTTTCCAAGAATACCCTTTTTGTGCCATTTTAATATCTACCCATTGTGCCTTTTTATCTGATGCCATCACCTTACCTTGAATTGTAAAAGGGATGTCCCAATCAATCGTTAAATTATTTACACTAACTGCAGAACAATGATCAAACAGAAATGGAAGAATTTGTCCGTGGAAAACTAATGCTGCACCATTTCCCTCAATTACTACGTTTTCAAAATTTTGGAATGGGAACGCAATCTTTTTCAATCCATTTCTGTGGTTCGTAATAAAGCTATATTTTTCGTATGCAAAATTTGGTTTAAATAAATAGGTTGCATTGTCTAACACTACTTTTACAGACTTATCTTTTACATTTTCTAATGCCGCTCGTAAAGTCATTGTCATGTCTTTTCCTTCTTCTGCTTTAAGGTGAATTACCTCTTCTGCATTCGAAATATTAAGCATAAAAAACACGAGTATTACAGTGATATATTTAAAATTCATCATTATTCTATTAATCTTAAATTACTTAACATCCAATTGATAACTACCTTTTAACCTCCCATTATCTGATGTTGCTTGTAGTTGTAAACCCTCTTTTAGAGACTGAAATTGTAAGACAGCTGTTCCAATACCAGCTTCAGTAATTATTCCATTTTTGTTCATTAAAGAGATATTTCCCTTTATTTTCAACTCAATTTCTTTATTGTAATTGGGTACTAAAGTCCCGTTTTTATCAACCACTTTGATATAGGCAAACACAACATCTTTGGTGTTTTTAGCTAATGGAACTTCACTTTCATCAATTTCTATCACCAAATGATCTACACTTTCAGGTGTTTTTACTATAGCTGTTTCTACCACTTTACCATCAATATATCCTATGGCTTTCAAAGTCCCTTTTTCAAATTTATTTAATTGAAAAGTAAACGGAGGATGAGGTAAATTAATGGCCTTTTTATCTTGATCTGGCTTCTGTTTTGCCACTAACTTATTATTAAGATAGAAGGCCACCTCATCACAATTACTATATACTTTTACAGACAAAGGTGATTTATCTGTCCAATAAGAAGCTATTTTTAAAGTAACTGGAATTTGTTTGGTTGGCGTACGTTGCGATTGATAAAAATAATACGCAAACTTCTCTATTCTAAAAAGATCTGAAATACCCGATAATTCTAAGTCATCATGATATCCGCGGTTGTAGTCAAACATTACCCAATAACCATCGCCAAATGCTTCTGTACTTAAATTATCATTTAGTGCCTCTTGCACATTATATGCTTGCATAAGTAACCGTTTTTCTCCGAAGCCCCTAGCTTGTCTACTCGATGTTTCGTAGCGTGTAGTTTTATCTAATTGATGCTGATTTAAACCCGCATTTTTAGAGTAATATTCCCAATCTCCATATTCAGAAACAAAGTAAGGACCTTTCCACTCTTCTCTTGCTTCAGGATGTAAAATTCTATGTTGTCTTGCTTGTAAATAGATATCATAACCTTCATTCATCCATCCTGCCGAGAAGCTCTGTTTTGTAGGATACTCTTCGTGGGCAATTGTAGACAGTTTTTGCCTAAATTCCAAGGGCATTTTCGTTTCGTTTAAAGATACTTCCCAAGCAATTACGCTAGCATGGTTTCTATCTCTTCGAATTAAATCTCTTGCAGTCTGAAAAATCTGATTTCTAAATTCAGTAGTTGGTTTATAATACTGCCAACCTAAAATAGCATCTAATGTTAATAAGCCAAGAGAATCGCAGGCATCCATAAACGATGGAGAATGTGGATAATGTGATAATCTTACCACATCAAATCCTGCATTTTTAATCTTTATTGCATCTCTAACTTCTGCATTTTTAGACAAAGCGTAACCAATATACGGATACTCTTGATGTCTATTTACTCCTCTTAAATAACGTTTTTCACCATTTAAATAGAAATCTCTCCCTGCAAAGCCAATATGCTTGATACCTATCTTTGTAACCTCCTTATCAATACTTTTTTTTCCATCCATCACTTTAGTAATCAGTGTATAAAGGTGTGGAGTGTTGGTATTCCATAACTTCGGGTTCTTTAAAGTAATGGATTGTTGACTGGTATGGCTTTCGTTACTTTTTACAAGAATAAGTTCACTTTTTATTCTACTTACAAGCTTATTTTTAAAGCGTAATTCCTGTACAATCGTAATATTTTTAGACGAATTATATTGATTTTTAATGTCAGTTTGAATAGCAATAACCGCCTTTTTATCACTTACTTCTGGATAGGTAACAAAAATACCTCCTCCTGCTACTTTATTTTCTAAAATAGCATTCGTGATATGCAAAGGTTCTTTTATCATTAACCATGCATTTCTGTACAGGCCTCCAAAAGTATTAAAATCAAGAATTTTTAATGGCTTAGGTCCTGTTACTGCACTATCATTATTATCTAACCTAACTACAATACAATTCTCTTTTCCAAAAGTAATGTACGGTGATATATCAAATACAAACGGCAGGTAACCCCCAATATGTTTTTTCACAAACTGACCATTTACCCAAACTTCTGCACTATTCATTGCACCTTCAAACTCAACAAAAAACTTCTTATCCTTCTTTGTTTCATCAAAAGAAAAAGTTTTTCTATACCACGCTATTCCTTGCCATTGATTGTTTACTACCAAAGGTTCAATATTAGCAGTATGTGGTAATGTTACAGCTTCCCAATTCGTTGCATCGAAAGATAAATTACTAACTGTTTTATAGTCTAGTGTACTCGTTTCTTTAATAAATTTCCATTCTTTATTAAAGGATACTTTTTCACCAGCAACTACACTAAAAGAAGCTGTTAAACTAATAGTTGTAAGAAGTAATATATATAGTAATAATTGTTTCATCTTTTCAATCGTTTCTTATACTGTATGTGTTGGCTTACATTCAGATCAGATTATTACGCCTTACTGATGTACTTAATAAACTACAAATGTGAGAAACTATTCACTAGACAATGTGTCTTTAAGTAAAAGTTGTGTTTTTAAAAGTACAACAATGTTTTTATGCTACGAATAAAACTTTTTGTTGTAGAAAAACAGCCTTTAAACTCTCAATTCACTGTTTAATAGAAATGAAGTAAAAATAGTTTATCATTATAAATTAACTGTAACAGACAAACTAAAAACGCTTACAATCCTCTACTAGGTTATTTTTATCAATATTTGTTGGTGTGTAGTACAACTATTTTAAGTTTACACTACTCCATTCTGGGAATTTTGTGACGTTCCTATAATTATTAAAATCAACATTTGAAATGAAACAACTATCAACTATAGTAGTACTTTTAATTATTAGCCTAAGCTGTTCTTCCATTCAACAACAAAAAGAGCAGAAACAGGTAAATATATTATGGCTCTTTGGAGAAGATATTGATCCTTGGATGCCTATATATGGCGACTCTACCATTACAACTCCTAATATTGATTTACTTGCAGAAAATGGAGTCACTTTCACAAATTGTTATTCTATGTCTCCTGTATGTTCTCCTGCCCGATCTGGAATTTTTACAGGTGCAATGCCAACTACTATTGGTATGCATAACCACAGAACTGGACGAACAGTAAATACTCCTTTACCGGATTATGTAAAAGTAGTTCCGCAATTATTTAAAGAACATGGCTACCATACTTTTAGTACTGGTAAAGATGATTTTAATTGGAGTTACAATTGGGACAATTACTGGACAGGAACTTATACAGAGAAAAAACATTTTGGTAAAACAGGTACTGGTAATTGGAACGATAGAAAAGAAGGGCAAGCATTTTTTGGAGTAATAGAATTGTATGGTGGAAAAAACAAGAAAAAGCCTTCCATTTTAGTCAATCCGGAAGACGTAAAAGTGCAACCTTACTACCCAGATATTCCTTCTGTAAGAAAAGAAATTGCAGACCATTATAACCAAATTAAGGTTACTGATAATGAAATTGGAGAGATTATAGAACAACTAAAAAAAGATGGTCTGTACGATAATACAATTATTGTATTTTTCTCTGATAATGGGTATAAATTACTGCGTGATAAACAGTTTTTATACGATGGCGGTTTACATATGCCAATGCTATTTTCTGCTCCTGGAAATCCATTGCTTTTACAACAAAAAGGTATTCGAGAAGATTTAATCAGTTTGCTAGATCTAACAGCCACTACTTTAAACCTAGCGAATATTAAAGTACCTGATTATATGGAAAGTAAAGATCTTTTTGAAAATGGTTACCATAGAGATTACATCATTGCTGCTAGAGATAGATGTGATTTTACAATTGATAGAATTAGAGCTGTAAGAACAAATCAGTTTAAATATATAAAGAATTTCATGACCGATAGACCGTTAATGCAATTGCAATACCGATCGCATAAACCAACTTTTAAAGCATTCATGAAAGCATATAAAGATGGCGTTCCATTTGCTAATGAATGGCTTTCTGATGTTAGGCCTCCTGAGGAATTATATGATCTTAAGAAAGACCCTAATGAATTGCATAATTTAGCTGAGAATCCTTCTTATAAAAAGGAGTTAGATGCACTCAGATTAACGTTAAATAACTGGATTAAAGAAACAGACGACAAAGGGCAATACCCTGAAAGTAAAGAGCAATTACAAGCCATTTATGAACGTTACGGAGACCGTTGTATAAACCCTGAGTATGATAAAATAAAGTCAGATAATTTATAATCGTAATAACTAAACTAGTATTCAAAATTTTTACTAAGGGCAAGGTACTTTTACTTTGTCCTTTTTTTGGTTCTTAGATAAAAAAAGAGCCCATTTCTGGTACTCTTTCTAGTCGTTTCATTGTTAACAAAATACAAAACCTTTACAGGTCTGTACATGTCTTAAAACATTCTTTTCATTCGATTCTTTAGTGTAAAACTAATGTTTTTAGCTGTATCTACCATTACCAATAAAAGCATAAAAAGCACAGGTATTAGAATAGTAAGAATTAAAAATGTTAGCGGAGTTGACAGAAAATTTCTCATAGTTTGTTATTTAAAATAAGTTATAGTTTCTATTTAAGGAAATGTTGTTGTTCGGAATCAAATTTAATAAAAAATATTTTATTAAATGAATACTAATTGATGAATATTAGTTAAAATTAAAAATGTGTTCATAAAACAGCTTATTTATGTTAAAAACGAGAAATTAAAAATTATCATTTTGAATATCAAACAAATAACAATGCCCACAACTGCAGTGTTACTATAACATAAAACATATTTATTTCTAAAACCCTAGTCAATAGATCATGCAAATTCAATATAGTAGAAAAATAAAGTGAAATTTTGTTGAAATGAAGACGTGAAATTATCAGTAGAAAACAACAGCGAGAAGTGTATTCCCGCTAAAAAATTATTATTAAAAGTGTCTAAATTACGGCTTTAACTCTATATTCTGATGGTTCTACTTTATACTGTTTCTTAAATTCCTTTATAAAATAGCGTGTATCATTTATACCTACAAGATCAATAATTTCCTTTAAGCTATAAGGGGTTGATAGCAATAAATTTGCTGCTTTTTTTAATCGAATAGATCGAATAAAACCTACAATAGTATTATTTGTACTACTTTTTATCTTTCTGTATAAGGTAGACTGACTTAGACTCATCCACCCCCCTAAAAAAAACAACCTTTTTATTCTTATTAATGTCAATACTACTATACTCTTTAACCTTAACTAATTTACATAATGAAAAGCACTACCAAACATCTCATTTTTCTTTACTTACTTATTCCAACTTTAACGAATAGTAATGCACAAGAAAGCAATCTAAATAACCCCTTAAATTCGTTCTCCTTTGATGTATATAATGATATTAATCGGATAGCAACAACATCTTTTTTTCACCTTACAGTATCTATTCTACTTTATTATTAGTTCATGAAGGAGCTAATGGAAAAACGAAAGAGAAACTAGAGCAAATACTTTATATAAAGAACAAGTCCATTCCCAAATTTATTGATAATACAGAAATAGCAGAAGTTAAAATTGAAAACTCTATTTGGCTAGATAAAAAATATAAATTTGATGAAAAATACAAGAAAACAATAACAGCTAAATATGATGTAGCTTTAGAAACTATTGATTTTGAAAATCCCAACTCTGCGATTGCAATTATAAACCAATGGGCTGCTGAAAATACAAATCAGAAAATAAATAAACTTCTTAGTCCAAATGATATCGATTCACTAAATAAAGCTATTTTTCTAAACACAGTATACTTTAATGGACAATGGAAAAAACAATTCAACAATAAAAACACTACCATTTCTACCTTCTTTAAGAATGAAAATGAAAACTATAAAATCGACTTTTTAAATACTAAAGAAGGACTACAATATTATGCTAATGAAGAACTCCAATTTATAACTAAACCATATAAAGATTCAGGACTTTCGTTTTGTGTAATCCTCCCTTTACAACTTAATGGTTATAAAGAAATTGAAAATAAATTAAGCCATCAATTTATCTATAAATTATTAGATAACATGACTTTTGAAACAAAAAAAAGTTATCTCTACCTAAGATAAAATTAACAGGTGATTATAATTTAGAAGAAACAGAATTATTTTCTGATTTAAACAGCTATTCCGATTTTTAAATCATTAAAAATCAAGCTCTAAATAGTGTAAACATTAAACATAAAAGCCTTTTAGAACTTAATGCAAAAGGAACAGTTGCTATTGCAGCTACAGCAATGAAAACAATAATTACAGGGGTACCACACGTGATTGATTTTAACGCAAACCATCCATTTATATTTTTTATTTTGGATAATAAAACGCAATCAATAGTATTTATGGGAAGGTATAATCAACCTCCTCAAGAAAAGAAGACTTCTACTAAAGAAATCTCGTTTAGTAAAGCTACTAATCATTATACTAAAGAACCTTTGTATTTACTAGATAACAAAAAAATAAAAACCTTGGAGGGAATCGATGCTCAAGATATTGAATCCATAAATATTTTACCGGTTGCGGAAGCAATTGATAAATATGGGGATATTGGTAAAAATGGAGCTATTATTATTAATAACTAAATACAAATAACATCCATTTTACTTGGTTATCATTTTATCATATCATCAAAAAAATACTAGCTTAGTAATTTTTTTTAGTTAAATTTTAAGTAAAAAAAACAAAAAACTATACTTTAAAATACTTAGTGAAATAGAATGAAAAATATTCTTAGAATAGTTATGTATGTAGACTAAATACAAAACGATATCAGTATCCAAAAGCTTAATACATAAGTAGGGTTTTAGATATAGAAACCTATCTTACAAAACAGAAAAGTAATTAAGAAAATCAATAAACTAAGAGAATAATATTCCACCTAGTTTATAAAAACATTTATATAGCCATCAAAACAAAAATTAACCAATACTACTAAAAATGAAATTAGGAAGCTTTATAATGCCTAATCACCCTCCCGAAAGAGCGTATTATGACGGTATTCAAGAAGATTTACAAGAAATTGAATACATGGATAAATTGGGCTACGAGGAAAGTTGGATAGGTGAACACTTTACGTCGAATTGGGAACCATGCCCTGCACCCGACTTATTGATAGCGCAAGCGTTATTAAAAACCAAACACATGAAACTTGGTCCACTTGGACACCTTTTACCTTACCATAATCCTGTAGAATTAGCACACCGAGTGGCTTATCTCGATCATATGGCCAAAGGGAGATATCAGCTTGGAGTAGGAATAAGTGCATTACCTTCAGATCATAATATTTTTGGTATAGATAAACTTGCCAAAGGGAGCAATAGGTCGATGACTTTTGAGAGTATCAAAATAATGACTGATTTATGGTTAAATGGACCTCAGAACTTTAATGGAGAATATTTTAATGCTGGAGAAGGAAAAACACAATTTTCAGAGCTAGGGTTTCATTTAAAACCTTATCAGCTTCCCCACCCTCCAATAGCTATTGCTGGTTTAACACCTAATTCTGCAAACCATGAGCTATGTGGCGAAAAAGGATATTTACCTGTCAGTTTAGGGGTTTCTCCTAATAACGAAATTGTAAAGCAACATTGGGATGCTGTAGAAAAAGGAGCACAAAAAAGTGGCTTGACACCAAAGAGGTCGGAATGGAGAATAATTAAAGATATTTATGTAGCAGCAACAGATGAGGAAGCGCTTTCTTTAGCTAAAAAGGGTATGATGGGTAGATGTTGGAGAGAGTTTTTACTCCCAATTTACCTTGGTTTAGGTTTAGGTCCGCTACTAAAAATAGACCCTAACATGAAAGATGAGGAGATTACCTTAGACTATATTGCGGAACATTTATGGATAACAGGATCTCCAGATACTGTGGCAAATAAAATCAACAAATTATATGATGATGTAGGAGGTTTTGGTTATATAATAATGACTTCTTATGATTCGAAAGATGAAAAAACAGCTTGGAATAATAGTCTTGCTCTTTTAAAGAATCAAGTGCTACCAAAATGTAAAATAATAGTTGATTAAAGTATGAGTTATTTTGCTTTAGTAACTGATAACTATGATGAAGTTATCCGTTTTTATCAACAAAAATTAGCCTTTCCTATTATTGAAAAATGGGATAGGCATAATGCACGAGGAACACGTTTTAAAATGGATGACCTTAAATTAGAGATTCTTGATAATTCTATCAAAAAAGAAAAACTAGAACTTTTTAAACCAGGAGATCGGTTTCACCTTGTTATTGAAGTTGATAAAATAGAAGAATCTTATGAACGATTAAAGGACATTGCTTTAACACCTCCCGTTAGTACTTCGTGGAACGCTACGCTTTTTCAAGTTATTGACCCAGACGGTATAAATATTTCTTATCTCTCATGGAAAAATGAATTAATTGGATAAAAAAAAATTAATAATAGGAATCACTGGTGCATCTGGTGTAATCTATGGTATTCGACTATTAGAGGTCTTAAAATTAATAGATAACATAGAAACTCATCTAATCTTAAGCCCTTCTGCAAGAATTAATATAGAAATAGAAACAGATTATAATTTTAAAGATGTTGAAGCTTTAGCAGATGTTGTTCACAAATATAAAGACCAAGCAGCACCTATATCTAGTGGCTCTTTTAAAACAGATGGAATGATTGTGGCACCATGTTCTATGAAAACATTATCTGCAATAGTCCATTCTTATGCAGATAGTTTAATTATTAGAGCTGCTGATGTTATACTAAAAGACCGACGAAAATTAGTACTTATGCCAAGAGAAGTACCGCTACATGTTGGCCATTGTAAACTTCTTTACGAAGCCGCTCAACTTGGAGCAATCATCTCTCCTCCAATGCCCGCATTTTACTCAGAACCAAAAACTATTGATGACTTGATAAATCATACAATAGGTAGAACACTAGACCTGTTTGATATTGACGCAGGAATATTAAAAAGATGGGAAGGTCCCAATAATCGATCATAAAAATTAAAATTAATAACCCTCATACCCTTAAATTATTATGGCAAAATTAGACAGATCTAAAATACCAACTACCTACAGAGACTATTTAAAAACCCTTAAAGAAATGGGGGAACTAAATGAAATTGATGATGAAGTGGATTGGTATCTAGAGATGGGTGCTATCTATCGTAAAGCAAATGAAACACTTTCTCCTGCGGTATTCTTTAATAAGAATAAAAGGATGCCCTGAAGGCTTTAGAGCTGCAGATTTTGGAATGGGAAAAAGTGGAAATCCAAAAGCTCCTTGGGCAAGACTTGCAGTAATGTTAGGCATGCCTCCAGAATCAGGTTTAATGGATATTCAGAAAGGATACCTTGATGCAATTGCTACTGGTGAAGTACACGATCCTATTATTCTTGATAACAAAACAGCCCCTTGTAAAGAAAATATTTGGCTAGGTGATGATATTGACCTTGAAAAATTTCCGGCTCCGTTAGGTCATGATGGTGACGGTGGAAGATATATTCAAACAGCTGGACTTAACATTGTTCAAACTCCTGATGGTAAATGGACAAATTGGTCTACAAACAGGGCCATGATTTTGGATAAAAATACAATGACAGGTTTATGGATTCCTGCTCAACACAATGGCATGATTCATCAGATGTGGACCAAGGAAGGAAAAGATACGCCTTGGGCATTGGCGTTAGGAGTTAACCCTGCCGTTACTACTCAAGCAGGTGCAAGATGTCCAGATTGGGTTGATGAGTACGACCAGTCGAGTAAATTATTAGATAGTTCTATTGAACTTGTAAAATGTGAAACGAATGACTTGTTAGTTCCTGCTGATGCCGAAATAATTATAGAAGGGTATGTATGTAAAGATCAATTCGAAGCAGAAGGACCATTTGGTGAATACCCTGGTTACCTTCCAGATGAAGTAAACAAAACTCCTAGACAAGTTATTACAGCAATTACATTTAGAAATAATCCAATCTTACCAATCTGTTTACCTGGGGTTCCTATTGATAGTTCGCACGTTAGTATGAGTTTCTTTAGAGCATCTGATGTTGTTACTGCATTTAAAAAAGCAGAACTACCCGTAATTGATGCTATGATCTTGTTCGAATCTGCCAACCATTGGCTAGTAATTAGAGTAAAAGATGATTGGCATAAAACAACAGGTTTAACAACCGATGCGTTCATTCGACTTATTGGTGATACTTTCTGGAATCAACATGTAGGAAGTTCTGCAAAACTTGTAGTTGTAGGAGAAGATATCGACCCGTCAAGTTTAAGAGATGTAACTTGGGCTTTGGCAACAAGAAACCATCCTAAACTTGGAACATACTTTTTTGAAGATATCCACAAGATGGGTGCTGGAACAGAAAATTATCATGCAGCTAATGAAAAAATACATGGTGAAGGTGGTTTAGCAATTTATAGCTGTTTGCCATTACAAGATAGAGTCGGCTTACCTAAAAGAAGGGTATTATCTTTTGATGAAAATTACCCTGACCCAATTAAAGCAAAAGTAAATGAAAATTGGACAAAATGGGGTTTTAAAGAATAACCAAAATAGTGTAGTCTAAAAACTCAACCCCTTGATTAAATTATAGTTTTGATCAAGGGGTTGAATTATTAATATCAATCGTAAAATCTATTTACTTTCCATGTATTATCAATTGATAACGTAATAATTTGACATGTATAACTCTCTAAATTGTCTCGTTATAAATAAACCTACTAATATATAATCCATGATCAAATCTATCTTATTTCTCCTATCTTTATTATTTGTTTTTCCATTTGCAAAAGATAAAAAGAAGCCCAAAGCAACCATAGTGATTAAAAATGCTATTGTACATACTATGGATAGTAAAAATACTATTGCAGAATGTATTGCATTACGAGGCGAGGAAATTATTTATGTTGGGAAACAAGATAAAATAGATGGATATATTAATAGAAAAACGAAGGTAATTGATGCACATAATCAAGTAGTACTTCCTGGCTTTATTGATGCACACACCCACCCTATTTCTTTAGCTTCTTTCGATTTAGAAGTGAAAGGGTATAAAATGGAAAAGTTATTAAAAGAATTAAAAATCTATATTGATACACATCCGAATAATAAAACTATAATTGGAGTGGGCGGATTTGCTTATAACGACCCTAATTTTGATATTTCTAAACTTGATGAGATTGCACCAAATACCCCAATTGTTTTAGTAGAAACTGACGGGCATGGTGGATGGATAAACAGTAAAGGCATTGCTTTATTGGATGATCTTGAAACGACTGAGTTTTCTGAAAATAGTTATTTCGAAAAGAACGTTGATGGGAAATATTCTGGAGTAATTGTAGAGGCAAAAGCCTATTATTATGCTATAGGTAAAGTTTTAAAAATTAAAGAAAATCTACCCGAATTTGATGATCGGTTTAAAGCATTATCAAAAGAATATAATAGTCTTGGGTATACAACCGTTTTTGATGCTACTGCAGGAAACAATGATGTATCAGATGTTTTATTCGGTAGGTTAGCTAAAATCTCAAATGGCATTACAATGAGAGTTGAAGCTTCTTACTTAACATCAGATTTAGAAGAACTTAAAACGGCAAAAGTAAATACATCAAACTTAAAAAAACACAACACTGAACTCTTCAACATTAATACAATAAAAGTATTTATGGATGGTACTATGGAGGGATACAATGCTGCTTTAGATCAACCTTATATTGGGACTAATACTAATGGAAATCTCTTTTTTAGTGGTAATGAATTTCAGAATGAATTAGTAAACTTAGCACAAAATAATTTTGATATTCACTTTCATGCCATAGGCCCTAGAGCTATTCATGAAGCAGTAATTGCTAGTCAGAAAATTAGAGAACAAGGTGCTGATGTAAAACTAACTATTGCACATGCAGAACTAATAAGAGATGAAGATTTTCAAGTAATTCTTGAGAATGATATCATAATTAATACTACCCCATTGTGGCACTCCTACGACGATTTCACATTCTCTGCATTAGGCCAAGAACGTTTCAATAAAATATGGAGATACAATCCAATTCTTGAAGAAAACGGTCATGTTACTTTTGGAACTGATCACCCTTCTTCTTATAGTTTAAGTCCTTTTGAACATATCCAAACAGCAATAACTCGTCAAAACAAATATAGTGGTGATAAAAAATTAGCGGATGAAAAGCAGAAATTTAGTATTCAAGATGCAGTAAAAGCGTTTACTACAAGTGCTGCTTATCAGCTCAATTTAGCCAATGATTTGGGATCTATTGAAGTAGGTAAAAAAGCAGATCTAATTCTTATCAATCAAGATATATTTTCTATAGACGAAACAAAAATAAAAGCTACAAAAGTGACTACCACTATATTTAATGGTAAAGTAGTTTATTCAGAGTAGTATCAGTAAAAATAAACCTATAAGATAGATCACTAAACTATTAAATCATGAATAAATTAACAGTAGCTTTTAGCATGTTATTAGTAGTACTATTATACAGTACTACAGAAGTTAATGCTCAATCTTATAATTCATATAGTACTTTAAAAGCAGTACCTGTTGAGACTGTCCCAGTAGATACTACCATTGAAACTATTATTAGCATTAAGAAATATAAAGTAAATACCAATCAATCAAATGCAGGTACAATCTATCAGTATAAAACGCCAGTAAAGAAGTCTTATGGCCTTAAATACAATGATAAAACAGGTAAGTACAAATTTATCTATTACAATGTTAATAGTTGGAATACTAAAAAAGTGAGGTAAGGTTGTGCTTCACAATAAAGGGAGGTTATTGATTTAAAATAACACTCCCTCAATTTTTATTTGGTGTAGATTTTAATAATAAAACAGCACTAAATCTTGTTTCTTTTGGTTAGAATATGCTATCCAATCTGCAAATTGCTTTATCTGACTTTCTTCAAAAGCAGCATTCTTTATAGCAGCTAAAGCAGCAGAAAAGTCAGTTCTGTAAATTGTGAATACTGCAGGAAATTCCATTGTCATAGGAAGGTTTATCTTCCGTTCTAGATCAATAGTATACATCATAAATTCCTTAATACTATAAAACGGATCTATATCAGCAGGGTACCAATTACTATTATTGCAAGTTTCCCCTAAAGTTTTAATGAGTACTTCTAATACATACCAATTCTTGGCTCCGTCTCCTGCATCTTTTATAATTCCATTCAAGAAATCTTGCATTATATTAAGGGCAGGTTCCCAACCATCTTCTACTTCTAGTTGGCTATCAATAGAAGAAAGATTAGCCGAGGTTTTTTGAAGAAGTTGGTTCTTTACACCTTCATCTTCTACTCCATAACACGTTTTAATAAAACCTAAATCAATGCTATAAGGCATTATTCCATATCCCATAATTTTGTTGTTTGGTTTAGTTATTTAATCAATAGAAAATTAAGAAGTATCATACACAATAAAAAATAATCTTATTAAATCCTTTAAATATATATGCTGAATAATTCGGCTTATAAACAACAAAAGAGCTAACTCTTATCAGTTAACCCTTTTATTTTATCATGAAGCCACAACAATTAGCTACACTTTAATTCCTAGTATAGTTATATCATCTCTTTGCAATTCATCTTCTTGATGTAACGCCAATAGACGTTCTAATTGTTCGTTTTGAATATCCATTGGTAACCTACCTATTCCTGTTAAGAATTTCTCGAATAAGATCTTACCAATTTTCTTTCTTCCTTTATTATTCTGATCCATATACCCATCTGTAGTAAGGTATATTATAGTTCCTTTTTCTATTGTTAAGGTATTGTTTTCAAACTTTCTACCTTTCCTCTGCATACCGCCAATAGCTTTTTTACTACCAGCCACCTGATGTAAAACACCATCTTTAGTAAAATAATACAAAGGCCTTTTTGCTCCAGAAAACACTACTTCACAGGAGTTGTCATCTTTAGGAGTAATTTTACAAAGACATAAATCCATACCGTCTGTATTATTAGACGTATCTTGTTTTAATGCAACTCTAACTCTTTGATGTAACCTTTCTAAAATATCTTTAGGATCATCAATCTTTAGTTCATTAATTAAATAATTAAAAGATGCGTTACCAATCATACTCATAAAGGCTCCAGGAACACCATGCCCTGTGCAATCAATAGCTGCAATATATTTACTATTGTTGTTTTCCCCGGCCCAATAAAAATCTCCAGCTACAATATCTTTAGGTTTAAAAAGAATAAAATGCTCTGCAAACAACTCTGATAAATACTCCTTATTTGGTAATACAGCACTCTGTATCGTCTTAGCATAACGTACACTATTTGTGATGTGCTGATGCTGAGATTTTAATTTATCATTCTGTCCTAATAACTGATTATTTTTATCCTCAATATAATTTCTTTGTGCTAAAATTTCTTCTTGTTGTTGCAACAACTCTTCATTCTGCACAGTAATTTCTTTCTGTTGTTCTTGGAGCTCTTGATTTTGCGTTGTAATAGCAATTTGTTGTTCAGATAGCTCCTCGTTTTGTGCAACTACTTCTTCAGTTCTTTCTTGAATAATGAACTCAAGTTTTACTTGCTCTCTTTTTAATTTTAATGTTCTGTATTTATAAAAAGCAACAAATAAACCTATTAGAGTTACAATAAATAAGATCCTAAACCATAACGTTTTCCACCAAGGCGGAAGGATATTCAATACAATACTGTCTCCTTTTTCATTCCAAATATTATGATTGTTAGAACCCTTAACGTGGAAGGTATAAGTACCCGGATCAAGATTGGTATAAGTAGCACTTCTTCTAGAACCATCTCTCCATTCTTTATCAAAACCTATCAGTTTATATTTATACTGGTTTCTATCTGCATGGTAATAATTTAATGCTGCAAAATCTATGGTAAAAACAGACTGCTCGTGCGTTAAAGAAATCTCAGATGTTTCTTCTACTACATTTTCTAATGGAGAACCCTCTTCTAATTTTACTTCTTTATTAAAGAGTAGGAAATCTGTAAATACAACTGGAGGAACTACAGAATTTTGTCTTACATCAAATGGATTAAATAATGTGATACCGCTACTGTTTCCAAATAATATTTCTCCAGAATTTAATCGGAAAGCACACCCTTTATTAAATTCTCCATCCTGCGATAAATCAGAACCTAAATAATTAATAAATACCTTCTTTTTTGGGTCGAACCTTGCAATATTATTTTTTGCTGATATCCATAAATACCCTTCTTCATCTTCTGCAATAGCTGTTATTTCTGCACTGGCTAAACCTTCCTGTTCCCCATAAGAAACAAACTCTTCTGTAGCAATATCAAATTTTGATAAACCACCCGATGTCGTTACCCAAAGTTCTCCATCAGAAGATTCAAATACTTGACTTGGTACTCCTCCTGCAATTGCATTTGGGTCTTTCTCATCTGGATAGTATTTCTTTAGTTTCTCTGTATTTAGATCATATACATATAAACCATAATAGGAATTAAAAAACATATGACCATCACTACTCTCAAACATATTGAAAGAACTTTCTATAGATTCTCCTTTCTTTATTGGAAGTACTTCTCTTGTAACATCTCCTGTTTCTAAATCCAATAAACAAACACCAATATTGTGTACAATTATCCAAAAATTGCCTTTACTATCCTCGTACCCTTTCCAAATATTATTGTTAGGTAAAGTGTTAGGGTTCTTAGGGTCTCTAACAATCTTTGTAAATGTTTCAGTCTTTGGGTCAAACTTATTTAGTCCACCGCCCCAAGTACCAATCCAATAGAAACCATTTCGGCCTTTTGTTATAGAAAGAATAGCATTTGAACCAATAGAGTTAGGATTATTAGGGTTGTGTTTAAACACTTTCATCTTTTTAGTTCTTTTATTAAGAACATTAAGACCTCCACCATCGGTACCAAAATAAATATTATTTACATCTTCTTCTAAAGAGATAACATTATTACTTGTAAGCAATTCATACCCACCTCTGTTACTAGAAACAAGACTAAACGCATTGGTTTGTGAGTTCCAATAATTTAGGCCTTTTCGAAAACCACCTAGCCAAATATTCTCCGATTTATCTCTAAAGAAAGTAAGAATATGGTTTTCTGATATACTTTTTGGGTCGTTGATTTTGTTAGTAATACTCTCAAAGGAATTTGTTTTGGGATCTAAAATTATGACCCCATGTTCTGGTGTTGACAACCAAAGTTTATCATTCACCTCCAGTATATCCCATACCACGTTTGTTGGCAATGCTATTTGCTTAAACTCTTTATTTTTTGGGTTATAAACACAAAGTCCACCACCTTCTGTACCCACTCTAATTGTTCCTTTTGAATCTTGATGGATTACCTCAATATTATTATTTGGTAAACTTCCTTTTTTATTAGATGATTTAAAAATAGCATTGATTGTTCCATTCTCACTTGCTAAATAAATACCATCTGTTTCAGATCCCATCCACAGGTTACTTTCATTATCTACAAGTAGCTGATTAATGTACTTTCCTGATATATTTTTTATTATGACTTTCTTCTTTGTATCGAATAAAAAGAACCCTTTTAGAGAACCAATCCATAGCTTATCAGTACCATGTTTTTGAATAACACGACAACCAACAAACTCGGGAATAGGAATCCTTTCAAAGTTATCTTTATCCCTATGGTAAACGTTTAAACCTCCGGCATCTCCTACCCACAAGTTCTCCTCTCCATCTTCAGTAATACAATTTATGTAATTAGAAAAAAGTGTATTATTATCTTTAGTAGAGTTTTTATAGATCTTAAAATTGTAGCCATCATAACGGTTCAAACCCATTAAGGTGCCAAACCACATAAAGCCTTTGCTATCTTGGTAGATAGAGTGAACACTTACATTGGATAATCCATCTTGAATACTAAACCGATCAAAACTATAAGAAGTTTTCTCGGGAAATTGTCCCATACTCAAGATAGGAATGAGTAAAGTAAGTAGTAGTACAGTAGTTAATTTAGATAATAATTTCATTGTTACAAATCAAATTCCAAAGCCGATAGTAGTTTGTAAACACTTATAAAAGTGTACTTACAACATATAATTTAGAGAACTTATAAGAATAAAACAATTAAATCTCTAAAAAGGTATAAAAAAAGAGCACTTCATTCGAAATGCTCTTTTCCATATAATTACTATCTATACTACTATTATTCTATCTACACTTCTATAAACGACTTATTATCTGACTATTACATACATTATCTGATTAAAAACTATCAAATACCTACTTTCATTCTACTTCTCTGAATAGTATAATTTTACTAGACGATTTACAACGTGGTAGTTAACATATCAACCTATTAAAAAGATAAAAGTCCCAAGATGAAGCATAATTCTATACTTCATCTTGGGACTAATAAAGGTACTATTTAAGTGTTAAGATTATTTCACTCGTACTTTTCTAGTAACTGACTTTCCTTCTTTAGTTGTTAACATAAAGATGTAAATCCCTTTATTTAATTTACTAACAGAAACTTTTGTCGCTGTATTTTTTTTGTTTACTATTTTAACTAACTGCCCTGAAGTATTGTAGATCGCAATCTTAACAATATTATTCGCGACTACATTCACAACATCTGTAGCTGGGTTAGGATAAATTGAAATAGCTAATTGCTCAACATCTACACTTGTCGGTGTATCTTCAACTACAGTTATTGTCATTGATTCTGATGATGAACCTGCTGAATTTGTTACAGTTAATGTTGCCGTATAACTACCTGCAGATGCATAAGTATGAGTTGGGTTTTGAGCTACTGATGTATTATCATCGCCAAAAGACCATGCATAACTTGTTACTTCTCCGGTTGATCCGTCTGTAAATGTAACTGATTCACCTAACATAATAGATGATGACGAGACTGTAAACTGTGCTAAAGGGGCTGTTTCAGTTTCTTCTTCCTCATCTTCAACTACCGTTATTGTCATTGATTCTGATGATGAACCTGCTGAATTTGTTACAGTTAATGTTGCAGTATAACTACCTGCGGATGCATAAGTATGAGTTGGGTTTTGAGCTACTGATGTATTATCATCGCCAAAAGACCATGCATAACTTGTTACTTCTCCAGTTGATCCGTCTGTAAATATAACTGACTCTCCTAATGTTATAGATGATGACGAGACTGTAAACTGTGCTAAAGGGGCTGTTTCAGTTTCTTCTTCCTCATCTTCAACTACCGTTATTGTCATTGATTCTGATGATGAACCTGCTGAATTTGTTACAGTTAATGTTGCCGTATAACTACCTGCGGATGCATAAGTATGAGTTGGATTTTGAGCTACTGATGTATTATCATCGCCAAAAGACCATGCATAACTTGTTACTTCTCCAGTTGATCCGTCTGTAAATGTAACTGATTCACCTAACATAATAGATGATGACGAGACTGTAAACTGTGCTAAAGGAACTGTTTCAGTTTCTTCTTCTTCTTCTTCCTCATCTTCAACTACTGTTATTGTCATTGATTCTTATGATGAACCTGCTGAATTTGTTACAGTTAATGTTGCCGTATAACTACCTGCGGATGCATAAGTATGAGTTGGGTTTTGAGCTACTGATGTATTATCATCGCCAAAAGACCATGTATAACTTGTTACTTCTCCGGTTGATCCGTCTGTAAATGTAACTGATTCACCTAACATAATAGATGATGACGAGACTGTAAACTGTGCTAAAGGGGCTGTTTCAGTTTCTTCTTCCTCATCTTCAACTACCGTTATTGTCATTGATTCTGATGATGAACCTGCTGAATTTGTTACAGTTAATGTTGCCGTATAACTACCTGCGGATGCATAAGTATGAGTTGGGTTTTGAGCTACTGATGTATTATCATCGCCAAAAGACCATGCATAACTTGTTACTTCTCCAGTTGATCCGTCTGTAAATGTAACTGATTCACCTAACATAATAGATGATGATGAGACTGTAAACTGTGCTAAAGGGGCTGTTTCAGTTTCTTCTTCTTCCTCATCTTCAACTACAGTTATTGTCATTGATTCTGATGATGAACCTGCTGAATTTGTTACAGTTAATGTTGCCGTATAACTACCTGCGGATGCATAAGTATGAGTTGGATTTTGAGCTACTGATGTATTGTCATCGCCAAAAGACCATGCATAACTTGTTACCTCTCCGGTTGATCCGTCTGTAAATGTAACTGATTCACCTAACATAATAGATGATGACGAGACTGTAAACTGTGCTAAAGGGGCTGTTTCAGTTTCTTCTTCTTCTTCCTCATCTTCAACTACCGTTATTGTCATTGATTCTGATGATGAACCTGCTGAATTTGTTACAGTTAATGTTGCCGTATAACTACCTGCGGATGCATAAGTATGAGTTGGGTTTTGAACTACTGATGTATTGTCATCGCCAAAAGACCATGCATAACTTGTTACTTCTCCAGTTGATCCGTCTGTAAATGTAACTGATTCACCTAACATAATAGATGATGACGAGACTGTAAACTGTGCTAAAGGGGCTGTTTCAGTTTCTTCTTCTTCTTCCCCATCTTCAACTTCTGTAACAATAGATAAACTTATATCATCAACATCTAAAGTACCGTACCAATTTCTTGCTATTGCAATTGTTGCTGTGTAATCTTCTTCAGGTACAAATTCCAATGTATGTGTATACCAATCTGTAGTATTCCCTTGGTTATACTGCTCTCCTCTCTCTCTTGGAGTATTTGATTCAGTATCCATTATTAATGGGAAATGAATAGCAATACCTCTTGATCTAAATGTCAATTTGTATTGTGTTCCTGCTACAAAATTAATGATTGCATTGGTTCTTATCTGACCATTTGCAGAAGCTGTTGCTCCTTCATCATTGTATTCCATATACTTGTTACCATCTACTATTTTTACTGTTAAAGTACGTGGTAAATCAGGTTGTTGGAATGCAGAATAATGGAACATTCTATCATTGTCTCTAGCATCATTTAATACTGATGTTCCTTCTGAAAATTCTTCAAAATTATTTTCATAAACAGTCTCATAAGAAATTACATTAGATGTAACTTCCAAAGGCATTGTTGTTGTTGAAGCACCATTAGCATTAGAAGCTATTAATGTAACTGTATACGTTCCTGCAGTTGCATACTCATGCTCTGGGTTTTGTTCTGTAGATGTGTTCTCATCACCAAAATCCCATGCCCATGTTGTTGGCATATCAGAAGAAGTATCTGTAAACTGAATTACTTTAGGTGTACTTGCATCTGCCACTTCAAAAGTAAACGTCGCAGTTGGAGAAGGTGTTTCTATTACTGTAATGTAATCTTCCATTACCAGCATATTTGTTCCATCTGCATTTGTTACAGACAAAGAAACAGTATATACACCAGCATTTTGATATACATGTTGTGGGTTTTGTCTGGTAGATGTATTATCATCTCCAAAGTCCCACGCCCATGCTGTAGGTATATTTTCAGATTCATCTGTAAATTGAACTGCTAAACCTTCGTTACCTTCTGTAACATCTGCACTAAATGCAGCAATTGGAGGAATACCAACTACAATGTATTCTTCTTTTGTAATAGCATCTTCGCCACCAGCATTTGTTACTGTTAAGCTAACCGAATAAGTACCAACTACTGTATAGGTATAGAATGGGTTTTGATCTGTTGAAGTATTACCATCACCAAAATCCCAAGCCCATGCTGTTGGAACATTTCTAGACATATCTGTAAAGCTCACAGTCAACGGACTTTCTCCTTGCATTCTGTTTACTTCAAATGCTGCTTCTGGAGCAATTAATTCTACTTCTAAATCAACTTGCTCGTTGTAATCTTCTGTACCAATAATTAACGTCTCGGCAACTGAATTATAACCTACTAAATCGATTGAGTAAGCTACTTCATCCCCTTCATTTAAACCTTCAAGGATAATAGCACCTCTCACATCTGTAGTATAAACTTCGTTATTATCTCCTACAAGAATAGCTACACCTGATAGTGGTTTACCTTCTTCGTCTTTCACAAGAATAGATGCTGTAAATACAGGAGGAATATACGTTGATAATGCTACTTGAGTGGTAACATCAGCACCTTTCACAGAGAATGTACTATTATAAGTAGTAAACCCATCGCTTACCACCGTAAATGTTTTATCAAGAATATTTGTTGATGTTAAACTTGCAACACCTCCAAAATCTGTGATTAATGCATCATACCCTTCAACAATAATTGATGCACCTTCAATAGATTGATCGGCTTCATCTTTCACTATAAATGTAACAGTTTGGTCCGATTCAGCAACATATTCACTCACTGGAGTAATAGTAATATCATCTAAATAAATAATACCTGTACCTCCTGTTGTTGCATTCATTCTTAGTCCAATCCATGCAATAGTTACTTCTTCTCTGTCTACATCAATTGGTACTACGTATTCTTTAGAAATAGTTACCCACTTCCCTTTTTCTACACCTGTAATATCAATGTATTCTACTTTTGCACCATCAGTATCGTATTTAATTGGTGCTGCAATCTTTTCAATTGTAGCTGCTTCATCAATCCATACTTTCATAGCAACTACTACATTTTCGGTTACCACTACATTTGGCAAACCTGCACCTTTTGGCGTTAAATTCTTGCTACCACTTGTTATTTCTTCTTCTACAAAAATCTTAACTGCATTTCCACCACCCCAATACTTCTCTGTAGTGAATGTGTAAAAATCAGTATTTACAGTCCATAGAGTTGTAGATGCATCTTCTTCAAAACCAAAATAACAAGAGTTGAGAAGTGCAGTTTCGTCTGCTGAGCATCCTCCATCTTCGCCACCTTCTGACACATCAGTTACTCTAATTTCGTCTAAGTAGACTACACCATTTGTACCGGCATCTGCTACCTGAACCTGTAATTTAATACGGTTAAAGTCGTTTAAGTTACCTTCTGCAATTGTTGCTTTAATTGTTGCCCATTTTCCATGTTCAATTCCAGTTAAATCAAATTGCATTACCGGAGATGTTAAATCTGCTACTCTAATTTTATTGATTGTACTTCCTTCCTCAATAAATACTTTCATAGAAAATTCTAAATCACGATCTCTAGGTAAAACAGCAGATCCTTTATCTACATAAACAGATTTTGTTTTATCTAATGTCGATCCATACGCAAAACGCATTACTCTTTCACCATGAGGTGCACCATTCAAATTCACGATACCAAATTCTGTATCACCTGTCCAACGCACACGTACTTTTCCACTTCCAAGATCAATCAATGTTGGTCCTTCAAAACCAAACAAGTGAGAGTTCATGTAATTTAAATCATCTGGTCCGTTTGCAATATCTTTTGGCGTCTCATCTGCTGGGTCTGTTACCCCTGGTTCTCCTTCTTTCTTTTTAATTTGAATATCATCTACAAACAAGTATCCTTCGCCAGTAGCATTAAGATCTGCTTCTCTAATACGAACTGTAACTTGTCCGTTTGTTGGGTCACTATCTTTTCCAAAACTGATAGTTTTTGTTAATGTTACCCATCCGTCAGCTTCTGTAATTGATGAAATATCGAATGAATTAATGATATATAAGCTTTGAGGTTTATTATCCTTTAGCATGATATCAAAATTCTTGATTCTATTCTCCTCTTTTGCTTTTACACGCACAGAAAGTTCATACTCCCCTTCGGGCATATAAAGTGATTTAATTGGAGAATGTGCCGCTAAAGAAACATTACTCGCTATGTTAGAAACATTCGAAAGATCTAAACTTCTTTGCCCAGAATTAAATTCATCTCTGCTATATGCAGCGCCACTTGTACCAAGGAACCAATTTTTCTCTTCACCATCTAAATATTGGCTTCCTTCAAAACCAAATAATACAGCATCTAAACCTGTAAATGGTAAAGGAATATTTTCTACAATTTCTATATCATCAAAATATACAGTAGACGTTGTGCCATCATTTGCAGCGGCATCTCCTGGTTGAATAACGATAGAAAAAGTCCCTTCTGGAGAAGTACCCGGATCCATAGTAAAATCATAACTAACATCTACCCATTCGCCCGTTGTTGCAGGTAAATTAAAAGGATCTAAATTAGAACTTGGATTCTTAACAAATAACCTAAAACGACTTGCTGCACTTCCTGCTTCTACAAAAACTTTTGCTTTAAAGGTAAATTTACCTGTTGCCAATTGTACCATACCTGCTGGAGCGTGTGCAGCACCACCGTTTCCTGTTAATGGAGCCGTATGATGAAACTTTAAACTTTTTGTTCCAGTTGCTGCTTTTTCATCTGTAATCGTAAAATCCCCGCTAGCACCCATAGACCATTTTTTTGCAGTACCATCTACAACGGCATTTCCTTCAAAGCCAAATAACGTAGCATTTAATGGCAATACCGATTCGGCTACTGCTGGAGGAGCTGGAATTTCAGGTCCAGAAGTCATCCAAATAATAAATTTTGTTCCTGCACCATACAATTCATTTTTAGCAATCATTTCTCTTTTCAAGAAATCTTCTAGCTTTAATGCTTTTGCATAATAATCTGCATAGTTTGGAGCATTTACATCTTCCAATTGGTTTTTTAGTTCCAATGGGTCTTCTTCTAAATCAAATAAATATGGTTGATCTTTGTTGGCTAAAACCAATTTGTAACGTGATGTAGCGGCAGAAGCCCACCATCCTGCATCTTCAGTAATGTAAACTGTATCTGCAACATCAACTAATAAATCTTCATTTGTATATAAATCAGAAATATCTTGTCCATGTATACCTTCCATTGCTGGTAAACCTGCTAAACTTAAAATTGTAGGAGCAACATCTACGTTCATATTTGGCGTAGTAACAATTTTTCCTTCCTTAATTTTTTCAGGGTAACGAATTATAAATGGAATTTTAGCTGAATTCTCAAAAGGCACACCTTTATTAATACGGCTATGTTCGAATGTCATATCACCATGGTCTACAGTATAGATTACAATAGTGTTATCTGCAATACCTTGATCATCTAAGAAATCTAACATTCTACCTACATTCTCATCTACAGAGCGTAACATACCCCAGTATTCTTGCATGTAAAATTCATCAAATTCAGCATATCGAGTAGAACCATACCATACATCGTTGTTATTTCTTTTGTCTGCCCATGTCGGACGTTTTACAACACCGTCTGCTTCTTCAGCTTCTGTTCTGTACGTTTCTACATATGTTTTTGGAGCACCGAATGAAATACTTCTAGCCCAATCTGCATATTTAGGTGACGAATGGTTAGGTGTATGCGGATCTGGAATAGAAACTACCATACAAAATGGCTTATCCTCCTTTATATCAGCTTCCATAATTTCTAACGCCTTATTGGTATAGAAATCTGTTGCAAAAATCCATGGTTTGCCATCTACTGGGTCTGGTTCACCTTCTTCACCCCAGTTGTATGGAGGCTCTCCATCTTCGTTATACCATGTCCAGTGTTCTTTTTCAATTCTCCAATCAATATTATCGAAACCAAAATGACGACCAGCTCCCCATACTTTTTCGCCTGGGTTATCGTAACCTTCTAAGTGCCATTTACCAATGTAAGAAGTACTGTATCCGTTCTCCTTAAATACATTTGCAAAGGTAGGTAAGTCATCTGTCATTGGTCGGTCATTTCTTGCTGCACCTGTAGAACCAGGATACAAAGAAGTCATTAACGACGCTCTAGATGGCGTACATGTTGGCGAAGTAGCATAATGCTTTGTACTTATTGCTCCTTCTGTAGCTATCCTATCAATGTTCGGTGTTTCCATATGTTCCGAAGCATTCCACGGGTTGTAGTATTCTTCGGCAGAAACGTTACCACTACTCATATCTAAGTTGCGGTACTTACTAATAGTTTTAAAGTTATGTTCATCCGTATGGATTATTAAAACGTTGGGCTTGGTTTGTGCATACGCTCCCATAGAAAGAAGTAATGCAATAAAGCCGAGAAAAAGTTTAATTCTTTTCATACTAATTAATGTTTGTTGTTTCCTCTTTTTGTAGAAAGAGTACAATTCATTTTTTGCTTTAATTTGTTATTTGTATATCAAAAAGTTAGTGCGATAGTGTATTCTTAATTACTATATTCTTATCTCAGTTCAGAAGAGACCTTTTCAATATTAAAAAAAGAATCAGTAGCTAATTTGTAGTTCTCCAGTAGGTGTCGATCTACTTGTCTCTTTAAAAAAGTGGTTGGAGAAACTCCATATTATCTACTGACTACAGCTTATTTTTAGTTAGCCGCATTTAATATATATCTATACCATTGGCAATAAATTTTAAATTGACATTCTGATGTTTTATTGAATGTTTAATTAACACTTAACATCTCCAAATGTATTGCTGTAGTCTAATTATAGGGTGATTATGAGTGAATAAGATGTTTCTAAATGTAAATTGATTTCCATACCTCTCTTAAATATTTCTATTGATGAATTAGAATTTTATGTGGGAAATAAGGACTATTTGCTTTCCTCTCTACTAAGGCAACATAAATGTATTTCTAAGTCCAATGTACAACGTAGTTTTATACTTAATAATTGATGTTTACAGGTATTAAATCTCAATAAATAAATACACCCGACAAAAAGAAATACTTTACTTTACGAACAGTTTTATTTACGCAAAAAAACATCATACTAAATAGAAAAACGGTTATTGCATTTACAATTTCACACAAGATCTACCCTATTTTTTTAGATCACTTTTTTATTTTAATTGAGAGACGGAAATGAAAAGAATTACAAACATAATATCAGCAAGCGCACTATCTATATTATCACTTTTAACTATTGACACTAAGGCACAAACACCTTTTTCTGACCCTGCCAATAAACAAGGTTGGGTATTGAATAATGCTGTAAGTGATGAGTTTCAAGGTACTTCTATAGACAAAGACAAATGGATTGTACAAGGTGAAAATGATAATTACGAAAACAACTTTAAAGGGCGTGCTCCTTCGCAATTTGTTCCTCATGCGGTAAGTGTTGCCAACGGAAAATTGGTTATTACTACTCGTTGGGAGCCTAGTTATGATTTTATAAAAGGAAAACACAAAGGTTTATACTTTGAAAACATTACTACAGGTGCTGTAATTACAAAAAAGAAGTTTAAAAATGGCTACATGGAAATAAAATGTAAGCCAGCAGATGGACCACTTTCTAGTGCTTTTTGGTTTACAGGAAAAGGAGGTGAATTAGACCTTTTTGAAATATTTGGTAAATACCCAAAAGATAAAAAGGTAGAACAACTTTACCATACTTCTTTCCATAATTGGGGCTTAGATACTAAAGATCCTTTGTATGGAAAAACGAGTTGGGAAAACAAAGTTCAACTTCCAAAACGTCTTGCAGAAGACTACCATGTTTATGGGTGTGAATGGGGAGAAGATTTTCTTAAAATATACGTTGATGGTCAACTTGTACGCTGCATTACTAAAGATGAAATGGGCGAAGAAAATTGGGTAATGAATAACGAACAAAAGGTATGGGTAGATAATGAGGTTTTCCCTTGGAAAGCTACACCTAAGAAAGAAGACTTTCCTAAAGAGGGTTTAAAATTTGAGATTGATTATGTACGTGTTTGGCAAAAGGAGGGTACTACAGATATTGGTTGCCAAGCTACAGAAAATATAATTCCTAATGGCAGTTTTGAAAACGGATTAGATGATTGGAATGTATTGGGTAAAGTAAAGGTCGTTCAAGCAAAAAAAGATATTATTGATGGTAAAAAGTATGTAAAATTAAGTGCAGGAAAAGAAGCTACTGTTTCTAAAGTAATAGCATTAAAACCACATACTACTTACATTTTGTCTGCGTATGCACGTTCACCTTTTACGAATATGAAAGATGTTTGGCAAAATGGTTGGTTAGGTGTTAAGGCTTTTGGAACGGGACAACAACCAATAATTAAATACTTTAGTAATGAGTGGAATAGACAGAGTATTCTCTTTACAACGGGAGCTAATGCGAATAAAACATATATCTATTTCACAAATAAATGGCAGAAAAAAGAAGTTCATGTAGATCATTTTGAATTGATAGAAACCATCAACGAAAATAAGACCGTGGACGGTAAATAATATATTTTAATTTTGAATAGGTTGTGATAATTCTGTAGAGACTGATATTGAATAGGTAGAAAAGTCGGGTGTACAATACCTCCCTACTTTTAGGGGTGCTTCCTTCTTATTCACTTATTCTGATTAATTTCAGTCTCTTCTTTTCACCCCTTTAAAATTACTCTTACTACTAACACAAACTTAACACTTTAGCATATTTTTTAATACTAAAATGAAATGAAAACAACACTATTACTACTTTCTCTACTTCTTATAACGGATATAAAGTCCATCGCTCAAGATATCTATCCACATACCGATCCTGAAAATACAGGAGATTGGTTTTTAAAGGCAGATGTTAGTGATGAATTTAATACATCTACTCTAGACCTTAACAAATGGTGGTTACAAGGTCAGGCACATAATGGAGGTACATTCTATGCTAATAATTTTAAAGGTAGAAGACCTTCTCAATTTGTTCCTCATGCTGTAAAGGTAGAAGATGGGTTGCTGTATATTACTACTCGATGGGAGCCAGATTTTGATTTTCTAGATGAACCTAAAAATGGTGAAATCTATGAAAACATCACTACAGGTGCTATAATTTCTAAAAAAACGTTCCAATACGGTTATATGGAAATTCGCTGTAAAGTAGCTGATGCTCCTATTTCTAGTGCTTTTTGGTCTACAGGAGACACCAACACTGATAGTGGAGATAATGGTAGAAATTCTGGCGAATTAGATGTTTTTGAACATATTGGTAGTAGTACTAAAGATCCCGATGTTGAATATTTATACCACACCTCCTTCCATGATTGGCGTTTACCCAGTAACCGTCCAGATTATGGTTTAACTTGTTGGGACAACCAACACCGCTTAGATTATAAAGTTGCAGAAGATTACCATATATGGGCTGCTGAATGGGGCGAAGACTATATTAAAATCTTTGTAGATGATAAAATGATTCGATGTGTAACCAAAGCAGAAATTGGTGAAGAAAATTGGGTAATGTATGGGTCTCAAAAAGTTTGGGTAGACAATGAAGTTTTTCCGTGGAAAGGGATTCCTACAGAAGAAGAATTAAAAGACGAAAGGTGTCAGTTTATTGTTGATTATGTTAGGGTTTGGCAAAAGAAAACACCAATGCTTTACCAAGGTTGTGATCTTGAAGACAACTTAGTAACCAACCCAAGTTTTGAAGATGATTTAGAAAATTGGACTGTCACTGAAAATGACCTAGCAGTAGTATCCAATTCAGAAGAGAGTTATAATGGAACAAAACATGTTAAGTTCGAAAATGGAAAAGCTACTACCCTATCTCAAGAAATTACTGTAAAACCTAATACAGTATATATACTGTCTGCATTCTCATTAGCACCAAATACAAATGGACAAGATAAATGGGACAATGCTTGGTTGGGTATTGAAAAAGAAAATGGTGACAAAGTTGAGATAAAATACTTTAGAAATTTTTGGAACAGAAAAAGTTTACAATTCACGACTGAAGAAAACACATCTAAAATTAAGATTTTCTTTACCAACGCTAATGTCGGCTCAAATGCTAAAGAAATACTTTTAGACCAAATAGAATTAAGAGAAACATTACCGCTCTTTGTAGAAGCAGTAGCACCAATTGCCAACTTTATGATGGAAATTTCCACAGAAGAAGGTATTGTACAATTTAAAGACGAATCTGAAGGTACTGTAGCTGCTTGGGAATGGGATTTTGGAGATGAAAATTATTCTACCAAACAGCATCCTATACACACTTACCAAGAGGCAGGTACATATACAGTTACTTTAATTGTAAAAAACAATGGAGGAACATCATCTACATCAAAGATGATTACAATTACGGAAAACAATACAATTGAAGAACAGCTGATAGCAAATTTTACTACAGCACACGATACTGTTTTTGTAGAAGAAGCCATCACTTTTAAAGATACATCTATCGGAGACGTTTCATCTTGGAAATGGGAATTTGGCGATGACAATGAAGCTACTTCTCAAAACCCATCACACAGTTATAATAAAGAAGGTACATACATGGTTAAATTAACAGTAAATAATACCATAGGATCTGCGTCTACTTCTAAATTGATTACTGTGATAGCAGAAAACGAACCAACACTTCCTACTTCAATTACACCTATCTTGGATAGGAAAGTGAACATTTATCCAAACCCATCAAATGGCAATTTTTCTGTAGAAATAGAGAATTGGCATACGGATATCAAAATGAGTGTAATTGATCAAAATGGAAAAATTTTATACCAGAAAAAATTAAATGCTGCATTGGTAAATGTAAATACCCAACTAAGAAAAGGTGTTTACTTTATCAGATTAGAAAATAAAGCTATCATCATCACTAAAAAGCTGATCATTCTATAAAATAATCCTTAGAATAATGAGAAAATCTAACATGAATAAACTACTCAGACCTCTATTAATTATTGGTTGTCTTGCTTTCTTTACTGCACCAATAGAAGCACAAAAAAAGAGTAAGCAACCAAATATACTTTTTGTATTAATTGATGATTTGGGTTGGAAAGACCTTGGCGTTTATGGAGGTGAATTTATACAAACTCCAGTTACAGACCAATTAGCAAAAGAAGGAATGCGTTTTACACAAGCGTATGCTTCACCGGTTTGTTCGCCTACAAGAGCAAGTTTAGTTTCTGGACAAAACCCTATTCGTCATGGTATTTGGGAAGTGTTAGGCGTAAGCGATCGTCCGTATGCGAAACTAAAATCGCCTAAAATGGCAACTAAATTAGCTGCAGATGTAGACTCGTATGCAGAACTTTTAAATGCACAAGGGTATACGTGTGGAATAGTAGGTAAATGGCATGCAGGGGGTAAACCACAAGATGTTGGTTTTGCAAAAATCAATAAGAACATTACAGACCCTACGCTTGTAAAATATATTGAAGAAAATGAGATGCACGAACTCGGAGAAATTACTGCTGAAGGCATACAGTTTATTCGTGACCATAAAGAAGAACCTTTCTTTTTATGTGTATCTCACCATGCAGTACATGCTCCTTTATATGCCAGAACTGAGCTTATAGATAAGTATAATGCTAGATTAAGAAAAACTGGTATTTCTAATATCCACCCCACTTATGCCGCTATGGTAGAAATGGCAGACGAGTCTACTGGTTTATTATTAGATGAACTTAAAGAACTAGGTTTAGACAAAAATACGGTAGTTGTATATTATTCTGATAATGGTGGAATGGATGGCGATATGTACTTGGCAGAACCTACACCAATGGCAACAACTATGTTACCACTAAGAGATCAAAAAGGTACACTTTACGAAGGTGGATTAAGAGTGCCTTTGATTGTTAAATGGCCAGGAGAAGTGGCAGAAAATACTGTAAGTGATACACCCGTACATAGCTACGATCTTTTCTCTACATTTATTGACATTGGTAAAACCAAAACACCTGCTCAAAAAGTAGATGGCATCAGTTTAGTGCCATTATTAAAACAGGAAACAGCAACGTTAGATAGAGATGCTCTGTATTGGCATTTCCCTACAAATATGTGGACTCGAAACCCGAAAGGAGCTATTAGAAAAGGAGATTACAAATTAATTGAAAATTACCTTACTGGAGAAATAGAGCTTTATGACCTTGCTGATGATATTGGAGAAACCGTAAACCTTGTAAAGCAGCGTCCTGAAAAAGCAAAAGAATTATACAATGATTTAAAAAATTGGAGAGATAGTTTTGGAGGATTAATGCCAACAGAAAACCCCAATTATGATCGTTTTAGAGAACATGAATTTGATTATTACCGTTGGCTAGATCCTGCTGTATTTAGAAAGAAAAAATCATAAAGAATAATAGTGGATTCTCCTTTAAATGGGAGGAAAAGTGTGTGCTATTTATAACTAGTGTGGAGTAGTGTAACCTGTTAATGGCTACACTACTTTTTTTATAGATCAATAGTTCTGCTTATACAATAGAATATATTACCTTGTTTAAGAAATACAATTATTTTTTACGGATGATAAACAATCTATTAATACAGAACATCAATAAACACACTCCATTTTCTGATGAAGAACAAGAAGAATTCTGCAAGAGTTTTCACCTTAAATCTTTTAAGAAAAAAGAATTTATTTTAGAACAAGGTGAGGTCTGTAAATTCGAAGGGTTTGTTATAGACGGGTGCTTTAGAGTTTTTAATTATGATAAAAAAGGCGATGACAATACGCTCTATTTTGCAATTAGTGATTGGTGGTTAATGGATATAGATAGTTTTATGAACCGTACTCCTTCTAACCTAAGTATTCAAGCACTTGAAGACAGTACCGTTCTTGTTATTAATAGAACCGATAAACTTGCTTTATATGACTCCCTTCCAATTGTAGAAAAATTATTCAGGATAATGTCTCAAAAAGCACTTGTATCTTGGCAAGGGCGTTTAATAAACAGTCATTGCCTTACAGCCAAGGAGCGTTATCAGAAATTTCTTATTACCTACCCAGATATATCCTCTAAACTAACAGACCGACAAATTGCTAGTTATCTTGGTATTACACATGAGTTTCTCAGTAAATTAAAGAAACAGCTAAAAAAATAATTGCCGCTTTTTGTCTAGTGTTGAACTAGTTCAACTGAATTCCGTTTTTGTTTGACAAACTTTGTGTTTGTAATGGTTAAAGCACTATACCAATTGCTTACTACTATTGCACTTACTCTTATAACTAATACAGAATTATGAACTTACTTAACACACTAAAAATTTGTGTCATTGCATTTCTATTCACATCGCTATTAAATACAACAACACAAGCACAAATTACACCTGTACTTACGCATGATGATGCTTTAAAAATGATTTTAGCATCGAAAAAGCATGCTGAACTTTCTGACGTATTAGTGAATATTGCTATCGTGGATGCAGGTGCTAATTTAAAAGCATTTATCCGTATGGATGACTCTTATTTAGGGAGTATAGATGTGGCGATTAAAAAAGCAAAAACAGCTAGGTATTTTAATATTGATACAGGAAAATTAGGAGAACTTACGCAACCTGGTGGAATTATATATAATATAGAACATTCTAATGGTGGCTTAATTACATTTCCTGGAGGAGTTCCTATTAAAAATAAAAACGGCAAAATTATAGGAGCAATTGGCGTAAGTGGCGGAACAATTGAACAAGACAAAAGCATTGCACTTGCAGGTGCAAAATCTCTACTAAACTAACCTATAAAAAGTAAAATAATGATACGCAACTTCTATCTACTACTCACAACATTATTGCTAGCATCCTCTATTTCTTGGGCACAAACAGAACGTTTACCTCAACTTTATAGAACAGATTTTAAAGATATAACAGCCAATAATACCGTTACAGTTACCAGTTATAAAAAACAAGGAATACAGTACGTATACGCTGGTGGCTTTGGTAATATTGATGTATATACAATTTCTAAAGAGGGCAAATTAACAGCCGTAAGTAACCACGAACTTTACAAGCAAAAAGGACCTGCTAGAGGAATGGTAGCTGATAATATTGGTGGAACGGATTTCTTATTTGTAGCCAATAAACACGGTAATGCCATAGAGACTTTTAAAATTTTAGAAAATGGTGCACTAACGCGTGTGAGTATTACAGAAGATACGCCCCAAACACATTTAGGTACGGCAATAACTTTGGAAGTTGTACACATGAAAAAATCTACCTATTTGTTTGTAGGAGGTTTAGAAGAAACACCAGGCTTAAGTTGCTTTAGAATTCTGGGTAATGGCACTCTAACACATGTACAATCTATAAAAGACACCAATAAAATATACACTGATGGTATTATTGGCATGTTTACACATAGAATAAATGGAAAAACATTTTTGTATACAAGTGGCTTTCAAGATAACGGTGTAAGTAGTTTTAAGATAGCTGAAAATGGCCATTTTAAGAACATCAATAACATTAGTGATAACGATACTGATAGATATTTAACAGGTGCTTACCCTGTAAATGGAGTGCAATTAGGTAGTAATTATTATGTAATTGTTGGTCACAGACACCATAAATATTATAAGAGAGGAGGCTTTATTAAGAAGACAGATTTTGTGTATCATGGTGATGCTGTAAGTGTTTTTAAGGTAGATAAAAATGGTGCATTGGTACCGCATTCTACACTAAAAGACAATAAAAACACCCTACTGCAAGGGCAAACAAGAATTGAAATTATTGAGGTGAAAAATAAAGAAGCAATTATAGCAATAGGTACTAGGGACGATGCAAGTATACAGCTCTGTAAATTAACAGAAGATGGACAACTCCAACCGTTAAATTATTTAGAAACGGGTTTCTCTATTTACTATGGATTAAATGCACTTACTATTAATAACCAACACTTTTTAGTGGCAGGGTCTAACAGGTTCGATCTAAAGAAGGTAGTTGCCTACAAAGTTGCTCCGGAAAATAAAGAGAGAGAAGGAAAGGTTTTAAGGCACATTGTAAACCTAAAATTTAAGGAAAGTAGCTCCCAAAAAGAGATCGATGAAGCTTTGGCCGTTTTTGAAAACTTAAAAAATAAAATCCCATCAATTGCTAAAATGGAATGGGGATTAAACGATAGTACAGAAGGGCACAGTAAAGGCTTTCACTATTGTTTTACATTAACATTTAACGCATCAGATGGACGGGAAATCTATCTTTTCCATAAAGATCACCTAGCATTAATTCCTAAAATAGCCCCTCTACTAGACGATATTTTAGTCATGGACTATTGGACTACAGAATAACAGGCTTTCAACAAAAAATTATTTAAATTTCCATTTATATACTCACAGTAAAAATTAATAAAAATGATAAACTTAACAGGAAAAAAAGCCATTATAACAGGTGGTAGCAGAGGTTTAGGGAAAGCAACTGCAATTGCGTTTGCTAAAGAAGGAATTGACATTGCCATAACGGGCAGAAATGAAAATGCCTTAAAAGAAACCGTATCCGAATTATCTTCTTATGGCGTTAAAGCCATTTATTCTGTATTTGACGTTGGCAATTACGAGGAAGTAAAAGGTGGTATCAAAACTTGTATTGATGCACTTGGTACTGTAGATATTTTAGTAAATAATGCAGGTATAGCTGCATTCGGCTCTTTTATGGAGATGGAAGTAAGCCAATGGAGTCAGATTATACAAACCAACGTTATGGGTATGTATTATGTAACCAAAGAGGTTTTACCTCACCTTATCAATAAAAACGAAGGTGATATTATTAATATATCTTCTACTGCTGGAGTGAATGGGAATGCCAATATTTCGGCATACTCCGCATCTAAATTTGCAGTTATCGGTATGTCAGAATCTTTAATGAAAGAAGTAAGAAAGAACAATATTAGAGTGTGTACTTTAACACCTAGTACTATAGAATCTGATATGACTATCGAGTTAGGTATTGCCAATAAAAATTCTCAAGATAGCGTTTTACAACCAGAAGATTTTGCCGAGTTAATTTTAGCAGGTTTAAAATTACCAAGAAGAGCAATGCTTAAAGGGGCAGCTTTATGGTCTACAAATCCATAGGGTAATCTTTACCCAGTTTATAGTTGTACAATAGTAAAGGATTAGGCCATGTGTCTAATCCTTTTTAGTTACTTTAGTCAAAAAAACAACAATTCTCCGTAAAGGGTTTTTCTTCGATTCAAATTTTTTCCTTAAATTCTATAACTATTCATTAAAAACACCCATTAAGCACCCATTCCTATGAAAACTACTATTTTAAAATACTTGAGTGTATTTGTTGTTTACTTTGTTGTAGATGTAACGTATCAGTTTGTATTTGGAATGAACTTTAGCCAGAACATACAAGAACAAGCCGGTATAAGAGAAATATTTGTAACAGATATACAAAACCCACTACTCATCTTAATTTGGTTTGCACTTATGACTACTGCAATTGTGAAACTTGTTGTAGAACCTGCCGTAAAAGCAAAAGATATAAAGTCGGCAGCACTAAAAGGGTTATTGCTTGGTGTTACAGCTTATGGTACTCTAGCTCTACCAAACGGATGGTCTTTGGCTAACTACCCTTTAGCGTTAGTAATTGAAGTTACAATGGAAGGAGTGCTCTTTGCTCCTATTGCCTCTGTAGTAACAACTTGGTGGTTGATAAGAAAGGAAGAGCAATAAGTTTTGAAATAGTATAATTACTACCCATTTAAATTGGGTAGTTGTAACTATTTTAAGACCTAGGTTTATTCAGTTGCCTATCATACATAACTATACTACCCGCAACAGAAACATTTAAACTTAGTGGCGAATTGAATTTCACTAAAAAATGACTTTTTTCCATTGCTTGGTTAGAAAGTCCATGATCTTCTGCCCCTAATAGATAAACACACCTTCTTGGGTGATGAAAAGTTTCTAAATCCTCAGATTCATCAGAAAGTTCTACCCCTACTATACGTGTTCCAACAGGTATATTTTTAAGAAAATCATCAAAAGTATCGTAATGATAATACGGAATAGATTTTACAGCATTATGCGTATCACAAGCCTGTTTTGCATACCTATTACCTATTGTAAAAATATAACTTGCTCCTAAATTTTGTGCAGAACGCCACAATACGCCCAAGTTTTCTGGAGTTTTTCCATTTTGGATACCAATTCCAAAGTATTCATTTTTAAAATTCGAATTCATTCTTGCAAGTTAATCAGAACCACTTAGAAATTTTGGAATTAATTTTAGGTTTGAGAATATTTACATTAGTCTATTATAATGGCCACCCCTCAATAATTAATTTCATAAATTACCTCAGCATAAATAACCTACACAATTGCTTAAATGGAAAAAAAGAAATCAATCCTATTTATACTTTCGGGTTTACCTGCAACCGGAAAATCTACTCTTTCAAAATTAATAGCTCAGCACTATAATGCAGTTTATTTAAGAATAGACACAATAGAGCAAGGTTTAAGAGATTTACTACATTGTAAAATTGAAGGCGAAGGCTATAGACTTTCTTACAAAATAGCAACTGATAATCTACAAATTGGACTAAATGTAATTGCTGATTCTTGCAACCCTATACACCTAACTAGAAAAGAATGGGAAGCTGTAGCTGTATCTAATAATGCTATCGCTGTAAATATTGAAGTAATTTGTGCTGATAAAGAGGAACATAAAAGCCGTGTACAAACAAGAAAATCTGAAATCGAAAACTTAAAGCTACCCACTTGGACTTACATTCAAGAAAGAGAATACTCTCCTTGGCAAGATGACCGACTAATAATTGATACTTCAAAGAAGTCAATAGCTACTGCTTTTAAAGAATTAATTACACTAATAGACTTACACTTAGAGAATAATTTTTAGAAGTTACCCTATCAATTATCGAGTAAAATGATTCCCTATAAACAGAATTAATTAAATTAGATAATTCAAAAATAATGACCTCATTAAAACCAATCACCAAAAGATTTTATCGTTGGAAGAGTTAATTGAAAAAATAAAAAACAGTATTTCTTTAAGTGCAGAAGCAGAGAAATATCTGTATTCGATTATAAAGAAAAAGACTGTTCTTAAAGGTGATATTCTTATTCATCAAGGACAGGTTGTGAAACATACCTATTTTGTAATTGATGGTTGTTTAAGAGCATATTGTATTGATAAAAATGGGAAAGAGCACACCCTACAATTTGCCGTTAAAGATTGGTGGATAAGTGATTTTATTGCCATATATAATAACGAGCTTGCTACCCTTACGGTAGAATGTATTAAAGAGGCTACTTGTTTAGAATTTAAAACCAAAGACCTTGATGGCATCTATGCTCTCTTTCCTGAATTTGAAGCTTTTCAACGAAGAAATTTAGAACGACATGTGGTAAGTTTGCATAAACGAATACTAAATCAGTTACAATTAACTGCAGCCGAAAGATACAACCTATTTTTATTACAATACCCAGATATAGAACACTTTACACCTAATTATTATATTGCATCTTATTTAGGAATTACCCAACAAAGTTTAAGCAGAATTAGGGCAGAAAAAGTCCAAAAGTAGCGTTTTTACCATAGGGTAATTTTTATGTAATATCTATGCTTTATATTTAGCCAATCATCTCAAAAGATAAAAAATATGCTTAAAAAATTACTTGGAATAGCTCCTCAACTAGAAGCCGATGGCTCATACAGTCCTTCAAAACTTGCTTTAAAATTAGGCACAGTAGATAAATCTGATTTCGAAAATATTACTTACACAAAATACCAAGGTAAGAAGTCAAAAATCTTAGTCATTTTTACCGAACAGAAAAACTTAAAAATGAAAAATGGCAAGTTGTTTTCTACCGGTAATCATCCGATTGAAGCCTTGTTACCAATGATGCATTTAAAAAATGCTGGATTCGATTTTGAAATAGCAACGCCAAATGGTAAACCTGTTATCTTTGAGATGTGGGCATTCCCAGAAAAAGACGAAAAGGTAAAAGCATTCTATAATGAGTTTACTACTAGTTTTGAGCAACCAAAAAAATTAGGTGATTTTGTTGAAAATTCATTTGATCAAGTTGCTTCTTATGCCGCTGTTTTTGTTCCAGGTGGCCATGGTTCTATGCTTGGAATACCTGAGGATGAAAACGTTAGTAAAGTCTTAAATTGGGCGCATCAAAATGATTTATTTACAATCAGTTTATGTCATGGACCGGGTTCTTTTTTAGCAACAACCTTAAACAATCAGCCTTTTCTTTATGAAGGTTATAAAATGGCTGTTTTTCCAGATTCAGTAGATAAACAAACACCAATGATTGGTTATCTTCCCGGACAGATGCCGTTTGGTTTAAGCGAGAAATTAAAAAGCTTGGGAGCTACTCTTGTTAATACCAAATCTGATAAAACTGTTTGTCTTGATAGAAAACTTATTACTGGAGCAAGTCCTCTTGCCTCTAATGAATTAGGAAAACTAGCAGCAAATACTTTATTAGAAGCATTGAATTAGAATCTTCTACTATAATAATAGGTAAAAGCGGTTGGAGTAGTACTCTAACCGCTTTTGCTATTAATACACTGGTAAACAAAAGTTACGTTAACTAAAGCCCACATTTCCTTACCCTTACAAGATAAATAAGTCTTCAATAAATTTACCTTCTAAATAAAAAACTGATCTTAATTCCTCCTATAGGAAATGTATTTCAAGCAAACAACGCCTTTGTTCAACTAGGGCTTAAATTTTGGCCTTTCAAGCCAATCTAAGCCCTAATTATTGTGTGCTGTTTTTTACTTCTTTAGTTCTAATTGCTTCAAATTTATATTACCACATGTAATTTCTTTATCATTGATTCGATAAATAAGTTTTCCCTCCTTTATGTTAAGCCCCGTTCTTAATGTTCCATTTACTCCTTGATTAAAAAGTATTACAACATAAAAACCGCTAGAATCCTTTGGGTTAATCGTTCTCACTAAATCAGCTTGCTTACGAAAGTTATAATCTAAATATTTTTCTAAATCAAGGCCATAATTAACAAGAGCTTCTTTCTCAGGTGTTATTGTGTCGGAGGGAATAAATAGTTTAAATGATCTGTCTGGAGTAGATTTTAGCTCATATGAATCTTCAGAAAATCCCATCCTAAATTCAAAAGGGTTATTCGTTTCATTGGTTATTCGAGTCCAAAAAACAGCATAAACATATTCTTCTCCAAAAGGATCAGTATATTTTAGTCCACCTCTTGGATAGCTGTTTTCGATTATTAAGTTGTGACCACTAGGATCAGAGTAAACGTATTTTGTGTCAACATTTTTTTGATTAGATACATCTGCTCTTGTCTGACTTTCAACACTCATCACAGTCTTAGATTTTTCTAATTCCTTTGTAACTTTAACTGACGTTGATGTATCTCCTTGTCCACAAGAAACAAGTCCTGTAGTTGCCAGAATTGATATTATTAAGCTCTTTCTCATTTTTTTAGCTTGGGCACAATGTCTCGGCTATGATTTCGATGTAGAATAATCCTGCGGATAATTCCGCATAGCAATCAACCTTTGATTAATACTTTTATTTTGATGTGGCACACAAAAACACAATGAATTACAGCTGGTGTTGAACAAAAACCACAATAGCTAAAGCCCACATTTCCTTACCCTTACAAGGTAAATAAGTCTTCAATAAATTTATCTTCTAAATAAATAACTGATCTTAATTCCTCCTACAAGGAAAGCTTTTCAAGCAAACATCGCCTTTATCCAACTAGGGCTTGTTTATTTTATTGTAGATTTGTTTTAGATTAATTATCCATTGGTTTAAGCGTTGTAATATCCGGAATTTCAGTTATTTCTTCAACTCCATCTATTGACCAAAATTCTAGTTCTGACGGTTGGTATTCATTTCCTAAAATAGAAACTCCAATTAGATTACCATTTTTACTCAAACCATAATAATCTATTATATTTTTACCATGTATTAGATCTGATTCATAATTTAAACCAAATTGAATAGTTGGACATTTACCACATCCACATCTTCCAATGACTACTATTTCAGGTAAAATATCCAAAAAATCTTTTTTTTCCTTTTTAAAAAGATATTCTAATAATTTATACTCTTCATTTTTTAATTTTCGTTTTATGGGTATTGAATACTTCATGATAGATTAGTAATAAATTCTAATTTTCCACATATAATTTGAATAGCTGTTTCAAATTTAATTTTTACTTTGGCTTTCCTATTCAAGTTAAAGTTTAGTAGACTCTAATTATTGCCAACGGTTAGTATAAGAAAAGTAGCGGATTTAAGATCACCAATTTTTCAACCTTCCCAAAGGCTCATTTTTTGAATTAACTTTTCATTTACCAACTCACCCGCCATTACATTTGAGCAATTGTTGAACAAAAGCTCCGCTAGCTAAAGCCCACAATCTCTTACCTTTAGAACTTAATTGAATTTTTAAATTATAGTTTGCTAAGATGAAAAAAAAGAGACAATAGTCGAAAAAGCGAAACGTGTTGTTCCTGATCTCAAAAACATGTTTGATCAAGTGTATCAAAACATGACACTCAGTGGAAAATCTTCTTCTACTTTTCAAAACTACATCCGTACTATCGCTAGTATTTCATTGTATTTTAAAAAGATTCCACTTGAACTTTCCGACGATCAAATTAATGATTATCTGCTTCTTCTCAAAGAAAAACAAAACACTTATGTACTTGTTGTGGTAAAAGAGAGATGGTTATAATGCCTCGATTTGCTTCTCAAAGAGCTCCACCAAATCAGCAAAATGTAACAGGAAATACTTTAAAGTAATACATTTTTACTTCATTTTTTTGCTTATGAAAGTAAGCCCAGAGGCATACACCCCAAACTTGATGAAAATACTAATTTCTCATTAAGTTGGGGAATCTAACCTTCTTGAAAAAGTAATAAATGAAGAAGAAAATGAGATTATAGTTATCTCAAAAAAAAATATGCATTAAAAAAGACCTCTCATGAAAATGAAAAGTCTATCCTAACTTCCTCCTACAGGAAATGTATTTCAAGCAAACAACGCCTTTGTTCAACTAGGGCTTAAATTTTGGCCTTTCAAGCCAATCTAAGCCCTAATTATTAGCCTCTGTTATTTATTTTTTAATTCTTGAATTTTGTTTTTATAGTATTCCGAATCATTTAATTCAGCAGCCTTTTGCACAAAACTGATTGCACTAGCAATATCATTTTGTCCTTCATAATAATCAGCCATAGAGTCATAGGCATTTGCACTTTTAGGATAATATTCAATAGCAAGTTCAAAATACATTTTAGCTTTCTTAGGTTGTTGCATATCCATACTCATATAACCTAACATATTCAATAGTTCTTCAGGGTAAGGGGGGGCGTCATATCCAAAATGTTCTTTGAGCTTTTGCTCTCTAAATTTTATGATACTAAAAAGTTCTTTTTGAGGTGTGTCAAATGAATTTATTTTAGCTGTATTTTCCATTTGGTACCATTCAAAAAATGATTTTAAGCCGTCCATAATTGAAGGAAAAGGAATGGTTCCATGTAAATCGTTGGGATAAAATTTCCACTCAAACAGCAATCCGTTTTTAGCATTTTCCCTTGCCAATTTTGAAAAAGCAATATTAGAACGTGGAAATAAGGTGTAATCAGTTGTGTCCTGCATTACATTGTCAATTGTTATTTCTGAATTCTGCATATGCAATTGACGACTTAATGATATAAATAAAGCTTTGTTTTTATAGTTCTGGGTTGCAAGTCTTTCTTCGGCCTCTTTTAGTAGCTTTTGGTTGTCCCAGTCAAGACTTGGATCAATGGCTAAATAATTAGCAAATAGATTTGGCTGATTAATTAATGTGGAAATCGTGAATAAGCCACCGTATGAATGACCAATGAGTGTCCTATAATTACTAACTGGATATTTGTTTTCAATAAAGGGAATCAGTTCTTCCTTAATAAACTTCCTGAAATTATCAGCCTCTCCATTTTTTTCTTTGAAAGGCATGCCGTATCTGGTGCTAATAGTCGAAGTAGTTAGGTCTCGAACCCTGTTTTCATCATTAGCAATCCCCACAAGAACCATTTCTGGGGTAAAACCACCACTGTAATAATTTTGGACATCATTTACGGTGGGTAAAAAGATTTCTCCATCTAAAATGAATACTACTGGGTATTTTTGTTCTTTCTCATGATTATAACTGGCGGGCAGTTGAATATAAACTTTTCTTGACTCACTAAGAATTTCGGAATATAGACTATCTAAAACACCTACTTTTTGTAAATAGTGTTGATTTTTATTTTCCTGTGCTTTTACTAATTGTTGAAATGAAAAAATCAGAGCTATCGTTAATATTATTTTTAATCCTTTGGTCATTTTATTGTCTTTTATCTTTCTTGTTTTTCTTTCTATAATTGAGGCTAACATGGTTACTAAACTCGTGAGCGGTTGCGTCAACCGTGATTGGAGTTTAGTTGATGTTAGAAACTGGTTTCACTTTTTATATATTTATTTTTTTATCGAACTATTTTGCTTAAAAACATCCTAAATTCTTTATCAAGTTGTTCAACATGTGATCTTAGAAGAAAAAAATATAAAACATTTAAAATTTGAAATAATAAAAACCATAGCGCTTTAGCTATTATACTTTGTTCAGTCATTGTTAAAAGAACTATTGAATATAAAACTGTCATAAATATAACTAGTATTAATAACCAAAAGTACCAAGAATGAATTCTAGCTTTAATTAAAGTTTTATCATTAGTTTCTATTATTTTTCCTTTAATATATCCAACAGATCTCCATGGTTTAAATATTCTTGGCATTTTATATATTTCAAATTCATTACTCATCAAAGTCAGTTCAGATGGTACAAAACCATTTGAGGTCAAAAATCCAAACAATTCAGTTTTTGAGTTTTTAAAAAGTAATAATCTGTCATAAAATTCAATTGAATTTAAGTCCAACTTAATTTCAATATTTTTGGTTAATCTAAATTTATCTAAAATATTCAATTTTCTATTTTAATTGTTTCTAACGAAATTGCTAAACTACGACCAGCGGGTGTCTCACCCGATGGATGGAGATTAGCTATTGTTGAACAAAAGCTTCGCTAGCTAAAGCCCACAATCTCTTACCTTTAGAACTTAATTGAATTTTTAAATTATAGTTTGCTAAGATGAAAAAAAAGAGACAATAGTCGAAAAAGCGAAACGTGTTGTTCCTGATTTCAAAAACATGTTTGATCAAGTGTATCAAAACATGACACTCAGTGGAAAATCTTCTTCTACTTTTCAAAACTACATCCGTACTATCACTAGTATCTCATTATATTTTAAAAAGATTCCATTTGAATTTTCCGACGTTCAAATTAATGATTATCTGCTTCTTCTCAAAGAAAAATAAAACACTTATCTACTTGTTGTGGTAAAAGAGAGATAGTTATAATGCCTCGATTTGCTTCTCAAAGAGCTCCACCAAATCAGCAGAATGTAACGGGAAATACTTTAAAGTAATACATTTTTACTTCATTTTTTGCTTATGAAAGTAAGCCCAGAGGCATACACCCTAAACTTGATGAAAATACTAATTTCTCATTAAGTTGGGGAATCTAATCTTCTTGAAAAAGTAATAAATGAAGAAGAAAATGAGATTATAGCTATCTCAAAAAAAACTATGCATTAAAAAAGACCTCTCATGAAAATGAAAAGTCTATCCTAACTCCCATACAGGGAAATGTATTTCAAGCAAACAACGCCTTTGTTCAACTAGGGCTTAAATTTTGGCCTTTCAAGCCAATCTAAGCCCTAATTATTAGCTTGATTTTCTTTTTTCAATTTCGGAATAATTATTAGAATTAAAGTAATAAAGACTGTAATTAAATATATTCTAAAAACTTCTTTAAAAGTATTATCAAGCCTTGTTTCAAATTCGCCTCTTCTAGGTAATAATATTATTTGATTACCCTCATTAAATCGAAAATTACTTTTCGCATTAGGGTTAAGCTCCTTTTCGAAATAATCTACATTTTTAAAGTTATATGATTCTAAACTTTTCTGAATGTTCGATGAGAAAACTTTTTTATTAATAGTTATCCCTTTTTCATTTATGGGGCCATATAATGTTTTATTAAAGCTTAAGCCATACCAAATATTATCAGAATTTTTGAATTTAAATATCTTGTAAAGTACCAATTTCATACTACTACTTCTTGAAGGTGGTATGGTTTGAATATATTCTTGTTCAACATTAAGATCTAAATCAAAATTATCTATAGAAAAATATTTTTGTTCTGAATGAAGTTTTATTTCATCCAAAGTTTCAACTTCTACTAAGTTGAAAAATAAATTTCTAAGAATTTCACTTCCAAATCCAACTAAAGTACTAAATATAGATACTACTAGAATTACATGGTATAAAAATGATCCACTTTCTCTTACTGTCTTTACATCAAGTCGTTTAATCCTTTTTTTAAGAAAAATGTTAACTAAAGAGAATGGTATGGCAAACAGAACAATAATATTAGAGAAACTATATGAGAAATCAGCAAAATCAAGCACATATACAATAATCCAATAAATAATTGAGTATATCACAAAAGATAAAATATTTACCAATAAGTATGGTAGAAAAATTTCTAGAATCTTAACTTTAATGTCTTTCATTTTCTTCATTGAAGTCGGTAATAGTTCAAGCTAACGTTCCCGTATATGATCAGTCTGACGTTAGGAAGATTGATTATATGCGTTGTTGTGTGTTCGTGCTTTATGATTTTGTTTGTTTCCTTAATCCAATTACTGCATTTTTAACGTCTTGTTTAGCATCTTTATCACTCCATTCTTTCCAAAATTTCACAGTTGCACTTTCCGGCTTTATTGTAGGTTCATCAATTAGTATTCTAGTTGGTAGTAAAGAACAGTCGCCTACGACTAAAGCTTCTCCAATATCTAAAACAGGTAGAACATCTGTTAAACCAGCGAGGTTGTCAGGTAGAAGTTTTTTAATAACTGATTGGTCTTCTGCATTAGATAGTCTCAATGAGATAAAATTATTACATTGACTTAATACAGTTCTATTTACTTCTGATGGTCTTTGACTTATTACAGTTAGACTTACTCCATATTTTCTTCCCTCTTTAGCAATTCTTTCAAAACTTTTTAAACCTAAACTACTTGCAGAATCTTGACTAGTTCTTTCAGGTATGTATAAATGAGCCTCATCGCATAATAATGATATAGGATGTTGATTCTCTTTAGAAGTCCATTGTTGAATACTGAAAACTAATCTAGCTACTAGGCCTATTATTAATGGAAGAACATCAGAAGGTACTTCTGAAAAGTCAAGAATTTTGACACCTGCTTTATTGGAATTTATTTCAGAACCTAATATTAAATTTTCACATAATTTAGACATCCAATTAATATCTAGTTCGTCACTTGATATTTGAAATAAAAAACCAAGTCTTTTATCTTGACTTTTAGCTTCTAACCTTTGGATGAATCTAGTAAGTTTCCCATTAAAAGGTCCTGCTTTATCCGAGCCAGCACGTGCACCAGCAACTCTTTTTTCATCAAGAGCTTTTAGTTGACTAACAACATTCTCTATTTTGTATGGAATTGGACTATCAATTGTTATTGTATCCTTAAATTCTGTATCTCCTATTGAATCTAAAAATGCTAATTTTTCTTCAAATACTATTTTAGAAAACAACATTGCTTGATTTGGAGCATTACTATCGCTTCTGTCCAATAACATAGCTAACATTTCTTCATAGGATAATAACCAATAAGGTAACATTAAGATTCCCTTTTCTAGGTTACCTGTTTTACCTAAATCAGATGGAGTAGCAACTTTAAAGTGTTGTATTCCTTTAGCTTTAAAACTATCTGTACTATATTCACCATGAATATCGAATAAGAGTGCATTAGCCATTGGTAAAGTAGCAACTTGTTCTATTAGTTTAGCTACACACCAAGATTTTCCAGAGCCAGTACTTCCAACTATAACAGCATGCCGTTGAAATAATTTATCTCCATCTAAAAATGCTTTAGCTTGCTCGTCAATAGAATAATTACCGATAGATAATGGAGTTGCATAATCTTCTTGTGTAGATATGGTTCTCATAAAATTAGTAATGTTTTCTCCTTCTAAAGAGAAGCACATTGCATCAATTTCTGGAACAGTATCTAAAGTTCTTTTAAATACATTTTCTTTTGAGCCATATTTATCTAAAATTGTCCCTATTAAATTGACTTTAATTATATTTTCCGTTAACATAAAACTAGAAAGTTCACTGTTTTCAGCTTCTGTTTGGTCGTCAAATTGTTTTCTTGTAATTCTATTAATTATACCTATTAGGAATTGTCCAGATTTTGAACTTTTAATTGCTACAAGATGATTTACTTGTAAACGTCTTAATTTATCTAAATCTTCTATTTTAATAACTAATGTAGATGTATCAACACTGTATACTGTACCAATAGATTGATTATCTTCGAATTTGAATATTGACATAATTATTTGATTAGCTTAATAAATTGACTTAATTCCCAATAACTAACATCATCAATTATTTGTTCTCCAAATTTTGAAGAAAATATTCTTGAATTTTTTGAGTTACTTTTATCTTCTTCAATTAGAATATAATTAGGGCAATCATTATCAATAATAGTTTGTTTAGTTTTTGGTGTTAATTCTTTTGTAATTACTATAATTGGTTTTCCACTTTTAATTTGACCTGTTAGTTTTGGTTGAACATGTAAGTCATTAAAACCGTAACCGATACAAATAAAACCTCTAGCATTTTCAATCTCTGAATCTGCTTCTGTGAAAATGGTTCTAAAAGGTTCTTGATGAGTTTGAAAATATTTACTTAAACCAGGAGTTACAATTGAAGGTATGTAATTTTCAGGAATCGAATGCCTCAAAGGGAATTGAATATTTTCTTCACCTTTTGTTTTAAACCAATCAAGGGAACCATGTACTTTCCAAATATTTACTTGTCCTGAATATCCATTCAGACTTTTTAGATTATTCTTATGAATTGTGCTTGAGAAATATCCAATATGATTTTGATTATAACCAGTACAGATTATTCCATTAGCAAAGCTCGTTGCATATTCGGCTAATCTATCATAATTAGTTGTAATTATTGAAGCTTTTCGTCCAGCAGAAGACAATAAGTGTTTTATTAATTCGGTGAGAGGGAAATCTATATTTTTAGAAATAAATTGTTCATAAGCTTTTAAGTCAGCAGTATTCACAGACTCCCAAGTCTTATTTACAATTTCGTTTAATACTTTATGATTTAAATTTAAATCTGAGAGAGCTCTTTCTAAGTCTTCTGTTTCATTAAATATTTTTACAAATTCATCGAATTGTTCTTTGTCCTCTGTTTCAGAAAAAGTAATGTTTTTTTTCAAGTATTCTCCCAAAGTCCACATTGAAGGCAATGAGAAAGGAACTGAAGCACCACTTCCTAGAATTACAAGAGGAACATTGTTCGCCCATTTTTGAATTAGTTTTAAAAAATCTTCAATTTCCATTAATTTTTTGCGTTTTTTTGGGCATGACACACAACAATATACAAACGTATTACCGTTTATATTATTTGCGTTTATTTCTGTTTTATTTCTTTGAATAAGGCGATAAATACAAGCATATATTAATATCTTACAATAAAAGTTGTAGGATATTTTTTTTGCAGAATATATTTTTTGCGTTTATCCAATTGTTAACACACTACTATTAATGGAGATATAAGTTTGCTTTATTTTAGTTTTAGTCGCCAGAAAGAAGAAGTTTATTAACCATAAGTAAGTTGTTGATTATAGAATTGAAATACAAATTCCATACATAAATTAACAATCATTAATGTTTTAAGTTTCTAGTCCCGACACTATTAAAATTAGAATGTTTTAATCGCTTACTGAAAATGAAAATTTTAAAATCAATTCGTGAGCAAATGCAATTCTTCCCTTTCATCTACTCAAAATGAAAACAAAACAGTTGGTTAAGGAAATTTGGGCATAAAAAAATCCCTTTAAGGGATATCAACTTGAAAAAATTGTAAGAAGTGAGGAGATTTTTAGGTGTAAAGAAGCAATTAAGAAAGGGTTAAACGCACTGCTTCTGTTCCATTGCTGTTGATGGATTTTTCCAGAGGGTAAATGTTGTTTCGTTTTTGATTAAGGCACGCATCCAATAATATTTTGGTGTGGATGCTGAAACTGACCTTTGTTCTTTCAGTAGTTTTAGATGTTCCATCCAAAGATCGTAGAGTTCCCAATCGTTGTTGTGATCGAAATACTTCTTTCCTATTCGGTAGGCATACCATTTTTTAAGATAGATAAAATCATAGTTTCTCTTTTTCAATTTGAAACTATAATATTTATCGGAGTACCAATAGATATATTTTCTTTCTGCATAAAGTTCATAATCATTTTTCCTTCTCGGCTTCCGATTAAATGGATTTTTCTTTTTTGACCCTGCGTATTTCTTTCTTGCTAAGTATATCTTATGAGCATACTCAGCAGTATATTTTTTAGTCTTTGGGTTCGTATTTCTTTTCAACTCACGATAAATTGTAGAAGGAGACACTTCTAAACCTTCTGCAATTTCTGCAACGGAATAGCGTTTTTCTTCTATGAGTCGTTGTATGACTTTTCTATGGTAGAGTTGAAGGTTTTTCATGGTAATTTAGTCTTAGGGAAAAGTATTATACTTTAACTACGTTAGAGATAATTTTGTAAGATTCTACTGTCCAACCATAGTCTACTACTACTTTTGCACTATCAACTAATTCCAATTTGTGTGTTTCTTTTTGTGAGCTTACAAAAGTTGATACGTTTTGATCGTTAAGCGTATCTTTAAAATTAATAGTTTGCATTATTGCTTTTAGTTTTTCAGTTATCGTTGCAGTTTTTTGGTTACACAAATCTTGCAAAAATTTCTATTATAATTCACAATTTAGATAGAATTACATTTCATTTTCTTAGATCGTAAATAGTTTTTATTGAGATAGTTATAAGTAGAGCGTTCGCCATTCATATTTACAAAAATGATTTATAATTTATTCCATCAACCATTGCTACTATTTATAAACTTTTGTAAGTAAATTAGTAGAAATATTTTTTTTGATGACAAAATAAGTTCCTCTTAATTTTGGCTACACTCCTACTTTCCAAACTAACAATTTATACAACTAGTAAACATGTTTAAGACAGAAATAAAAAGTAAAATAGACGAAGATATTTGTCTATTAGTTAAAGTAGACAACCACACCTATAACTATATATGCGACTGTGGAGAAGCTAGAGATCTCACAGTAAAAGAATGTCAAGATACTAAAGCAATATTTTTAAGTCATACACATATAGACCACTTTGTTAACTTCGATACACTGCTTCGACATCAGATTGGTACGGGTAGAAAAGTAGTTATTTGTGGTCCTAAAGGGATTATTCATCACATTCAAAACAGAATAAAAAGTTACTGTTGGAACCTTATAGAAGAAGGTGCAATTACTTATGAGGTTAGAGAAGTTTCAGCTAACAATAGCATTAAATCGGCAGTACTAAAACCTCCTTTTTGGGAACTGGAAGACGAAAAAAAGTATGATGATACTATTATTTTTACAGAAAAAGATTTTCATGTAGAATTCGAAGTCCTTGATCATAAAACAGACTCCATTGCTTATTTATTTAAAGGGCACGATAAAACTAAAATTGAACTTAAAGCAGCATTCAAAGGTGGAAAGTGGGTAGCAGAGTTAAAGAAATTATATGACAATGCAGTCACTGATGCTCTTCTTGAAATTGATGGCATAACATATCAATCAAAAGACTTGTTTGATATGATAAAAATTGAAAAAGGGGAGAAACTTGGCATTATTATGGACCATGCTGCAAGCCCTGAAAATCACCAAAAAATTAAAGATAAATTCTTTGGATGCGACAACGTCTACATTGAATGTTTTTATAAAGATGAAGACAAAGAATTTGCTGTAAAAAACTATCATAGCTATGCTTCTATGTCGGGTAAAATAATGAAAGACTGTGAAGTTAAAAATGCTATTCCTGTACATTTTTCTCGTAAATATTCTATACTAGAAATTAAAGAAATACAAGAGCAATTTTATAAAGCAGCAATGCCAAATAACTAAACTAATACATGATAAAACGGCTATCGTCTTACACTAACCTCTTCAATACCAAATGAAAAACAACTTAGAAAAAGTATTGAAATCATTCAATATGCTTTCAGATGATGAAATTGCTAAAAGTCTTACCTATTTTGAAGTAAAAACAATCCAAAAAAATGATCTACTAATTGAAGCTGGGAAAGTTTGTGACTGGATTGCCTTTGTAAACTCTGGGATACTAAGAAATTATTATACCTCTAGCAAAGAAGATGAAGTAACGTATTGTATCACATTTCCCAATACTTTTATTAGTGCTTATTCTTCTTTTATTACAAATAAAAAAACCTTTGAAAATATACATGCTATTGTCGATTCTGAACTATTAGTTATTAGAAAAGACGACTACCAGAGCTTATTAAACTCCAGTGAAAATTGGCTTAATTTTTCAAAATATTTTTCAGAACAATCCTACGTTTTGATGGAGAATCGATTAATTTCTTTACAAATGGAGACTGCAGAAAAACGTTATTTAGATTTAATGAATAACCATCCAGAATACATCCAAAATATATCTTTAAAGTACCTTGCCTCTTATCTTGGCATTACCCAAAGACATCTCAGTAGGTTAAGAAAGAAGATTTCTTTTTAGACATTTGTCCTTTCAAAAGGGCTGAATTGCTAATAATTTTGTTTTCATAAATAAGAAAAAAATAAAATTATGGCACAAAAAAAGATACTCCTAATAAACGGACACCCAGATACAAAGAGCTTTTGTTATGGTTTAGCAGAAGCCTATTTAAAAGGGGCTAAAGTGTCTAATGCAATTGTAAAGCAGATTAACATTGGTGAATTAGTTTTTAACCCAAATTTAAATTTTGGTTATCGAAAAAGAGTCGAATTAGAACCCGATTTAAAACAATCCATAGATAAAATTAAAGAAGCTGACCATATAATATGGGTTTTTCCAATGTGGTGGTATGGTTACCCTGCTATAATGAAAGGGTTTATTGATCGTACCTTTTTACCTGGAATAGCCTTTGATATCGTTCCTGGTAAGCCTTTCCCTAAACCACTTTTTAAAGGGAAAACTGCAAGAATTATTGTTACTGCTGATACTCCAAAATGGTACAATTCAATATTTATGAGAAACCCTGCTATTAACCAGCTAAAAAGAGGTACATTACAATTTTGTGGTATTAAGCCAGTAAAGGTTACCTATATTTCTACTATAAAAAATTCTTCTACAGCGTTTAGACAAAAGTGGCTCTCTAAAATCGAAAAACTTGGTTTCTCAAATCAATAATTGGTTATTCATTATCCGTATTCAATGGTAAATAAATATCTATTTCTGATGTAGGTTTATTCCATTGAAAACGGTGATCATATTTTTCAAAATGATGAAACCCAACCTTACTTTGGTCTTCAATTTTTAATGTTGATTTGGGTAGTATAACCTTATAAATTTCGTAGAGTGTATTCTTTATGTTTTCCATTTTACCTTTATGGGTAAACACTGTATATTCCCCTTTAGGGATCTCTTTTTTGATAAAATGAGAAGGTATCTGTTTGTTTATTATTTGAATTGATGTTAGATAAAAATATCTTTCTCCCGACTTAAAAGTAATCCCATATTTTGTCCAATTTCCACCAAACTGATTCAACTTATATTTCTTTAATTCTGCATTAAAGAACATCCAATGTTTTCGAATAATAATAAGATTAGTAGCCTGAGATTTTGACAATTCTGTAACCAGTCCGTATGTCTGAATGCTTTGTTTGATTTCCATTAAAATGACTCTTTAACTTTGGACGTGAAACTTGGATATTTCTTTTCTAATTCTATACGTAATTTAGGATAACTACATGTTAGATTAAGTGCCACATAAAGAGGTTTATGGTATGATACTTCATCTTTATAGGTTTCAATTAGTTCAAACTCCTCTAGTTTTAACAATGCAAGGAACACATATTCTCTTCTTATAAATTGATAGCTATCTTCTATATTTAACAAGCCAATGGACAGTTCTTTTAAAATCCTTTTACTAGATATAAAGTGGAGATACTTAGTTGATGATATTTTTAACGAATCAGCATTATATTCTTTCAATATATATGAATCATTATCCCCTATACTATAAGATAAAAAAGAATTAAAATACCTTGAATCTCCTTCCAAATATGCACCTTTAATTATAGTATAATTTTTCTCAACTAAAGGTAGTTCATCAATCATCTTTTGAGAGAGTAAGCTCATCAATTGATTATCTGATAATAGATGTAGCACAGAATTTTTTATTGATGTATTACACGTATTAAAACATTCTTCTAAATACCATTCTTTCAAGAATTGAGTATAAATAATACACCCATCAATTCTTTCTAACAAACTATTAGAAGTTAGATTCTGCTTTATTATTGTAATTACATTAATTGAATTATTAAGTGCAAGTTGTTTAAATGAATAACATCTTACTAAAATATCATTACTTGATTGTAGTGATATTAATTCTTTATTAGAAAGTGTTTTTGTTAAAGATAATGCTACGGATTGTTGCTTAGAATATTCTCCACCTTCATAAACATATTTACTTTCAAGCATTTGATATTGATCTAAAAAATTAGATAAGCTATCAATTGTATTTGCGTATACATTAGATACTAAAAAAAGTATAATAGCACTTAAAATAAATTGTTTCATAGTTTCAGTGGATAATATTATTGCTTCAATAACTACTCCTTATTAATTAACCCTCCCAAAATTACTAATAGCATGCCAAAGATATAAACGAATTGAAAAGGTTCGTTAAAAAATAATATCAAAATTATGGTAGAAATTACTGGCGTCAAAAATACAAAAGGGGCAATAAAAGATGCCTTCCCTATTTTTAAGGCTCTAATCCAAAAAATATAAGATATTCCATTCACAAAAATGCCATTTACCAGAATTGGTAAAATAGTATCTGACGTTGGCAACTTAAACTCTGAAAGTAAAAGCATTGATATAAAAGAAACAACAGTTGCAGTTAAAAAATAAATGGCTACTAAAAATAATGGATCCACCTCTATCTTTTTACTCAAAACCGAGAATAGTCCAAAAACAAAAGCTGCTAATAAAACAATACCATCAACATATAAATTCTCAAAATGTATGTCTGTAAGGTCACCTTTTGTAAGCACTAGAAAAACTCCTAAGAACCCGAATATTATTGATAGTATTTTTCTACTATTCAGTTTTTCTTTTAAAAGAACAACAGATAAAATAATTACAAAAATAGGCCAACAATATTGAATTATTAAAACCTCAATACCTTTTGCATTGGCATATCCAAAATACAATAAAATGTAATAAAGATAGGTACCTAAAACACCTAGAAGTAGTGATTGAACCCAATTTTTAAGAGAAATACTTTGTATGTTCTTTACTTCCTTTCTAAAGGAAATAATTACTACAAAGGTGAAAAAAGAAACCAAACTAGACCAAAAAAGAAACTGATGATTATCTAAAGAGGATTGTCCTAATTTAGAGACAACCGGAATTAATGCCCATAAAAGAACACAAAGAAAAACATAAATAAGTGCCATAATTATTCGCGTTAAAAGTACTCTACAAAAGTCTTAATTATAGCATTCAATATGTAGTTAAATTTGGTAATTGTATGGTATAATTAAGCATTTCTACTTCTCCTTATACCACATTCTATACTGAGTTGGTGTTTTATCAAAGTGTTTTTTAAATGCTTTTGTAAAATAAGAACAATCAAAATATCCTACAAAACCAGCTATTTCTTTAATAGTATAATTACTAAAACAAACTAACCTTACCGCTTCATTTAAAGTATATTGTTCTATAAATCTAGCAGGCGGAACACCAGTTACTGTGCAAATAACATCGTTCAATTTCCTTTGAGAAACCGCTAATTTTCTTATGTAAAATTCTATTTTCTTTTCTTGACTAAAGTTATTTCTTACCAATGAAATAAAATCTTCTGCTAATTTAAATTTATGGTTATTCGTAATCACATCAACTCCTTGATTGACAATCTTAAACCCCTTTATTTTAGTGAGTAGTATATGTATATAATTTTGTAAAATGATATCTTTTTCTAATAGATTAGGTGTTTTAAAATAATGATATAAATGTTCGAATTCAGTATTTAATAATTCTTGTTCAGCATCTAAAACCTTAATAAAACATTCTTGAGGATCATAAAATAATAAGGTTGACTTGTATTGTGTTTTATTCAAAAAAGTATCACTAAAACTGACTACAAAGCCATCCACATCATGGTATTTTATTTGATGCAAATAATGAGGTGCAAGTAGAAACAAACTCCCCTCAGAAAAAGAATATTTCTTCTGTTCTATGAGGTGCTCTCCGTCCCCTTTGTAAATCCATACAATCTGAAATATAGTATGTCTGTGTAAAGTTGTACTATGAGGTGATACCGTATCGTACTTACCATTTCGAATTTTATCAACCATTATATTCGTAGAATATTCTTTGGTTAATGCGTTAATATTTAGTTTTGAGTTCATTAAATTATAATAAGTAGTACAGTATAAAACATTAGATTTATAGTTAAACTGAGTTAGGTAGTTCCTTCTATTTTATAGAACCGAAAGTAATGATTATCTGACTATATCAAAAGAATATTTAACACCAAAAATGGAAGAAGACCTCTATACTTTTGATTAGAATGAACACAAATTTGCACAACACACTAGAATGCTTTAAATTCAAAATATTTAATATTCTAATTATACTACTTTACAATAAACAACAAATTCGAGATACACTCACTTTACGTCAATTACCAAACATCAATTCATTTCACATTATGTACTTTAAAGTACTTATTTATTGTCTGGTGTTCTGCTTATAGTCTTTTGGTAATAGACAAAACATTCACACTATGAAAAGCATACAAAATACTATCGGCATCTTTGCAATCCTTCTTTTCAATTTAAGTTGTAATCCTACAAATAGCGACCCCGTTGTACCTTCTATTGACAATATTAAACAGAATACTGTAGAAGAAGAAGAAGAAAAAGAGCAGGAAGAAGACAATGTAAGTAACGAAATAGAAACTATCTCATGGAAGAATTGGTACCTTTCTGTACCTATAGATAAAGGAGATGGAAAAGCTACATCAATTGGTTATGAGTCTATTATTAATGACCAACTTACTGAAGAACAAAGAAAATATTTCTATGTTAACGAAGACGGCTCTTATACTTTATGGACTAAATTTACAGGTTTTACTACATCTGGACTTTCAGAACTTGGAGAAAGATACTGTAGAACAGAGTTAAGAGAATACTGGCAAGGAAATCAAGATACAAAAGATAATTGGTCTATGAGTACTGGAGTTCATATTCTAGAATCTACCCTTCAAGTAAATTTTGTAGAGGGGAATGGACGTACAATTGTAGCTCAAGTACATGGCAAAGAATCCGAAGGAATTGATGGTAATCCAGCTACTATTAAAATTAGATGGAACAATGGAATGATACAAGCAGATTATTATACCAAACCAAATGACGGAGATGAATGGAGCAGTAAATATGATGATAAATTAGATTTAGGAAGAGTAGATAATGAGGTTTTCACTTTCAAAATAAAAATAGAGGAGGGCAAGTTTTACGCTGCCCTAATATGTGAAGAAAAAGGCCTTGATGTAGACTATACTGAAATATATGATTATGTAGGTAATGGATATATACACGAGAATTACTTTAAAACAGGTAACTATTATGGATGGAATGATGATTATGAAAAAGCTGCTCAGGTAAAACTTTATAAAGTGGTTACTGAACATAGATAAGTAGCTTATTTGTTTCAAAAAAACAACTCCTATTTAATAGCATGACTACTAAATAGGAGTTTTTTTTAAAGCCTACTTTATCAACTTAATTGTTTTAGGAGGTTTAGTGTTACTAATCAATCTAACAAAAATGATAGTATTAGACCTATTAATATTTCCGAGAGGTATTTTTACATTGTCTTTTTTATTATTCTTCACTTCAAATAATTTGATCTGATTAGCATCAAATATCATTATTGTGTGATAATTGCAAACATTCCTAATTTTTAAATCGTCAACAATTGGATTTGGATAAGCAACTACAAACGGTTCGTCTGAACTAGAGATTTTTTGTGCAGTAATATGGCTTTTTCTTAATACGTTGGGTGATGTAGGGTAAATACAATTTATTTCTGCTACGGAAGCCCAATCGTTACCATTTACCTCAGAAAGTGCTTTTAATTTATAATATCTACCACTTTTTGATGCAAAATTAACAGTCTGTAGCTCTTTTGTATTTAACCAAGTTCCTGTAGCCACAGTATCTCCCCAATTGGTAGGATCATCACTTACGTAAATTTCGTAAGATGCAATTCTTCCATTTTCTTGTCCCTGTCTTGGTAAATAATTTATACCATTAATTTCTTTTGTTTTTCCTAGATCAATTACTAATTCATGCGGATAAGGAGGGTTATTTGGTGTCCATTCTGTATGCCAAATAGTACCGTTATTTTTATCAACTGCTTTAAATGCTTCATCTCCAGCTTGTTCGCTATCAAAAGAATAAACATAGGGATCGGTTGATATAATCGCATTTATTTCTGCTATAGCGGCATCGTTTCCTCCATTCACCTCAGATAAAGCACTTAACTTATAGTACCTGCCTCTTTTAGGAGAAAAAGTCACGATCTGCAATTCACTCGTATTAGGCCAACTTCCAGACGCAACGGCTGTCCCCCAATTATTTGGATCGTCGCTAACATAAACCTCAAAATTACCTATTCTACCACTGCCACTATCAAGATCTTGTTTTGGCAGGTAAGAGATTCCTTTTATTCTTTCAGATGTACCAATATCAATTACTAGATTATGTGGATAGGTATTACTATCAGATGACCAATTTGTAAACCAATAAGTAGTAGCATCGCCATCTACTGCTTTAATAGCTTCATACCCTACTCTTTCACTATCAGAAGAGTGCACAGTTTCTGCACTATTTGTAGTTTTTTCATTGCTTATAAAATCAGTTAAAGTCTGAGTACTCGTGCCACGTGAATCTGTAACAGTTAGCGTTGCAGTAAAACTATCTCCAGTTGCTCTTGCATAAGAAACAGTTGGTCGTTCTTCTATTGATGTTGAAGGAATGCCATTAGGGAAACTCCATAAATAAGTAGCATTCTGATCAATAACAGAATAGTCCGCATATTTTATAATCTGATTCGTATCATCAATTACATTTCTATCTGCTGTAATGTTGGCTTTCGGTGGAGTCCTTCCAATAAGATCATTTTCCCATAAACCTCTCGAAGTACCTAAGCGAAGTTTTCCTGTTGCGTAATTAATAAATAAAAAGGGTGTTTTACAAGCAGGCATACCTGTACCAAATAATGCCCACTGTTGCATACCATTTTTACGGTAATATACACCAAAAGAAGTACCCAAATATAAGATATCATCACTTCCTCTCTGGTAAATCAAAGAGTAGATATTTTGATTAGGAAGCCCTGCCGAGAAGTTTGCCCATGTTGTTCCTCCATCTACAGAATGTAAAACTTTGTTTTGTGCATCATTTTCACTTATGGTCACCCAAATATGATTGGGGTCTTTATCGCTCACTGCTATTCTCCATAAATTTTTCCCATTTACTAAATTACTCGGAGGGGAAACATCGGCCCAAGTTTCTCCTTTATCTTCTGATTTTATGACCTTACCGGGCTTCACTACGGCATATACATAATTAGAATTTGCAAAGCTAACTTTTATAGAAACTGCATTTTTTTGCTCCTCTTCAAAGTTTTTGATTACCTGCCACGTCTTAGCATTATCAGTTGTTTTTGCAAGTTTGTAGGTTTCATTTCTGTCTCCATAATCACTACCATAAATTGTATAATATTGATGTGGATCAAATTCTAAATTGTCTAAAGTAATGTACCCTAATTCAATACCCAATTCTTGATGTTCGTGTCCTGTTTTCCCTTCTAAAGAACGCTTTACTCTTTCATGTCCCCAAGGGTGATTATACATATACTGATCGTCTATTGGGTTAACATTTGCCGCCATTGCATCTGCTCCATTTACACCAATCCAACCACCATACACATTGTCATCCCTAAAACAAATTTGATTATGATTTAAGCCCACAGCCATAATATCATTTTTAAAAGATTGGCTATACCCCCATAATTCTTGTACACCTAAGCCATCACTTTTATCCAATACAACGGTATTGCTTCTATCAGAAGAATGATAAACGCCACCATCATTGGCATTCCATATATTATCACCAATAATAGAAAGTCCATGATGGTCTCCATGTACGCCAGTGTGTGCATTATTAGAAGAATAGTTATCGTATTGAGCGCCTGTTACAACATTGCCTGAACGGTCATATTTCCAAGTTTCCCCACCATCTTCACTAATTTTTAGCTTATTGGCCGCACAAGCAATTACATCTTCATTTGTTTCTGAAACAGTAAATGCAAAGTTCCAGCTTAACTGAGAAAGGTGGCATGTTTCGTAGGTAAAATCAGAAGGCCCATTGGCATATTCTAATGGAGTATTTGAATTACCGCAACATTTTTTTGTGAAAGAAAGTCCACTATCAGAAGATTTAAAGAAAGAAATTTTGTCTTCAACTCCACCTCCATTGTACCCAATAGCAATATAAACTACATTATTATTAGCAGGTGTAGTAGCTAATCTCGCTCTGTGCGTATTATTATTACTATTAGATGGGAAACCATTACTAACGGTATTAAATACCACCCCTCCATCTGTAGATCTTTTAAAATTGATCCATCCAGTAGCTGATGATTGTTCTAAAATATAAATTGTATTAGAATCATTTGGTTTTACTCTCATATCCCAAATTCGATGTATTGAACTATACATCTCTACCCAATTTACGCCTCCATCTGTTGTCTTATAAAGTTTATAAGATGCACCCTCCTTTACTGTTGCATACACAACATCGCTACTTGTGTTTGCCAAATCTACCCATTGGTCTTCGCTGTAATGGTTGGGCTTAGATCTTCTGAGGCCTGTATAACTCCATGTAAGTCCTGCATCTAAAGACTTTACAACGCCTACATCAGTTCCTGCATAGACTATTTCTGTATTGGCACGACTATACACAATTTCGTTTACCCATTCTACTTCTGGAACACCTCCAGAAACTAAAGTGTAATTATTTCCACTATCAGAAGTATGCCAGATTCCTGCAGTGGCAGCACCAATTAGAACAGAATTTGTTCTCGACGGATTAATCCGAATAGACCGTACTACGCCTACCCCTCCGTTATCCTGAGTGTTGTTCCAGTCTAAAAATAACTGAGACCATGGAGTACCATTTTGTGCTATAGCAAATGGTGAGATCGTTAGTGCTAATAAAATTAACACCACACGATTTGAGATTGAAAAGAAAGTTCTCATAAATGGTTGTTTATGGTTAATTAATGGTGAATAGTTATTTAAAAGTTTCTAGTATTTCAATAGTTTTTTTTTATGTTATTGGCTGTTTGCTTATGCTTTACATTATCAAACATAGTCATTTCATTAGAAGATTATTAACAAAGCTCACTCTATTATTAATAAAAATTACTAATAAATATTAATAATTAAATTTAAACAGTACGTCTATTGATTATTAGGTACTTAAGGGGTTAAATCAGCTACTCTGAGAGTACTACTTTAAGAAAGTCAGTTTATTAAAAAAGGTACAGTAGTAATTAGCAATGCCAATCCATACTATACCTTAGTAATCATCAAAATTAATATTTCGTTCGTTAAGAACCGATAAAACTACGCTGGTTCGCAAACAGCTTCTGTAGCTACTTTTATACTTCTAAAATGTTCTTCTAATTCACTTTCTTTACCTTCAACAAGTAAGTCTTTTGGAAACAAAGAACCTCCCATTCCAACACCAACAGCACCTGCTTTAAAAAATGCTTGAATGTTAGATTTATCTACACCTCCAGTTGGTAATAACTTGATCTTATTTAAAGGTGCCAAGACATCTTTGATATAACCAACACCAAACTGAGAACAAGGAAAAACTTTAACTGCTGATGCTCCTAAAGACCATGCTTTATAAATTTCTGTAGGTGTTAATGCACCTGGGAAAAGAGGTAAATTCAACTTCTTACAAGTTGTGAAAATGTCCTCGTTTACAATTGGCGTTACAATAAATTGAGCACCTGCATCTACTGCTTTAAAAAGATCGTCTAAATTACATACTGTTCCTGCTCCTACATTTAGGTTAGGATAAACATGACGCATCTCTTTTATAATAGCAGCAGCTCCCTCAGTATTCATAGTAATTTCTATTGTTGTAAGACCTGCCTTACTATAGATAGGCATTATTCTATGTATAGTATCCATAGAAACACCTCTCATAATTCCGACTACAGGAGCTTCATTAAAAGCATCCCAAGAAAAAAATTGCTTATTCATAACTCTCTAATACTTTTTTCTGTCCTATTAAAAGAGCTCTTTCTAATAACTCTTCATCTAAGAAATTCAACTGTTTTTTATCGACAACAATTGCTTCTAAGGCATATTTATACAATACACCTAAAGTACCATTTGCAGCCACACTAATCATCTTATTGGTATCTTTTAAATACGATAATTCTTCTCCAATTAGTAAGCCACTTAGGTAATAATAGTTCTCTTGTCTTGCTGCACTTTCACTAATGTTTTCAGCACGTACTAAGAAGTTATTATTCATCATATCATGTGCTCTAATAGAGAACAGTGAACTAGATAAATTTCCTTTTGTACCTGCTTTCACACCTTGTAAAAAGGCAGATTTAAACGTTTCTTTAAAGGGTGCTTTTTCTACTGAAGAAGCGAGTATACTTTGACTAGAAATGATGTCGAACATCTCTCCTGTCATATATGTTTGAAAGTCTGTGTAAGACGACTTATCGTAAGCTATATGTTTACTATGCGTGCCCGGTAGTAATAAAAGTCCTTTCTGATCTATAGGTAAGAAATCTGCCAAACCAACTGCCTGTATTTCTTCACCACGCATTACATCTTTTTCTGTTTTTGCACCAGAAACAAGCAGAACAGATAGATCTTTATTTAAAAGCATATGCTTACTGAAAAGGTTCTTTCCTTTGGCATCAAAGGGCATGGCAGAATAACCAAGCTCTTTTAAACCAATTGATGAAGAGGCCATTCCTGAAGCTACTACTACATTTTTTTCTGATGATGGACTTATTCTCTCTATTTCTTGTGTTAAGTAATTAGAGAAAAATCTATCTTGATTTAAACGATTTTGGGCTTTAAACTCTTGAAAAAGTGTTTTAACGCCCTTATCAGTTTTATGCTCATTCAATACTTCTAAAGTATCTGTCTTGATTAAACGAAGACGGAAATTAGATGTACCCCAATCGCAACTGATAAATTTATCAGGTAAGGTCATTTAATTAATCGTTATGTTTATTTATATTTTTTTAGAAATACGCTTCAAGATCAGATAATCATCTAAAGCATATTTAGAGCAATCCATGCTAATACCACTATTTTTTACCCCTAAGTGTGGTAAATTGATATCGTACTTCACACCATTTTGCTGTACTTCTCCAAACTCTAATTCCATAGCAATTTCATCTGCTAAGACATCGTTTGCAGTAAATACGTAAGAGGCTAAACCTGCATCAGAATCGTTAGCATATGCCATTACTTCTTCTTTCGTTTTAAATTTTAAAACTACACATACAGGTCCAAAAACTTCATGTTGTAAGATTGGTGCTTTTGGATTGTCCATGGCAATTACTGTAGGTGCATAATAGCAACCTTTTCCTTCTACTTTCTTACCTCCAGCTAAAATATCTCCGCCTTGTGCCACACAATCGGCAACAAAATTTTCTACAGATTTTAACTGAGATAAATTAGCTACAGGTCCCATATCTGGAGTATTTTCTTTACCATGACCAAGTTTGGTGTTGTTTGCATTCGCTACTAGCTTTTCTACAAACTCGTTGTAAACACCCTCTTGTATAAATAAACGGTTTGGAGCCACACAAACCTGACCAGCATTACCACCAAATTTAATGGCTGTTGTAATGCCTACTGCATCTTCCATGTTACCATCATTAAACAATATAAACGGTGCATTACCACCACACTCCATAGAGTAGCGTTTAATTGATGTTTTTACAGATTGCTCAATTAGTTTCTGTGCCGTAAATGTAGAACCAATCATGGTTACCAAACGAGGGATAGTACTTTCGCATAAAGGTACTCCTACGTTTTTTCTATTTCCACATAACACTGTAATCACTCCTTTAGGGAAGTTGATTTCGTGTGCTAATTCTGCAATAATTAAAGAAGAAATTGATGAAGATTCTGAGGCTTTAATCACAATACAACACCCTGCCGCTAATGCAGGACCTAGCTTAAAGCCTAGATTTAGTAATGGGAAATTCCACGCTAAAAATGCAGTTACCACACCAAGAGGTTGATACACCATTCTATGCGTATGTGTTCCAGCTCTGTCCTCAATAGAGAAACCTTCTTTTACACGCATTTCATCTGCGTAGAACTTTAAAGAATCTGTAATACTTCCAATATCTTCTGCAGTTGCCTCCCATGTTTTACCCATTTCGAAGCTTACTGCTGTACGTAATAAATCACTATTTTCTAATAACTTATTACGCAACTTATCTATCCATGCTAAACGTTCTTCTAACGGAAGTTTAGACCATATTTTAAAACCTGCTTCGGCTGCTTCTAAAGCTCTTTCTGTATCTTCTAAAGTTGCTTGTGCAACCTGTGCTATTGGTTCGTTATCATGCGGACATGTAGCATAAGCAATATCATTGTTTGCTCCGTCTACTAACTCACCATTAATGTAAAGTTTCTTTTTACCAAACTTCAACTCCTTCGCTTCTTTTACTATCGCTTGCATATCTTTCTAGGTATTCTTGATTTACGTCTACTCCTAAACCTGGTGTTGTAGGAATTAATATTTTTCCATTTTCCACTTTCACATCAGAGAAGGTTACATTATCTCTTAATGGATTCTCGGTTCTGTCCAATTCTATCATTGGTGCATCACCAAACATTCTGCCTGGGTTTTTATCTAAATTGGCTACAAAATGTACTGCCGCACTTATAGCAATCCAAGTACCCCAAGAATGAGGTACTATATCTTTATGATAAGAAGAAGCTAATGTGGCAATTCTTTTGGCTTCTGTTAAACCACCTGTAGCACAAATATCTGGTTGGGCAATATCTACTGCATCTGCATCAAAAAGACGTTTGAAACCGTGCTTTAAATATTCACATTCTCCACCTGCAATAGGTATGTGTGTATTCTCACGTAATTTCTGATACCCTTTATAATCTTCTGGAGAAACAGGCTCTTCAAACCATCCGATATTATAATTTTTTAATCGATCACATAATTCCAATGCCTCTCTATAATTATAAGCATGGTTAGCGTCAATCATTAATTTAATATCTGGCCCTAATGCTTTACTCAATAAATCTACATAGAACACATCTTTTTCAATGCCCAAGCCTACTTTCATTTTAGCAGCTTTAAAGCCAAGTTCTTTGTATAGCTTTGCTTCTTTCACCAAATCATCTTCTAATGTTGGCGACTGCGTAAAGTAAAAGCCTGTTGCGTAAGGGTGAATAACTGGATTTTTCACTCCTCCTAATACTACAGATACCGGTTGGTTAAACACCTTACCCTTAATATCCCAAAGTGCAACATCTATTGCACTTACAGCAGCTTGGAAAATTCCGCTACGTCCATAATCAAGAGAACGCATATACATTGTCTGCCAAATTTCTTCGTGCTCCAATGCATTTTTTCCTAGTATGAAAGGTTTGAAAAACTCAATCCCTGCTTTTAAAACATCAGCAGGACCGTAGCCTTCTCCCCATCCATAAGTTCCATCTTCCAAAGTTATTTTCACTAAACAAATTTTACGAGACGCATATTCCCATTGAGAGAAATAGAACGGTTCTTCTAATTGTTGTGCTATAACATATGGTTTTATTTCTTTAATCTTCATGACATTTGATAGTAATATATTGATAATCAATTGCTAGTTATATAGTAGTGTGTTTGTTGTTAGAATAGCTGATCAAAATGAATTTTGACTTGCAAGTATTCATTTTGATCAGATAAAATCTATTGACTTAGTAGTTGGCGTAACCAAGAAGACAAACGGCAACAATTAATACTGCCAATCCTCCTAAAAGAATATTAAAAGGCTGTTTTGCCCCTTTCCATTCTCCTGATCTATATCCCCAAACGTTACTAATAATTAAAGCTAAACCAAGTAATATTGGCCATCCGATAACAGGACCTAAAGTTCCCATTAATGCTGCTCCCTGTCCGTAAACTCCTAAAGCTGCAAACCAGAATAAACCTGCTAAAATTGACCATTTATAAGCATTACCACTATTTGCCACCTTAAAAGATGACCATGAATTGTTTTGAACTAATTTGAAGAGAGCGTACCCTCCGTTCATTATAAATGCACCAATTAATACGACTACCCAAGCTACTAAACTTGCATCTTTTGGATCTGCGCCAAAATTAGTTACCGCAGATGCCGCTACAGGAGCTGCATTTGAGAAACCAACATTTAATGCTGCTGATAAAACACCACAAGCAGTTGCAATGGCTACACCTACTTTAATAGATTTTTTTGGTGCTGCTACCTTAGGTTCTGCCAATGTTAATACATCTGCATCATCTTCTAAAGTATCAAAATCATTAGCTTCTTCTCCTCCATTCTGCACTGAATCTCTTTTAACACCCGCAATGGCTGTAATACCTACTCCTACTAATAGAAGTGCAACACCAGCTAATACCATATTGATATTACTTGGCAACTGTTCCATTTGGAATAAAGGAATTAACGACCCTACAGAGGCAGCAAGTCCCATTACAATACCGTATGTTATAGATATGCCTGTGTACTCTACACTAATACCAAATAAAATCCCTCCAATTCCCCAAAGGAAACCGTACATCATCGCCATCATTAATACCGACGTATCTGTTCCTGCTATAATTTGGAATGTTTCTGGTACTACAATTAAAGACCAGATAATAGGAAAGGCAATCATGGCTATAAACGAGTGTACTAACCACCAGTTTTCCCATTTTAATGGAGCGATATGTTTCATTCCAAGTCCAAAAGTACCTTGAAAGAAACTTGCGAATACGATTAATGTAATTGCTAGTAAATTCATTTCTTCTATAGTTTGTATTAAAAAATATTAGTTGACTTTTGCAGGTGGCTTTCTAAATTGATCAAAGCGATTTGCCGACCACTGCTCCTCTGCTGTGCGTAACATAAACATTGGGCGCTCTAGTTGCATTTCCCAAGCAAAAAGTTCTTTAAACATCTTGTTTACCCTTTCTGGATATTTTGCTGATAGATCATTTTGTTCTCCTGGGTCTTTCTTTGTATTAAAAAGCATAGCTGGTCTATCTGGAAAACGCATTAATTTCCAATCACCATTTCTTACTACACCTCTTGTTTCCCATTTCCAATACATGTATTCATGTAGGTTTCCACTTTTCCCCCCGTTTAGGTAAGGAAGAATATCTACCCCATCAATATCATTAATTTCAGAAGCGTCTCCGCCTGCTGCTGTATAGAAAGTAGGTAACAAATCGAATGTCATTACAGACTTTTCAAAGCGTGTATTTGGCTTTATTTTACCAGGCCAAACCATAAAACTAGGTACTCTAATACCGCCTTCTAACTGTGTTCCTTTTACGCCTGCAAAAGGAAAGTTATTAGATGCATTTTTATCAGAAGGACCTCCATTATCGTTAGAGAAAACAATTATTGTATTCTCTGCTAACCCTAATGCTTCTAACTTATCTATTATTTGTCCGCATGCTCTATCTAATGATAAAGTCATCTGAGCATTTAGTCTTCGTACACCCTCTAATTCTGGGTAAGTCTCTTTGTCTTGTGGATCAATTTGCAAGGGTAAGTGTACTGCATTGAACGATACAAAAGCAAAAAATCTTTCGTCCTTATGACGTTCAATAAAATCACAAGCTTCATCTGCTAGAACATTTGTTAAATACCCTTCGTGCTCTTCAAAGTTTTCGAATCCACGTTCTAACCATCTACCTTTACCTACATTTTTATTGTGTGGGTCTTTCTTTTGTTCGTCTGTATAAGGAAAGAAACTTCTAGCTCCACCTCTAAAACCAACAAACTCATCAAAACCCCTTTTAGTTGGGTGGTATTTGTCTGCTTCACCAAGATGCCATTTACCAAAAATTGCTGTTTTGTAACCTCTTTCTTGCAAGCGTTCTCCCATTGTTTTCACGTTGGTAGGCACGCCCATTTCATCACCTAAGAATTTACTATTATCATCCATAATACCCGGAACGTTGTTTTCTATAAAACCATATCGTTGTTGGTATCTACCTGTTAATAATCCTGCTCTAGACGGACCACAAACTGATGCAGTAACATACATCTGATCGAAGATGACTCCGTCTTTAGAAAGCTTATCTAGATTTGGTGTTTTGTATACTTTGCTCCCTTGAAATCCAAAGTCTGCATATCCGGCATCATCAGCAAACAGAAATACAATATTTGGCTGTTTCTGAGCTACCGAAAAAGTAGCTGTAATTAGGGTTAGAAGAGTTGCTAAAAGAGTTGTTGTTTTCATTTCAGTAAATGCAAAAAATGTTATTAGTGTCGATAATTTCTAATTCAATCTCTGATTTTTAGCAATCGGATTGAAGTTAAATTCTAAAGTATATTTACCTGACGGATGTTGTTGGTATGGAAGTGGTTTTGCTTTCATTCCACCAACACCGGCCTGAAACAAATCTATGTTTAACGTGTAAAAACCTTGTTTCTCTAAATCAAAAGGATGTGTTGCTTGGTCAATATTATCAATAGAATATGGCCATACAGTAAAATTAAACAGCCCAGTGATGTTTAAACCGCCTTTTTTGTTTTCTGGCGTTAATTGCAACCAACGTACATCTGTTCTGTTTCCGTTCTCTTGCGGCATCACATAATTATAGAATAAGTCTGCAGTAGAGGTTTCGTATCTACCAACTTTTACTGCTCTTTTTCTATCTGCATAACTTGCCCAAGGTCCATTACCAAAGTATGTTGTTTCAGAAAGTTCTTCAGAGACCCCCATTGTCATTCCAAATTTTGGTAATTCAGGTAAATTCACATCAGCATCAAGCTCCATCTTTACACCAATATTACCATCAGTATAGATCGAATAAGTAGTAAGTAATTGTATTTTATCAGTGTATTTTTGTTCTACTTTAATTACTGATTTATCTGAATCTTGAAGCACCGTTTTCACCTCAATTGTTTCTAAATTTTTAGAAGCACCTTTCCATATCTTCATCTTTTTATTAAACCTTCTAAAACGTCTATCATTGTCTGTCAGAGGTCGCCAAAAATTAGGACGCATTGCAGACAGCAGCACTTCCTTATCATTCTTTTTATAAGAAATAACTTGTCCGTTTTCCTTACTTATTTTTACAATAAAATCTTTCCCAGAAATCACTACATTAGTTTCTCCTTCAATTAATTCCTCTGATGATTTTGACTTAGAAACATACGGTACTTGAACAATATTTTTAATTTGAATATGTTCGTAACCTACCTCATACCCTTTTTTACACCATTTTCTATCTTTTGATTCATGTAGTGATAACCTAATCCAATATTCTACATTTTCTTTAAATTTGATCTGTTTATAGGGTAATGTGATTTTTGCAGATTGCTTTGCTGGAATATCTAAGTTTGTAATGCTGCCTTTTTGAATCGGAATACCTTCTTCTTGTACTTCCCATCGTAGTTCGTAGTTTTTGAGATTGGTAAAATCAAACCTATTGATTACAATAACTTCATTAGTATTTACAGCCTCAAAAGCAACTGGCTGAAATACATATTTTGCTTCCCAAGCATGTGGATTAGGTGTTCTGTTAGAAGCGAAAACACCATTTATACAAAAGTTTTTATCGTTTGGTAAATCACCAAAATCACCACCATATGCATAGTATTCTTTCCCGTTTGCATCTTTTCTTACTAACCCTTGATCTACCATATCCCAGATAAAACCACCAATTAAACTTTTATGGCTTCTTACTACATCCCAATAATCACCTAAAGTACCTAATGCGTTACCCATAGCGTGGTTGTATTCGCACATAATCATTGGTCTGTCGATATACGGAGAAGTGGCTAAATTGGCTATTTGATCAATACTAGGGTACATTCTACTAATTACATCTACATAAAATGGATCCCTCGGGTTAGCATATAACACCGCTTTATTTATAGCTTTAATGTCTGCTTTTTCTTCTTTATAATCTGGGTGTGTTGGATCGCCTTGTGCACCTTCGTAATGAATAAACCTTGTTGGATCATAGTCTTTTACCCATCCAGAAGCAGCCGCAAAAGCTGGTCCTGTACCCGCTTCATTACCTAACGACCAAGAAATTACACAAGGGTGGTTTTTATCTCTTTCCACCATTCTAATCACTCGGTTAATAATTGCTGCAGGCCATGTTGGTTGCTGAGGAATGAATGACCCAAGTGCATGGCATTCTACATTTGCCTCATCCATTACATAAATTCCATATTGGTTACAAAGTTCATAGAAGTATGGATCATTGGGGTAATGAGAAGTTCTTACTGCATTAAAATTAAACTGTTTTATTAGTTCAATATCTTTCTTAATATCTGCTCTAGTTAGTGCTTTTCCTCTTACTGGGTGATGATCATGACGATTTACACCCATAATTTTCACTTCCTTTCCATTTACAAGAAGCTCTTTATTTTGCCCAAAGGTGATTTGTCTAAACCCAATTTGTTGTGTTCTTGTTTCTACAATATCTCCTTGCGTATCTGTAACAGTAAAAACTAATTTATACAAATATGGATCTTCTGCAGACCATTTTCTTGGTAATCTGATGGAAGACTCAAGCATTCCAAATTTATTAATATCTCTTTGTGGCCAACGTTCATTGTAAACTTCATCTATAGAAATGCTTAATGGTTTATCAAGTACTTTCTTGTTTTCTGCATCATACAGATCGGCACTTATTGTCCATTTTTTTAAATTTTCTTTTTCATTTTTTACCCATACCCGTGGTCGTATAGAAAGCTTAGCATCTTGTAAATCTGAATCGAACTTTGTCTTTACAAAAAAGTCATTTAAAGCAATTTTAGGTTGAGCCAATAGCATTACTTCTCTATGAATTCCGCTTAAACGCCACATGTCTTGGTTCTCTAAATAACTCCCATCACTCCAACGGAAAACCTGTACTGCTAATTTATTTCTACCTGATTTTAAATAGGATGTGATATCAAATTCTGCGGCAAGTTTACTTCCTTGGCTATACCCTACTTTTTCTCCGTTTACCCACACATAGAATGCAGAAGATACCCCGCCAAAATGCAAAATAACTGATTCATCTTTCCACTCAGATGGCACTTCAAATTCTTTGATGTAACTCCCCACTGGGTTATCTCTATAAATAAACGGAGGCTTAGGTGGTTGAGGACCTCCTACTGCAGATTGCTTAATTGAGTTTTTAGAAAGTTCTATAATATTTGGTGTAAAAGGATATACCACATTAGAATAAATGGGTTGTCCGTAACCTTGTAATTCCCAATTAGAAGGCACAGTGATATCTTTCCAATCTTTAGCTTTAAAGTTAGCTTGGTAAAAGTCTAATGGTCTATAAGAATCACTACTTACATACTTAAATTTCCATAATCCATTGAGTGATTTCATTCGAGATTGTTCTCTATTTCCCTCAATTGCATCTTCTACAGAGTAAAAAGAATAAGTAGGTACTCTTGCTGCCATCTTATTCTGTTCAAACATTAATTCATTTTCCCAATCGTTTTGTTGTGCCGAAAGGAAGTTGGATAGTAATACGAAGTGAATGATTAGAATAAGTAGTCTTTTTTTCATTTTTAAGTTAAGTTATTGGTGTTCATTTCTACACCTAGTCATCACGTGTTTGAATAGGTGGAAGATATTTTTTCAAATCAAACACCCTTAAAAAGTACAATTGCTTTAAACAAGTATAAGTGGTGAATTTTAGAATTAAAATCTACCACTTATACTAAGTTTATTACAGCTATTTAGTTCAGAAAATCTCTATAAATCACCCCACACTACCGGCATGAATACAGTCATTTCAGAATTTCCTCTGTTGTTCCAAGAGAAATATGGAACAAGCTCCGTTTTATATTCTACAAATTCAGGACGATCAATCGTTGAATAGATTTTATCTGCCTCTTGATTTTTTCTTAATAATAAAGATGCTTCGATAGTTGCAACACCACCTAATAAATCTGGTTTATAAGAAGCTGTTAAAGGTGCATTACCTTGTACATAAACATCTAAAATTTGAGTTCCTTCTGGAAGATCAGGCGTTTCCATACAGTAAACTACTGGTCCTCTTTTAATAGCAACTTGGTTACGCGCTTCCTCAATTCTTGGGTGTGCTTCTACCAATTTTGCATCCATAGGCATATCAACAGTAATGATATCTCCTTTTTTCCATTTTCTGTTTACAACTGCATATTTACCAGGTACAACAGCAACATCTGCCGTTTCGCCATTAATTTTAATAGTTGTTCCTTTTGCCCAATCTGGAATACGTAACATCATATCGAAAGGCTTTTTCTTACTTTTACCTACCGTTATATTTACACTACCTTCCCAAGGATAATTTGTTACTTGGTTCAGTTCTAAAGCAGAGCCATCTACCAAATGAGTTGATAAAGTATTACCACCATACAAGTTAATTGCAATACCATTTTTAGATAAACTGTATGCCCAGTTAGATGATTTTGCAATTGTTCTCACCAAGTTTGGAGGACAACAGAAACACTCTAAATAAGGCTCTCTATGAGGACTTTCTGTATTGTGTTTTGTATAATCTCTAGAGCCATCTACCATTCGTAAAGGGTTAGAGTAAAAATAATCTTTACCTTCTATAGAAATACCAGATAATGCACTGTTAAACAATACCAACTCCATTACATCAGCATATTTAGACTCACCGTGTATACCTAACATTCTGTAAGAGAACATAGAGTTACATACATTAGCACAAGTTTCGTTATACGCTGTCATGTTAGGCATCATGTAAGCATCAATAAAACCTTCTTCAATTTTATCTCTACTTGTAGATGCACCATAATGTGCCTGTCCTACTGCTCCTGTAACATACATTTTTTGTTCTGTTACATTTACCCATAATCTATCTAAAGCATCAACTAATTCTTGTTCTCCAGTTTCTGCCGCAACATCTGCTGCGCCAGCGTAATAATACAATGCCAATACTGCATGGCCTACTGCTTCTGAAGATTCTCTTAATGGAATACGTTCTTGCACCATATCACCAATAGGGTAACCTTGTGTTTCTGGTGTATCTTCAACTTTATATTTACCTCTATTATTAATAAATATCTCTGCTAATTGTAAGTACTTTACATCTTTTGTTGTTCTATACATTTCTACAAGACCCATAATTTGTGTTTGGTTAAAACCAAAACGACCAAACCTAGGATCTTCTGTATTAAATGTAGTGTAAAGTAAATCTGCATGTTTCTTAGCAATGTCTAAAAAGTTACTTTGCCCAGTAATTCTATAATGAATACAAGCAGAAGTTAACAAATGACCAGAGTTGTACATTTCATGGTACTTACGGTTCTCGTAACGATCTACTTGGTCATTTAACTGAATTTGTGTCTGTAAATAACCGTCTTCTTCTTGTGCTTTGCCAATAATTTCTATGTAACCATCAATCTCTTTCAGAAGTTTTTCGTCTCCATTTTGAGAGTAAACATACATTGCTGCTTCCATCCATTTATAGAAGTCGCCATCATGCCAACGCATACCTTTATGCTTACCTTCTTTCATTCCGGCAGCAATCTTGAAGTTATTTAAAGCATGCCCAACATCTCCAGTTAGCACCTGCCCCATATATGGAACCATTGCATGTTCTGCGACTTCAAATTTATCTGCCCAGAAACCTGTGGTCCATTTACAGTCTCCAATATTAATACTTTTTAATTCGACATTAGGAGAGTCCTTTTGTCCTAAAATTCCTTTCTCTTGCCCAACAGACAAGTGTGACAATAGTGCTGTACACGCCACCAATACTAATTTTTTCATAATTGCGTATGTTATTCGTTTTTAGAGGGAGTTAGTTGTTTTTAGTTAGCACTACTTTCTAGCTAAAAACATCTAAGTTCGCTATTTAATATTCTAAGTATATCAGTCTATTTTGTTGAAAAAATTAAAGGAAAGGTTATGTGTTTAAAAAATAATTCAAGTTTTCATTTCGTCAATTTCTTTTCCTTTAATCAACATTACAAAACTAGTTATAAGTGTAATTTTGGAGGTTGTTCTGAATTAATAAAATGTTTCATATCGTAAAGGGGACGTAAAATCACGTAGTTGGTATTGTATATCACATTTAGTAGATTTTACTGATAATTAATGCTCTGATTGTAGCACATTTTTATAATCTAAAGGTTTCTTTCTGTACAAACGGAGAACAACAAACATCAAATTCAGCCTTTATAAAGGGTTTTAATGTTTCCTTACCTAAATAAAGTATCACAAAAAAAAATCTTTTGAAAAGAAGTAAAAGATTGTATTAAACTTAGTTAGTAAGCACTGATTTTACAGATTGTTCAGATTTTGTCTAGTAACTGTATAAAACACTCCTCTACATTAACGCTAAAAGTTATCCTCTTTTTTAAAATGATACTCCCTTTTAAAAAACAAGCAGTCGAAAAGTATAGATGGATCATCTTAACTTTTCGACTGCTTAGAATTATAAAAAATTAGTTGATTTAATTCTCTAACTGTGCTCTATTTCCTTTCCAACCTTGATCTAATTGCACTGTTAATTTTGCCACTAACGCTGGATTAGATTTTGCAATATTAACGGTCTCATTAGGATCTCTATTATGATCATATAATTCTATATATAGTGGAGTTGAATTTGGTTTTTTTCTATTTTTCCACACTACAAATCTATGGCGATCTGTACGCATTGAATACCCCATTAAATCATTTTCAAAAAGTTCTCTATCCCATTTATCTTTCATTTGCTCCTTTATATCTTCTTCTACCTCTTCTATTAAAGGACCAAAATAGGTTTCTCTCATTCCTGCTGACAGTGGGTTTGCAGCCCACTCTCTTAAAGCAGGTGTTGGGTATTGACTAAATACTGCTTTTTTCCATGGCTGATTTGGGTTTTCCATAAGAGGAACTAAAGACTGCCCTTCTAAATGTTCTGGTAATGACAAATCTGCCAAATCGCACAATGTAGGGTACATGTCTACAAGTTCTACCAAAGCATCTGATTTAATGCCAATACTTTTTGGAGACTGCGCAGGTGCTTTAATTATTAATGGCACACGTGTAGCTATTTCGTAATTTGTAGCCTTACCCCAAATCCCCATTTCTCCTAAATGATATCCGTGGTCTGACCAAAGCATTATAACTGTATTTTCTAAAATGCCTTGTTCTTCTAATGCCGTCATTATTTTACCTACCTGAGCATCAACATAACTAGCCGTTGCTAAATAAGAATGCAATAAATCTGTTGCTAATTCTTTTGGAATATCGCCTTGTTTTGGAATATTTGCTCGAGTTCTCAACTCAAAAGACGCATGTAAACCAACAGAAGCACCATCTAAAGGAGCTTTATCTTGCTGAGATAATCTTATTTTTTTCCTATCGTATAAATCCCAATACTTTTTAGGAGCAATAAAATTTAAATGAGGAGAAATAAAACCTAAACCAAGAAAGAACGGTTTTTCTGGGTTCTCTTTTATCATTTGTCTCATATTAGCAATTGCAAGGTCTGTATTCATACCATCCAAATAAGTATTGTCTGGAACGTCTACACATTCGAAAGCAGGTCCTAAACCTAAACCATATTTTGCTTTTGCTCCATACTTTGCTTTCATTTCAGCTTTGTTCTTTTTGTAGATTTCTTGATTATCAGGGTCTACATAGCCACCTATTAAATTCATTTTATAACCAAGGAGCTGCTTATCTGGTTTTCTTGACCAAGATTTTTCCTCATCAGTATATTTTCCATGGTACACTTTACCACATTTCATGGTTTCGTAACCATTTTCTTTAAAGTGTTGAGGTAGCGTAATTATATCAGGATTTTCATCTCTAAAATACGTATAATTCTCTATTACATTTATTGTTTCTGGTCTAGCTCCCGTCATTAAACTAGCTCTTGATGGGCTACAGATAGCTTGTTGACAATATGCTCTGTTAAATTGTATTCCTTCCGAAGATAATTTATCTATGTTTGGAGTTACTGCCAATTTAGAATCGTAACATCCAAATTCGGGTCTTAGGTCATCTATAGAAATAAATAATATATTTGGCTTCCTTTCTGGTGCTGTTTTTTTTGCTACTTTTGAACAAGAAAAAATTACTAGACTCAAAAGAAATAAATTAATATATGCCTTCATTGTTTTCGTTAATTAAATAGTGATACGTAATAGATTGCTATTCTTTATTTATAAATTATTCCATATCACTGGCAACCAGACAGACATTTCTACTGTTCCTCGGTTACTCCAAGCATAATATGGTATTAATTGGGTGCTGAATTTTTCGAATTTCGGTTGAGATAAAGAAGTATACATTTCTGTCTCTTTTTTATCTTTTCTAATCATTAAATCTGCCTTTATAGTAGATAATCCTCCTAAAAAATCGGGTTGATATACCGCCTTATAATTTGCATTTTCTGGCAAGTAAACATCCATAATATCTGTTCCTTTAGGCAGGTCTGTTGTTTCTACACAATACACAATTGGTCCTCGTTTAACCGCAACTTGATTTCTTGTTTGCTCAATCTGTTTATGCCCTTCCATTAGCTTAATTTCCATTGGCATTTCAAGTGTGATTTTATCACCTTTTTTCCATTTTCTATTGATTACTGCATACTTTCCTTCTGCAAGTTCTTTATCTTGTTTTTTTCCATTGATAAAAACGGTAGTGCCTTTTGCCCATTTTGGAATACGTAACCTAAAATCAAAGGCTTCTTTTTTACATTTTTGAATAGAAAAAGTAACTGAACCCTCCCATGGGTAATTGGTATCTTGTGCTAAGATTAACTTTGATCCATCTGCTAAAGAAGTTTCTAATTTATTTCCTCCATATAAATTTACAGCTACTCCATTTTCTGTTATGCTATAAGCCCAACCTGCAGATTTTGCTATTGTTCTTACTAAGTTTGGAGGACAGCAGAAACAGTTAATATAAGGTTCTCTATTTGCCGCTTCGGTAGATTTGTAATCACCTGTGTTGGTATATCTTCTAAGTGGGTTTACATAAAAATAATCTTTCCCTTCTATAGAAATCCCAGACATGGCAGAATTCAATAATACTAACTCAATTACATCTGCATATTTTGCATCACCTTTAACTCCCAACATTCTGTAACTAAACATTGCATTGGCAATATTTGCACACGTTTCGTTATAAGCGGTAGCGTTTGGCATATCATAAGATGGTAAAAAAGCCTCATGTACTGTATCTTTTTTCTTAGATAACCCATGGTGCGTTTGTCCAACAGCACCCGTGATATACATTTTATGTTCTACAACATCCTCCCAAAGTCTGTCTAATGCATCTATAAGTGCTTTTTCTCCTGTTTCAGAATATACATCTGTTGCACCTGCATAAAAATACAGAGCTAATACTGCATGCCCAACGGCTTCTTTAGATTTACGAAGTGGTGTTCTTTCTTGCACCATATCACCAATCATTTTTGGTTTTGTATGTGCATCTACAACAGACCTAGATTTACCTCTCATGTTAATAAACAACTCTGCTAATTCTAGATAACGGTTATCTTTGGTTGTTCTATACAACTCTGTTAAACCCATTATTTGAGACTGATTAAAACCAAAACGTTTTAACGAATCTGGCTGAGGTGTGAAAGTAGCATAAAGGTAATCTGCATGCTTAACTGCTATATCTAAAAAGTTTTTCTGTGCTGTAATTCTGTAATGAATACATGCACTATTAATTAAATGACCACTATTATATAACTCGTGGTATTTTCTATTTTCCCATCTTCCTTTTTCTGTTAGAGATACTTGAGTAGATAAATAACCATCTTCTTCTTGAGCGGCTCCAATAATATCAATTAAAGTATCTAATTCGGCTAAAAGTTTCTGATCATTGTTTTCGACATAGATGTACATTACAGATTCCATCCATTTGTAAAAGTCTCCGTCGTGCCAGAATTCTCCTTTATGACTTCCCTCCATTTGCCCTGCCGCTTTCTTAAAATTATTAAGTGCATGGCCAACATCTCCTTTTAAAATTGTACCCATATGAGGTACCATTACTTCTTCGCAAACTTTATGTTTGTCTGCCCAAAAACCATTTGTCCACTGGCATTCTCCAATCCCCGTACTTTTAAATACAACTTGAGGACTGTTTGTGTTATCCGTTACTCCTTGAGCAAAAAGTAAATTTCCTGTTAAAATTGAACAGATAGTTAGTAAAAAAAATCTACACATAATCATTCTAAAATTTCGTAAGTATCATTTCAATCAGTTAAGAATTTGTAGTCACTTTTCTGATGTTTTATTAGAAGTAAATGTATATGGAAAATGGCATATTTGATTACCAATCTATCAATCTGATGTTTCTTTACGTAAATTTATTTGCAGTGTACGTTAGGTTAAAAATATCTGCTACTTTAAAACGATTTTATTGTGCCGATACGTAGCCAAAATACGCATGTCTGAATGATAACTAAATAAGGCTCATCTGTTTCTGCTCATTAACATGAGTACTATAACTTCATCAAAAAGTAATTGATTTAACAAGCTTTTTGTGCAGTTATTACGCTAGCCTTAATACTAAAAAAAATGGATGCTTCCTAGAAAGAAACATCCATTTCAATAGCCGATAACTCAAGTAAAAAAATCTTCTTATTTAAAAAATTGAGTAGATCGATTTAATCAAAATTTAAATAAACCAGAAGAAACAACTTAAAGTATTTCTTCTGATTTCTAATTTATGGTCTTGCTTCAATTGCTTTACAATTAAAGTTATCTACATAGAATTCTAACGCTCCAGTACTCGGAACAGGATCAATTACTTTTAATACTAATTGACGACGACCACCGGCCAAGTCAAAACTTACTATCTGCGTAATTGTTACCCATTGTCCTTTAGCTACTGCAGAGATATTTGGTGTATAATCAATCTTATCACCGTTAGGAAGAGATGTATCTTGGAAACCTGTGATTAAGCCACCTGTAAAATCAACTCCTTCAGGAATATAAATATCAAAAGTAAATAGATAATCTCCAGCAGGGTTCTTCATGCCGTTATTCCAATCTTTTCCTGTATGCTCGTTATGGATTGAGAACAATGTAGAAGCCTGAACTGTTCTATCGTCACTCTTATAAGACATACTTGCTGTACGGTCAGAAGCAAAATCTGTTGATCTAGCCCATTTTTTTATTTCAGAATCTTGACCTCCATCTTGGTACCAACCATCTGCAAAGGCATTACCTAAACCAGCAGCTTCAATTTCAACACTGATCATATCGGCATTTTCAAACTCGTTTACAGAAGTAATATCCATTACTACATTTTCTGCTTCGAATGCTTCCATTCCCATACCTGTAGATGTTGTAATACCACCTGTACCTGCATAAGAAATTGTAATCTGATCTGAGTTATATGTTGTTTCTGCAATTGTAAGGTTAATTACATTATTGCTAGCGGCATCTATTGCTACATTAGAAATTGATGCTGTTGAAGCATAACCATTTGGATTGGTAATGTTTACAGTAAACTCTCCTGCTGCCGAAGAAAGGATATTACCTACTGCAACAGATGTTTCGAAAGAAACCAGTCTTGATGGTAATTGTTGTATCGCAGATGTTTTTAATAGTGCTTCATCCACATTAATCATTAATGGTATTTTTATTTCTTTATTTTCATCAGGAACACCTGCTACACCACTACGTTGAACTACAATTGTTCCAGCTTCAAATGGCATTTGTACAGATGAGTACACTACATCTGCAGCCTCATCAGTATATTCTCCAAATTCAGAATTAAGTAATTTCCAAGTTCTTGCATTTGCTAAACCTCTTTCCGTGTTATCAACAAAACGAAGTGTTTCGTTAATTTTTAAAGAAATTGATTCCCACTTGCTATTGTCTGAAGGAATATCATCACCATCATTGTAAGCAAACAATAAATCGTCTCCTTTGTAAACTTCGTACTGAGGTCTAATTTCTGGAGCTACAATATTTAATTTTAATGGAATTGTCTTTTGAACATTTTGCGATAATGCTTGAGTTGACCCTTGACGGATAGATTTCAATGCACCTGCACGTCCTGTACCCGTTTTAGCAGGAGTAACCTCAAATATTCTATTTTTACTAATCGTATCCAAATAAGATAAAGTCCACTCAGTATCTGTTGGTTTACCAACTGAAGTCGTATCCACAAAAGTAAGAACATCTTCTCCTGCAATCAGATCAACTGTTGGCCAATCAGAATCGTCATTTCCATCTACAATTTGAGAATGAGGAACTACTAAAACCGTATCTATATTGTTTTTTAATACATACAGTGCAGGTTCTACATCTGCATAAACTTCTACATGAAATGCAGTATCAATTACCCAAATACCTGGATTTGTTGCATGAGGAACAGCTTCCATTTTATGGTTTAATCCATTGTGGATTACTTTTTTATCAAAAGTATTGTATAAACGAACTTTGTGAATACCCGCTTCTGGAAAGTATACGTGTACTGTTAAATCTTCACTTTTCTTCCCTTTTCCTGCATCAATAAAAGGAGTAAGATCTAAATCATTTTTACTAAAATCTCCTGATAAAAAACTAGAACTATCTTCTATTGTCCACTCGTGGAATAATAACCCTTGAGATACATCCATAAATGAAATGTAATCGTCAATAGAGATTTCTAATGTGTCTTTATGTTCTTCACTTAATGCCCAAGAAATTGCTCTTGCCTTTTGATCATCCGGTATTTGATCTAAATCTTTTTCACAAGAAATAAACATCGTTGCGAAAAAACCGAGAAGAAGATATATATAATTAAACTTTTTCATGTTATGCGTCTTTTAGCCTTTAACACCTGGATTAGTAGATGTCTCTGAAGTTGGAATTGGATAAAAATCATGTAACGATGGTACATAATTCATTAATGCTTGCTCTCCGTCTACAATTTTGTAATTAGGACGTGCAGTGAATTCTTTTTCTGGGAAAGGATGTGTATCCCCTCCTGGAATAATACTCGAATTCCAAAGTGTTTTCTTAGAATAAGTTCTTGCTTCTTTATAGTGAATCACCCAGTAATTTTGACTAGAAATTCTCTCAAAATTATCTTTGATAACATTCCATCTTCTAAGGTCAATCCATCTTGTTTGATGTCCTTCTACAGAAAGCTCTAATGGTTTTTCAACATACATTAAGTGTTCCATTAAAGAAGTTTGTGAATATGTAATTCCATCATACGTTTTGCTCGCATCTACTGATGGTCCTAATAACTCTAAGCCCCAACGTCCGCGTACTGTATTTAATAATACTAAAGCATCGTTAATTCTACCTTGCATTATTCTACATTCTGCTAAGTTTATGTACGCTTCTGAAAGGCGGTTAATTACAACATTCTTTGCAGATCTTTGGTTACCCATTGGGTTATCTCTTTCGTTATCTAAAATATCGAAATTACTAAACTGCTTGTAGTAACCAAATTCAGGAGAACGTGCTCCACCTGCTCTAAAAGGATCTGCTTCAGATACAGAACCCATTCTATAATAATCTGTCAAATCATCTTCTGCTACTGCAACCATTGCCGAAGCTCTCATAGAAATTCTTCTTGGATACTCAGTACCTTCTACTTCTACAGTGTTACGAGCATCCAAAGGATCTAGTTTTTCAGTTTTGTAAGCATACGCTACCCAACCAACAGGAATAGAGTTTCTATTTCCTCCATAAGATTGAGGTGAAAAGATTGCTGCCCATCTGTTCTGACCGTTTACTTCGTCCCAGTTATTTAAGTCAGATCTTACTTCGTTAGAATAAGTTACTTCAAAGATTGATTCTTTGTTGTAAGCTCCTGCATTTGTGAAGATCATGCTTAAATCTGTTTCTAAAGCATAACCATAATTATTAATTACATCTTCGTAATAATAAGCAGCCGAATCGTAGTTAGAACCATTTACAAAATCAAGTAAAAAAGTATTTCCTAATATCATTGCGGCAGTACCTCTAGTTACTCTGCTTTCTCCGTTGTATGGAGTATCTGCATTGTAAACAGCTGGTAAATTTTCGTACGCAAACCTTAAGTCTGTTCTTACAAATTCTAATACCGAATCTGCAGAAGAAACCGTTTTATACATATCGTTAGCATCCGTCCAAGTATCTCTAATAATAACTTCGCCACCATTAAATGCTTGGTGAGCGTAAAAGTGATACAACCCTCTAAGAAAACGCGCTTGTGCCATTTGTAGCTTCCAAGATTGTTCTTCTTTATAAGGCATCATAGTTTCGAACTGAAGACCATGAATTACTTGGTTTGCCTTAAAAATACCTGAATAAATTGCTGCCCATTTTTTATTAATCTCATCACTTGTTTCTGTGTATGTCTGATTATAATAAGCAACTAATCTACTTGTAGGTGTTGGACGGTCCATACCTGGGTAACCTAAATCTGAACGACAAGCTTCTTCTCCAAAGTTCCATACAAAATGGTTCATTAAAGAGGCGTATGCTGCCGTTAATCCCGATTCAGAATCATCAAGACTTTGATAAAAATCTACTTTAGTAGTTTCGTTTGGATTGATTTCAGTAAGGTAGTCGTTACACCCTATTACTCCACCTAAACAAACAAATATTGTGAGACATCTAAAGATGTTTGATATATTGAATAATTTCATTGTTATAGCTTTTTTAGAAGTTTAATCTGAATCCACCAGAGTATAAAGCAGTAATTGGGTAATTACCTTTGTCTAATCCTCTTGATGACACCCCATTACCACCAATTTCAGGATCATAACCCGAATAATTAGTTAATGTAAGTGCGTTCTGAGCTCTAATAAAGAACCTCATGCTACCAATTCCAGCCTTCTTAATACCTTTACCGTTAAGTGTGTATCCAAGTGTAATGTTCTTTAATCTTAAGTATGATCCATCTTCTAACCACAGATCTGTATCACCTCTAAAATTAGTAGTACCTTGTTTTAAATCACCTCTGTATGCAGGGATATCCGATGTTGGGTTATCTTCTGACCAAGTGTGAATCTGATTAACGTGTCTACCTTCTGAGTAAGCCATTAACTTACTACCGTTCATAATTTCATGTCCGATTGCTGCATACCAGTTCATCATGAAATCCCATCTTTTCCATCTTAAAGAAAGAATAAAACCAGTTTCGAATTGAGGTAAACCACTACCTCCATAAACTTTATCTTTTTCAGTAATCTGACCGTCGCCATCTGTATCTTGTAGCATTAAATCACCCATTCTAGCAGCAGGATTTACCTTTTGATAATCTGCTAACTGCTCTGCAGATTTAATAACGCCCTCGTTCTTGTATAGGAAGAAAGCACCAGCTTCATACCCTTTTGCAAACACTGTAGCTCTAGATTGGTTTACCGCACCCCAAATTAAACCTTGGTCTGCTGTATACACAAAATCTTCTGAGTTCATGTTGGTAATTTCGTTCTGGTTACTAGAGAAAGTACCTGTTAAAGTCCAGCTTAATTTCTTAGCTCTACCTTTATAACTTAAAGCAAGTTCGTACCCTTTATTTACCATGTTACCTACATTAAGCGTAACTAACTTATCGTTGTTATTTCCAGCAGATGCTCCAGCAGAAGAAGGAGATTCGATTGGGAATAGCATATCTTGTTTTGTAGTGTGGTAAACGTCTGCATTAAAAGATAAACGATTTTCAAAAAATGCTAAATCTACACCAATGTTATTTTGGATTGATGTTTCCCATTGAATATCTGGGTTAGCAAAAGATGCTTGTGCAGAACCATTGTAAACTTTACCATTAAATTCGTAGTCAAAACCACGGCGCATAGTTGGCAAATCTGAATAAGGTCTAAAGCTCTGTCCACCTACATTACCATGTGATGCTCTAATTTTAAAACCGTTAACTACAGACTTTGCTCCTTCAAAGAATTTCTCTTCAGAAACATTCCAACCTACAGATGCTGAAGGGAAGAATTTGAACTTATTGTTCTCAGAAAATTTAGAGTTACCATTGTAATTACCACTAATAGATACTAAATATTTTCCTTTATAATCGTACTGCAATCGACCAATTGTACCAATAATTTTATATACATAGTTAAACCCTGGTGTTACCGATGTTTCTAATGAAGCTGAACCAAAACCTGGCTTATTGTTATCTACAATACCTCTTCTCATTACACCATGACTTTGACCACTGTACTCTTCTAAAGAACCTCCTAACAATGCAGAGAAGTTATGGTTACCCCATTTTTTCTTAAAAAAGAATCTACCATCCCAGCTATAACCTACACTTCTTTCTACATCTTCTTGGTAGTAAGAGTTGTTTGGATCAGAAAATTCTCTTCCAGTATTTTCATTTACAATTTTAAAGTGAGGGTTTAATCTAGATCTGTATCTATTCATGATATTACCACCCGCATTTGTAGTAAAAGATAACCAATCTGTAAAATCGTATTGAATACTAATATTACCAGACATACGGTCTCTATCTTCAAAATCTTGGAAATATAACGACTGATACAAAAAGTTAGCTTGCACTGCCTCTTGGTCAGAAGAACTCTCATAAACATCCTTAGACGGGTCTAAAGGAGCCATATAAGGCTTATATCTAATTGTTTGCGTTAATAAATTACCAGAAGGTCTTTGTCTTTCTTCTGTTGATAAAGCTAATGAAGTAGTAATCGTCCACTTGTTTTGCTTATAACTAGAACCACCACGTAGGTTAAATCTTTTAAAACCAGAGTTGATAACATTACCTTCTTGGTTATAATATCCACCCGCTAAATTGTATTTTAAACCAACATTTGATCCACCCGTTAAATTGATGTTATATTGCTGTGTTGGTGCATAATCTCTAAATACTAGATCATCTAGATTGTTGTCGTTTTTAAAGTTGTTCTTATTTCTTTGAACAAACATATTAATCTCGTCATCAGAGATGCCAGGGTTAATTGCTCTTTGTTCTAAGATATCGAAATATGCTTGTTGGGAAGTATTCATTACAGGCGTACTAGAAGTAATTTTCTTTACCCCGTATAACCCATCAACAGAAACCTTTAAATTACCTGCATTACCTTTCTTTGTTGTAATTAAGATAACACCATTTGCACCTCTAGTACCATAAACTGCACAAGAAGCCAAATCTTTTAAGATATCCATAGATTCAATCTCATTAGGAGAAAGTCTTGGATCACCATTCTGAGGGATACCATCTACAACATATAATGGTTGGTTAGCACCATCTACGTTAGAAACTGTACCAACTCCACGAATTTGAATAACAGCACTTTCACCAGGAGCACCCGATGCAGATGTTACACTCACACCAGCCACTTGCCCTTGTAAGGCAGTACCAATATCAGCCGAAGCAAAATCTTCTAAGGCTTCTGATGTTACATGTGCAACAGCTCCAGAAACTTCTTTCTTTTTCTGTTCACCATATCCAATAGCAACCACCTCATCCAGCATCTCAACGTTACTTTCTAAAGATACATTAATAACTGACTCGTTTGTTACTGTTAGTACTTTGGTTACCATACCAATAAAAGAATACTCTAATTGGTCTCCATTTTTTACCATAATAGAATAGTTGCCGTCAAAATCTGAAATACCACCTTGTGATGTTCCTTTAACAATAATATTCACACCCGGTAAGGGTAATTTGTCGTCCGATCCTACTATTTTCCCTTTAAGGATTCTTTCCTGAGCTGACACATCATAAGCAGTGCTTAATGTTAAGAGCAGTGTCGTAAAGAGGAGTACTCTGGAAAAGTAGATTTTAAATAAGTAAATCTTCATTTTGCATCTCAATTAAAAATTACATTTAGCTAGGGAAACTTTAAAAAAGTAGTGTAGTTGTTGTAGAGAAAAAGTTCCTTAACCCAAAAAAGTATTTCATTCCAATAGTTTGTTAGATATACTATGATTACCGAGTAATACGGTGCATATAGATTCCTTTATGTTAATTAAATAGCTGCGTCTGATGAATAAATTGAACTATATAATCAATGGTATATCCTTACTATTAACCTAAGAGTAAATGGCTGTTTTTTTATTCTTACTAATTACGATATTTTAATGTGCCATTTATCGTTGATTAACAATTTCAAATATAGATATCAATACTTTTTAGCAGGTTACTTTCGATCAATAAGATGTGATTTATAGTAAAAACATTAAAATCACATTGTTGATTTTCAGCAACTTACCAGTTGTGTCTTTTAAAAGATGCGGTTTTTGTAAAATGATAGTAATTTTCTTGCCTCATAAGTGTAGTATAATAGATATTAAAAAATTAAGTAAAATCATTAGATCCTTCTCATAAAAATCTATAATTATTACCACTCCAACTAAGTTAAAAACCGTGATAATAAAAATAATGATGCTCATATAAACGCTATTAGAACGAAGTATAAAAAGTAGCTGGTCTTAAAAATGTAGTTTAAAAATCACGTTAAATACTAGATCATTTCTCCAAATATAAAAAAAGTTATATTTTTACACATGTTAACACTTAGTTTTTTTTCGAAATAAGAGTATTTTTTACAACTTAAAAAATATAAGTAGTTTAAACTTTAGTTTTTCTGATTAAAATAAAAACAATAAACCTCTCCTTTAAAGTTTTTTATTTTCTTTATTAGGTACGGTTTCGTTTCTTAAAATTTTACTCCAACAATATCCATCTCTAATAAAAAAATCCGAATAATATCACTACTGATACTATTCGGATTTTTAAGAGTACTATTACTTCTAAAATTAGTTGTTATTTTTTCTTGGTCTGAATGGGTTAATCCAATTTACAAAAGGAGCTATTTTTCGTGTTTGAATCCATATTTTTCCTCTTCCAGAAAAACGACAAACTAAACCTTCACCAGAGAAGAATAGTGATTTGTAACCACCTACGCTATAAATATCATAATTTAAGCTTTCTGTAAATGCAACAATATGCCCTGTATCTACAACATATCCATCTTCTACATCTATCTCAATTATTCCTCCGTAAGAATTAAACCAAAGGTCTCCATTCCCTGAACATTTAATTAAGAATAGACTTTCTCCAGAAAAGAAGCCTCTTTTTATGCCTTGAAATTTAGCGTCTACATCAACAGATAATGCAGAGGCAACAAAGGCAGAACTTTGAAGGTAGATTGTTTCATCATTTAAAAGAACATGTTCTACATCTCCAGGAGCACCAGGGGCAATCTGAATTTGTCCTGCTCCATTTTTTGCCTCAAATTCATTTATAAAAATAGATTCTCCAGAAAAAAACCTGCTTAAGCCGCCTTTTACTTTCGTTTTCATCTCTATGTTTGTATCCATAGTGGCCATAGCAGATGCTTCTACTTTTAATTTATCTCCAGAAGGAATTTGAACGGTTATTAACCCAAAATCTGGTTTACAATCAAATCTATATTCTAACTCTTTATTTACTACTTCTTCCATAACTATCTTGGTAATAATGTTGGTCCTAATAACTTGCCAAAAGAACTTGGGTTATGCGATTGTACCCATACTCTACCTTTGCCATTAAATTTACACACAAGGCCTTCTCCTCCTAAAAAAGAGCTTACCCAACTTTTACCTGCTTTTGTTAGTGTAAAATCTAAAGATTCTTCGAATGCAACAATATGCCCTGTATCCACTATATGTTCACCATCAATATCTATAGGATAGATGGCTCCAAATGAGTTAAAAATTACCGTTCCTTCTCCATTAAGGTTTAACCAAAATAAACCCTCCCCAGAAAATACTTTTTTAAAGCCTTGCCAGTTAAAATCTACTTCAATATCTGGAGAAGAGGCTACATAAGCGCCCCCTTGAACAATTATTCCTTCACCATGTAATTCATGGGCTTTCATATCTCCAGATAGTGTTGTGCCTAGCCAAACAGTACCAGGTTTTATATCTGCCGAATAATGATTTAAGAAGAAACTCTCTCCAGACAACATTCTTTTTAAGGCTTTTACAACACCGCCAGATTGTTTTTTATGCGTAGTTGTTGTCATCTTAATATCAGAGCTCATTGCTATCATGGCACCTGCTTCTGCGGTAAAATACTCACCGGGTTGAAGTTCTATTTTAGCAGCCGCTGCTCCTGGCCCGAGAATAATCTCGGTATTTAATTTTTTACTTACTACTTCTTCCATGATACTACAAATTACGATTTACCCAAGATGATAACCCCGACATACTTCTAGTTTGTATAAAAACTTTACCCGTTCCTTCTACTCTAGTGACTAGACCTTCGCCTCCGAAAAGAGTAGATAATAGTCCTCCAGAAAACTGTGGTTTTAGTTTCATCGATGGCTCGTAGCCTACCAAGTGACTAGTATCTACAATCACTTCTCCGTTTACTTCTTTTTCTAATAATCCTCCAAAAGCACCAAAAACTACTTTCCCGTGCCCAGATACCATTAGCTTAAACAGTCCTTCTCCGCCAATCCAAGAACCAAAACCTGCATATTTCACGCCTAGGTTTACCGTTTTTTCAGAAGCGATATAAGCACCTTGTTGTAAACAAAAACTCTCCCCGTTCAACTCCTTAATTTGCATGTCTCCGGGAGTAGGTTGTGTTATTATTAGTTCTAATGTTTTAGCTGTGTTATTTATAAAATGATTTACAAATAGTGTTTCTCCACCAAAGACTTTCTTTAGTAGTGCATTTAAAAAGTTACCGTTAAGTTTTGCTTCTACATCTAATTCTGCCGACATACTAGACATTGCGTCAGATTCGGCAATAAATGTTTCTCCAGGCTCAACTTCTACTCTTGCGTGTGCAAAAGCAGGTTTGCCTTTAAGTTCAAATTGCATAATTATTGATTTAGTTCTGTTAATATAGCCGCTCTGTAATCGGAATAGTTAGATCCAAAAGAGTTGTAGCTATTTTTATTACCCGCTGTTTTATCTTTAAGTGTTTCTATTCTATCTTTTGTATTTGGATGAGTCGAAACGAATGATAGTAGACTATCAAATTGTGTGTTCTTATTTTGTTCTTCGAGTTTCTCAAAGAATATAATCATCCCTTTTGGATTAATATTGCTTGTTGTTAAATACTCTACTCCTCTAGCGTCTGCCTCTTCTTCAAAAGATCTTGTATATGATAAAGATTCAAGATGAACTCCCAAATCTATAATGGTTGCTACCACTGCAGATGCATCTCCAAAAAGAAAAGAGACAATAGTAAACAAACCTAATTTACTGATTACACCTCTCACATGATGTCTTAATGTAACATGCGCCACTTCATGAGATAAAACTCCTGCAACTTCTTCCCAAGAACCTGCTTTTGTTAGTAGACCAGAATTAATAATCACTTTACCACCCGGAAGTGCAAAAGCATTTACCTCCGAATCATTAATTAGATAAAAATCTAATAGAAAACCTTCTTCTTTTGCTTGTTGTACAATTGGATCTACCTCCTGAATTAGTACTTGTTTTAACGAATCGTTTTCAATAAAATCATACTGATTATCTAGTGTGGCAAATAGTTTCTCTCCAATTTTTTGTTCCCAAGATATAGGTAGCGATTTGGCTATTGAATGTACAATATTTCCTTTAAAGAAATAAAAAGAGGATAAGCCCAATAAACAAAGGCAAGTAAATAAAAATACCCCTCTATAGAGTTCATTTATTCCTTTTCTTGTCTTTCTTATATCATCTGTAAAGCAATTGAAACTCTCAATTTCTTCATCTTGAAGCACCTCTTTATCTTTTGTATAAATTGATATTTCGTTTTCATCAATCTCTTTAAAAAAGACAAAGTTTTTTGATGCTCCACCCGCTTCAATTTTTAACTTATTGAATGGAATTTCATACACTAGTTCATCTACATGAATAGTAATTATTTTGTTATAAATAAATAATTCTCCTTGAGCCCGTCCTCCAGGCAGTTTTGGATGAATAAGAATTGCTTTATAGCTTTTCTTTGTAAGTATTTTCTCTGTAGTTAGTGGCATTTTAGTTGGATTAAAAACTTCCTTTACGATGGCATTCATAAAGAAACGTTTTAGTCAATAGTTGCTTGGTTACCTTACTTTTTTAAAAGTCTGATAGATTAATTAAATAAAAATTGTAATAGTTTCTCTAAGCTTTAAATCAATTTAAAAGTCGGTAAATTACTCTACATTAACAAATTCAATTCAATAATTTTTAATTCTTTTTTAAAAGAGTAGTACCATTTTCACTTTACATCTTAGGAACTGGAAATTGTAAGAAATTGACTATTTCCTCAAATCTAAATCAATATATAGGCTAAATCTAAACACATTAGAGGTCTGCTCATTGTTCCAAGTCCACATGTGCCCTGCCATAAAACTTGTTGTATCATTAAATTTATAACCAATGGCGTTATAAACCCTAAAATCTTCTAGAGAATGGCTGCTATTATCGTGCATAAAAATCTCTACAGAAGGAACAATATAAAATGCACCCGGTTCTACGTGTCTTTTATTGATAGGAATATACGCATACGCTTTGTACCTGTATCTGTTACGGTATTTATAATGCGTTCCTTTATCTGCCCAAACGTGCTCAATTCTTACCTGATGATAGAATTTTACTCTACCAGAATAATGATGATACACGTATTGATGCCATATTCTGTATTCCATGAGGGTTGATTTCCCAAACTCATTTTCCTGATTAAATTTACCAATTACAGCAGGACCAACAACAATATCAAAATTGTTATTTACAAAATAATTTAACCCCATACGGTTATACGATTTATAAATTTCTAATCCTTCACCACTGTCATTAAAACGTGCATGGTGCTCTGCATAATAACCTAACCTATCAGAAAATCTAGCCTTACCATAAACAGCTCCCCATTGCCCCATATCTTGGGCATTTACTAAAGAAGAGGTACATAAGAAGACTATTAATATTAGCCCTCTCATATTATTTTGTATTTAATGGTGAGACAATAATTTGTACTTTTATTTGTTTCCTATCGGTAACATTTTGTACAAACAACTTGGAAACAATCCACGGATTGCTATTATTTATTAGTGATATATTTTTCATTTTGAAGTAGATAGATAATGTAAAAAAATGAGATGTAGAATTGCTCAGTTATTGGAGCAAATAGAAGTATTTCACCTTGTTATATCTATTTCTAAAAAATGTCACTTTAAAAAAAAGCCCTCCACAATTGGAGCGCTTTCTATCTACTTGATAAAGTAAATTATTTACTTAAAATATCTTCTATTTTTTCTATTTCTGATGAAGTGAAATTAGCATTCTTCATACATCCTACATTTTCTTCTAGCTGAGTTGGAGAACTGGCGCCCACTAAAACAGAAGTAACAACAGGGTGATTAAATAACCAAGCAATTGCCATTTGAGAAAGGGTCTGGCCTCTTTCTACGGCCATTTGATGTAGTAGTTTTATTTTATCTAATTTCTCTTCTACAGCAGTCACATTCAAATACGTATTGTCTTTATTTGCTCTAGAATTTTCTGGTATTCCATTCACATACTTATTGGTAAGCATACCTTGAGCTAACGGAGAAAATACAATTGACCCCATTTCTAAATCGCCTAATTTTGCTAACATCGGTCCTTCTACTTCACGTTCAAACATAGAGTATTTAGATTGATGAATTAGACAAGGCGTACCCATTTCTTTCAATAGATTAGCCGCTTTTTCTGTATCTTCTGGGCTATATCTAGATAAACCAATATACAATGCTTTTCCTTGTTTTACTACTTGAGATAAGGCACTCATGGTTTCTTCTAAAGGAGTTTGAGGGTCTGGTCTATGGTGGTAAAATACATCTACATAATCTAGTCCCATTCTTTTAAGACTCTGATCTAAACTAGCAATCAAGTATTTTTTAGAACCCCAGTTACCATACGGTCCCGGCCACATATCGTACCCTGCTTTTGTTGCAATAAACAGTTCATCTCTATGTGACAAAAAATCTTTCTGTAATATTCTCCCAAAATTTTCTTCTGCAGCACCATAAGGAGGTCCGTAATTATTGGCCAAGTCTAAATGAGTGATACCTAAATCGAATGCTTTTCTAACTATATTTCTAGCGTTACCGAAGTTATCGTTAAAACCGAAATTATGCCATAAACCTAAAGATATTCTAGGAAGAAGCACACCACTTTTTCCACACCTTTGGTAATGCATTGTATCGTACCTTTCTTGGTTTGGCGTATAGTTTTCTATTGGTGCTTTATCAAAAATTTCCATATTAATTCTTATTTGGTTCTTTTAATTGTTTTCATTTCGATCTATTCCCTTCAATTACAAAGCCATATTAAACGTCAAATCAAAAGATAACACCGCTTAACTTTAAGTAGATAGTAGTTAAGTATTTTCTCAAAAAAAAATAGCTCTCTTTATTAAAAATAAAAAAAATTATTACTTTTGCATCGTTACTAAAAACTAATGTTACAAACTATTCTATTACTATGAAAATTCTTACTATCCTTACAATCGGTCTATTCATGGGCTTTAAATCTTATGCTCAAACCTTTAATTCATATTATGAATTCAACAATTTAGAGGAGCAAAAAAGAAAATATAATGAAGCTGAAGATCGAATTTATCAATTAGAATGGCAAAATGAAGTTGCTTTGCGCAAACTAAATAGAAATAAAACAGTTAAAACGATCGGTATGGTCTTAGACGGAGTCTCTTTATTTATTTTGTGGCCTTTAGCTATTCCTGGAACTATCATGTGGGTAGCATCTCCTACAAAAAAACATCAAAGAACTATTGATGGAAATAATTATCAACTTCATAAAATGAAGCAAATAAAACAAGATATTGCACCACCATCTAGTTTCTCAATGTACTAAAGCTAAATACCGTATTTTTAGACAAAAACTTTCATAAATAAAGCAAATGAAAGTTTTTGTCTAAGATTATGAAAAAAGTTATTTTAAAGCTCCTGCTCATAAATATCAAATTTTGCAGAAAATGCATCCATAAATTCCTTATCGGCAAATTGTGCATCATTCATTTTAGATAACTCTTCTAGAAAGATATCAAATTGCCCATCTTTAAAAATAGAAAGCATCTTCCCTCCTTTTACACACTTTGCTTCGTGCCAGACATTTGGCGGAACTGTTATAGTATCTCCTACTTTTAAAAGCACAGTTTCATCATCAAAGATAAGCTCCATCTCACCCTCTAGCATGTAAAAGACTTCTGTCATTATTTTATGCTGATGTCGTTTTAAATGGAAACCCGGTTTTAAGGAATCTTCCACAAAACATAACTCCCCATTCGTATCTTTTGATGATACCTTTATAAAACAATGATCTTGAGAATAATCATAGTTTTCTCCCTCTCCACTTTTTACTAACTTTTTAAGTTCCATTCTTTATCAATTATAAGCACTCCTACTAGAAAAATAACTTTTGATCTATCAAAATAAGCATTCTCACCAAATAAAGAAAAGGTATGTCTAGAATTTTACGTTTATAATTTCCTCAACCTTACAAGTAATACAGGAGGAAATTTTGAATAAAAAGAATCTTGCTCTTTTGAGAAGGTAGGCTCAACATATCCATCTACAACAAAACCATTTTTAAAGGCGAGTTCAAAATAAGTGCTTATAGGTCTATGGAAATAATATTGTTCATGTTCTTGACCGGGTACAGCCATTCCCATATAATTTTCTTTTTGAATATACTCTGAAAGAATAAGGTTATTCCTTTCATCTTCAGATGCCGAATTTGAGTTAAAAACGGGGTGCTGAATTGAAAATACAAAGACTCCATTTTTGATCAAGAGCTTTGATAAACTTGCAAATAAAACACCAAGAGTTGGCATATCCATTAATGTCATGTGCGACACCGCTCCTTGAAAACCACCTTCACCAAGTGATAATAAATCCACTTCTTCAGTAGCATCAAGTACTTTATAATCGATATTTTTTGTGCTGTATTTCTTTGCTTTATCTATGTTTACCTGAGCAAAATCGAAGGCAGTTACTTTTATCCCTAATTTTGCCATTCGCCTTGCAAATAGTCCATTTCCACACCCTACATCTAATAACTTATCTCCTTCTTTTAAATTTAGAAGTTCTACAGACTGAGGTGCAATTAAATCGTTGTGCCAACGGTTTCCCATTTCGCCCATATAGCTATCCCAATTCTCTGCATTTGCATTCCAAATCTCTTTATTTTTTTGATTGATTTCTTGATTATTCATACAATTAAAGAGTTCTTTTTTTATTCTGATGGGTGACTAAAGTGAGCAGGAGGTAATAAAACATCAAACGCTATCTGATCTGTAATTAATACAGAATGAGGTATTTTCATTTCTTCTTTTGATACTAAGCCTAAGCGTTCAAAAAGCTCAAAATAAGCCATTTTTACTTTTCCTTGTTTTAAATTAAACTTTGGATGCCAAATTTCATAAGCACCAATTTTTGTTTCTGATTGGGTGTAATATCCTTTAACAGGGTGAGTTAGAATTAAATCTTGTTCTGCTAAACTACTAAAACCATCCAAAAGTATACAATCTTCGGTACTACTTTCTAAGTCTATTTTACCATTACCCATTTTAGAAGTAAACTCCATAGTATACTTCTTGTACCTACCCTCTTCATACTTAAAATCAAATGTATAACGAGCAAACTCCCAAGGCATTTTCCAAAGTAATTTAGGGAGTAAATGTGTTATTGAACCTAAAGTAGTTCCAAAAAACCAAGCTGTGTAAGCACCATCTCTTTCGTCTATAATATAAGTTCTAAAGTTAGTTTGATAAAAACTAAAATTGATAAAAGGAGCGAATTTATAGAATCGAAAATCCTTATCTTTAAAAGGTACTGCACTCACTAAAGCATACTCTTTTCCATTCTCTAAGAATGTCCATAATCTGAATGGCTTGGGAATATATTTCTTTATTTTTGAAAGGGGAACTTTATAAGATATTATGGCAAAATGCTCTAATAATGTATTGACATCTAGGCTACTTTTTGATTTTCTTGCTTGTATCCTTTTATCTAAAACTTCTTGATTATGCGACATACCTTTCAGTTATTTAAATTATGTATTACTTTATATTTAGTAATAAATAAAATACTCTACTTTACTAAGTACGCTATTTTAGGTTTACAATAGTACAATAAGGTCTTAAATTTCTAAGTAGTAAAAAGTAAGTTTGTCAGTTTAGTAAAAAGTGGGAGTATATGCATGAGAAAAGTATCTCATACTTATACCCCTTTACAATAATATAGAGCTATTTACCTTACAAATAATTTCTTTATAAGTCGCTCTTTGCCATAAACACACTGCACAATGTAAACACCTGTTGGTAAAACTGATGTATCATAAGTGATACTATTTTTTGCTGCATTTTCTATTGAAAAGCTTTCAATTAATTTTCCCATTGGAGAGTAAATAGTTATAGAAATTTGCTCCATTGTATTTAATAATTGAAATGTTGTTATTCCTTCTGATGGATTAGGGTAGAGCATTAAATCAGTTATCTCTTCTGTTCCAATTACTACTTTTTGAGGTCCAAAAACTTCTTGAGTACCATCAAAATCTACTTGCTTTAATCTGTAATAAGATATCCCTACATAAGGGTTTAAATCAATCACTTCATAATTAGATATTACTGCCGTACTGCCTTGTCCTTCTTTAAAAGTTACCTCTTCCCAATTGCGTTTGTCTTTAGATTTTTCAACTATAAACCCTTCATTATTTAACTCTTGAGCTGTTGACCATAAAATGTGAACATTACTACTTTTTACAATTGTAGTAAACGAGATGAGTTCTACTGGTAAATCTGCATTTATAGATAAGCCCGGTGTAAACTCATGGTTAGACAACCCTGCATTTACACGTAGCCCAGATGCCCCAGATGGAATTTCTGATGCTTTAAATGAATACAATTCTGTTTTTATAGCTAATAGATTACCACTACCTCCGGGTGTTTCATCTTTTTTAATTTCCTGTGGAGGGTTACCAATTCCATCTTCATGTCCCCAATCTAAATCATCTGATAATAATGAATTATCTCTTGTTAGGATTCTTAAATTTTCCGATTTATCTTCTCCTCCTACATTAGAAATATCTGCATTTTCTAGGTATAAAGTAATTTCCGAAGATGTTGCCTGTTCTGGGTTTATTCTCCACATTCCATCTTCATATTTATCAGAATATAGATCTGATGGGAAGTCTCCACCAATTGCTTCATCTACATACATTGCTTGCCAAGTAATTAATTTTGCACTTGGGTTTACAGTTCTATTAAAATCTGATAACGGAGCCGGACCTACACCTGCTAAATAAAAACCACTTACTCCACCAATTGGAAAATAAGCACTCCCTCCTTCATCCACAATAAAAGAAGTTTTACCTACTATGTAGCTATCCTTACTAATTGTTTCTGTTTGTTTTTCATCTGTTGTAGTATCCCAAATCAATTGACCGTTGGCATCTATTAAACCATTTTCTAAAATCACATTATTGGCATAAACCTCATGGTCTTGAATGGTTAAACCAGGTTTTACTTCACCTAAATTTTTATCTATAACAAGTTGGCCTATCCTATCATCAGTACTCCAAGGAGCCGACATAATTGCAGCAGATGTTCCAGTAAATTTAATAATTGGGTTACTGGCTCCTGTCTTTCTTGTAACATCCGTATCTTTATAATAATTGCCTGTTAAAGCCAAATAACCCGATCTATAATTAAACTTACTACTACTTCCTTCAAAAGAAACGTTACCATCTACTGACAAAATTCCATTGGTTTCACTTCCACCAGAAATACCCAACTGTAAGTTTCCTTGTATTGTTAGATCGGTATTTTCAAGAAAAAATTCTGAAGAAGAAACCACTGTTAAATTACCTCCATCCTCTACTAAAAGCGTTGCTTTATCTACAGAGTTTATTGTAATTTGATTACTCCCAGACAACCAAATATTCATATCTGTTGATATCTTTCTTACAGGATTTTCTCCTGCCAAAGTAGAAGTTATTAATTCATGATGTATATTATCAGCAAAGCGTAACCTCCCCCTCACTAGTTCAATCTGAAAGAAACTAGCATCATAATTCCCGTCTCCATCTAATCCATTATTTGGTGTAACAGGATTAAAATTTAATTGATAAGCCTCATCTGTTGATATAATTTGAACTTGGTCTTTTAGTAAAGGGCGTTCAATACGTACTTTTTTTACAGTTGTAGCCCCCCCAATCTGAAACCTCTGATAATATGTATTCACAGCATCCTTTGATCCTTCTCCTTCAAATCTCACAATTGTATTCGGAATATCTACCTCACACCCATCAGATATATTAAAATGACCTCTTATCATTAATTCTTGGTCTGCACCATTATCAATCACTTTTGAATCGGAGTAAAGTACAAAGTTAGAATCCACTTCAAAATCATTAGAAATTTTAATTGTAGAATTATACAATTTTAATGAGTCGTAAACATGAACACCATTTACAAAATCAAACTCGTAAGCACCAATATTTACAATAAGGTTATTAAAGTTATAAGTAGTATAAAGGTCATCTTCTAATGTTACATCTACATTACTGTTTAAGTCTGCTGCAGAAAAATGAAAAATTCCTCCACCTTCTAAATAAAAGGCTGCATCTTCTACTAAATCGCAATTTGGTAATTCATTTACGTAAGTTTTATACGTTCCTGTTCCTTTAAAAGTATGAAAGTTATGATTTATGAACGATTGTGCATTGACCTCTCCGTTAAAATCTATCAGCAACTCATTTAGATTGATATGATTTTCTGTAAAATTTACTTGATCTCCGCCCATAACATGAGCTTTATCTCCAGTTACTGGATATTTATATGGAGCATCTCCTAAGTCTAAAGTTGTACTATCTAAAGACCATGCATTTGTACCTGTCCAATCACTTGATGAATTATGACTATACCACTGTCGTTGTTTAATCCTATATTTATTTTCTATATATTCTTTTAACTCGTCGTATTCTGTAAAGCTATCATCATAAACAATTACCTCAGCTATCTGTCCTTGATAAAACATACTTGTGTTATGTACCAACCTGCCTAACTCAATTGAACTAGATTTTGAATTATCATGGGTTCCTTGAATAAGATTTCTTGAATCTATATATTCTACCTCTACTATTTCCCATTCATCTTTGGTCCAAGCATCATTTCTTGGGTCTGTATTGTCTTGAAAATCTTCTGATAACGTATTGAAATTAATAGCATGTTTGGCCGTTGGTTGCCACTCACTATTACCATCTAAACTAAACGTATAGGGTACGTACTCTTTTCCCGTTCCTGCATCAACAACTTTACTTCTTGTTTCTAATGCTACTTGAGAATATCTATCTCCAAAAAGCATCATTAAATCTGTAGAATTATTGTAAAGAGGTTCAAATTCTGATTTATACACAACAAACACTCTTCGGATATCAGAATATTCGATATCACTTTCTAATTTCAAATAACCATTGTCAGAAAATTTAACCGCAGTAAAATCTGTATTGATACCATCATATTTTACCTCAACTTCTTCTAACTTCGTAGATCCATCACTTACAAATACGGCTCCTTTTACTTGTTCAACCCACGTAATATTACCACTACCATCTACAGATAATCCTGCATCAGATTTTAGATTAAAAACTAAACCTCCTGTAGGTAGCGTTTGTGCTGTAAGTGCACCCGTAAAAAGTTGAAATGCACAAAGTGTAAATAGTAGTTTTATGTGTAACGTTTGCATTGAATAGGAATTTTGATGTGAGTGAAAAGTTTGCTGGTTTCACCTCAAAAAGTGTGATGTAATACTATCACCTTATTTATAAATCAATTATTCTCTGCATCAACTATATGTTTCTTTGTACGGAAAAGCACAAAATTAGTACGCTAAGATATTTTTAGCGTCCACAATAAATGGTATTATCTCAACCCTATCTATCATTATTTGTAACAATGACGTTTATCACCTTTTAACTAAAACTTTGCTCACTTTAACAAAAATTACAACCCCTTAGATTTACAGAAATTCACTCTAACTATAATCTATCAGAATTACAATGCTATTAATAAAAAGTTTTATCGCTTATGCGGCTGTGGGGCAGAAGTCCGACATGATTAAAGCGCTCAACAACATTAAAAACTGCGAAGTCGTTCCATCGGAAAATAAAGATATCGTAGTCGTTTTATTAGAATCTGCTTCTAAAGAAATAGAGAAAGAACAGATTCTAAATATACAAAATATACCCTCTGTCAATCAGCTATCAATGGTATCAGGTTACCAAGGCTAAATAATATTAGAAATTAACTATGGATAAAAATTCTTCAATCGCCTCTCGACGATCTTTTCTTAAAAAGATGGCTCTTTTTTCTGCTTTAACAACAGCAGCAACATTATTTCCAGGAATTATTTTTGCAGATGAGCAAGAAAAAAATGCTCCTAAAGATGCTGATCTTAAATGGAAAAAAGCTCCTTGCCGCTTTTGTGGTGTAGGTTGTGGGGTGTTAATAGGTTTGCAAAAAGGAAAAGCAGTTGCCGTAAAAGGAGACCCAAAATCTTCTGTAAATAAGGGCTTATGCTGTGTTAAAGGTTACCATTCGGTTTTATCTATTTATGGTAAAGATCGTCTAACAAAACCGTTGGTAAAAAAGAACGGTAAAATGGTAGAGACAAGCATGAAGGAAGCCTTGGATCTTATTGCAAGTAAAATGCAAGAAACAATAAAAGACCATGGTAAAGATGCTGTTTCTATGTATGGATCTGGACAATGGACTATACCTGATGGTTATGCAGCATCTAAATTTATGAAAGGTGCAATTGGTACAAACAATTTAGAAGCAAATGCACGTTTGTGTATGGCTAGTGCTGTAACTGGTTTTATGACTTCTTTTGGTATTGATGAACCAATGGGTTGTTATGAGGATATTGACCATGCAGATGTTTTTATTTTGTGGGGTAACAACATGGCAGAAATGCACCCTGTATTGTTCTCTCGCCTTTTAGACCAGAGGATGAAAAGGAAAGTGAAAATTATTGATTTTGCCACCAGAACAACGCGTACAAGTATGGCAGCGGATAGATCAATTATTTTTGAGCCACAAACAGATTTAGCAGTTGCCAATGCCATTTGTTACGAAATTATTGACAAAGGATGGGTAAATAAGGAGTTTGTCACTAAACATATCAGCTTTAGTAAAGGAAAAACTAAAATGGGATATGGTACAGAAGACTTCTATAAATTTAAAGAACACGAAGAAAAAATAGATTTTGATGCCTACAAAGAATTCTTAAAAGAATATACTCCAGAAAAAGTTGCTAGATACTCTGGTGTATCTGTTAAAGATATCCGATTAATGGCGAACATTTACGGAGACCCCAACCAAAAAGTAATGTCGTTTTGGTGTATGGGCATGAATCAACACACAAGAGGAACTTGGATTAATAACTTAGTCTACAACATTCACCTTTTAACAGGTAAAATTTCTACTCCTGGTAATAGTCCATTCTCATTAACGGGTCAGCCAAGTGCTTGCGGAACTGTACGTGAGGTAGGAACACTAACGCATAAACTTCCACACGGTGTTGTTACCAATAAAAAGCACCGAGAATTTGCTGCTAAAATTTGGAAAGTACCTGTAGAAAATATCCCTTCTAAACCTACCTACCATACTGTAGAAATGTTTAGAGCATTAGATAGAGGCGAAATTAAATTTATGTGGATTCAAGTAACCAATCCGATGGTTACAATGCCTAACCTAAATCGTTATAGAGAAGGTTGCGAAAAAACAGGCCGATTTATTGTTGTTTCTGATATATACCCTACACCTACAACAGATGTTGCAGATGTAATTTTGCCTTCGGCAATGTGGATTGAACGTGAAGGATTATATGGTAACTCTGAACGTAGAACACAGTATTTTGAGAAAATGATTGATGCCCCTGGGGAAGCAATTAGTGATAGTTGGCAAATTATTGAAGTAGCTAGAAGAATGGGCTACGGTGATCTTTTTCCTAAAAATGAAGCTACACACGCTGCAGAACTTTATGATGAATATAGATTACATCAGGTTGGTAAAAAGCACGGTATGGCACCATTAGAAGTACTGAAAAATCAGCCGGGTGCTATGTGGCCTTTTGTAGATGGAAAATCAACAAAATGGCGTTTTAATGCTGAATATGATCCTGCTTGTGATGACAGTAAAGGAAGGTTCCACTTCTATGGTAAGAAAGATGGAAAAGCAGTAATCTGGCAACGTCCTTATGAACCTGCTGCAGAATCTCCTAATAAAGAATATAATTATTGGCTTTGTACTGGCCGTGTGATTGAACACTGGCATACAGGGTCTATGACAAGAAGAATTGACGTATTGCACCAAGCTGTACCACACAGTTATGTTGAGGTAAACCCAGACGATGCAAAACGATTAAATATTAGAGAAGGCGATAAAGTGAAAATTACTTCTAAAAGAGGTACAATGACATTACCGGCATCTGTAAACGGCAGAGGTGTTCCGGTTAAAGGACAAGTTTTTGTACCTTTCTTTGATGAAGGCTACTTGATTAATGACGTTACATTAGATGCTTTTGACCCAATCTCTAAACAACCTGACTATAAAAAGTGTGCAGTAAAAATTGAAAAAGTATAAACAACTACTCTTATGAATAAATTAGTAATTGTACTCTTTTCTCTGATTATTGTAGCTGTAGTCATGGTTAATTTGAGTATAACCGAAGCAAAGAAGAGAGCCTCTTTAACAGAAGAGGTCGCCACTCCTTCTACAAGAGAAACTTCTGAAGAATATCTTTTTAGAAGATCTAAAGAGGGCATAGATTTTAAGGCTATGCCGAACGATCCTGTGCATGCAGAACATAAAAAAGAGTATTATCAAAGACGTGCTTATGAGGGGGCTCCTCCTCAAATTCCGCATCCGTTATTATCAAAAAAAGGGATCGGAGATAAAAGCTGTTTACAATGCCATGAAAATGGTGGCTATGTGGCTGCTTTTAAAGCCTATGCTCCTGCTACTCCTCATCCAGAATTAATTAGTTGTAGACAGTGCCATGTGCCTATCACCACTAAAAAATTATTTAAAAAAACCAACTGGAAGAGAACTCAACCTACTCATGTAGATAATAGAGCATTGGTAACTAGCCCTCCTACTATTCCGCATGGTTTACAAAATAGAACAGATTGCTTATCGTGCCATGCAGGTTCTGGAGGTTTAGTAGACATTAGATCTACGCATACAGAAAGAGCAAATTGTATGCAATGTCATGTACCAAACCAAGCAAAATTAGAAGGAATAAATCAAACATGGAAAAGAAAAGCACAATGAAAAAGCACACTTTACTCTTCTTCTGCCTGCTTGCACTTTCAAGTTTAATTGGGTGCTCATCGCACGATTCATCAGAAGAAAAACACCACGGACATGAGAGTAATCTCATGAAGATAAAACGTTTATCTATTTCGGATACTACAAAAGTAGATGCTTCTGTAGAAGAAATTCTTGCCTTTATTAAAACAGTAGAAGTAGATAGTATTTATGTAGAAAAAGCATTTTTAATTCCTGAAAGAGAAAGTCAGATTACCTCATTTAAGTGTAGTAACTGCCATTCAAAACCCCTCTCGGCAATGCAACGGAATGATGGAAAGTACAAAAAATCGCATTGGAATTTAGAGCTAAAACACGCCAATGCAGATGTAATGAACTGTCAGACTTGCCATACTGCTAACGATATGGACCATTTGCACACACTTACAAATGGTGCTGTAAAATTTAACGACAGCTATAAGGTTTGTGCACAATGCCACAGTACACAATTTAAAGATTGGAAAGGTGGTGCACACGGTAAACGTCTTGGCGGATGGGCAAAACCTATTGCTAAGCAAACGTGTGTTGGATGCCATAATCCACATAAACCTGCCTTTGGAAAAAGAATGCCTGCGGTATTAAATACAAAGGTAACAGAACAGCGTAGAGGAAGGTAATTTTGAATTGCACACACTTAGAAAACACACTATGAAGGAAATAAGAGACATATATAAAAAATATTTTAAGCAAGATAATTGTAAGCCAGAGGATTGCAGTTGTGGTGGACATGTTAAGCCTCAGAAAGATGGTTTTGATCAGAAAATTGAACAAAAGACAGATAGAAGAACGGCTTTAAAAAGTATTACCAGTGGTTTATTGGCTGGTGTTGGAATGGCACAATCTGCTTGCTCTCCTACCAAAAGTGATGCCTCAAAAGAAAAGGCTAACATGGAATGGGAAGAGTACTTTAAAGGCAATTACCAAGTAATGTCTAAAGATGAGCAATTGGCTACTGTAAAAAGATTGGAAAGGTTATATGAGATGAACACTGGGCATCACATCAATGTATCATCAAAAGGACCTTTAGACAACGTACTTTACGGCTATGCATTCAATTTATCCAAATGCCAAGGATATATGGATTGTGTGAAAGCTTGTAAGGAGGAGAATAACCATGATCGGGATTCGCAGATGCAATACATCAGAATTCATGAAATGGGAAAAGGAAATTTTGATTTTGAATTAGCTGACGATAATTTTTACCATCAAGTTCCTGCCGAAGGACATTTTTACCTCGGCACGCAATGTTTTCATTGTGAGAACCCTCCATGTGTAGAAGTTTGCCCTACAAAGGCCACTTGGAAAGAAAAAGATGGCATTGTAGTAATTGATTACGATTGGTGTATTGGTTGTAGATACTGCATGGCTGCATGCCCTTACGATGGTAGACGTTTTAACTGGAAAGAACCTCATGTTCCGGAAAGCGAAGTAAACAAAGACCAACATTATTTGGGTAACCGACTTCGTAAAAAAGGTGTAATGGAAAAATGTACTTTCTGTGTTCAGAAAACCCGAAACGGAGAAAACACAGCCTGTGTAGAAGCCTGCCCAACGGGAGCTAGAGTATTTGGTAATTTACTAGATCCTAAAAGTGACATTAGATATGTTTTAGAAAACAAGAAGGTTTTCCGTTTAAAAGAAGATTTGGGAACTGAGCCAAAATTTTGGTATTACATGGACTAATAAAGTATGAAACAGATCAAGATATTTTCACAAATGATAAAAGATGGTTTTAGAGAAGCTACGCACGGTAGTCTTTATTACCATGTTTGGATGGGCATTCTTACCTTTTTTATGCTTTGGGGTGCTTATAGTTATTACCAACAAATTTCTGAAGGACTTGTAGTTACAGGAATGAGTGACAGAGTAAGTTGGGGATTGTACATTTCTAATTTTACGTTTCTTGTTGGTGTAGCTGCCGCTGCAGTTATGCTGGTGCTACCCACTTATATTTTACACGATGTAGATTTTAAACAGGCTGTTTTAATTGGTGAAGGAATGGCTGTTTCTGCTCTTGTTATGTGTATCACTTTTGTTATGGTAGATGTTGGAGGACCAGGTGTTTTATGGCACATGATTCCGGGTTTAGGTACATTTAACTTCCCTAATTCTATGCTTACATGGGATATGGTTGTTCTAAATGTATACCTCTTTATTAACATTACTGTGCCAATGTATATCCTTTTTAGGCATTACCAAGGTAAAGTAGCACATAAAAAAGTATACCTGCCGGGTGTTATGATCTCTGTATTTTGGGCCGTTGCATTGCACATGGTTACCGCCTTTTTATACCAAGGCTTACAAGCAAGACCTTTCTGGAATACTGCCTTATTAGGACCTCGCTTTTTAGCTTCTGCATTTGCAGCTGGTCCGGCATTAATAATTTTAGCTTTAGGAATGATTAATCAGTATTCTTCTTTTAAAATTGAGAAGAAAACAATACAAAAAATAGCTTTAGTAATTACAGTATCTGCACAAGCAAATTTGATTATGCTCGGTTCTGAACTTTTTAAAGAGTTCTACTCTCCTACGCATCATTCAATTAGTGCTCAATACTTATTTTTTGGCTTAGGTGAATACAAAGCCTTAGTTCCTTGGATTTGGACTTCCATTGGTCTAAACCTTATCGCCACAGCAATTCTAACATTCAATCAGCTAAGAAAAAACATGACGCTATTGTATGTAGCATGCGTCATTTTATTTATAGCAATATGGATTGATAAAGGTTTTGGATTAATTGTTCCTGGTTTTATTCCGGGGCAATGGGGAAAAATTGTGGAGTACACACCATCGTCTATCGAAATAGGTGTAACTGTTGGTATTTGGGCTTTAGGTTGTTTCATTTTTACAATCCTTACCCGTGCCACTATCGCTATAGAACTCGGTACGATTCGTTATAAAAAGTGATGATATGTAGCATCACAGTTTAAATTGACTTAAGGGAGCTCCAGCAATGGAGTTCCTTTTTGTTTATAATGAAAAATACTAATTACTACCATATGCTTTTATCTACTTTTTTTTGATTTATACTAGACTATTCTCTTCATTTTTTAAAGAAAAGAAACCTTTTATTAGAGCATTTGTTATATTGAATAGTTAATCACTTAATCTTAATTACTTTGAAAACTATTGATAAATCTAAGCCTGTTATGATTACAGGAGCAACAGGCTACGTAGCTGGCCGTATTGTTGAAAAACTTTTAATGGAAGGTCTCACAATTCATGCTCCTGTTAGAAATCCTGATAATAAAGAAAAATTACATTACTTAAATGCAATAGCAGAAAAGTCTGAGGGTACTATCAAGTATTTTAAGGCAGACTTGCTTACAGAAGGTTCTTACGAAGAGGCCATGCAAGGTTGCGAGTTGGTTTACCATACGGCATCTCCATTTATTACTACTGTAAAAGATGCTGAAAAAGACTTAGTTGCACCAGCATTAATCGGAACAAAGAATGTTTTAAACTCTGTAAATAAGGTAGAATCGGTTAAAAGAGTTGTACTTACAAGTAGTTGCGTTGCAATTATTGGCGATGCAAAAGATCTATTGCCTCTTCCTAATCAAACTGCAGATGAAAATGTATGGAATAAGACTTCTTCTGTAAAACATCAGCCTTATAATTATTCCAAAACAGTTGCAGAGTTAGCCGCTTGGGAGATTAACAAAGCACAAGGTAGATGGGATTTAGTCGTTATCAATCCATCTTTTGTATTAGGACCTGGAATTAACCCAAAAAGTACTTCCGAAAGTTTCAATATAATGAAACAGATTGGTGATGGAACTTTAAAAATGGGGGCTCCAGGATTGCATATTGGTATTGTAGACGTAAGAGATTTAGCTATTGCACATTACAATGCAGGCTTCACTCCCGAAGCTGAAGGTAGACATATCATCTCTAACGAGAGCCTTACTTTATTAGAAATGGTAGATTTATTAAGAGATAAATATGGTGCAAATTATCCTTTCCCTAAAAAGGAATTACCAAAATGGTTAGTTTGGTTAGTTGGTCCTCTTCAAGGAATTCCTAGAAAAATGGTGAGTTTAAATTTTGGTTACAAATGGTTAGTTGATAACACAAAAAGTAAGGAAAAATTAGGCATGCAGTATAGAGAATCGAAAGACACCATGAACGACTTTTTTGGTCAACTGGTAGAAGCTGGTGTTTATAAATAAGTACTAGGTATTGCATCTGAAATATAAAAAACGGGAGATCAAACTATTCATTGATCTCCCGTTTTTTATATCAAATTGGTTAAAATAATTTCTTTTATTTCACCCCATTCAAATTACCTTTCCAATCTTTATCCCATGTGTTTTTTAATGGGTGAGCTTCTGTATTTAGGACATATTTTTCTAAATCAAAAGTTTCAGTATCAGCAAAGAATAAATAGCAATATTTCATTGTTTCGGCAAAGAAGAAACTTTCTAAAGTATCCCACTTTTCTTTTGTTTTTACATCTCTTAATTGTACATAACCATTTTCTACTTGGCAATACTTTTCAATGCTTTCAAACATCTTTTTACCTTGCTCGTAGTATTTTTTATTACCCGTTCCTCTCCAAACATAATAAGTAGATTCTATTGCTTCTGGTCGCATCATGTAGTATTCTGCACCTTCGTAATACGGCTGCATTGTTGTGTAATTAATAGCTTCTGGCTCAATTCCATTTGCAAACCACATTTTATTAATCGAAGCTTGTAAACCTTCGGCTCTTTCTAGATCTCCATCTAAAACATTACATAAATTCCAGAAGCAATCTAAAGCACCAAACCTTGTCATAATTCGCTCTCCCGAATTCATATCTGCCCAGCCAACCCACATTTCACCTTCTACAGAAGTAGTATCTACTAAATACTTATTTACAGCATCGCGAGAAACAGTGTACCACTCTAATAAGTCCTCGTCTCCAAACAATAAATATCCTTTTAATAAATATTCATAGTAAGCATCTATACCTCCTGAAATATGTGCTCTAGTATCTTCCCATTTACCTGTATCCTGATCAATCCAAGAACCTTGTAAACCCGTTTCTCCTCTTCTATCGTAAAGTGCCTTAACTCCTCTTTTACATAAATCGTAATACTTAGGGTCGCCCGTTAATTTAGACAATACACCATATTCTAATAACATAGAACCTACTTCGCAAGGGTTAGTACCTTGTCCGCCAACAGCACCTGTTTTTAAGTTGACTAGACGGTAAGGAATTCCAGTAGGCGAATCGAAAACAGGAAGCATTCTATCGGCTAAATCAATAGCTAAGTCAAGAAAACGTTGATCTCCATCTAACTGATAACTTGATAGCAAGCCACCAAGAATACGAATTGCAATTTCAAATTGTTGCACTTCAAAGTCTTTATCAAATTCTAATTCTGAAAAAATAAGTTCCTTTGCTTCTGCCATTTCATCGTCTAAACCCATTAAGTACATTGTAGAAAAAGCATCTACAGGGGTCATCAGTAAAGATTCTTTGTACCAATTGTGCCCTTTTTCAGAAATTGGATTCACGGCATCTAAGCCTTTCGCATAATTCATATATGCTCTCCATCCTTTTTTAAAAGCTGTTTTTACTCTTTCTTGATATTCTTTTTTCTCTTTTTTAGAAATACCATCCCTCTTTTTTAAAGGACTAGCAATTGATGTAAACGGTAATAAAATTAGGAATGCCAACGCAATGCACGTTGTCGTAAAAATTGATTGATTTTTGATAGTATTCATCTTTTTCATATTTATTATTTATATACTTAGTAGTTAGCTAAGTTGTAAATTACATATAATGTAAAACTGTTTCTATTGTTACCAAATTTTATGGATTTCTTGTAAGAATTGTTTGTATTGTTTGTCGTTTAAATCATAAAGCTCCGAATCTTCTAAATGCGTTTTATCCTTTTCAATAATCAATACTTTAGTCTCTTCTTTTAAAGCTACGGTATGCCATACTTTTTTTGGAATATTATATAGAATACCGCTATTCATATGTATCATACTATAGGTGATATTTTCAGCATTTATTTCAGCAGATACAAGCAAAGCACTGCCATGTATTAACATAAAAGCTTTATCTGTAAGGTGGTGTACTTCTAAACTCTTTATATTTTCCGGCCTACGATCTTCTACATAATTTAATTGAGCAACTTGCCACCCTTCTCGAATAAGAAAAGGATAGTATCCCTGCCCATTATACTGATATGTTTCTGTTAAACTCATTGACTAATTACCTTAATTGGAGAGTATATTTTCGGTATTTATAATCAAAATACACTTTAAATTAACTCCTTTTTTTCATTTCTAAACTATACTACAAATATATTAAATGTACTCGTGTAAGTACGTATTAAAGTAGTGAACTCAGATTGTAATTTTGTGTACTATAACGGCATTTAAAGAAAAAGCGATGAGGTTGGTGTGGGGTTGTATTTGTTTAGGATAGAAAAAATTAATTAGCATTCTTATTTAAAAGAAAAATCATAGAGAATTTTGGACATAAATAATTTTCTAATTGTACAATACCATGTCTACCTTTATTTACTGCACTAATAATAATTCACTTTTGTTAATAATTTACTTATTGCAGATAATAACTCTCAACTGTCTGAACTCTAAATATATCCCAAATAACTATGAAAAAATCTAATTTGATAAAAACAGTTCTATTTCTACTACTTACTTCCTTAGCGAGTATTGTAAATGCACAAACTCCCTATACTTTAACAGATGCAGATGTTGTAGTCACAAGTGAGGGTGTTTTGAAAAGTTGTAGTTACAATTTTTCGAATACAGATATCATTATTCCCGAAAGGCTCGATGGATACCTTGTTAGAGAAATAGGAGGTTTACTTAGTTCTGGAGTGTTTAATAATAAAGGAATCACTTCCGTAGTTCTACCTTCTACACTGAGGAAAATATATTCATACAGTTTTCAAAATAATAATATTAGTAGCATAACACTACCTAATAGTGTAAATATTATTTATGATTATGCTTTTGATGGAAACCCTAGTTTAACATCGTTCACGTTACCCACTGCTCCAAATAGATATACTTATAATTGGTCTGACGGAAATACAAGTTACAATGAAGGTGATGTTATTCCAGCAAGTAAATTTACATATGGTTTTTCTGCAAACCACACTTTCTCTGGTGTACGTATAAGTGGTCAAATAAGGGGTGGCGATAATATTAATTTAATATTAGCCATCAATAACACAGACATCAGTAGTTCATTACCAACATATCTTTCTTCTTTTGATGATGGTGAAGATTATGAATTTGAAGTTGATTTAGGTGTAGATGTCAATATTGTTGCATTACAGACCGGTCTTATATTTACAACTAAAACACTTGCTGAAACAAACATTCAAACAGATGTAGAAGATTTTGATTTCTTTAATAGTTATACACTTTCTGATGCTGATGTTGTTGTAAATTCCGATGGGGTATTAGAAAGTACATCATACAATTTTGCTCGAAAAGATATTATTATTCCTGATGTTCTTGATGGAGAAACAATTCTAAAAATTGGAGTAGATAATCCATCTTTAAACACTGGTGTTTTTGAAAATAAAAATATTACTAGTGTAGAACTACCAACTACATTAGAAGAAATTAGCGAGAATGCATTTAAAGGAAATGATCTTAAAAAAATTACCTTCCCAAATACATTAAGAACTATTGAAAGATTTGCATTTGATAATAACAATGTGAAAAATATTACATTATCTAATACATTAGAGTTAATAGGTCAATATGCATTCAGCAACAACTCCCTTTCTAATGTGACTTTTCCAAATACACTTACTCATATTGGTGCAAATGCCTTTTTGTATAATACTGCACTTTCCTCGTTTAATCTTCCAACATCAACCGCACTTTATACGTACAATTGGACTGCTGGAAATTCAAATTTTAATGAGGGGCAATCTGTAACTGATTTCCAAGTAGAATATACAGCAAATCCAACTTTTTTAGGGGCTAGGATTACAGGGGAAGTACGCGGTCATGACGGAATCACACTTACTATAACTGGAGCAGATAATAGAGTTTTAACTTTAGATAATGGAGATAGTTATAAAATAGAAGTTCCTAAGGGAAGTAATATTAATATTACGGCAACTAAAAATGGCGTCACATTTACACCTTCAATACCTTATGATTTTACTAATCTTCAAGAAAATTACCTTAGACAAGATTTTTACATCCCCTATACTCTAATTGATAGTGATGTTGTTGTTGATGCAAATGGCACCATAAATAGTTATGCTGGTAGTTATACAGATATAATTATTCCCGACTTATTAGATGGCTATACTATTAAAAGTATACAAAGTGATGTTTTTAGAAATAAAAATATTTCTTCTGTTATCTTACCTTCTACTTTAGAAAGACTAGAAAATAGTTCTTTCCAAGAGAATAAAATAGTATCTATTATTTTACCAAGTACATTAACTCATTTAGGTGATGGGTCTTTTTACCAAAATGAAATATTAAATTGGGTGTTCCCACTGCATTCCAATAGCCTGTACACAAATACATGGACAGGAGCTGGAATTACATACAATCAAGGTGATGTCGTACCAACCTTTAGAGAAACATTTAGAGCAACTGAAAGTTTTAATGGTGTTAGAATAACAGGACAGATTAGAGGGATAGATGGAGTAGATTTATATGTTACAGAAGGAGGTAATACATCAGTTCATGCTATTTTAAATGATGGTGATAATTATACTATCGAAACAGCTGTCAACAGTAGTTTAACAATTTACCCTCTTAAAAATGGTCATACTTTTAATCCTGGACCACAAAGAGTTTATTCTAATGTACAAGCTGATGCCATTAATCAAGATTTTTATGTCACCTACACTTTAACAGATGCAGATGTAATTGTAAATAGTAATGGTGAAATCATATCATATACCGCTCCTACGCAGAACCCAAAAGATATAATTATTCCAGATAATTTAGATGGGGTAACTATTAAAAGTATTGGTGATCCAACAAATCAAAATAGAGGCCTTTTTGAGTTTACTAACATAGAGTCAATCATTCTCCCTTCTACATTGGAAACTATAAGTTACAGATCATTTAAAGGATGTGATTTAAAATCTATCTATCTTCCTAACACTGTAAAATATATCGGTGCGGAAGCTTTTAAAGCTAATTCTAATTTCACAAGTTTCACTTTACCATCTCCAACTACTTCAAATGCTGATTTTGAATATAGATGGGAAGATTCTAATGGAACATCAAAAAGCGCAGGAGATGTTATTACGGATTTCGACTTAGGGTATGAAGCAATTAGAACATCTCTTGTTGCTTATATTACAGGTAATATAAGAGCTTTAGGTAGTACTACAATTTCTGCCTCAAACGGTTCTTCATTAAATGTAACAGATTACGGTCCTTACAGTATTAAAATAACAAAAGGAGAAACAGGTACAGTAACTTTAACTAACTCCAATTCTTCTTTTTCTCCTTCAAACTATAGTTACACGAACATACAAAGTGATGTTGATAATATTGACTTTACTGCACAGTATAGTGTTACCTACAATAATTTATTAAATGGTACTAACTCTACAAGTAATCCTTCTACTTTCTTAATTCATGATAATAGTGCCTTGCAAGACCCTACAAGGGCGGGGTATACTTTTGTTGGTTGGTTTGATGGATTGACATCTACTAATGAGATCACTAATTTATCGAATAATAATTTAGTTGTATATGCACAATGGACACCTGATAATTACACTATAAATTACGCTATTAATAATGGGGGATCGGTGAGTAACACTAACCCTACTTCTTATACTGTTGAGACTTCTGATATTACGTTAACTGATTTATCAAGATTTGGTTATGATTTTTCTGGATGGTATACTGATACTGGGTTAACAATTCCGGTAAGCGGTTTTGCCATTCCAACAGGGAGTACAGGTGATGTTACTTTCTATTGTAATTTTACCCCTCAAGCAGATAATGCTATTACATATAATAATGTAAATGGAGTAACAAACAGTAACCCAGCTTCATATTCACCTACTATTACGGCTCCTATAGCCTTACAAAACTTATCTAGCAGATCTGGATATACTTTTGATGGTTGGTTTAGAGAAGCAAGTTTTACTACGCCAATAACCGAAATAATTGCTACAGATGGTGTACTTGATATTTATGCAAAATGGACGGCTATTAATTATACAATTTCATTTAATGTGATCAATGGTTCTGGAATTACAAATAGTAATCCGGTGGCATATACTATTGAAAGTGCCGATATTACATTAACTGATTTATCAAAAGCTAGTTCTAATTTCTTAGGTTGGTTTACAGATGCAAGTTTTACGACTCCTGTTACCGGACCTGCGATTCAATCTGGGAGTACTGGAAATAAAACATTTTATAGTAGGTTTTATTCTCAAACAAATAATCAGATTACATATAATAATTTGAATGGTGTAACCAATCCAAATCAAAGTAGTTATTCGCCAGGTATTACGTCGCCAATTACTTTGCAAGCTTTAAGTGGAAGAAACGGGTACACCTTTAATGGTTGGTTTAGGGAGGCAAGTTTCACTAATGCAATTTCAGAAGTCAGTTATTCTGATGGAGATATTACGCTTTATGCTAAGTGGGATGCCATAAATTACACCATAAACTATACTCTAAATAATGGAAGTGGAACAACCAATAGTAACCCCACTTCTTATACTATAGAAAGCAGTGACATTTCTTTAAGTGATCTGTCAATTTCCGGATATAATTTCCGTGGTTGGTATACTGATGCAGGATTAACTTCTGCCGTAAACAGTGTAGCTATCCCTACTGGAAGTACTGGAGATATTACAGTATATGCTAAATGGGAAGCAATAGTTTATACCATTTCTTATTCTATAACGAATGGAAGCGGAGTAACCAATAATAATCCAACTTCTTATACTATAGAGAGTAATACTATTTCTTTAAATGATTTATCAAAAGATGGGTATTATTTTCAAGGTTGGTTTACTGATGCTGCATTAACTTCTGCCGTAAATAGTAATTCTATTCCAACAGGAAGCACAGGTAACTTAACTTTCTACACTAATTTTATAGCAGATTATGTAATTACTTTTGAAAATGTAGAAGGGGCTACAAATCCTAATCAATCTACTTACTCTGCAGGTAGCACTACACCAATTGCTTTATTAGACCTTACAGATAGAGAGGGTTATACTTTTGAAGGTTGGTTTAGAGAAAGTGCTCTTACAAACAGAATAACTGAAATTGAAGTTGCGGATGGTGATCTCTCTATTTACGCCAAATGGACTGCGGTTATTACATCTGTAAACACTGCTTTACTAAATAGCTTTAAGGTGTATCCTAACCCTACAACAGATAAAGAATTATATGTTGATATTAATGGGATTTCTGAAAAAGCAGTTGTAAATGTTTATACAACTAGAGGAGTTCTATTATCATCAAATGAGATGTATACTAAAGAAAAAATTAATTTTGATGTTCCTTCTGGAATTTATATGATTAAAATTTCTACAAGTGTTGGTGAGAAAACTTTTAAGGTACTGAAAAACTAAAAAGGAAGTACTTATCAAAAGAAAACAGCTTCAAAGATAGTTAAACACTATTTTTGAAGCTGTTTTTATATTCTATCAATTCAGAATCTATGATTAAAGAGAATTCTCCTTCACCCAATCAACAAGTTCGTCAATTTGTGCAAATGCCATTCCTGTAACAGTATCTGCTGCACCATAATAAACGGCTAATTTCCCTGTTTCTTTATCATGAAGTGCGGCACATGGAAAGACTACATTTGGTACATCGCCCATGCATTCATATTGTGTTTCTGGGGTTAATAAATAAGGCTGAGACCTGTACTTTACTTCCCAAGGTTTATCAATATCTAATAAGGCTGCTCCCATTGCGTACACATATCCATTGCATGATTTTAATACGCCATGATAGATCATTAACCAGCCGTCTTTTGTTTCTATAGGAATTGGGCCTGCTCCTACTTTCATGCATTGCCATGCACTATCCTCGAAGGGTGCCGGTGACATTACATGACGGTGTTCTCCCCAAAATTTCATGTCTGGTGATTGGCTAATAAAGATATCTCCAAATGCAGTGTGTCCTGTATCACTTGGGCGACTTAACATCACGTATTTATCATTTATTTTTCTTGGGAAAAGTACTCCATTTCTATTGTAGGGTAGAAAGGCATTTTCACATTGGTGGAACGTTTTAAAATCAAAAGTATAACCAATACCAATTGTTGGTCCGTTATAGCCGTTGCACCACGTAATCCAATAGCGGTCTTCCATCCATACTACACGAGGATCGTACTTATAATCAGAATGGATCATTTCTGTATTTCCGGCAATAAAGTCAATCGGTAATTCATTGATTTCCCAGTTGATGCCATCCTTACTAAACCCAGCATGAATATTCATTCTTCGGCATTTATCATCACAACGAAAAACACCTGCATATGCATCACTAAACTCTACAACAGCACTATTAAAAATACTATTTGAATTTGCTATTGCATCTCTTTTTATCACTGGATTTTGAGAATAACGCCACATAACTGCTTTACTATGCTCTGGTCTATCTTCCCATGGGAATGCCTTCTCTAATGTACTCATTTGTATAAATTTTAAATCGTATTTTTTTATTGATTAGTGTAATAACTTTTGAATTATCACACTTCTAAAATGCTTTATTATTCAATAGTGATCTCATCGATAAACATATAAGCATCGCTTCCGTTTCCAGAATGCCACTCCGGTAGTTTTCCTATATTTTTAGCAATTACTTTTATGTATTTTGCTTTTGATTTACCTTGTATCGTGATTTTTTCTCGATGTACAATTACATTTTTAGTTGCTCCTTCTGCCTCTTGGCTTCCAAAATTGGTGTAATTTTCACCATCTTCAGAAACAAAGATATCTACTTCTTGTGGTGCAAAAATCCAACTTTGTTGTGCTGATAAAGCACCGACAGTTATCTTCTTTACTTTCTTTATTTGGGGCAATTCTAAAACTACTTCCATGTCGTTTCCTAGAAATGCAACCCAATAACCATCGCTAAAGGTTTTTGTACCAGAATAACCGTCTACTAATTTTATTTCCTGACCTGTAGAGCGTTTATCTGTGGGTTGTAATAATTGTACTTTAGCATTAAAACCAAGATGCTGTACTTCTTCAAAATCTTGAGGTAAATCGTCTTCAAAACCAAATTCCCAGTCTAAATATTTCTTTGTAAGTTCTTCTACTTTCTCAGGAAAATCAGTTGCTAGGTTATTTAGTTCACTACTATCTTGTGCAATGTTTACAAGGTAATAACTGTCTTTTTCAAAATCTATTGATGCTTTTTTAGTATGATCTGTAGGGTAGCCAATTAGTTTCCAATCGCCTTCTCTAATTGCCCAAGACGCACCAAATTTCCAACGGAAAACTTCCACAGGTGATGAAGCCTCTTTGTCTAAAATCATTTCTTTTAATGAGTGTCCTTCAATTGCATTTTGATCATAGGTTATGCCACAGAAATCTAACAATGTTGGAAACCAATCTGTACCCGTTCCCATACCATTTCTTACTTCGTTTGCAGGTATCTGATTTGGCCATTGAATTAACGTGGGCACACGAATTCCACCTTCAAACAAATCTCCTTTTGCCCCTCTAAATGGTCCAGAATATCCACCTCCATTAAAGTTTCTTACTTCTGTAGAATATCCGTGATCTGATTGAAAAACAACAATTGTATTTTCTAAAACACCTTGCTTTTCTAGTACATCAAGTAATTTACCAATGTACTCATCTAACGTAGACATAAAAGCGGCATAATCTCTACGGGGCGAGGGCAAATCTTTATAATACGTTCTCCACTTTTCTAAGGGTTGCACAGGGTAATGCGGTAAATTAATGGCAAAGTACATAAAGAAAGGATCTTCATTTTCTTTAATTGAGGAGAGATATTGGTCTACCTCATCTACCATTAATTCTGGGAAATACTGCCCGTCCATAAATACTTCTTCCCCGTTTCTCCATAAATCATGGCGGTTAGGACCTTCCCAATAAAAGAAATGAGAATAATTATCTATACACCCTCCCATGTGCCCAAATGAATGGTCAAAACCTTGGTTATAAGGCATTGTTTCTGGAGTGTACCCCAAATGCCATTTTCCAATATGTGCAGTGTTATACCCAGCTCCTTTAAAGACCTCTGCTATCGTTACTTCTTCTTCTGGCAAACCTGCATGCCCCGGTTGAGAAGATGTATTGTTAGGTAGTTGTGCTCCTTGCGGACTTTTACCTGTTAACAATGCGGCTCTAGAAGGTGTGCAAATAGGTGCTGGTGCATAAAATTGCGTAAACCGAATGCCATTTTCTGCCATCTTATCAAAAGTTGGCGTCTTTAAATCTTTAGCTCCATAACAATTCATGTCTAACGATCCCTGATCATCAGAATATATCAGTAAAACATTCGGCTTTTTGTCTTGTGCATTTACCAATACGCCCACAAGAAGCAGTAGACTAAAACTGTAAAGTAGCTTTTTCATTTTTAAATTTTATTGCTCATTATAACCTAAGAGACTGCTTCTAAATCAGGTGATAAAGTAGGTGTACTCTCCTCTATTGCCTGAAGTGTATCTTGCATATCTTCTGGGTAATCTTCCATTTCATCGTGCCATTTGATTTTTAACCAAATCATTGTCACAATCATTAATACAATTGAGTAAGCCATATATTCGTACTCTCCAATAATTAAAAATACTGGAATTAAATGTAACGAAAGTTGCCAAATTGCACCAACTGCACAATTAAACATATCTTTACCAAAGCCTTTATTTTCTTTAAAGTTCGGATTAATAGCTCTACATTTTTCTGCAATTGGTTGCCAAAATCCCCACGGACGCACCGTTGTATAAAATGTCATTAATGTTTTCTCATCGTCTGGTTTAGTTAATAAACTTGCAACGATTGATGTGGCTAATGAGATCAAGAAGATGATTGGAAACTGCATTATCTCTGATAGGTTTGAGAAAGCAAAAGGTACAACTACGGCTGCTCCCATTCCTGCCATCATTCCATAAAAATAACCAAAGCCATTAAATCTCCACCATACCCATTTTAGCATATTTGCTGCAGTATATCCACCAAATAAAGCGGCTACAATCCATTTTAAGATTGAATCTATACTCGATACAAATAACCCTGCCGTCATGCCTACAATTACTACGGCTAAAGAGGCAACGTAAGACATCATTACCAATTGCTTATCTGTTGCATTTGGTCTAAAATATTTTTTGATAATATCGTTTACTATATATGCTGGTCCTGCATTTACATTGGCTGCAAAAGTTGACATAAAAGCTGAAATTAAACCTGCCAATAATAACCCTTTTAAACCAACTGGAATAAAGTTTTGTAAGGCAAAAGGTAAAACCATCTCGAAGTCTATTGGGCCAGATTGTTCTGCAAACTGAGGGGATAAATACACCAAACCAATTACGGCTAAGCCCATAATCATAAGGTATCTTGGAATAAATAATGCCAACGAAACTATGCCACTCATTTTTGCAGCATCCTTTGGCGATTCTGTGGCCATAATACGCTGCATATCGTAACTCGGAACGGGTCCTGCAATGCTTACTAAAATCCCTTTAAAGATCATCATCATCATTAATGTGCCAAAAAGAGAGTAACCGTCCGACTCAATTTTATCGTTTACGGCAGGTAAAACAGTCGACCAATCTAAGTTTAATTTCCAATCGAAAGCTAAAGATTTCCACCCTTCTGGAACCACCGCTGTAATCTGTTCTGGAGTTACCATATTAATGGCAATTATACCCACAATAATGCAAGCAATTGTCATCACCACAAACTGAATAAGTTCGGTCATTACCACAGAGTACATACCGCCTTTAATCACATAAATAGTTGTGAGTGCCATAATAATAGCGGCGTATATTTTAGCTGATGGAATAGCAAAACCAAAAACGGATGTGCTCAAGTCCCATGGTAAAAACATTGTTGCAAACTTACCAATTCCTTCAAATCCGTAGGCTATAAATCCTACCACTGCAATAATGGCAAAGACTACTACAACAATGTGTGAAAGTTCTGCCCCTCTACCATTTCCAAATCTTGTTTTTAACCATTCTGCACCCGTCATTACGTTAGAACGTCTTAACCAAACGGCAAGAAATATCATTAAGAAAATCTGATTCCAAACAGGCCATAGCCAAGGAATAAAAACAGATTTAGCCCCATATATAAAAGCAAGAGAAACCATCCACATTGTACCCGTGATATCGAACATGCCAGAAGCATTTGATAACCCCAAAACGTACCAAGGAATTGTTTTTCCGCCAAGAAAATAACTATCAAGATTTTGTGATGCCTTTTTAGAGATAAAGTATCCAATAAGAACCGTTAGTAGTATATACCCCACGATTATTCCTATATCTACAGGATGTAAGTTCATTATAATTAGGTTTAAAAGATTGTAAGTTATGTCTGTTACTATTATGAGATATACCCGATAGAATTGTGTTTTTTTTGAGCAAGTACTATTGCTTATGTATAATGTTATCCCGTTGGTTAAATTTAAGAAAAACTTGTTGGAGATAACACCCAATAATTTCTAAATAATCACAAAATATTTTAGAACTTAAATAGGAAAGCAATGCAAATGTGAAAATCCACTCTTGCATTGCTCTCATCACTTTATAATTAGTCTATATCCCACCAAACACGAACGTGAATACCTTCACCTTGTCCTTGATTGTTACTAGGGTCTAATGCGTTTTTAGCATTAATTGTTATTTCAGATTCGGTATAAGGTAGCTTCTTAATAAAGCCATCTCCTAAATCTACTCCTGAGTCGTCTTTCACTACTTTATTTAAAGTAGGATAACCCGTTCTTCTGTACTCTGCCCAACCTTCACAACCGTCAGGGAAATTAGCAATCCATTTTTGCTGCTGAATGTTTTCTAACTCATGTCCAGAGAATGTTGGTAAACCCTTAATGTATGCTTCCATATCTACTTTAGAAGGGTCTATACTCGACAAGAAACTTTGTGTTTCTGATAAAGTAGCAACATACTCCCAAGATGCACGAATACCTTCTAAGTAAGCGGCCTCACTATTGCCTCCCCAACCAAGAAGAGCAGCTTCTGATTTTAAGAAACTGACTTCTGCATAAGACATAATCATGTACCTAGAGTTGTTATTAAACATCGGTCCGATATTAGAATTATCGCTAGGGTTATTGCCCATTGCCGGGATTGCTTCTGCTGGTAAACCATTTTCTACACCTTTGTAAAACGAGATACTATACACACCAGATTTCAGTTCAGAATACGTAAAATCTACTAATTTACCTTCTTGATTTAGCTTTTTATAGCCTTCTAATTCCTCTGCATTTACATCTTCTCTTTGTACTTTATCAAAATACAAATACATTCTTGGGTCTGTAACTGCAGTACTTGTTGATGTGAAATAATCTTGCATTGTTTTACTCATTCTGAATTCATTCCACCAAGCAATTTCATATAAAGGATGCCCTCTCATAAAACTATGTGGGTCTGTTGCAACGGTAGCATTGTCTGCATTTGAGTTAATCAAATCTCTTGATAAAGCCACTGTGCCCCATTTTCTACCCAATGCAGGATCAACTTTGCTTACACGAATTGCATATCTTAATAATAAAGAATTGGCCAATTGTCTCCACTTCTGCAAATCCCCATTATAAATTACATCTTCTCCACCGTAAGTTGGTTGGTCTGTAAATTTACCCAACATTACATAGGCAGAGTCTAACCCCGTAAGTACACTATTATAAATAAACTCTTGAGAATCGTATTTCGGATAATCAATGCCTCTTCCACCTTCTGTATATGGCATATCACCAATCTGATCAGACGTTCTTGCAGAACTTAACTCGTACTGAATTCTTGCAATCCAATAATGATTATCGAAGTCTGGGTACTTTTCTGAATACGCTTTAATATCATCATACATACGTGTAGATTCCCAATATTGCGTACGGAAAAAACCATAATCTACCCAACCCAAGTTCATGATGTAACGCCCTGAGTTAAAATAGTTGGTTGTGTTTGCAAAATATTGAGAATACAAGCTTGTATACAATGTATATGCCTGTTGGTATCTCGACCATTCTGCAATGTTTCCGTTTACTAATAAGTTACCAATTGCCATGCTCGGTGGAATCTCCGTTGGTTCCACAGGATCGGTATTCATTTCATCAAATTTTTGAGTACACGAGAATGTCAGTACACTCAAAAACACTACGATTAATTTATATATATTTTTATTCATGATTAAGTCGAATTTAGAAGGCAACATTTACATTAAAACCAAAGTTTCTCGTCATAGGATATCCACCCATTTCAATACCTCTATAACCATCAGAAGGGCCAGCATATGATTCTGGAGAAGTACCCGGCATATTCGTTTTAAAGTAGAATAAATTTCTACCTACTGCCGATACTCTCACTTTATCCAAAAACATATTTTCTAACCATTTATTCGGTAAGCTATATCCAATTGATAGTTCTCTTAGAGAAACGTAGCTTGCATCGTACATAAATTCAGAACCTACTGCGTTTGCACCACCAACATGATTCCAATATTGTTCAGAAGATATTTTTACATCATTGGCTTGTCCCGTTTCTGCATTTACACCTTCTACAACCATGTTTCCATCACGTCCGTTAAGTGTGCGTTCTCCCGTACCTTGCAATGTGCCAAGAGCATCTGTGTAAGAGTAAATATCTCCACCTTTTTTGAAATCAACTTGTGCTCTAAATGATACGTTTTTATAGTTTAAAGTAGTACTCACAGAACCCATATAATCGGGCTGAATATTACCAATAATCTCCGGGTCGTTTGATGTAATTGGCAAACCATCGTTACCAATCATTTTATTGCCGTTTTCATCGTAAACAAATGATCTTTTTGAACGGATATTACCATAATCTTGTCCTTCTTGAGCAACAACAGTTACACCGTTTACATTGGCCATTTCATAAGTTTGTACTCCATCTGCCAACTCGTTTACGTATGTTCTATTTTTAGAAAAGTTGAAACCAATGTCCCATTTAAAATCTCTCTTTTCTAAAACCGTTGCATTTACCATAAATTCAAAACCTTTGTTCTCTACATTACCCGCATTGATAATTTTATGAGAGTACCCAGAAGAAGAAGTCATTGGTACTGTTAAGATCTGATTAAATGTATTGGATTGATACATTGTAAAATCGAAGTACAAACGGTTCTTAAAGAATCTCATTTCTGCTCCAAATTCTTTAGAAGTTGTTTCTTCTGGTTTTAAACCTTCTAAAGGCAATTGTAATGGTGCTTCTACCAACGGCCCCCCTGCTCCTTGCTGTACTCCATACGTTCCAGCCAACATATAAGGATCAGTATCGTTACCTACTTTTGCCCAAGAACCACGTACTTTCATGTAAGTAATCCACTCTGGCAATTGTGTATCAAAATCTTCTAACATATCACTAACTACAAGCGATCCTGCAATAGATGGGTAGAAATACGATCTATTTTCTGCTGGTAGTGTAGACGACCAATCGTTTCTTGCAGTCCAATCAATAAAAACGTAGTTTCTAAAACTAAATTGACCGAAAGCAAATACCGATTGTATCTCTTTTTCGTAATACGTTTGTCTATTAATAACAGAAGTTGCATTTGGAATAGACCATAAACCTGGTACAATTTGTCCAACGCCTTCGTTACCCATGCCAGATCTTTGTTGGTGCATATTGTTTGCTCCTACACTTGCACTTACGCCCCAATCACCAAATTGTTTGTTAGCGTTCATCATAATGTCAGAGTTCATTTCCATTACATTAAACTTATCAAGAATATACTTCTTGTCGGTCATTGTTTGGTTCGATGGAAGATCTCTCGTTTCTCTTGTTTCAGAATAATAATCTATACCTGTTTTTGCTGATAAACTTAACCAATCATTAAATTTATATCCTGCCGAAACCATTGTTACAAAACGGTCTCTCTCTGCATTATTAATAGATGCATTGTAGTTTTGCCAATAAGGATTTACATATTGAGAAGACAAACCAGACCAATTGACTTGATGTCCATACACAGGGTGCATATAGTTATTTTTGATATCATTTGTTTGAATACTTCTTGGCATCTGAACAAACTGATTTACCGTACCAATATACCCTTGGTTTGGTGTTCCTTCTTCTCTATGGTTGATGTAATTAAACTTACCATTTAAAGTAAATTTCTCTGTTTTTAAACCACCTTGAAAATCAATTGAGTTTTTATTTAATGACTGGCTTGGAAAAATACCGTTGGCTCTCTGATCCATAAACGACATTCTAAAAGTAGCTAAATCGTTACCGCCAGAAACTGCAATGTTATTGGATACTGTAGACCCTAGTTCAAAAAAGTCTTTGTATTGTTGGTTGGCTTGGTAAGGAGTAGTTAAAGAGGGATCTACCCAACTTTGTACCATTTGCCCTTCCATTGGAGCACCCCAGCTACCCATTGCGTTTGTATCAATTTTCCCACTTGTACCTTGCCCGTAGGTATCTTGCATATTGTAGAAAGATTGTACTTGCTCAAACATTACGTTTGCATTGTATTCTACTTTAACTCCTTTTTGAGAAGCACCTTTTTTAGTAGTAATAATAATAGCTCCATTTTGTGCTCTAGAACCGTATAAAGCTGCTGCGTTTGGTCCTTTTAGTACAGAAATATTTGCAATGTCTTCTGGGTTAATATCAGAAACACCACCATCTGCATTTCGACCACCCCATTCTGGTCCGTCATCTGGACTAGAAATTTGTCCCATAGATGCACTATTAATAGGTACTCCATCTACTACCCAAAGAGGTTCGTTATTACCAGAAATAGAACTAGAACCACGCACACGAACAGAAACCGAACCGCCTAAACCACCAGAAGGATTTACTTGAACACCAGCAATTTTACCTGATAAGTTCGAGCCAACATTCGTCGTTCTTGTATCAGTAAGTTCATCAGATTTTACTTCTTGTACAGAGTAACCAATAGATTTCTTTTCTTTTTCGATACCGAATGCAGTCACCACTACCTCTTCCAATTCGTCTACCTGAGTAGCCAATTGAACGTTGATAATACTTCTATCACCTACATTTTGTTCTTGGTTATCGTACCCTACAAAGCTAAAAATCAAGATGTCTGTAGTTGCTACTTCTAGCGCATAATTACCATCAAAATCTGTAATTGCCCCCGTAGTTGTTCCTTTAATAATAACATTTACACCAGGCAAACCTACCTCATTTTCATCGGTAACAGTACCTTTCACTTTAGTTTTTTCTTGGTCAACATTTGTTGTTTGTTTCCCTTCTTCTTTAGGAAAAACCAATACTTGCGTACCAATTACTTTATAGTCTAATTTGGTAGATGCCAGTAAAGTGGTCATTACCTCGTCTATAGACGCTTCAGTAAATTCGTAATCAATAGAAGTTGATAAATTGATCTCGTTAGAGTTATAGAAAAACCTATATTGAGTATGTGATGCAATTTCATCAAATGCTTCTTTTAATGGCTTTTCGTTGTCTAATATTAAATTAAAATCGTTGGCAAAAACTGTATTTCCTACAGATAGTAGTACTGCACAAAGGAGAGAAAAGAGTATACCTCTCCCGTTTGCCTTTTTACCCAAAAAAGGACATGATAAGTAATATTTCTTCATTTCAAATTAGATTAATTAGTAGTTTAATGATATTCCGTGGCTAAACCATTTCAAGTATATTTGTCTTATTTAATTCTAGAGTAAGCGCTTTGATATTCTGACAAATACTACTTTTAAATAGTGTAATTGACCTGCTAGTTGTTAACTCAGCAAATTATGTGGCTTGTTGGTCTTCTTCATTTTAGTGTATAATTACAGTATCTCCTTTCATGTAATAATGTACTCCTTGCAAACTTTCTATAAGTTGCATAACGGAGTGAATATTATCCCTTTGATCAAAAGACCCTGTAAAGTTAGATTGTACTAATTGTTTATTATTGTTTATAATTTTCACACCGTACCATTGCTCCAAATCTTGTTGAAATTCTAAGAAAGGTTTATCGATAATCCTTAAGACACCTTCTTTCCAATCCACAAAACTCTTTGCATCTACCTGTGTAATTTCGATTGTTTCCGATTTATTTGTTAAAATTGCTTGTTCATTTGGTTTCAATTTACCCAGTGTTGCTCCATCCTTTGTTAATGCTACACTTCCTTCTACAAGCGTAGTTATTTCTCTTTTAGGATTTGTATTGTCTACACAAAACTCCGTACCCAAAACAGTAATATCACTAGAGTGTCCTTTTACAATAAAAGGATGTTTTACATCTCTATGTACTTCAAAATAAGCTTTACCACTAATTTCTACTTCTCTGGTTGCTCCCTTAAATACTCTAGGAAATTTAAAAGTTGAACCGGATGCTAACCAAATTTTAGAACTGTCTGATAAAACTACAGAAATACGCTTCCCTGCCGGTACATGTATTTCATCTATTCCATCTCCGTCTATTTGATCTACACTAGCAACATTCAATTCTATTAAATCGTTACTATGTTTCGCATTTTCTGTAGCTAAAGCCATTACGGTTTCTCCACCGTCTGTTGTCCAGACACTCACCTCTGTTTGCATAGGAGAAGTTTTTTGGTATGTATACCAACCAATACCTACAAATAATAGCAAGACAGCTGCAATAGAACGAATTATTGTTTGCTGTAATTGAATGGCATTGCTTTTCTTTTCTGCTTTTAATGTTTCAAACTGTTCCCAAGCAACGTCTTTATCAAACGCATTAAATTCAACATGTTCTAAATCTTCCCATACAGTATTTATTGCAGCAAACTCTTCAGTGTTCTCTTCCACTGTAAGAAACTGATTTAATGTTTCTTGTTCTTCATCACTTAGTTTTTCTGTAAGCGATTTTGCAATTAATTGTACTATATGTACTTCTTTTTTTTTCATGTTCACTTATAAGTCGAATAGAAAGTGTAAAACACTCACTTAAAAATTATTTTTTTAGTTCTTTTTTGAAATAAAGTTGAACAACAGAAGTAAACACCTATTAATCAGCATTTTGAAATATTTATTTTTTTAATGAAAATCAGAAATTATTATAAAATATTTTCACCAAGTTGTTTCTTAAGCAGTGACAGTCCTCTAAAAAGATGGTTTTCCACTGTCTTTTTAGATACGTTCATCACTTCGGCTATTTGATCGTTTGTTAACCCAGAAAACCGAGATAGCATAATTGCTTGTCTGTAATTGGGATGTAAATCTTTAAGATACCCCTGAATTTTAGCTTCAAATTCTGCGGCCTCTAAACTTGTTTCGTGGTACACTTTCTGAGAATAAAACTCCTTCTCAACAGTAGCCTGTTTTTGTGTCTGCCTTTGTTGAGCTCTTAAAAAATCGAGTGCTTTAAATTTTACAGCTTTAAATAAATATCCCTTTATATTTTCTATTTTCTGTAATTGATCTCTTTTCTCCCAAAGGGTTAAAAACACATCTTGTACAACATCGTTACTACTACTCTTTACATTTAAAATTGAGTACGCATAAATTGCCATACCTTTATAATAAGAACTATATAAATTCTTAAAAAAAAGATCTGGTTGCGGTAGCTCATTATTTATTCGATCAGTTTTCAATTCAGTCTAAGTATGATATTTCCAATAAGGTTCCTGCTGAAGTATGAAGTCGTGCAAATATACTTAAGTGTAATAAGAACAAGAATATAATAACTCTTAACAAGTGTGTTTATTTATAGAAATTGATAACAACCAGTCTCAAATTAATACAATTCGAGACTGGTTATAACAATAGGAACACTAATTAATTATTTACTTTTAGCAGATGATTTTATCTCTAAAACTCCTCCTTCAATAATTTCGCTCCATGGAAGAAAGACATTTGGTAATTTTTCTCCATTCCATTTGGCAGATTTTATATAATGATGTGCTGTAGGATTACCCTTCGTAAGTATTTTCAACTCTTTTCCAGCATAAAATTTTTGATCTAAACGGATAGTAATTTCTTCGAATTGTGGTAACGCCATTTGTAAAGTTGGCGTTGCCCCTGCACCACCTTCTACATCAAAAAGACCAATACCAGCCAATACATACCAAGCCCCTAATTGTCCTTGATCTTCATCTTGTCCATAGCCATAACCGTGTGTTTGGTCTGTTCCATAAAACACGTTACAAATTTCTCTTACCCAATATTGTGTTTTTTCTGGCTGATTAGCATAATTATACAACCATGCAATATGTAAAGAAGGTTGATTACCATGATTATACACGTTTTCTAACCCTGCAAAAGCATCTACAGTTTCTCCACCTCCAAACTTTGTAATAGCTGCAGTCTCGAACACACTATCAAGGCGTTTATTAAATTCCTCTTCTCCAATTTTTTTGATTAAACCTTTGGCATCATGAGGTACATAAAAAGTGTATTGCCAAGCGTTACCTTCTTGAAAACCAGTCCATACTTTCTTTGGATCAAATTCTTCTACAAACTCCCCATTTGGTAATTTAGGACGAATAAAACCAGTAGAAGAATCAAATAATTTCTCCCATCCTTTTGCTCTTTCCATAAACATTTCATAGTCTTCATTTTTACCTAAAGCCTTTGCCATTTGAGCTGCAGCATAGGCAGAAAAACTATATTCTAAGGTATGCGATGCAGAAAATTGAGAGCCATCAGCATTAGAAGCAGAATAATACTCTTCGTTAGAAGTTAAAGGTACATAGCCTTTTTCTACCCAAACTTTTGTATCTGCTTTTCCAGCTCCTAAAGGACGATTCATCCAACCCATCTCATTTTTATAGACTGCTTTATAAGCCGTCTCGACATCAAAATCTCGGATTCCTCTATTGTAGGCACTTGCAATTACAAGTCCCATATAATTTGTACCTACACCAGAAACATACTTATTTGTAGCCACTCCATCTGCAAGCCAACCACCATCTTTATAAATATCCAATTGACACTGAATAAACTGATTATAATAGTCTGGGTACACCAATGCCCAAAGTTGTGTTAAGTTCCAAAATGCTCCCCAAACCGCATCGGTATTGTAATGGTTGTAAGTTGGTTTCCCTTCTTTATCTAAAGGAATTTGTCCTATCCCACCATTAATAGAAGGGTAATTTCCATTCACATCACTTTCAACTCCTCTGCCTAAAATAGCATGGTACAACGCAGTGTAAAACTTTGTGAGATGTTCTTCCGATCCACCTTTTACGGCTATTCTACCTAACTTTTCACTCCACTCATTTTGTGCCTTTTCTTTGGCCTGATCAAAGTTTAGCGTACTTGCTTCTGTACTTAAATTAAGTGCTGCATTTTCTATTGAAGTGTAAGACAATCCAATTTTTACTTCAACATCTTTTTTAGTTGATGTATTGAACTTAAGTGCCAAACCTGCCCCTTTACCAATACTAGAGCGTTCCCCTTTGTGGATAGTTTCTTTATTAAATGCATCTACACTTATGGGTAACTGATTTAACTCGGCAACAAAGTACATTTTTACATAACTTCCCGGTTGGTAATACTTGGCATAACCAGGATGCGTAATTACAAAACCTTCTACTTTATTGTCTTTCGTTATACGTACTGATGCATCTACAACAGCACCACTTTCTCCTTGTGTATTACCTATATCAAAAAGAATATTTCCTTCCTCATTTTGATCAAATGTGTACCGATGGAAAGCCACTCTTTCTGTAGATGTTAGTTCGGCTCTCACCTTATAATCATCCAAAAAAACACTATAATACCCAGGTTGAGCCACTTCATTTTCTTTCTTAAAACGAGAACGGTAACCTGTATCTTCCTCATCCAATTTACCCGGCACAGTAACTAATTTCCCTGTAGTGGGCATTAAAGAAACACCTCCAACTTGGAACTCGTGGAAGTTGACAAAACCTTCTATAGATGTATGTGTGCCATCGTAACCAACGGCTTCCCAACCCCATTTATTTCCGTATTGTCCATTGGTAGATGGAGCTGGTTTTGCCATCCCAAATGGATGAGCAGCAGGGGTGTAAAAAAACCATCTAGAATGTACCGAACCAATATTGGGATCTACATAATCTAATGGCATTTTCTGTGCATTAACTATGCACGGTAGTAGTAGTAATAAAAGTATCAATCGCATGGTAATGGTATTAAAAAAGGGTAATGAAGTACTTTGCCTCACTACCCTTCTAGTTTAAATTAGTTATTTACAGTTAGGTTTTCAAATGCATCAATTGCATCTAATAATACCCCTGCAGAACCTCTAAACATTCCAGAACCTGTTGGCTTATTATCTCTTGTATACCACTCGTAAAAACCTTTATTTTTTAGAACTCTGTCAAACATTGGTTGTGCTTGTTCCCATGCTTCTTGCTCATACCCATTCTTTACTAATTCAGTAATCATACGTGCACCAAACCAAGTCCAATCTCCACCATTCTGATACCCATAAGGGTGCATACCTGTATTTTGAAAAGTACCTTCAGGATACACTGGGTATAACGTTAAACCAATAGATGGAGCACCAGATTCTTTTACATTTTGCACCATTTTATCTAACTGTACTTTAATTTGTTCTTTAGATAAAAACCCTGCTTCTATAGCAATTGCAGTACCTCCGTGATAGAAAACTTCGTCCTCGTTAAAATCAGACGGAAAGGGCGAAGTAGTAATGTAAACGTGTGGGCGGTATTTCTGACGTTCCTCATCCCATAAATATTTTGCTACATTTTTTGTAATTCCTGCTCTTACAATTTTCCACTTATTTGTATTGATATCATCACCTCCAATTTCTATCAAATTATTTAAGGCGATAACAAACATTGCATTGTCGTAAATATCTATTGTTAGATGTGAATTTTCATCTAGGGCAACACCCCAATCATGTTCTGGTTGTACATCTCCCCAATCTGCAGTAGTTGCTCCCCAAAGTAATTGATAAGTCTTGTTAAAACGTTCGTCTAGTAAAAATTGCATGGCATCTTCAAGTCTGTGAATTACCTTTTTACCGACAACTTTTTCTTGTAAAATTGACTTATCACCCGTTGCTTTAATGTATTTATACACAGACTGTACTAAAGAAGCCTCTTGATCCGTTTCTACTGTATTTTTATGATAAGCCAAAGTTGGTTTATGCACACTTTTTTTGTAATACGTAGAATCATATCCGGGTCTAATTGTAATAAAACCATCTGCAATATTCCCATCATCTTCTTGAATATAGAAGAAATTTAGAATGTTATCTTTAATGAGTTTGTGGTCAACAACTTTTGCAGATTGTGTTACAAATGTGTTGAAATCTCTTATCCATACTTCTGCGTAGCCATCGCCAGCATTAAAACCTGTAGACAACAACTTTAACCCCATTTCTTGAATTTTAGGTAGTTGTGTATCAGTTTCTATTTGTTCTGTAAGAGTGTTTGTTTTTGATTGTGCAGTACACCCAAAAGTGAAGGCTGCTAATGCGATTAGTAAGTAATTTTTCATTTCAATAATTTTAAGTTTTTATCAATTAGTTGTAGTATGATATTAGGCTTTTTCTAGTATTTCTGTGGTCTCTTTTTCTGAAGCTGAAGACCAAAGCTTTTCAATTTCTTCTAATGATTTCCCTTTTGTTTCTGGAATATACTTTTTGATAAAGTAGATAGATGGAATACAAATAATTCCGAAAATAATAAACGTGGCAGCTGCTCCTAACCCTTCTAACAACATCGGGAAAACTTGTCCGACAACTGCGTTTGCTGCCCATAAAACCAACGTACTTATTGACATTGCTTTGGCTCTGTAATTGGTTGGAAAAACTTCTGATGCCACCACAAATTGAACGGGGCCTAAAGAGAAGGCGTAACAAGAAATAAATAATAAAATACCTCCTACAACCCAATAACCACTCACTACATTTAAGGCAAATAAACTACCTGTAATAAGTAATGCGATTGTAACGCCAGATGCACCTAAAAGTAATAATGGTTTTCTTCCCCATTTGTCGATATAGGCAATAGCTAAAAAGGTAAATAATGTATTTACAATTCCTATGGTTACTTGTCCGCCCAATGATTCTGACATGCTAAAACCTGCAGCTGCAAGAATTGATGGTCCGTAATAAATAATGGCATTAATACCACATAATTGCGAGAATAACATCAAAAAGATAGAAATACCCATTGGCTTTTTAAGTGCTCCTGTAAAGAGGGTTTTCAAGTGGACCTCTTTGTTGTCCTCTTCTTTATCATCAAAATCAATGGCTAATTCTTTAGAGATTTGTTGTGCTTTTAAACGTTCTCCATGCAAAGCTAACCACCTTGGGCTTTTAGGTACTACAATCAATCCTAAAAGAAATAACCCTGCAGGAATAACTTCTACTGCAAACATTCCTCTCCATATTTCATCACCAAAAAAACCTGTAATAAGGGCAAATTCTTTTGCGTAAACTTGGATATAATTGTTAGAAAAATACGCTCCTAAAATACCTAAAGTTATGGCCAATTGGTAGATGGTAACTAAACGACCTCTGTATGCTTTTGGCGAGATTTCGCTTATATACAACGGGGCAACCATAGAGGCTAAACCGATTGCAATACCACCTAAAATTCTGTATAGAATTAACCCAAATAGAGACATCGAAAAAGCACACCCAATTGCAGACACTAAAAACAGCCCTGCGGCAACCATTAAAAGGTATTTTCTACCTAGTTTATCACCCAAATACCCTGAGCAACTAACACCTAAAATAGACCCTACCAATGCAGAACTAACAAACCACCCTGTAAGGGCAGCTGTTAGTTCGTATTGTTCTTTAACCAACGGGATTGTGCCAGAAATTACGGCAGTATCAAACCCGAAAAGTAAACCTGCCAAAGCGGCAACGAATGTAATAAAGATTACTTTTGCATTCATAGTCTTAGCATTCTTCAGATTTTACATAAGAGTTGATCACTTTTACGCGTCTACCAGATGTATTAATCAGTTTATAAGATCCACTTGCTGCCGGAACAACAAACGTTTCTGCATAATTTATATCAAAAGAATTTCCGTTTGTTTCTACAGTAATTGACTCCCCTTCTACCAAACTCATTACATGACATTGGTTCTTTAACTGTACTTCTATACCATGGTCGAACTCAAAACGCTCGATAGCATAAAAGTGCTCTTTATGGGTAGGTAGGTTAACTATTTTATAGTCTTTCCCTTCTTTTAATACCTCTGGAGTAGAAATTAATTCTTCCTGAACTTTTGCTCCTTTACGATCAAAGTTTAAGTTTTCCATACCACGTTCAATGTTCATCGGTCTTGGTTTTCCATCTAAATCTAGACGTAACCAATCGTACATTTTAAACGTGAAAATATAAGGTGTTGCACTAATTTCTAACACCATTCCGTCTGTTCCAGAACAATGAATTGTACCGTTAGGAATAAGGAATAAATCGTGCTTTTTTGCAGGGTGAACTTGCACATAATTTTCGATAGCTAACTCTTCAGAGTTTTCAAAACTATGTGTTAATGCTGCTCTAAATTTTTCTGGTTCAATGTCTTCTTGAAAACCCAAATATACTTTTGCATCTTCTTTGGCATCTAGCATATAATAGGTTTCGTCTTGCGTAAACTTATGTCCAAAGTTTTTCTGCATATATGGCACTGTTGGATGACATTGCACAGAAAGATTTCCCCCTTGGATAGTGTCCAAGAAATCAAAACGAATAGGGAATTCATAACCAAAACGATCACTTGCTTCTCCTAATACATTTTTATTATTGTAATACATTAAAAAGTCAAAAGAAACTTCTAATAAAGCACCATTTTGTTCGAAGACAATTCCATTTTCTGGAACTATCAACTCAAAAGACCAAGCGTAATTAGGTACATCTTCTGCCAATCCACCAATTTTTTCTTTAATCCATTGACCGCCCCATGCACCAGGTTCAAACCAAGGTCTCACTCTAAAAGCATTATTAGACATTTCTTCTAATCCTTTTCTAAAAGAAACCCCATCTGTCCAAGTGATCGCATCACTTCTTTGCTCATCAATTATGTAATCTATCTTTGGAAGAATAGCAGCTTTTTGATTGTTTAAAATTACCCAATCAATAAAATACATGCGTTTGTACTGAGGCTTTGCAGCTATACTTTCTTTTGCTCCAATATTAATCACTCCACCCGCACGAGAGCGGAATTGAATTTCATTTTTTGGTACATCAAGATAGACAACCTTAGCCCCTTCTACTTTTAATAAAGATGCTCCACAGCCATAAATCACTGTTAAAACATTTTTATCTACAGTAACAGCATCTACTTTTTGTTTATCGAAGAAGTCAATTAATTTCCCTTCAAATAATTTACCAAAAATAGGATCATCGCCCCCTAAATAAGGTGCTGTAATTTTATTTATTTCTTCTTCTGATTTTAAAGCTGCATTGATATTTACAAATTGTATTTTTTCAATTCCTTCACCTTTAAAAGCTTCTAATAATTGTGTAGTTACAGTTTCCCAAGCAACACCTACATACCCTTCTAATAAAAGGGTAGAATATTGCTTTAATTCTCCAGCAAGTGATTGGTAGCCAGTTTTAATTTCTCCTTCTTTTAAGGTATGTGATGGATAAATATCGTAAGCACCTTTTTCCGTTTTTTGTACTGATGAAGGCATCAAGTACTGTTTTGTATTTCTTGTCATGTTTGTTGATTTAGTTTTTATAAAATTTGATGCTGCTCCAATCATCGACGCTTCTTCAGTTTCAGCGTAAGCAACTATATCGTCTATATTTAAATTGTTTTTAATGGGAGTATCAAACAAAGACATTGCTTTTGTGATATTCCCACCAATAATCATTTTTGTAGGTTTAAATGTTGTACACCAAGGGGCTAATGTAGCTGAAAGGTTATTCCCAAATTCATCAAAAAGTTGTTTAGACGTTTCATTGTTAGCTTGCACAATTTCTTTTACGCCTTTTATATTTTCTCCTACTCTTTTTTGCCATTCCTTGGTAAACCACCTTGTAGAAATATAATCTTCATTTATACCTTCTTTAAAGGGAACAAAATGTAATTTCCCTTCTTCTGGTACTTCATTACCTGTGGTTACCATTTTGCCATTATCTACAAAACCAGAACCGTAACCTGTACCTAGTGTAATCCCTACTACACGTTCATTATCCCATTTTTTAGCATGTACAGCACCTAATATAAAGGCATCTGCATCGTTTATAAATTGGATATCATTGGGTGTTGAAAGGTACTCTTTTAATGCAGTATATAGTGCTAATCTTATATTCCATCCAAAGATGCTCTCATATTTACCTACACCCTTAATTTCTGATATTCCTAACGTATAATTAAATGGACCAGGCATAGCAATACCAATACCTTCAATTGGATTTGTGAAAGCTTGTAAGGAGTTTTTAAAAGCAGCCAACCAATCAGAAATGATAACATTTCCGTCTGTTGCGTTGCTATTTATTACTTTGTGATACACTGTAGATTTTACAACTTTTTTAGTAGTAAAATCGACTACCGCTGTTGTAATATGACTACCTCCTATATCTGCTGTTAAAATAAAATTAGACATTTTTAATTGATGTTAGTTCTAGCCAAGTTTAAACGTTAATGCTTAAAAGCATCTATTTATTAATTTCTATTTGATAGGTAAAACGATCTGCTCTGTAATACCCTTCATTGATTTCTATTACCCTTCCTCCAGGGTCTGAAACAATTCTTTTTCTAAATAATATGGGCGATCCTTCTTCTACTTCTAATAACGATGCTAGTTTATTATCTGCTAGCATTGCTGTTAATTCTTCTGCTGATTTTGTAAGTACAATAGAGGTTTGCTCTTCTATTATATCATACAATGGTTTATCGAATTTCTCGTTTACATCAAATTGTACTTTAGGATGAAACCACGAAATAAAATATACAAATGGCGATTCTTGATCTCCTCGTACTCTCACTAACTGATTTACCTCTTTGCCTTCCTCTATATTCAAAAGGCTGGCTAATTGTTCATCTGCTTTCTGTTGTGATAAATCAACTTTATAATTCTTAAAAGGAATACCCTTATTGTTCATTTCTTGTGTAAAAGAATGCCACTCAGATAACTTAGTACCAATTTTCCTTTTGGGAACAGTAGTGCCTACACCTTTTTTTCTTGCCAATAACCCTTCACTTACTAAAGTATTAATTGCCTGTCTAACAGTATTCCTAGATACGGCTAACCTATTGCTAATGTCTACTTCTTTCGGAAAAAGTTCTCCGTTATCATAATCTCCAGAATCTATTAATGCTCTTAAAACATCTTCTATCTGCTTATGAAATGGTATTGCTGATTTGTGGTCTATAGCTATGTTCATTATCTATGTTTATATGTTTGAACATACCAAAACAACAAAAGTTTTTTATTAATGTCAACCCTACGTTTATTGATTCGATATTATTAACAGATCACACTATACACACGCGTCTAAAAACTGCCGTAAAACATGTAATCTCTTTCTATCATTTTTATATCTTCTTTATTTTTATGACTTTTAAGTTTAATCACAACAGAGAATATGGCTATAAAAACCTTTTTATTTGAGACCTTTATTCTACATCCCAACGATGTTTTTCACTTGGCAAGAACAACCATAGACCAAAGGGAAGACCTCTTGTTGCATAAGCATAATTATGCAGAATTTTTTGTTGTTTCTGAGGGAACAGGTGTTCACTTAATAAATGGTGAAAAACAGCAAATTCAAAAAGGTAGCTTTTCTTTTATTCGCCCAGATGATGTACACACATTTATAAGAACTTCTAAAGAAGGGTTAGTTATTACAAATTTGGCGATAAAAACGGCTTATCTCAAACATTATATTGAGAGGTATTTTATAGAGGAGAAGGACTTTTATTGGCACAATACTACAGCTCCTTTTCAAGGTGTTTTTAAAGAGCAACAATTAAAAGAAGTGCTTTATAGAATTGACATAATGATGGATAAACCTAACAATTTTCTCACATTAGATTTGTTCCTTATTCACCTATTTGATCTACTTAATGAGTCCTCTTCTAAGGCGCAGAAAATTCCTAGTTGGTTAACTTTTGCACTAGAACAATTTCGTTCTCCATATCATTTAAAAAAAGGGCAAGATAGTTTTATCATGCTTTCTCAGCGTTCTGGAGATCACATTAACAGGGTAATAAAAAATATATTACATAAAACACTTACAGAACTAATTAATGAGGAAAGACTAAATTATGCTGCCAAACAATTGGCCATGACAAATGCACCAATTAAAGGTATTTATACAGATGCAGGTTTTGACAACCACAGTTACTTTTTTAGAGTATTCAAAAAACAATTTGGGATAACACCATTAAAATATAGAAACAAGAACCATAAAATTTTTTAAAGAAAAAAACAGGTGTAAAATACACCTGCCTCATTACAATCGAGCAATAATAAATAATCAGTGCGATCCAATAACTAAACTATGTATTGGAAAGATTCGGTTTTTACTTGCGTAATTAAAAACCTAGTTTTTGTGTTAATATTCTTACTTATTCAACTTCAGTCTTGTCGTCTACTTGTATAAATGTTGATATAGTTTGAGGGATTTTCATTTCTTGACCTTGTGCTTTAACATAAGTGTCTCCTTTAATTTCCTGATTTATAATACATTTAGAGATCCACCCGTTAGAACGGTTCAAATGATATGTCGACGTCATTGTTCCTTCACCATCAAAGCGAGTTAACATTCCGTTTGTCATTGTAAATTCTTTATTGTTGGGGTCTGTAGTAATAGTAGATTTACCTTCTAATATTACTTCAGTTTTAGAAACTGATGCCATAGTGAATTCTGTGGCAACTTCTGCTTTTATTACATTATCTAAGGCATACTTTGTTTGCCATGTACTCCCTTTTTTAACTATTTCAGAAGGGTAAATAGCAGTAATTGACTCTATATTTGTTGTTAAATTTTTCTCTCCATAAGATTGTTTTAACTGAGCAATCACCTGCTCTTTTTGCATTGCAGGAATGTCTTGTGTTTCAGCCAAAACTTGTTCCCATACATTATCCATTCCCTCAACTGCAATTACCTTTCCTTTGGTATTAATTTGCACTTCAAATCGTTTACTAATCATTGCTGATAAGATTGTAGAAAAAGGATCTTCCGATTTTGTTGATGAAAATGTTTGCATTTCAGGTCCCATCTGAATACCTACTTCTAACTCTGTATAATAAACATCCATAATATAGATGTTCTCCTTAACTTCTTTTACATGAAATACAGACTTGCTTTCGTTGTCCATATTTATGGTCATAGACTGGCCATTTACAGTTTGGTTAATAACTACATTACTAATTGAGTTCTGATTGTAATTATTTCCTTTTTGTAATTTGAGTGACAAATCTACTTTTTGGGCATGAGCGTTCATCATCATTAAAAGCATGATGAATAATACATTGAAAAATCTTTTCATTAGTTTAAAATTTAAGTCGTTTTATAAAGGCATATATTACCACGAAACATACAATAGAAAGTAAACTAAATACTGTTTTTAAAGTACTTTCTGATGTATATATCAAATAAGAGTTAAAAGCTATAATAAGTGCTATTCTATTAAGATTCATCCCTAATAATAAATAAATACAACGCAAAGAAAATTGATACAGTAGAAAGCCCCATAAGAAAGCCCCTTAGAAACCCCTCTAATAAAAAATATGAAGCGGCAGCTATTGCGATAGATGAGACAAGGTAGATTCCAATTCTTTTTGGGTTTCCTTGTAGATACTGTTGAAGTTTTGACATAGTTATTATTGAGTTTTCATACTTTCCCTGCATAAGTTACTAGGCAAGGAAAGTATAAAGTAATAGTGTATTTAGTTTACGAATAATAATATAATGTTCCGGTTTTTAGATAGCGTTGTTCTCATTATTATTTGACAAACTTAAACAAGTCTTTAAATAAAGTCAAAAGACCTCTTTTACAGATAATCATTTAAATAAAAGTGATCAATAAGTCTTTAAAAGTACTTTATAGCAAAAATATGACTAAGTCTAACTAGTAAATCAATATTAATAAAATCATTTAACAAAAAATACATTAACATTTACATGTCGATTTATTACTATTTATTTAAAAAATAATACAATAATAAAATCTCGCTATTTTAAAAGGTTAATAAGTAGCACCTACAACAGATTGTATATATAGAAACTTACATCAACCTATTTTAATGACCCTCATCATGTTGTATGTGATTAAACTAAATGAATTTAAATAAAATTAACTTAAATAAAAGTAGAGCGTCTATTGAGTTATACATATTTTATTTACAAAAAACGATTGTGATAATGAGAGATTTTTTAGAAATCATCAAAGGCTTTTTAGCAGTAGTAGTAACATTCTCGATAGTACTTGTTTGCGTCCATTTTATTTTAGGACCAGAACATAATGCTATTGATGATGTGCCTCAGACACATGTATACATAGGAGATAACACATCAGTTTAACTGGTCTAAAAATATACCCACTAGGCGGCATTGGTATTCTATCAGCGTCGCCTTTTTTTTTGTCCAAAAAGCACACTCTATTTAATAGATTTTAATATTACAAACAAAACAACTGTTACATTACAACCAATAGAGTTAAAATTGTATTTTTAGCTTTAATTAAAATGCTATATGGAATTACAAAAATACATTAGAGACGTTCAGGACTTCCCAAAACCTGGAATTGGTTTTAAAGATATCACACCTCTACTTCTAAATAATGAGGCTTTAACTGCTGCATTAAATGCTTTTATTAAATTGGTTGATGGGCAAAAAATCGACAAAGTAGTATCTATGGAGTCTAGAGGTTTCTTTTTCGGACCAATGATCGCAAAAGAAATTGGAGCTGGCTTTGTTCCTGTTAGAAAACCCGGAAAACTTCCTTATAAAACAATTAAGCAAGAATACGCATTAGAATATGGCACAGATGTTTTAGAAATGCATGTTGATGCTATCCAAAAAGGTGATCGTGTTTTAATTCATGATGATGTTTTAGCTACTGGTGGAACTGCAGAAGCTGTAGTGAAAATGGTAGAAGAAGCTGGTGGCATTATCGTTCAACTTGATTTCCTTATTGACCTTACTTTTTTAAACGGTAAGAAAAAATTAGCAGGTCATACTGTAAATGCACTTATTGAGTATTAAGCATTTATTGTAGACTATTAATTTAAGAAAGGCTTCTTTTCGCAGAATTACTGTAGAAAAGAAGCCTTTTTAGTAATACAATTTCTTTAAAAAGAAACTAATTCTATTTGATATTATTTATTGTTTAAACTTACAATAGATAAACTATCAGAGTCAGTTCGTTGTAAAATTGATGGTGTAACTTGTAATTTTTTCTAAAAGATTTATTAATGAGAACATAAAAAAAGTTGAACTGTTTAGTAATTTAGGTATCCCATTTAGCTTTCACATTATTGAGTTTTTTGAATGAAAATACCAAACTAAAACGATCTAGAATACCACCAATATCTGGTAGATTATGTTGATTTTAAAATAGGTGAATACACTATTAAATTTTATTCTTCTTAATTTCCTCCATGTGTAATGGAAGTGTTTTATAATATTCTTCGAGATCCCATTCAATATCAAAATACAAAAGATATTTTCCGAGTGAATCTAAACCCTTTTTTGCCTGCATACATTCACTTCTTCAGGGTCAATTCTAGTCTGATTATATAGAATACTGAAGTACTAAAAACGGTATACTATTTCCTTTAAAACCTATTTCTTCAGAGCCTAACTAACCCTACTTATCTATATTTTCACAAACCAATAAAGCATTTAATGAGTCTGAATTTTGCAACTTTTTTAATGCCGAAGGAAATTCTGAAGTTAAATCTAATGTAAGAAATCAAAGTACTTTAATAATTAATTTAAATTCAAATACTATAAATTAGACTAAAGAAAATTAAAATATGAGTAACCCAAAAGTACTAGATTGTTCTAAATAGAAACCAATAGACAACCCAGTATCACGAATTATTATAAAACTTAACCTGAAAATTATTTTGAATAACATGAATAACCAATCAAAGTACATAGCACCTTATCACGCAGTATGTATTACCTCGAATTATGAGTTTGTAAGTTCGAGAAAAGAAATGATTCCAATAATTGATAGATTAGAATTAGATATTAAGGTTGCTATCAACTTTGCAAATACAAAATTACCTGTAAAACTAGTTCTTTTATCTGAATGTGTAATCCAAGGTTTTCCAGATGAGCTCCAGGATATGGACCCGTTAAAGTATCTTGAAAATATAGCTATACATATTGATGGACCTGAAATTGAAAGATTCAAAACTATAGCTAAAGAAAATGCTATATATCTTGCAGCTGGTTTTAGAACTGTGAAACCTGAATTTCCAGGTAGATATTTCAATGAAGCAATTTTATTTAATCCTAAAGGTGAAATAGAATTACAACATTATAAACATTCGGTTTTGTTTCCTACGGAACATTCAGCAACTCCACACGATGTATTAGATCAATGGATTGATTTATATGGAGATAATTTGGATTCTTTTTTCCCTGTTGCAGACACTGAAATAGGAAAAATAGGCCTTTGCTTGGCTATGGGAGGTTCATATCCAGAATATATAAGGGGTATGGCAATGAATGGTACTGAAGTATTATGTAGAATGGGGACTCCTCATCCATTTGATGGTGCTTTCAAAATTCAGAATCAAGCTCATGCTTTAAATAACACACTTTTCGTTGTGGGAGCTGAAGTAAGTACAGGTACAGTAGTTCCTAATAGCTCACCTGTGGGTATGGCAAATGGTAATTCACACGTAGTTAAATACGATGGTAGCATCATCTCTGAATCTTTAGGTGGTCAAGGCGATTATTTTCTTGCAGGTGAAATTGATGTAGAATCTTTAAGAGAATTTCGTATATCTTCTATGGTAGCAAATTGGACAAAAGATTTAAAAACAGAAATAATTCGTAAAATATATGAGAAGCAGATACTGCCTCCTAATATGTATAAAGACGAAACTCCATACAACACAAAAGGATATATTAAGAATGTCCTGAAAAAACAAGTTGAATTGATGATAGAAAGAGGTGTTTATACTCCGCCATCTAGTTCAGGTTGGAGAGATAGAATAATAGGAGCAAATCTTGAATAAAAATAAGTATAATTAAATTTAAACCTTACATTCTTTCAATAACTGTGTAAGGTTTAAAACTAAAGGATTAGGCTAACTTTATAGTCTAATCCTTTAGTTTTATATGCATTTTTGATATTGTCACTGCACTAAGAATTGATTTACCATTTCCATTAAAATGTTTTTTTGGTCATTAAACACTTCGTGACCACAGAAAGGGATATTTGCAAAATCGGCATCTTTGATTAATTCAGATAATTCAAACGATGATTGCTTACTGCATAAATGGTCATTATCTCCACGAATTATTAAGGTTGGGCAGTTTATATTTTGTACTGTTTCATCTGGGTGACCCGTTGATGTTTCATCAATCCACATTTTGACCATAGCCTTGGTTAGTTTATCAAAATCTGGATCAACGTTTAGATTTTGATACTGTTCATACGTTTCTGGAAACCTTTCTTTCCATTTTTCAGTTGTTATCGCTTCTAAAAAAGATTTTGAGTTTGCCAGTGATTTTGAATGCCAACTAGAACCAATAACTATTAATTTATCTACTTTTAATGAATTGGAACTCGTTAACCTCAAGGCAGAAATCCCCCCATCACTAAACCCTAAAATCACAGGGTTTACTAAATTTAATTGTTTAATAATTACTTCAATGTCCTTTTCAATACGAGCATATGTTAGTGCCTTATTTCCTAAAGTTGATTTACCTTGACCTCTACTATCAATTCCAATAATACGGTATTCATTTTTGAGTAACGGGATAATTCCATTAAAATCTTCTATGTTTCCAAATCCTCCATGAAGAAATAATAAAGGCTGCTTTTGAGGGGTTCCAATTTCTTCAAAATATATTTTAGCAGAATCAATTTCTATAAATGTATCTGATTGATGAGTGAATTTCATTTTTCTAAGAGCTAATTTTTAATTACTAAAACACCTACTATATGTGCTTTTAGGGTTATAATTAAATATACTGCTTTCTTTTAAAATGAGGTAACTGAATGGTAAGATTCATCTGATAGATTACCAACTATTATAAATCTCAATGATTTTCAATTTCGATTTAGAAACAAAAAATAAATCATGTACAATCCTGCTATTTTATGTATTTCTTAATGGTTTTAGATAGTGTTTATTCTTCGGATTATCTCTTTTAAAGAGTCTTGTGCTTCTTTCATTACAGGAAGAAAAGGCCAAATATGTGGCATGTTTTTCCCTTCAATAACTTCAAGATTTACATTAGCATTCTTCATCTTTAATTCGGCCAATTTTGTATCCGAATACATAATGTCGTTTTGAGAAAGAAACAAGATTGTTTCAGGAAATCCTTCAAAGTCTCCATACAAAGGAGAAATCATAGGGTCTTTCAAATCCATAGTGCCAGCACACATCTTTTTTGCACTCAATACTCCAGCTCTTGAAAGCATTGGGTCTAATTTTTCAAAAGAATCAATTGCTGGATTAGACATACTAGCATCCATTACTGGAGAAACAAGAATTAATTTAGCAGGTAATTCAATTTTATTTATTTTTAAACGCTGAGTTAATGCAGTTGCTAAAGTACCCCCAACGGAATCTCCGATAATAGCAATATGGTTTGGTTGATAATTCTTTAGTGCTTTAGAATATATTGCGTCAATATTTTCAGAGATTTTAGCTATCTGATTTTCTGGTGCTTTTGGATAATCACACATCCAAATTGTATAGTTCGTTCTTTTTGCAATTTCTTTTATTGTATCCCAATGATGTTGTGTAGGACCAGAAATAAATGCTCCTCCATGAATAAAGATTAGCAATTTATCAGCTTTTTCTACACATCCTATTTCTGTAATTAAGGACTCTGACACTTTAAAAGTTTTCAGTATATGTTTCTTGAAAAACCGATCATTTGGTAGCTTAACATCTTCTTTCCTAATCTTTTTGAAATCTATTGGTACCTTACTAAAGTCTCTTTTAATTCCTTTTAATTTTATAACCAAGAGTATGATATAATATGCTAAGCTTTGTTTCATTTTTAAAATTTTGTTTTAGATAATCAACGTGCAAGAGAACATTACCCAAATATGGAGTTTTAGCTGATATAGAGTTATCTATGTAAGGGACTATTTTGAGGTCGATTACTTCAGTCATTAAAGTTAAAAACTTTAATGTTTAGGTATTTCCAGTTTTAATGGTCTACCCTTTAATTTTTCACTTTTGACTAAAATTCTGAATTCTTTCTGTAGTATTGGTGATTAGACCACATTCTCTTCCTCTAAAACTTCCGTGTGTTATTTGTACTATCCAACATTACTTTACAAGGATGTTGGGCACTGTATTTTTTTCAATTATTAATGTTAGGTTCAGCAATTTACTTGAATTAAACCTTTCTTGTCCAAACCTATTTTCCTTATATATATTTATTCCTATTTCTTCATCAGTAATACAACCATCTTCAACGTGAATTTCTCCTACAAAAAAATATTCAATTTGATAATGATTCTCATCCAATTCTAGCTCTTCCAAAGGTTTTGTGAAGTCAATTCCTAAATCCATTGAGTTTCTTTTCATCGCATTCTTAATTTTTTCTATACAGCTATTTTCAATTGCTGTATTAGTGAACTTATAAGCAAGTTGACTATAAGCAAGTCTTGTAGACTCTTTTTCATAGATAAATATTCCTGATGGATGTTCTTTCATAATTATTATTGTAAAAATATTACCGTTTATTTTTGATTTGTATTCAAATACCAACTATAGACTTGCTATTTTAGCTGATGTTAGCATTTGCGATATGTGGTTAAAAATCTCCATTAAAAATCAAATGAGTCACCTCCAGAATAATCTGATGAAGAATCATGATTACTTGATTCATAATCAACCCCTGAATCAAAAGAACTTGAAAATGAATCTATTATATCCATATTCATAAATATAGGCATTGAGAAAACCTCATAAATAGTTTCAAAATCGAAATCATATTCTGAAGAGTCTTTTATAGTTGACCCATGAATAAAATTTGAATTAAACTTCTCTATTAATTCTGAATTGAAATCATCTAATAAAAAAATATTTGAACCTAATTCTTTAAGAATTTCAGTAAATTCTTTGTTTGTTAAATCATTAGATTTTAGTCGTTTATTATAGTGATTTAAACTAAGTTTGATTTTTTTTCTTAAATTTCTACCTTTTGAGTTTAGAAAAAATAGATTAAAATCTTTGAAGCTCAAAGTTTGATGAAATAAACCAAATAATTTAAAGTCTTCATTAAGTTGTAATGCTTTATATCCTTGACCATTTCCACATAATGGTAATATTTCTTTGATTAACTTCCTTAATTGTATCCTTCTATTCTCTATTTTAAATGATTCAAGGAAGATATTTTGATGAATGTTATAGATATATTCATTGTATTTTTTTCCTCTTGATACATAGATAAATAAACTTTCTCTTCGTCTTTTTGGGTGTGGGAATTTCCATTCCTGTTCTAACATTAAAATTTCTTTATAAAGTAAGTCATATAAAGCAAATTTCAATAAATCCGTATTTTTTGATTTAATAGGATTTAATATCATATGTGTTTGAGCAGGAGTTAACTTTTGAAGGTTCATTTGATCTGTCATTTAGTTAATGCTAACATTATACAAACGTATTGCAGTTTATATCTATTTTATTTCAATGAATAAGGCGTTATATAAGCAACCTCATCAATATCCTACTGTAAAAGTTATAGGGTATATTTTTTGAGCAATATATACTGCAGTTATCCTATTGTTAATACACTACTATTAATGGAGCTACAAGTTTACTTTGTTTTAGTCGCCAGAAAGAAGATGTTTATTAACCATAAGTAAGTTGTTGATAATAGAATTGAAATACAAATTTCTACGCACTGATACTAATAAAATGTTTGAATCGATTACTGAAAATAAAATTTCAAAATCAATTCGTGAGCAAATGCAATTCTTCTCCATCATCAACTTAAAATGAAAACAAAACAGTCGGCTAAGAAAATTTAGACAAAAAAAATCCCTAAAAGGGATACTCTCTTGAAAATTTTGGAAGAAGTGAGGGGAGTTTTAGTCGTGAAGAAGCAAATAAGAAAGGGTTAGACACATTTCTTCTGTTCCATTGCTATTGATGGGTTTTTCCAGACTTGAAGTGGAGCTTCTTTTTTGATTAAGGCACGCATCCAATAATATTTTGGGGTGGATGCTGAACTTTGTTCTTTTTGGAGTTTTATATGTTCCAGCCAAAGTTCGAAAAGTTCCCAATCATCATGGTACATTACATCTTTTATTCCAAGACGAAAAGCATACATTTTTGGGAATGGGGTAAACTTAAATCTACTAGAATTAAATTTCACTTTATAGTGTCTGTCTGAATACCAAAGTAAAAATCTTCTTTCAGTGTGTAACTCAGAATCATTTTTCCTTATTGTGTTAGGGCGGATAGGTCTTGTTTTTCTACTTCCGCCTGATAACTTCTTACGGGCTAAATATAATTTATGGGCATATTCTGCATTGTATTTTTTAGTAAGTGGGTGGGTATTACGTTTCAATTCACGATATATGGTTGAAGTAGATACTTCTAACCCTTCCGCTATTTCGGGAACACTGAATATTTTTTCTTCTATCAGTCGTTGTATGACTTTTCTATGGTAGAGCTGAAGGTTTTTCATGATAATTTAATCTAAGAAAATAGCGTTATACTGTAACAACATTAGAAATTAAGTGATAAGACTTCCAAAGTCTAATCTTGAAGGATAGCTTATACTTTCTTGTAGTTGTATCTGATTGATTTTATCAATAAAATACTGAGTTCCTCCTTGGTGACTTCCGAATGTTGATACGTTTTGATCGTTAAGAATATCTTTAAAATTAATAGTTTGCATAGTAGCAATTCGTTTATGAAAATCGTTGCAGTCTTTAAGTACATAAATTTTGCAAAACATTCTTTTATTTTTTAATATCCAGAGCTAATTTTATCCCATTTTCTTAGATTGTAAATAGTTTTTATTGAGATAGTTATGAATTTTAAGCTAAAATGATGAACAAGTTAGTCGCCTTCTTTATGAGATTAGATTTAACTCTATCTAAAGATTAGGGTATACTCCACCTATTTGCCCTTGTTGAAGAGAAAGAGAGGTGATTAGAATGTCTAATTTTTATTCTCAAAAAGAAAGGGCATAAAAAAGACTTCGCATGAAAAATCTATCCTAACTTACTCCTAAAAGAAAAGTATTTCAATCAAACATTCAACTAGAGCTTAGTTTTAGGGTATGAAAGCCAAACTAAGCCCTAATTATTAGGTTTTCATTTTAATGAAGCTTAACTATACATAAACGTATTACTATTTATTTTTTCCTTGCAAATACAACACGCTCAACATCACATACTCCCAATTTTCTACCTGTCGGTTTAACATACCAATTATCTAATTCACGATAACTGACATCTTCAATAAGCTCCCAGTTATATTTTTCAAGAAAACCTTTGATTTCATTTGGGTTAAAACATGATATCCATAAATTATTTCTAACAGTTAGCTTATATAGTACCTTTTGATTGAACAAATTCTTACCTTCCACGAAGTCTTTAAGAACATAAGTAAAAGCTAAAAAACTTCCTTTTGGCGAGTTTGAAAAGAAATCAAATGTTTTTTCAAGATTTGGCATATCAAGATATTGTGATACTGCTTCCCAAATGAAAAAAGTTTTTTCTTCTGGATTATATCCATTACTCTTCATTTTTTCATCAATACTTTCCTTGATAAAATTAATCGGAACTTGCTGCACATATTGAGGAAAAACTCCGAGTGCTTTTACAATAGCTTTTCGTTTACTATTTACACTTTCTGTTTGATCCATCTCGTAACATTTTTTATTCTGAAGTATAGGAAATCGATACAGCCTAGTATCCATACCTGCACCTAAGTTTACAACATTATGAATATCATAATTCTCAATAGTTTCGATCAGTTTGGAATCAATATATCTTTTACGAACAAGGAACATACTCCACCCTCCAGGCATCAATTTTTCGGTAAGATTCACTAAAAAGGTTCTTATTGAAGCGTATTTTGAAATTTTAATCCAAAATCCATTCATGCCTGAGAAAAGTTTAGGGGCAAGATCATCATTTATGATTCTCTGTTGAATTGGAAAACTTTGTTCAAAGCCTACATTAGCTGTTGGTTTAACTCCTGTTTTTCCCGCTTCCTTAGTATATATTTTCATAGTATGAGTTAAAAAGTTCACTTTTACAATCTAATAAAAAGGACGCGTATTATTAAATTATAGATAACTTACTTAAGTCAGTACTATTTTAACTTTTATAAGTTCTATTCTTTACTTATTTATTTAATTTTTGATAAAAAACGAGTTTTCATCTCTTTTTATTCACCTTAGAAAGACTTAATATCGTAGAGTAATTAAAGATTAATTTCAAAGAATAATAATTCAATTATGACATTTAAAAAAATATTGCTCGTTTTCATTACTGCAGGAATTTACTCTTGTTCTTCTACACCGCCAGCTGTTCCCAAAGTTGAACAGAAGGTAGATCAAGAAGTTGTAGAATTAGATAAAAAAATTAGACGTTTTACGCCTGTAACAAAAATTGATCATGCACGTTTTGCACGTAATGAGGGTGTTTATACTCCTCCATCTATTGTTACAATTTTTTCTAACCCAAAAGTAAATACAAAACTTATTCAGAAGAATCCATTAATTGCAATAGATTTACCTTATAAGGTATTGTGTTACTCAGAAGCAGATACATCTAAAGCCAGCGTAGCCTATACTTCTGCAGAGTTCTTAAAAAAGAGACACGGTTTAACAGACGAGGATGTTAAAGATTTTAATAAAGACATTGAAAAAGTAATGAGTATCTTTCCTGAAGAGAGTATAGTAAAATCTTCAACAAAAGAGGTTACTAAAGATTTTGGTATTCTTACTATCTCTTCAAAATATGATTTTGAAACTACTGTTAAAAGATTAAATGAGGCTATTGGATCACAAGGTGATACAGAGTTCTTTGCTGTAGTTGATTATCAAAAAGATGCTAAAAAATATGGGGTGGATATGAACCCAATGCAACTTATCCTTTTTGGAGGACCTGCTCCTGGTGGTAAAGCAATGCATACAACTCCAAGAATTGGTTTAGAAGCTTTCTGTCAGAAATTATTAGTTTTTGCTGATGACGAAGGAAAAGTTACCGTTGCTTTTAATGATATTGTAGATTTTTCTGAACTATATTATGATACGTGGACTATTCCTCAAAGAGTAATCAATTACAGGTTAAATGATACTTTTTCTAGTGCAGTAATGGATTAATTCATTATCAATATTTCAAAACAAAAATGAGTCACACTTTCAAAAAGTTTGACTCATTTTTTTATGCTTTCAATTTTACAAATTTGATTACTTATGCTGGATAACTACTTTCTTTTTTACAATACCTTCACTAGTTTCAATAATCATTTGGTAAATACCAGGCGTTAAATTTAAAGAAGAAATAACCTTTGGTACATTATGATAAAGTGAGATTTCTTCATTTTTATAAAGTATCCCATTCATTGTATAGATACTGAGTTTTACACGTTCATTTAGTGTTACAGAAGAAATTTTAAAATCCCCTTCCGAAGGGTTTGGGTAGATTTTCACTTCAATTTTACTATTAGAATTTAGTGCATTTACTGTACTTCCTATTTGTAGACTAACAATTTGATCGAATGGTGCGTACTGAGTATTACCATCATTATAAAGACGTAAATTGACCGTTCCGTTACTTGTTACAGTTAATTCACCTGCAGAAATAGATGCATTGGTAGAAAGTACTTCAATAGTTAAAGGTAAACGCTGATTACTCTCTAAAGTTGGTAATGTAAACTTTCCTAAAGCATTAATTTGATCAAAAACTGATGCTGTAAATGTTTGTTGTTCTCTATCTAAAATAGAAGAATATTGGCTAAATGCAGTCTGGGTTGAATTTGGTCTAAAGAAACATCCAAAGTCAATTTCATTATCACCATTAAAATCACCAACAAATAACGTATTGGCAGTAACCTGATTTGAACTCAATTCAGGAGCTCTCTGCAAAGGAAGTTTAGCTGAAAGTGTATTTTCTAAACTCGTTGTTAAGATAAATGTATAAACTTCCCATCGGTTATCGTTCGCATATAAAACATCTATGTCCCCATCGTTATCAATATCTCCTAAAAAGGAATTAGAAATAGATAAATCAGAAGTATTTACTGTTTTCCAATTAGTTGCAAACCCAGAAGAATAATTGTATCGTATTTTCCAATTAGTACCATCACTAATAATAATGTCCGTGTATCCGTTGTTATCAAAGTCTGCAGATTTCATATCTACAGAAGCCAATAAATTAGTAGGTGTAGTAGATTCATCAGATGAAAGACTATACGTTGCACTTGTTAATTCTCCATTCCTAATAACGAAATTCTCACCATTCAAAATAAGAAAATCTTTCACATTATCATCAGAAAAATTGCCTACTAAAACTTGAGTAGAACCTGTATTATTACCTCCTATAGATTGAAAAGAAGAAAAAGAAGTACCTGTGCTATAAGCTATATTAATAGGATCAGAAGCTACGGTTAAAAGATCATCTTTGCCATCATTATTCACATCTTTAATTAATAAAGAAGTAATAGTTTCAGTAGTACTTCCCCACATTGTCCAATTCTTAATTCCTCTTTCAGAAATGAATAGACTTCCATTAGATAATCTCAAAAGGTCATCTTTACCATCTCCATCAAAATCACCTATTTTTATTTCAGAGGGATTCCAAACAAAAGGTGAGATGATTTTCCAATTATGATTAGCAGAATAAGAAACACAAAAGTAATTGATAGCAGTTGCTGTTCTATTGCCAGAAACATCCCAAATATTAGAACCAACAAGGTTGTTTTGTGCAAGATTTCTTAATTCTTGTGTTGTTAACTGTTGTCCTAACATCTCTTTATCTGCCCCAGCAGTATAATTATTCTTTACTTTAGCTAGGCTTTTTGGGATACCCCTTATTAGAATCCCTTCTTGGTTGGGCCATTGTGTTTCTACTGCATCTTCAAAATAGTTGTGCTCAATAATAATTGAATCGCCTGCAAAATTACATGCTTGATCGAACTGACAACTAGAACTAGATGGAGATGTAGTATCAAATAAGCCGTGCATATCAAATGAATGATCATCTCTTAAACGATTAGGGTAAACGCTATTATATAATGCTGTATACGCCTCGTAACCATGTGTACTACCTGCTATTGCATGTTTATTATTATCAAATAAGTTGTATGCAATAAATGTATTCGTTGTCGGATCATTAGAGTAAACTGAAAGACCATAACCAAATGTAGATCTTGTGGTCCATTGATGGTTGTTACCTTCAAAAATATTGTGATGAATATACGCAAGACTGTTTTTAACTTCTATCCCACTTCCTACAAAATCTTTGATTAAACAATTATCTATTTCAGAGTTTCGTGAATTATCTATTTTTATACCATTAATAACATAGCTTGATATATTTGTATTCGGAGCATTACCGACAAGAGATTTTGGTCCAACCAAGTTTAAGCCCGTTATTCTTACGTTATCAATTCCCCATTTAATTTTAAAAATATATCTATAATTTGAAGGGTCATTATCTGATCTTTGAATTGTTGCACCTTTTACTTCTTCTTTACCTCTGCCCCCAGCAATAATTGTCCCATCAGCTTTAATTTCTAAGACTTTATCTGCTGTTAGCGTTAATGTAGTATTATCTTGAATGTAAATTTTTGTCGTCTTATTATCTAATGCTATGATTAATTCATCAATCGAAGAAACAACTGTATAATCAGTAATATCTTCAATTATCCCATCATAATCATTTCCACCTCCGTAGGGACCAACAGGAAAGCTATTCACCGTTGACATATAATTATTTTGTCCCCATAATACAGAAGGAATAAGAAAAATCACAAAGTAAAAAAATGATTTATTCATAAGTTAATGAGATTAAGAGAAATAGAATTAGGTTTATAAAGTATTGATAATTATCAATTTACATATTTTAGGTGAATAGATTCGCTCCTACTAACAACAATCTTAATTCTGTTAAAGTAAAAGTTCTTAGAATTAAAAAAGGATCAAACCTTTCAGTTCAATCCTTTTCTGATATTATCTATTAGATTATTTTATGAGGGAGTACCAATTAACTACTCCAACAATTTCTAATGCTCATAACCTTTATAATCAATCCAATCAAAATCTGCATATTCTTTTGATGCCTTGCCATTACTAGTAACATAAACGCCACAATAAGCACCAGTATAGCCACTGTTCCAACCAAAACTTAAGAGGTAATCAGCTTTTGTTTCCACAAATTCACTAAACGATTTCCCATTATCAAGAGAGTACATAAAATTATATTTATTCTCTTTAGAAGTCACTTTAAAAACTACATTACCATTATAATTTTCAAGGACTTTCTCTTTAAGTATTTTTACTTCATCCACTTTCTTTTCAGCAACAACAACTTTCATTACATATTTACCCTCTTTTTTGGTTATGGTCATATTCATGTAGTTATCATCTTTTTGAAAGATACTTATGCCTGCCTCAATACCTTCTTTTTTACCAGCAAATTGCATTTTTGCAGAATAGTCAAAATCAGTTTCTCTTTGGCGAACACCCATTAAACTGGCTTGACCTCTCATTTTTATAATTTCTGGCTTTGCAAATACTCTTAAAAAGCCCTCCCTCTTAGAAAGACTATAGGTATTTGGTAAAGGTACTCTTCTAAAATTCCATTCCAAGCTAAGTACATCAGTATCAAAATCATCTTTAAAAGAACCATCTCTATATTGTACTTTATCAGAAAATGGCAGTTTCTCATTTTTCATCACTCGCCCTGTTTCTGGAGCTACAACTGGCCAATCGTATTTAGGTTCTTTCCACCAAAAAGGTTCTCTTTCCCATTGTACAGGTATCAAAAATGTTTCCCTTCCCATATTTGTTGCTCGTTGTACATCACCTCTAATACCAAGAGCAACCATATACCAACGTCCATCTTTTAATTGAATTATATCTGCATGTCCTGTACTGTTCACCCAGTTATCATAAGACAGGTTTCTTGTAGTTAAAATTGGGTTACGCTCGTTAGATACAAACGTTCCTTTAATATCATCACTTACAGCAATCATCATAGAATGGTTGTAACTTGTACCTCCTTCTGCTACCATTAAATAGTAGAGTCCATCGTGCTTGTACATATGTGGGCCTTCTACCCATACGCCACCACAAGCTCCTCTATAAAGATATTGACGTTCACCAATAAATTTCCACGCGTCTAAATCCAATTGCTGACCATAAATTTCACCTTCACCTTCATAATTAGGTTTCTCTGGAGAGTTAGCACCAAAATACCAAGCATCTCCATTGTCATCAAAAAATAAATCTGGATCTATACCAGGAGCTCCTTCAATAATATGAGGTTCAGACCAAGGGCCTTCAGCCTTATCTGCAGTAATAATAAAATTTATTGTCTTAGTTGGAGAGCCATCGATTGGGTTATATACATTCGTTGTTATAATATAAAATTTACCATTGTGATAACGTAATGTAGGTGCATGAATACCTCCATTCTGTTGTACATCTACAAGGTTCATTTCCCCATTACATTGCTCTTCTCTGTGTAAGCCATAGCCAATTAACTCCCAATTCACTAAATCTTTACTACGGTGAATAGGTAAACCAGGAAAATACTCAAAAGAAGAATTGACTATATAATAATATTCTCCGTCTGTGGTTATGGAAGGATCAGGATAGCCCCCTTGTAAAATAGGGTTTTTAAAAGTTGATTCTTGGGCAAATGTAGGTATTGCAAAAAGCAATAATAATAGTATTAATCTATACATAGGTTATCAAATTGTAATAATGGATAGGCAAAATAAAGAACTTTTGATAAATGCTACCAATACCTTAACAAAAAATAAAACCCCTCCATTGAAAATCAATGGAGGGGAGTTAAGCCCGTGCGTACACGGACAATTGATTCTTTACCCAAAAACACTATTAACAAAACTGTGCCACTTACGTACTTATTAACTATTGTTTAAGAAAATAGCAAGATTAATTATTCTTAATTCAAGAAAAAAAGACGCAAAACCACCTATCATCATATGATTAATTTGAGATTGTATATTTAAAAATTTTGTTCTTTCTACAGAAGAAATTAACTTCAACTTTATCTAATTAAAAGATCAACAAGTTTTAAAAAAAATCTATCCTACCCTATGCACGAAAATTCTAGAAATGCCACTCAACTTTGCGAACTCTATGGCATACAAGAAATCGATATTCAAAATGTAAAAATGCTAAAAGATCCTGCCATGGAAAGAATGTCTGGCATGGTTGATAGTTGGTACGAATGGCTAAAAACTACTCCGGAATTTCATGAATATTTTGCAGACGCAAGTACACTAAATAGAGTACAAAAGATGCAATTTGGGTTCTGGGAGCAATTTTTTGAATCTAATATTAATGAACAATACCTTAATTCAAGAAGAAAAGTTGGTGAAGTTCATGCCCGTATAGGCTTATCTCAAGAAATTTATTTAGCTGGTGTAGACCACTTCTTAGGGCTTTTTGTAAATATGCTTAATGAGCTAGACTTAGATAATGATGCTTTAGATAAAGCAAGACGTGCATTAAATAAACTAGTGCATATGGATATGACTATTATTGTTCAGAGTTATGAACAAATTGTCAATCATAAGCTAACTGCACAAAGTAAAACATTAATGGCAATGTCTACTCCTGTAACTCAGATTTGGGAAGGATTGTTATTATTACCCGTAGTTGGACTTATTGACTCTAGACGTGCCCAAAACATTATGGATAACACGTTAAATCATATTTCTAACCATTCTGCACAAAGCTTTATTCTTGATATATCTGGTGTAGCAGTTGTAGATACTGCTGTTGCAAACCATCTAATAAAGATTACTAAAGCAACAAAATTAATGGGTTGTGAATGTATTATTTCAGGCTTATCACCTGCAGTAGCACAAACTATTGTAGAATTAGGAATTGATGTAGGAACCATAAAAACTACAGCAAACCTAAAAGCAGCAATAGAAATTGCTTTCAATAAATTAAATATGAAAATTATTAAACAATAATATGGATAGTTGGGACAGGTCAGGTATACCCATACAGTTACATAACCGTTGTATTATTGCATCTTTTCAAGTTGATTTAACAACTCCTCTTTTAAAATTATTTCGTCATGAATTGTTAGAATTTGTGGTTAAGAATAGTACTATTAAAGGTGTTATTTTAGATCTATCTGGTTTAGAAATTATTGATATTAGTGATTTCAATGCCATAAAAGATACTATTAAAATGATTAAATTGACAGGGTTTTCAACTGTAATTTCGGGCTTAAGACCTGCTGTAGTTTCCTCTCTAATTGTGCTTGATGCAGATATTGATGATCTTAATGCTGCACTTAGTTTAGATGAAGCCATTGAGTTATTGTTATCAAATAATATGATAGATGAAAATTAGTATACAATCTGAAAACGATATACATTATGCTCAGGTAGAGTGTACTGATTTTGCAAAAACACTTGGTTTTGAAGAATTAGATGCCATGAAAATATCTATTCTTGTGTCTGAGCTCGCTCAAAATATTATTAAATATGCCACAAAAGGATTTATTGTTTACACTAAAGAAACAAGACATCATAAAAGTGGAATTTTGATAGAAGCTATCGACAAGGGCCCTTCAATTCCAAACATTGAGAAAGCTCTAGCAGATAATTTTTCTACTGGAGGTACTTTAGGTTTAGGGTTACCAGGTATTAAAAGAATGTCAGATATTTTAGAAATAGATTCAACACCAGAAACAGGTACTCATATAAAAGTAATATATTGGATAAAATAGTGAACATAGATATCGGTGGCTATACTAGACCTATTGCAGGAGAAAAACGTAATGGAGATGTAATCTATATTTTAAAAGATTCTCGATACACTTTTTTTGCTGTTATTGATGGTATCGGTCATGGTGATGTAGCAAACGCCATATCTGAAGAAATAAAATCATTCTTAATCAATAACCATAATGCCGATATTCAATACGTAATTCAGAAAACCCATGAATATATGTTGGGTACTGAAGGAGCTGTGATTGGAATTGGATGTCTTATCGGAGATAGTTTTTCTTTTGGCAGCCTTGGAAATATAAATTGTAAAATTGTTAATACTAAAAATATTGATATGTTATCTACTGATGGTTTATTAGGTGTAAGAGGTAGGACATCTAAAGTGACATCAAAAAAGTTAGAAGATAACGATATCATTTTTATGTATAGCGATGGTATTAATGGAAATTTCAATTCATCTGAATTCAATAATTATCACCTTTTTTCTAGTGAAATATTAGCAAAGAAAATTGTGAAGCAATCAGGTTCTCTTTTTGATGATGCTTCGATGATAACTGTTAAGGTACAAATTTCATGATTCGCATAGAAACCAAATATATCACCAAAGAAATTGATGTTATTAATTATCGTCAAAGGGTATTTAAATCATTAAGGATACTCACAAACGATAATACTTTATCTGTTAAAGTATCTTCTATAATTTCTTCTTTTTTAAAAGATCTTATTGCTCAAAAACATCAATTAACTATTCAGACTAATGTAATTATGCAGCAAGAAGTTGGAAAGAAAATTCAACTAATTGTGCAAGATAACGCTAAACAATTTACCCTTCCTCCTCCTTCTCTTTATGTTCATTTCTTATCCATAGAAAAAATAGATAATCATTATTTAATAACTGTTGAGCAAGAGTTCTCTGCTAGAGAATTTAAACTTGTACTTAGTGTATATAATGAAAAATCAAGAGATGAATTACTTGAGGAGGTACAATCAAAAAATAATGATTTAGAAGCATCTCTTGCTGACCTGAAAAAAGCGAACGATAGTAAAGCTAGAATGCAAGGCGAACTTATTGTAGGTAGAAATATACAATTAAGTATGGTTCCTACAGATTTCCCTTCAAATAGTTTTATTGATGTTCATGGTATTCTTGTACCCGCAAGAGAAGTAGGTGGGGATTTTTATGACTTTCAATTCATAAACGATAAATATTTTTACTTCGTTGTTGGCGATGTCTCTGGTAAAGGTGTACCTGCTGCGTTATTAATGGCGCAAACTAAATCTTTACTAAGAAGTAGTGCTATTAATGAAACATCTACAAGTGAGATAGTTTCTCATGTGAATAGTGAAATTGCCAAAGACAATAAAAATAACATGTTCATTACTGTATTTCTTGCTCTGTTAGATTTAGAAACAGGAATGTTAACTTACACCAACGCAGGACACAACCCTTCTTATATTATTAACAATGAAAATATGAGAAGGTTAGAAGAATTACACGGCCCCGTAGTTGGTGCATTAGAAGGGTTTAATTATAAAGAAAAAAGTATTCAACTTAAACCTGCTGATATCGTTTTTGCTTATACTGATGGAGTAACAGAAGCTCAAAATCAATCCCATCAATTATATTCTGATGAACGTTTAACTACTCTTTTAAGTACTGTAACTAATAGTAGTGTTAAAGATATAAATGATACAGTAGTAAAAGATATTGGAGAGTTTGAATTAGGATCTGAACAAGCTGATGATATTACTGTTTTAAGTATAAAATACCATCAATCTAGTGATACAAAAGGTTCATTTTCAATATCAAATTCATTTAATGAAAAATTAGCTCTTACTCAAAAAGTAGAAGAGTACCTTTTAAAGCAAAAAGTACCTACTAGTGCAATACACAAAACTCAGATTATTTTAGATGAAATTCTTAGTAATACAATTAATTATTCATTCTCAAGTACAGTTACTCCATTAATTAATGTCTCTTTAAAAGTTGATAGTTCTGAGATTTGTATTAAAATTATAGACAATGGTACAGCTTTTAACCCTCTAGAAAAAGAAGACCCTAATGTTGCATTATCTCTTGATGAGCGACAGGTTGGCGGATTAGGTATATTTATAATTAAAAATTTAGTGGAAGAACTTTCTTACGAACGCTTTGACAACAAAAATTGCTTAAGGTTACTTCAAAAAATATAAATTATTATGGAATACAAAATTGAAAATATTGACAATGTAACCGTTATTAATGTTACTGGTTTTTTAGATGCAAATACTTCATCTATTCTTGATGAAAAAATACATATACTTATCACTAAAGAAGGGCATACCAAAGTAATACTTAACTTAAAAGATGTTACTTATATGAGTAGTTCTAGACTTCGTATTTTTCTTTCGGCATCCAAGGAAATGCAAAATGTTGATGGGAAATTTGTTGTGTGTAATGCTAATGATACTATTAAAGATATTGTTAAAATGTCCGGCTTTGACATGATTGTTGAATTAAAAGACACATTAGAAGACAGTCTAGAAATTGTCAAATAGATTTTGATTATATCTGCCTAGTTTGATTAAAAATGTAAGTGAAATCACTCTTTTTATAGCTTATTTAATTTGAAATACAATTAAATAAGTTACTTTTTATTTGAAAAAATAGTTTTTTATCGATATTACCCCTAAAAAGTATAGCCACAAAAAAAGGTTAGTCAACATCTTGTGTTAACTAACCTTCTATATATAATAAATGTGGCGTCGACCTACTCTCCCGGGGGTTAACCCAGTACCATCAGCACTGTGGGGCTTAACTGCTCTGTTCGGAATGGAAAGAGGTGAACACCCACGTCATTGACACCATCAATATCTTAATGTCTTTGATCATCGAATCTAATCACTAATAACAAACAACTCATCTAAATAAGTTATTTGACAGTGAAAAGGAAAAACTTTGCTAGCACTCTATCACTAGAGTGCTAACCGTAAAAGAAAAGCTCTTGGGCGATTAGTACTTCTCAGCTGAATGTATCTCTACACGTACACTTGAAGCCTATCAACGTCATAATCTATAACAACCCTTATATGGAAATCTCATCTCGAGGTGGGTTTCGCGCTTAGATGCTTTCAGCGCTTATCCGCTCCACACATAGGTACCCGGCGATGCTCCTGGCGGAACAACCGGTACGCCAGAGGTGTGTCCAACTCGGTCCTCTCGTACTAAAGTCAGAGCCTCTCAAATTTCCTACGCCCGCAACAGATAGAGACCGAACTGTCTCACGACGTTCTGAACCCAGCTCGCGTGCCACTTTAATGGGCGAACAGCCCAACCCTTGGGACCTTCTCCAGCCCCAGGACGTGACGAGCCGACATCGAGGTGCCAAACCTCCCCGTCGATATGAGCTCTTGGGGGAGATCAGCCTGTTATCCCCAGAGTACCTTTTATCCTTTGAGCGATGGCCCTTCCATGCGGTACCACCGGATCACTATGTCCCACTTTCGTGCCTGTTCGAAATGTCTCTCTCGCAGTCAGGCTCCCTTATGCCATTGCGCTCTTCCGACGATTGCCGACCGTCGTGAGGGAACCTTGGAAAGCCTCCGTTACTC